>NZ_JBXWRP010000001.1:0-732501 GCF_059612945.1 Ruegeria sp. BHSC276 | reverse complement strand
GCTGAAGGAAGGCACTGAGATGGTCATGCCGGGCGACAACGTCGGCTTCACCGTCGAACTGATCGCTCCGATCGCGATGGAAGACGGCCTGCGTTTCGCCATCCGCGAAGGAGGCCGCACCGTCGGCGCCGGCGTCGTCTCGAAAATCATCGAGTAATTCGCACAAGCGAACGATCAGACGGAAAGGGCGTCCCTCGGGGCGCCCTTTTTGGTGCTCCTCTCTAGTGGACATTCCGCCTATTCAGGGTAAAACAATCAAAACGAGAGCAAACGGATTTGTCCGATTATGTGAAAATGGTTGGCTGGCGGGGTCTTGGTGCTTGGGGTGAGCTACATAGCTTATGACTACTACAGCGCCGGGTTTCATACACGCCCAGATTTACCGGAAGGGGCATTTTCGATCTCTTTCAAGAGCGGACTGCGAGCTATCCTACTCGATGTACCGAATGAAAGGGCTTCGCGGCGCTATTTTGGCTATCCGGTTGAAGTGCCATTCTATCTCGAAAAAGTATGGTCATTTTGCTATCGCCCACCTGAGTTGGAAAGGCAGCAGTTACTGCAGCAGTTGGGCAACAAACCTGGCGAACGCATCGAAGGCGTTTGTGAAATTGATGTTGAAGGTGACAAAGTATTTAGAGGCGTCGTGACTTCGGTGCCGAAACTTTAGACTACTCAATCAAGTTAAAGCCTGAACTCCCTATCGGGCCAACAACGTGGTGACATTCAGAATGTCACAAACGCAAACACGCGAGAGCAGGGAAAAAGCAGCCTATGGAAGCAATACTTGCCCTTCTATTCATTTCTTTCTTCCTATGGTTGATTTGGGAGCTGTTTGCTCTGGTAGGCGACATGGCGGAACGGCGCGGACAAGATCGACTGCTATGGCAAATGGCAGCATTGATTATCAACCCCTTTGGTGCAATTTTCTTGCTTTGGCTATTCGTGTCTGTCCGTGAAGATCGCTAGGCCCGGTTAAATCATGTGCTTGATTGGGCTTGGAATGCTTCGATCTGACAATGATTTCCCAATTTTTTGGACGTGTTCACGGCCTATCAGGCGTAAGATGCGGTGGACTTGATCCAAACAAACCGCTTGCCAAACCCCTTTCTCCCATGTATGCCGCGCGGGTTCTCATGCAGAACGTAAAGGCGGGGTGATTCCCGCCTTTTGGGTTCGATGAGGGTTGGCGATGAGCGCCTGTCCTCCTCTCAACTCCAACGCCTGAAAAAAAAGGCTGTTACGATGCAAAGCCAAAACATCCGTATTCGGCTCAAGGCATTTGACTATCGCGTCCTGGATGCCAGCACGCAAGAGATCGTCAACACTGCCAAGCGGACCGGCGCGCAAGTGCGTGGCCCGATCCCGCTGCCGAACAAGATCGAGAAGTTCACGGTTCTCCGTGGCCCTCACGTTGACAAGAAATCCCGCGATCAGTTCGAGATCCGCACGCACAAGCGTCTGCTCGACATCGTAGATCCGACGCCCCAGACCGTGGACGCGCTGATGAAGCTCGACCTCGCCGCTGGTGTGGACGTCGAGATCAAGCTGCAGTCGTAAGATCGGAGGGTATTGATGATGCGCTCTGGTATTATCGCAAAGAAAGTCGGCATGACCCGGCTGTTCATGGAAGACGGTCGTCAGATCCCTGTCACCGTTCTGCACCTGGACAACCTGCAGGTCGTCGCACAGCGCACCGCTGACAAAGACGGCTATACCGCCGTTCAGCTGGGCGCCGGTGCCGCCAAGGCAAAACGCACCTCGAAGGCCATGCGCGGCCACTTCGCCGCCGCCAAGGTCGAGCCCAAGCGCAAGCTGGCCGAGTTCCGCGTGTCGGAAGACGCGCTGATCGAAGTGGGCGCCGAGATCTCGGCAGATCACTTCGTCGAAGGTCAGAAGGTTGACGTTTCGGGCACCTCGATCGGTAAAGGCTTTGCCGGTGCGATGAAGCGCCACAACTTCGGTGGTCTGCGCGCCTCGCACGGTGTCTCGATCTCGCACCGTTCGCACGGTTCGACCGGTCAGTGTCAGGACCCGGGCAAGGTGTTCAAGGGCAAGAAGATGGCCGGTCACATGGGTGCTGCACGTGTCACCACGCAGAACCTCGAAGTCGTCAAAACCGACGCCGAGCGTGGCCTGGTCTTCATCAAGGGTGCCGTTCCTGGGCCGAAATCGGGCTGGGTCACCGTCAAGGACGCCGTGAAGAAGAAAGCGCCCGAGGGTCTGCCGTTCCCGGCTGCTCTGAAAACTGCAGCGACCGAGGCTCCGGCTGAAGAAGCGCCCGCGGAAGGGGGTGAAGCATGAAACTTGACGTGATCAAACTGGACGGCAAGAAAGCCGGCGACATCGAGCTGGACGAAGCTCTGTTCGGCCTCGAGCCCCGCGCGGACATCCTGCACCGTGTGGTCCGTTGGC
The DNA here is from genome assembly GCF_059612945.1 of Ruegeria sp. BHSC276. NCBI lineage: Bacteria > Pseudomonadati > Pseudomonadota > Alphaproteobacteria > Rhodobacterales > Roseobacteraceae > Ruegeria > Ruegeria sp. BHSC276. The sequence goes on along the minus strand of NZ_JBXWRP010000001.1, from coordinate 730,089 downwards.
AGCGCAACAACGCGCAGGCCGGCACCCACAAGGTCAAGACCCGGTCCGAGACCAGCTACTCGACCAAGAAGATCTATCGCCAGAAGGGCACCGGTGGCGCACGTCACGGTGACCGCAATGCGCCGATCTTCCGCAAGGGTGGTATCTACAAGGGCCCGACCCCGCGTTCGCACGGCCACGACCTGCCCAAGAAGTTCCGCAAGCTGGGCCTGCGCCACGCTCTGTCGGCCAAGGCAAAGGCAGGTGAGCTGGTCGTGATCGAGGCTGCCGAAGCCGAAGGCAAGACCGCCGCATTGGCCAAGCAGGTTGCAAACCTGGGCTGGAAGCGCGCTCTGGTCATCGACGGCGCCACCGTGAACGAAGGGTTCGCCCGCGCAGCCCGCAACATCGAAGGTCTGGATGTCCTGCCGTCGATGGGCGCAAACGTCTATGACATCCTCAAGCGTGACACGCTGGTGCTCACCAAGGCGGGTGTCGAAGCACTGGAGGCTCGACTGAAATGAGCGCGAAGGCAGAACACTACGACGTGATCCGCAAGCCGATCATCACCGAGAAAACGACCATGGCGTCCGAAAACGGCGCGGTTGTCTTCGAGGTCGCGATCGACGCCAACAAGCCGCAGATCAAAGAGGCCGTCGAGGCGTTGTTTGGTGTGAAGGTCAAGGCGGTGAACACCACCGTGACAAAAGGCAAGGTCAAGCGGTTCCGCGGCCAGCTGGGCAAGCGGAAAGACGTCAAAAAAGCCTATGTGACCCTGGAAGAGGGCAACACCATCGACGTGACCACCGGTCTTTGATCGGACCCGTCTTTGGAAAGAGATGAAAGCCCCCGCCGAAAGGCGGGGGTTTTTTATTTGATTTTTTTGAGTGCCAAGAATTTTCAAGAGCATTGTGATAAGATGAAAAGTGAATGTTGGGGGGATAGAAATGTACGATTTTTTCAAGCCGTTGAACCTGCCTTGCGTTGCCGCGGGTGCCGTCGTTTTCACGGTGTCGGGAGCACATGCATTCGAGGGGACCTTGAAGCCGGAAGCTGTGGAGCTGGAAACGACCTACTCACCCTTTGTGGGTCGGTCCTATCCGGACACGGTTTTGTTCGGCGATCTGCATTTCCATACCGAGATCTCGTTCGATGCGGGGCTGATCGGGACATCGCTCAGCATTCATGACGCATTCCGTGTGGCGCGTGGTGAAAAAATCATTTCGAATACAGGGCAACCGGTCCAACTTGTTCGCCCTCTGGATTTCCTGGCCATTACCGAGCACGCAGAAATGCTCGGACTGGCAACAGCCATCCGCACATCCAACCCTCGACTTCTGCAGGATGAATGGGGCAGGCGCATTCACGATCAGTTTCGGCAGGGACAGGAGGCAAGGATGGCTGCCTTCGCCGAGATCATTGATATCGGCACGGTACAGGGTCGGGATCCGACCGCAGGCTTAAACCTGGATGGGGACCTCTGGCTGGAAATCGTGGAAACGGTTGATCAATACAACGATCCGGGCAATTTCACCGCGCTTAGCGGCTTTGAATGGACCTTTACCCCCAAGGGCGACAACCTGCACCGTGTCATTCTGTTTGGGGACGGGGCCGACAAAACCAGCCAGACCAAGCCACTGACGTTCTTCGAGGCGCCTGACCCTCAGCTTCTGTGGGAATATCTCGAGGGTTACGAGGCCAAGACCGGTGGACAGGCCATTGCCGTGCCTCACAACGCCAATATGTCGAACGGGCTGATGTTCAGTAAGAACAAGTTCGATGGTTCGCCGATGGATGCTGAATATGCGGCCCAGCGTATCCGCTGGGAGCCGATGCATGAGATGACCCAGATCAAAGGCGACGAGGAGACGCATCCCATGCTGTCGCCCGACGACGAATTCGCGGATTTCGAAAGCTGGGATGTGGCCAACCTTTCCGGCACGGCTGCGAAGACACCCGAGATGCTGCGCTATGAATACGCGCGCTCGGCGCTGAAAGTCGGTTTGGAGCTGGGCCGCGAGATCGGTGTGAACCCCTACAAGTTCGGCCTCTACGGCACGACCGACACGCACACCGCGATCCCCACCACGCGGGAAGACAACTATTTTGGCAAATACCAGCACACCGAGCCGTCAGCCAATCGCCATAACATCGACGTCATCCCGGCCGAAGATCCAGCTCTGCGGATCATAACCGCGCAGGAGTCTGCCGCTGGCTTGACGGCTGTCTGGGCGCGGGAAAATACCCGGCAAGAGGTTTTTGGCGCAATCACCCGTAAAGAGGCCTATGCCACGACCGGAAGCCGTATTCGCGTGCGTGTCTTTGGCGGCTGGGAGTTCGCGGAGGCCGATCTGCACGCATCCGATTTCGTGTCGAATGGATATCAGAACGGGGTTCCGATGGGCGGCGATTTGACGAATATTCCCGAAGGGGCTTCGCCTCGGTTTCTGATAAGGGCCTTACGCGATCCTGATGGCGCCAACTTGGATCGGGTGCAGATCATCAAGGGGTGGCTGGATTCCGACGGTAAATCCCACGAACGAATCTATGACGTCGCAGTGTCGGGCGGTCGCGAAATCGGAGATGATGGGCGTGCGCGCGAACCGGTCGGGAACACGGTAGATATCAAGAGCGCAACCTACACCAATTCCATCGGTGCGGCTGCTCTGTCCGGCTATTGGGAGGACCCTGCGTTCGACCCTGCCGAAGACGCATTCTATTACGTTCGCGTAATCGAGATACCGAAGCCTCGATGGACAACCTTCGACGCGGCATTTTATGGTGTCCCGCTGCCCGAAGTGGTGCCGCCCACCGTACAAGACCGAGCCTATACCTCGCCGATCTGGTACACGAGCCAGAACTAAGCGCCGGGACAGACAGGGGCTCTGTGTGACGTGGCGAGCAAGGGTCGCGTAGCTTCTGCGCTCGGTGTGAGCAAAGGGTGAAGAAAATCGGGATACTACCTATAGACACCCACCCCCAACCCTGCTACACGCTCCCAATCTTGCGGCCTCGGATTCGTTCCGGGGCCTCTGATATTTGCAGCCGGGGACCTTCGGGGCCCTATAACCTGGGCACCTACGGGGGCCTCTCACATAGCGGGGATTGATCCTCGCGCTTGCTAAACGGAAGACAGAAAGCATGGCACTCAAGTCGTACAAACCGACGACGCCGGGCCAGCGCGGGCTGGTGCTGATCGACCGTTCGGAGCTTTGGAAAGGACGTCCGGTCAAGTCTCTCACCGAGGGTTTGACCAAATCGGGCGGCCGGAACAACACCGGACGGATCACTTCACGCCGCCGTGGCGGTGGCGCAAAGCGTCTCTACCGGATCGTTGACTTCAAACGGAACAAACTGGATGTGGCGGCAACCGTCGAGCGGATCGAATACGACCCGAACCGGACCGCATTCATCGCACTGATCAAATATGACGACGGCGAGCAGGCCTATATCCTGGCGCCGCAGCGTCTGGCGGTTGGCGACAAGGTCATCGCTTCGGCCAAGGCCGACATCAAGCCCGGCAACGCGATGCCGTTCTCGGGCATGCCGATCGGTACCATCGTGCACAACATCGAGATGAAGCCCGGCAAGGGCGGTCAGATCGCGCGTGCCGCGGGCACCTACGCCCAGTTCGTCGGTCGCGATGGCGGCTATGCCCAGATCCGTCTGAGCTCGGGCGAGCTGCGCATGGTGCGCCAGGAATGCATGGCCACCGTCGGTGCCGTATCGAACCCCGACAACAGCAACCAGAACCTCGGCAAAGCCGGTCGTATGCGCCACAAGGGCGTGCGTCCGTCGGTCCGTGGTGTTGCCATGAACCCGATCGATCACCCCCACGGTGGTGGTGAAGGCCGGACCTCGGGTGGCCGTACGCCGGTTACGCCTTGGGGTAAGGACACCAAGGGTAAGCGTACCCGCAACAAGAACAAAGCGTCCCAGAAGCTGATCATCCGCTCGCGGCACGCCAAGAAGAAAGGGCGTTAAGACATGTCTCGCTCTGTTTGGAAGGGTCCTTTCGTCGACGCTTACGTGCTGAAAAAAGCCGAAGCAGCGCGCGAGTCGGGCCGCAACGAAGTCATTAAGATCTGGTCGCGTCGTTCCACCATTCTGCCCCAGTTCGTGGGTCTGACCTTTGGTGTGTACAACGGCCAGAAACATATCCCTGTATCCGTCACGGAAGACATGATCGGTCAGAAGTTCGGTGAGTACTCGCCGACCCGGACCTATTACGGTCACGCCGCGGACAAGAAAGCGAAGCGGAAGTAAGTCATGGGCAAGGCAAAGAACCCCCGCCGCGTGGCTGAAAACGAAGCAATGGCCAAGACCCGTATGCTTCGCACCAGCCCGCAGAAACTGAACCTGGTTGCAGCGATGATCCGCGGCAAGAAAGTCGAGAAGGCTCTGACCGACCTGACTTTCTCGAACAAGCGTGTCGCGCAGGACGTGAAGAAATGCCTTCAGTCGGCCATCGCCAACGCCGAGAACAACCACAACCTGGATGTCGACGAGCTGATCGTCGCCGAGGCTTGGGTTGGTAAGAACCTGGTCATGAAGCGCGGCCGCCCGCGTGCCCGCGGCCGGTTCGGCAAGATCATGAAGCCGTTCTCGGAGATCACCATCAAGGTGCGTCAAGTTGAGGAGCAAGCCTAATGGGACATAAAGTCAATCCGATCGGCATGCGCCTTCAGGTCAACCGCACCTGGGACAGCCGTTGGTACGCAGATACCAAGGACTACGGTGATCTTCTGCTGGAAGACCTCAAGATCCGTGAGTTCATCAAGAAAGAGTGCAAGCAGGCCGGCGTGGCCCGTGTGATCATCGAGCGTCCGCACAAGAAGTGCCGCGTCACGATCCACACCGCACGTCCGGGTGTCATCATCGGCAAGAAAGGCGCGGACATTGAAGTTCTGCGCAAGAAGCTGGCTGCGATGACCGACAGCGAACTGCACCTGAACATCGTCGAAGTGCGCAAGCCGGAACTCGACGCGCAGCTGGTTGCCGAGTCGATCGCTCAGCAGCTGGAGCGCCGCGTTTCGTTCCGCCGCGCGATGAAGCGGTCGGTTCAGAACGCCATGCGCATGGGCGCCCTGGGTATCCGGGTGAACGTCGCTGGTCGTCTGGGCGGTGCCGAAATCGCACGGACCGAATGGTACCGCGAAGGCCGCGTGCCTCTGCACACCCTGCGTGCCGACATCGATTACGCACATGCCGAAGCGATGACCCCCTACGGGATCATCGGGATCAAGGTCTGGATCTTCAAAGGTGAGATCATGGAGCACGATCCGCAGGCACGTGACCGTAAAGCACAGGAACTCCAGGATGGTCCGGCACCGCGTGGTGCAGGCGGCCGTCGCTAAGGAGGATTTGAGATGCTTCAACCAAAGCGTACGAAATTCCGCAAGATGCACAAAGGCCGGATCAAGGGCGAAGCCAAGGGCGGCTCTGATCTGAACTTTGGCACCTACGGTCTGAAAGCCCTGCAGCCCGAGCGCGTGACCGCGCGTCAGATCGAAGCTGCACGTCGTGCCATGACCCGTCACATGAAACGTCAAGGTCGTGTCTGGATCCGGATCTTCCCGGATACCCCCGTGACCTCGAAGCCGACCGAAGTCCGTATGGGTAAAGGTAAAGGCTCGGTTGACTATTGGGCAGCCAAAGTGAAGCCCGGTCGCGTGATGTTCGAGATCGACGGCGTCAACGATGAAATCGCTCGCGAGGCCCTGCGCCTGGCTGCGATGAAGCTGCCGATCAAGACCCGCGTCGTCGTCCGCGAGGACTGGTAAGCGGCTGGTATAATCCCGCCGCGACAATACTACCCCCGTTGGGAAACCGGCGGGGGTATGGCTTTTTTCGAGGGGGCGCTTCCCACACCGCGGCAAGCCGCGGCTCCCCCGGGGATATTTCTTGCCTGATGAAGAATGGACCGCGAGATTCACGCGAGATTCATCTGGCCGCAAATATCCCGGAGCGCGAGGCAGAGCCTCGCAAAACTTCCATGGCTTTCGTTGCGACGCTGCATTAGGACGAGATCATGCCACAGATCGAATCGCTCTTCGTCACCCGACTTTACCGCGCCGCTCTGTCCGAGTTCGATCCCAGGATCGAACCGGAGGAACTGGAGAACTCCTGTCTGGTCATCGCCCAGGACGACGAAGCCGGCCAGGAATGGTGCGAAGAAAACGGCTATCCTGGCTACACCAGCTATGCCTCGCTGACCGACTTGCCGTGGCGCTTCCCGATCTTCGCCGATCTGGTCAAGGTGCTGGACCAACATGTGGCCGCGTTTGCCGAAGACTTGGAATTCGATCTGGATGGGCGCGGATTGAGGCTCGAGGATCTTTGGATCAACATTCTGCCAGAAGGCGGAATGCATGCCAGCCATATCCATCCACACAGTGTGATATCCGGAACGACCTATGTTTCGATGCCAGAGGGAGCCAGCGCGTTGAAGCTGGAGGACCCGCGCTCAGGTCGGATGATGGCCGCGCCGGTGCGCCGCAAGGGCGCACGGCGGGAATTGCAACCGTTCATTTATATGAAGCCCGAGGTCGGTGACGTGTTGCTTTGGGAAAGCTGGCTCCGCCACGAGGTGCCGATGAACATGGCCGAAGAAGAGAGGATCTCGGTAAGCTTCAACTACAGGTGGGATTGAGGCAAGTGGGATTTCCGCGGTCAAAATAGAAGATCAGGAGTCTCTTTCAGCCGCGCCTCGCTGGATTGCGGGGAAGCCCGAAGAGGTCATGATCCTGCGACTTCTTCATGTAGCCCGACGCTCGGGCTTGAAGGAAGTTGAGCGCGAAGATTTGCTTGCTGGAGTGACCTCTGGAGGTGACGGGTTGGAGGTTTGAAACTTTCCCTTGCCACCCACCCCTCAAACCCTTATACGGCGGCATCCTGCGATCTCCCGACTGCGTCGGGCGATTCGCATGTCTGTCATTCATCCACCAGGTCAAAGGTGACCCGCGAAGGGGCCTTCTGGTGTTTTGAGCAAAGGAAAAGGCGATGAACGCCCAGGAACTGCGTAACAAGACCCCGGACCAGCTCCGGGAGGATCTGGTCAACCTGAAGAAGGAAGCATTCAACCTGCGCTTCCAGCAGGCGACCGGACAACTCGAGAACACCGCCCGGATCAAGAGCGTGCGCCGCGACGTGGCCCGCATCCAGACCGTGCTGAACGAAAAAGCTGCTGAAGCTGCGAACTGAGGAGCCTGAGAGATGCCCAAACGTATTCTGCAAGGCACCGTGACCAGCGACGCCAACGAACAGACCGTCACCGTGCTGGTGGAGCGCCGCTTCACGCACCCTGTTCTGAAGAAGACCATCCGTAAGTCCAAGAAATACCGGGCTCACGATGAAAAGAACGCCTTCAAGGTCGGCGACACCGTACGCATCATCGAATGCGCGCCGAAATCGAAGACGAAACGCTGGGAGGTTCTGGAGGCGTAAGCCCCCGGAACTTTCCATTTGTCGAAACCCTGGGGGAACTAACTAGACCAGCCCCCACAGGTCGGGAGAAACCACATGATCCAGATGCAGACCAATCTGGATGTCGCTGACAACTCCGGCGCACGCCGAGTTCAGTGCATCAAGGTCCTGGGTGGTTCCAAGCGTAAATACGCCTCCGTCGGCGACATCATCGTCGTCTCGGTGAAGGAAGCCATCCCGCGCGGCCGCGTGAAGAAAGGTGACGTCCGCAAGGCCGTCGTCGTGCGCACCGCCAAGGAAGTCCGTCGCGAAGACGGTACCGCGATCCGCTTTGATCGCAACGCCGCCGTCATCCTGAACAACAACAACGAGCCCGTCGGTACCCGTATCTTCGGCCCCGTCGTTCGTGAACTGCGCGCGAAGAACTTCATGAAGATCATCTCGCTGGCTCCGGAGGTGCTGTAATCATGGCTGCTAAACTCCGCAAAGGCGACAAGGTCGTCGTGCTGGCCGGCAAGGACAAGGGCAAAGAGGGCGTGATCACCTCGGTCGACCCCAAGGCTGGCAAAGCCGTGGTTGATGGCATCAACATCGCCATCCGCCACACCCGCCAGTCGCAGACCTCGCAAGGTGGCCGCCTGCCCAAGGCGATGCCGATCGACCTGTCGAACCTGGCTCTGCTGGACAAGAACGGCAAGGCAACCCGCGTCGGCTTCCGCATGGAAGGTGACAAGAAGGTTCGTTACGCCAAGACCACGGGGGACGTGATCGATGCTTGATGCTGCAACCTACACCCCGCGTCTGAAAGCTCAGTACGCCGACAAGATCCGCGCCGCTCTGAAGGAAGAGTTCGGCTACAAGAACGATATGCAGATCCCCAAGCTGGAGAAGATCGTTCTGAACATCGGCTGTGGTGCCGAGGCGGTGAAGGACTCGAAGAAGGCGAAGGCCGCCGTCGAGGATCTGACTGCGATTGCCGGCCAGAAGGCCGTGGCGACCAAGGCGAAGAAGTCGATCGCGGGTTTCCGCGTCCGTGAAGACATGCCGCTGGGCGCCAAGGTCACCCTGCGCGGCGACCGGATGTACGAATTCCTGGACCGTCTGATCACCATCGCGCTGCCGCGCGTGCGTGACTTCCGCGGTGTGAAACCGGCTTTTGACGGCCGTGGCAACTTTGCCATGGGCATGAAAGAGCACATCGTGTTCCCGGAAATCGACTTCGACAAAGTCGACGAGGTCTGGGGCCTGGACATCGTAATTGCCACCACAGCGAAAACCGACGCTGAAGCAAAGGCACTGTTGAAGCACTTCAACATGCCGTTCAACGCGTAAGCGCCGGGAGGAAAGAGACATGGCTAAAAAAGCAATGATCGAGCGCGAAAAGAAGCGCGAGCGCCTGGTGGCCAAATACGCCGCAAAACGCGCCGAGCTGAAAGAAATCGCGAATGACGAGAGCCGCCCGATGGAAGAGCGCTTCAAGGCGCGACTGAAACTGGCGAAACTGCCGCGCAACAGCTCGGCAACCCGTCTGCACAACCGCTGCCAGCTGACCGGCCGTCCGCACGCTTACTATCGTAAGCTGAAGATCAGCCGTATCGCGCTGCGCGAGCTGGGCTCTGCTGGTCAGATCCCCGGCATGGTGAAATCGAGCTGGTAAGGGAGAGAGTGATATGAACGATCCTATCGGCGATATGCTCACCCGTATCCGCAACGCGCAGATGCGCGGCAAGTCCACCGTGACCACTCCGGCGTCGAAACTGCGCGCCTGGGTTCTGGACGTGCTGGCGGACGAAGGCTACATCCGCGGCTATGAAAAAGTGACCGGCGCCAATGGCCATCCGGCGCTCGAGATCAGCCTGAAATACTATGAAGGCACCCCTGTCATTCGCGAACTGAAGCGGGTCTCGAAGCCCGGTCGTCGCGTGTACATGGGCGTCAATGACATTCCGCAGGTCCGTCAGGGTCTGGGCGTGTCGATTGTCAGCACGCCCAAGGGCGTGATGTCGGACGCGAACGCTCGCTCCAACAATGTTGGCGGCGAAGTGCTCTGCACCGTCTTCTAAGGAGGTCTGGAATGTCTCGTATTGGTAAAAAACCGGTCGAGCTGCCCAGCGGCGTTTCCGCTGCTGTGTCCGGCCAGACCATCGAAGTGAAGGGTCCGAAAGGTACCCGCAGCTTCACCGCAACCGACGACGTCACCCTGTCGGTCGAAGACAACGTGGTCAAGATCACTCCGCGCGGCACCTCGAAGCGTGCACGTCAGCAGTGGGGCATGAGCCGCACCATGGTTGCCAACCTGGTTGAAGGCGTGACCAACGGCTTCAAGAAAGAGCTGGAGATCCAGGGTGTGGGTTACCGCGCTCAGATGCAGGGCAACACCCTGAAGCTGAACCTGGGCTACAGCCACGATGTCGATTTCGTTGCGCCGGAAGGTGTCACAATCACCGCGCCGAAGCAGACCGAGATCGTCGTGGAAGGCATCGACCAGCAGCTGGTGGGCGAAGTGGCGGCCAAGATCCGCGACTGGCGCCGCCCCGAGCCGTACAAAGGCAAGGGCATCCGCTACAAGGGCGAGTTCATCTTCCGCAAGGAAGGCAAGAAGAAGTAAGGACGAACACAATGGCAAACAGCAAAAGAACCCTGTTTCTGAAGCGCCGCCTGCGCGTTCGGAACAAGCTTCGCAAGGTCAACGCCGGGCGTCCGCGCCTGTCGGTGCACCGCTCGAACAAGAACATCTCGGTCCAGCTGATCGACGATGTGCGCGGCGTGACCCTGGCCTCGGCCTCGACCCTGGAAAAGGATCTGGGCGTTGTCGGCAAGAACAACATCGAAGCGGCCACCAAGGTGGGCGCGGCCATCGCAGAGCGGGCCAAGAAGGCCGGCGTAGAAGAGGCCTATTTCGATCGTGGCGGCTTCCTGTTCCACGGCAAGGTGAAGGCTCTGGCCGACGCTGCGCGTGAAGGCGGTCTGAAGATCTAAGACCTGTGGGTGGCCCATGCGGCCACCCCGATGATCCGGGAGCCTCGGCCGCGGGCCGGGGCTCACCTGGATTGAAGTAACGGCGCTGACGCGCCATCAGAGAAAGGGATGCCGAAATGGCAGAACGTGAAAACCGCCGGGGCAACCGTCGCGAGCGCGAGGAAGCACCGGAATTCGCAGATCGCCTGGTTGCGATCAACCGCGTGTCGAAAACTGTAAAGGGTGGTAAGCGCTTCGGCTTCGCCGCTCTGGTGGTTGTCGGCGATCAGAAAGGCCGCGTCGGCTTTGGCAAGGGCAAGGCGAAAGAAGTGCCCGAAGCCATCCGCAAGGCCACCGAGCAGGCCAAACGCAACATGATCCGCGTGCAGCTGCGCGAAGGCCGCACCCTGCACCACGACATCGAAGGCCGCCACGGCGCCGGCAAGGTCGTCATGCGCACCGCGCCGGAAGGTACCGGTATCATCGCCGGTGGTCCGATGCGTGCCGTGTTCGAGATGCTGGGCGTCAAGGACGTGGTGTCCAAGTCGCTGGGCTCGCAGAACCCCTACAACATGATCCGCGCCACCATCGACGGCCTGAAGAAAGAACAGAGCCCGCGTTCGGTTGCCGCACGTCGTGGCAAGAAGGTTGCTGACATCCTGCCCAAGCGGGACGAAGCACCGGCCGCATCGGCGCAAGTCGCCGAAGAAGCGTAAGGAGACGTCACCATGGCAAAAACCATCGTCGTCAAGCAGATCGGCTCGCCGATCCGCCGCCCCGCCGACCAGCGCGCAACCCTGATCGGCCTGGGCCTGAACAAGATGCACAAGACCCGCGAACTGGAGGATACCCCCTCGATCCGCGGCATGGTCAACAAGATCCCGCATCTGGTGGAGATCATCGAAGAACGCGACTGATCGCGTCTCGGACCCAACTCGAAAACGCCCCCGACCCGTTCGGGGGCGTTTTTCTTTGCGCCGTCTGCATGGCTTGCCATGCATCTGGCGCATGACGGGTAGACCGAGACTTGGATTGTTTGCGGTAACATCCGGGCCTATCTGTGGAGTGTCCAAAAGGAACGACACTCACAGCGCCAGGGAATACGCCCCGGCAAGAACGGAGCCCAGATATGGCACACGCACTGAACATCCCCCATGGCGGCCTGAACCTGACCGCCCGCATCCGCGACCTGATCGACGGCATCAAGCGCGCCCAGACCCGCGCGCGAGAATACAGCAAGACCTATTCCGAGCTGCAGCGGTTGAGCGACCGTGAACTCAACGACATCGGCATCCGCCGCTGCGACATTGCCGATATCGCACGCGAGCACGCTTATTGCTCGTAAGTGGCAAAGGCCTTCTTCGCGATGCAGGTGGGGCGCCGGACGGGCGCCCTTTTCCTTTTTGGGCGTCTGTCTCCTCAAGAATTTCCAAGGGGCGCCAACTGCACCGTTGCATGGGACCGGGAATTGCGCCACTTCCTGAACAACGCGATTTTGCGGGTGAAAGGGCAGGGCATGGCGAGGGACTACCAGATCGGAATGCTGTGGGTGGAGGGGCCGCTCAGTTTCCTCGAGCTGCTTTGCATCCAGTCCTATCTGGACATGGGCCACAGCGTGCGCCTGTACACCTACAACAACGTGACCAACATTCCCGACGGGGTGGAGCAGCGGGACGCCCGAGAGATCCTGCCCGATTCCGAATTCATCACCCATGACCGCACCCAAAGCCCGGCGCCGCATTCCGACAAGTTCCGATACCGGATGCTGGCGCAGGAACCCGACCTGATTTGGGCCGACACTGATGCCTATTGCCTGAAACCCTATTCAACGGCGAATGGCCATTACTACGGGTATCTCGAGGGTGAGGTAGCCATCGGCGTATTGGGGCTGCCGCATGACAGTGAAACTCTGGCCAAGCTGATCGAGTACACGAATGATCCGTATCGAATACCGCCTTGGCTGCCTCCGCGCCACCGGCGGCCATTGGAAGAGGCGCGGGACGCCGGAAATCCCACCAACGTTCCCGAGTTTTTGTGGGGTGTGTGGGGGCCAAAGGCGTTCACCTGGGCGTTGAAGGAAACAGGCGAGATCAAATACGCCCTGCCAGAGCATGTGTTCTATCCGATCAATTTCACGCGCCGCCGCGCCATGGCACGGCCGAATACGAATCTCGACCGGTTTTTCCACGAAGATACGGTTTCGATCCATCTCTACGGACGCCGGATGCGCGCGATCATGCGCAAGAACGGCGGCGTTCCGCACCCCGACAGCTTGGTCGGGCAACTGGTGGCCAAACATGGTATCGTTCCGCAAGACGCGCCGATCTCCGATCCCGAGGGCTGACTCGTTGCGATCGGACAATCAAAACTTGCAACCGGAGGCCTGACGCTGTATCGGGCTTCGGTGGCATGACGGCCACGAGAATCAAAATCAAGAAATGCCGTGTTTGGCCCATCACGCTTCGGGGTCATATCCGGCTAAGGAGAAGCGACATGAAACTGCATGAACTGCGCGACAATCCCGGCGCCGTCAAGAAACGGACCCGCGTTGGCCGTGGTCCCGGCTCGGGCAAGGGTAAAATGGGTGGCCGTGGTATCAAAGGCCAGAAATCCCGTTCGGGTGTGGCCATCAACGGCTATGAAGGCGGCCAGATGCCGCTGTATCAGCGCCTGCCCAAGCGTGGCTTCAACAAGCCGAACCGCAAGGAATACGCCGTTGTGAACCTGGGCCTGATCCAGAAATTCGTCGACGCCGGCAAGCTGGACGCCAAGGCCGCGATCACCGAGGACGCTCTGATTGCCTCGGGCCTGGTCCGCCGCAAGCTGGACGGCGTCCGCGTTCTGGCCAAGGGTGAAATCACCGCCAAGCTGAACCTGGAAGTGACCGGCGCCTCGAAGTCGGCCATCGAAGCCGTGGAAAAAGCGGGCGGTTCACTGAAGGTCACAAAAGCCGCTGCGGCAGAGTAAGCGCTTGTGAGCGGGCGCCGACCCGCTTACATAGACCTCAGAGTTTTCCAAGACGCCGCCCGAGCCGGAAAACGGTTCCGGGCGGCGTTTTCATAAGAGAGACCGATTTATGGTATCAGCAGCAGAACAAATGGCAGCCAACACAAGCTGGGCTGCCCTGGGCAAGGCCACCGATCTGCGCAACCGCATCCTGTTCACGCTGGGTTTGCTGATCGTCTATCGTCTGGGCACCTTCATTCCGGTGCCGGGGATCGACGGGCAGGCGCTGCGCGAGTTCATGGAGCAGGCGGGGCAGGGCATCGGTGGGATGGTTTCGATGTTCACCGGCGGGGCGCTGGGGCGGATGGGTATCTTTGCCCTCGGCATCATGCCCTATATCTCGGCATCGATCATCGTGCAGCTGCTGACCTCGATGGTTCCCGCGCTCGAACAACTCAAGAAAGAGGGCGAGCAGGGCCGCAAGAAGATCAACCAATACACCCGTTTCGGCACTGTGGCGCTGGCCACCGTGCAGGCCTATGGCCTGGCGGTTTCGCTGGAATCGGGCGATTTGGCGACCGATCCCGGTCTGTATTTCCGCCTGTCCACGATGATCACGCTGGTGGGCGGCACCATGTTCCTGATGTGGCTGGGCGAACAGATCACCGCGCGCGGCATCGGCAACGGCATCTCGCTGATCATCTTCGTCGGTATCATCGCCGAGGTTCCGGCGGCGCTGGCGCAGTTCTTCGCCTCAGGCCGTAGCGGTGCGATCAGCCCGGCCGTGATCGTCGGCGTGATCGTGATGGTGATCGCTGTGATCACCTTCGTGGTGTTCATGGAGCGCGCGCTGCGCAAGATCCATATCCAGTACCCGCGCCGCAATGTCGGCATGAAGGTCTATGAAGGCGGCTCGAGCCACCTGCCGGTCAAGGTCAACCCTGCCGGCGTGATTCCGGCGATCTTCGCCAGCTCGCTGCTGCTGCTGCCGGTCACGATCTCGACCTTCTCGTCGGGCGCGGCGAACGGACCGATCATGTCGTGGCTGCTGGCCAATTTCGGACCGGGACAGCCGCTGTACCTGCTGTTCTTCGCTTCGATGATCGTGTTCTTTGCGTATTTCTACACGTTCAACGTGTCGTTCAAACCGGATGACGTGGCGGACAACCTGAAAAAGCAGAACGGCTTTGTGCCCGGCATCCGTCCCGGTAAGAAAACCGCCGAGTATCTGGAATATGTGGTCAACCGCGTGCTGGTGCTGGGCTCGGCCTATCTGGCGGCGGTCTGCCTGCTGCCCGAGATCCTGCGCGGCCAGTTCGCCATTCCGTTCTATTTCGGTGGCACCTCAGTTCTGATCATCGTCTCTGTGACCATGGACACGATCCAACAGGTTCAGAGCCACCTGCTGGCGCATCAATACGAAGGGCTGATCGAAAAGTCCCAGTTGCGCGGCAAAGGCAAGAAACGCGGCAGGAAGGGACCCGCTCGTCGATGAATATCATTCTTCTGGGCCCCCCGGGGGCAGGCAAGGGTACGCAAGCACGTCACCTGGTTGAAACGCGGGGCATGATCCAGCTCAGCACCGGTGACATGCTGCGCGAGGCCCGCAGCTCGGGAACCGAGATGGGCAAGAAGGTGGCTGCGATCATGGATGCGGGCAAGCTTGTCACCGACGAGATCGTTATCGGCCTGATCGAAGAAAAGCTGACCACCGAAAAGGGCGCTGGATTCATCTTCGACGGCTTCCCGCGTACCTTGGCCCAAGCTGACGCCTTGTCCGCCCTGCTGGCCAAGCTGGGTCAGTCGCTGCACACCGTGATCGAAATGCGCGTGGATGACGATGCGTTGGTCAAGCGGATCACCGGCCGATTCACCTGTGGCGATTGCGGCGAGGTCTATCACGACGAAACCAAGCCCACCGCGGTCGATGGGGAATGTGATAAATGTGGCGGTACCAACATGGTACGCCGGGCCGATGACAACGAAGACAGCCTGCGGACCCGGTTGATGGAGTACTACAAGAAGACATCTCCGTTGATCGGTTACTACTATGCCAAAGGTGATCTGCGTCCGGTGAACGGGCTGGCGGACATCAAGGAAGTCCGGGCCTCGATCGAGGCCATACTGGGCTGAGGCAGCAAGGGGCTTGACGCCAAGTCCAAAAGCCCATATCGACCCCCATCCCCTTGGGGAATCAACCGCGTGTGCGGGATTCGTCCCGCATGCCAAGACCACCTCGAATGATGCTGAACCCTCTGGCCACACTGCCACGGTTGGGCGTTGTGAAAAAAGGTTCTGGAATTACGGAACCGCAACGAAAGGAAAGTGACACGTGGCACGTATTGCCGGCGTAAACATCCCGACTGCAAAGCGGGTACCTATCGCCCTCACCTACATCACCGGAATCGGCAACACCTCGGCCAAGGCGATCTGCGAAGCCGTGGGCATCGACGAGAGCCGCCGGGTGAACGAACTGTCGGATGCCGAAGTTCTGGCCATCCGCGAGCACATCGACGCCAACTACACCGTCGAAGGCGACCTGCGTCGTGAAGTGCAGATGAACATCAAGCGCCTGATGGACCTGGGCTGCTATCGCGGTCTGCGTCACCGCCGCAACCTGCCGGTTCGCGGTCAGCGCACCCACACCAACGCTCGTACCCGCAAAGGCCCCGCAAAGCCGATCGCGGGCAAGAAGAAGTAAGGAGGGTCTGACCGATGGCACGTGACAAGACACGCGTAAAACGCAAAGAGCGCAAGAACATCGCATCGGGCGTCGCCCATGTGAACTCGACCTTCAACAACACCAAGATCCTGATCTCGGACGTGCAGGGCAACGCCATTTCGTGGTCGTCGGCCGGCACCATGGGCTTCAAGGGTTCGCGGAAGTCGACCCCCTACGCCGCGCAGATGGCCGCCGAAGACGCTGGCCGCAAGGCGCAGGAACATGGCGTCAAGACGCTGGAAGTCGAAGTTCAGGGCCCCGGTTCGGGCCGTGAATCGGCGCTGCGCGCGCTGGCTGCCGTGGGCTTCAACATCACGTCGATCCGCGACGTGACCCCGATTGCCCACAACGGTTGCCGCCCGCCGAAGCGCCGCCGCGTCTAAGCAATTTGGAATTGAGCTGGGGCTGTGTTTTCGCACGGCCCCAGCACGTCATTTTGAACCTCGGGCGTCTGCACCTTGTTGGTCATGGGGCGCAGACAGGAATGGAGGGATTACATGATCCACAAGAATTGGGCTGAATTGATCAAGCCGACCCAGCTTGACGGCAAGCCGGGCAATGATCCCGCGCGCCAGGCCACCATCGTCGCCGAACCGCTTGAACGCGGCTTTGGTCTGACCTTGGGCAACGCCTTGCGCCGCGTGCTGATGAGCTCGCTGCAAGGCGCGGCCATCACCAGCGTCCAGATCGACAACGTCCTGCACGAGTTCAGCTCGGTCGCAGGTGTGCGTGAAGACGTCACGGACATCATCCTGAACCTCAAGCAGGTCGCTCTGCGCATGGAAGTCGAAGGCCCCAAGCGCCTGTCGATCAATGCCAAAGGCCCCGCAGTCGTCACCGCAGGCGACATCAGCGAAAGCGCCGGCATCGAGGTTCTGAACCGCGATCACGTCATCTGCCACCTGGACGATGGCGCCGACCTGTTCATGGAACTGACCGTCAACACCGGAAAGGGCTATGTCTCGGCCGAGAAGAACAAGCCCGAAGACGCGCCTATCGGCCTGATCCCGATCGACGCGATCTATTCGCCGGTCAAGAAGGTCGCCTATGACGTTCAGCCGACCCGCGAAGGTCAGGTTCTGGACTATGACAAGCTGACCATGAAGATCGAAACCGACGGCTCGATCACGCCCGAGGATGCGCTGGCCTTCGCCGCCCGCATCCTGCAGGATCAGCTGTCGATCTTCGTCAACTTCGACGAGCCGGAATCGGCGGGCCGCCAGGACGAGGACGATGGTCTGGAGTTCAACCCGCTGCTGCTGAAGAAGGTGGACGAGCTGGAGCTGTCGGTCCGTTCGGCAAACTGCCTGAAGAACGACAACATCGTCTATATCGGCGATCTGATCCAGAAGACCGAAGCCGAGATGCTGCGCACCCCGAACTTCGGCCGCAAGTCGCTGAACGAGATCAAGGAAGTGCTGTCCGGAATGGGCCTGCACCTCGGCATGGATGTCGAGGATTGGCCGCCCGACAACATCGAAGATCTGGCCAAAAAATTCGAAGACGCGTTCTAAGCGCGTCTTCGCCAATGCCCGGGCTGCCGGGGACCGTATGGGCATTTCCGCCCCAAGGAGAGCCGGTGACACGCATCGCCGGCCAGACAAAGCAAAACGCGAAAGAAGGAATTGAAAAATGCGTCACGCACGTGGTTACCGCCGCCTGAACCGTACTCATGAGCACCGCAAGGCCCTGTTCTCGAACATGGCCGGCTCGCTGATCGAGCACGAACAGATCAAGACGACGCTGCCCAAGGCAAAAGAGCTGCGCCCGATCGTTGAAAAGCTGATCACTCTGGGCAAGCGCGGCGACCTGCACGCCCGCCGTCAGGCCGCAGCTCAGCTGAAGGAAGACAAGGACGTCGCCAAGCTGTTCGAGGTTCTGGGCCCGCGCTACAAGGACCGTCAGGGCGGCTACGTCCGTATCCTGAAGGCCG
The DNA here is from genome assembly GCF_059612945.1 of Ruegeria sp. BHSC276. Classification (NCBI taxonomy): domain Bacteria; kingdom Pseudomonadati; phylum Pseudomonadota; class Alphaproteobacteria; order Rhodobacterales; family Roseobacteraceae; genus Ruegeria; species Ruegeria sp. BHSC276. The sequence goes on along the minus strand of NZ_JBXWRP010000001.1, from coordinate 712,126 downwards.
GCTTCCGCTATGGCGACATGGCGCCGATGGCGATCATCGAATTCGTCGATCGCGACGTCGATGCCAAGGGCGCGGCCGACAAGGCCCGCGTTGCTGCCGAAGAAGCGGCCGCTGACGAAGAATAAGACCCGGCTGAATGGCCGAACTCTTGACCCCTGTCCGGATCGTCCGGGCAGGGGTTTTTAATTGCTTTGCGGGCTTTGAAACGACCCTGCCGGCGGCGGAGCGCCACGCTCTATTGCATTCGCACGCCGCGCTCCGCATATCTTCGGCGGAGGAAGAACGGAGCTGTCATGATACGCACGATACTGGCTGTATGTCTGATGACACTGGCCGCCCAGGCCGGCGCCGAGACGCGGGTTCCGCAATCGCAGGCCGAGATTTCGATGGGATTTGCCCCGGTGGTCAAAAAGGCGGCCCCGGCGGTGGTGAACATCTATGCCAAGATCGTCCGGCCCGGACGCCGCAGCCCGATTTTCGCAGACCCGTTCTTTCAGGACTTTTTCGGTGGCGGCTTCGGTACGCCGCGTCCACGGGTGCAGAACTCTCTGGGGTCGGGCGTCATCTTGACCGAGGATGGCTACGTCGTTTCGAACTACCACGTCGTCGGCACCGCGACCGAGATCCGGGTCGTCACAACGGATCGTCGTGAATTTCACGCCGAGGTCGTCCTAGGCGACGAGGAAAGCGACATCGCCATCCTGCGCCTGCTGGACGCGCAGGGCCTGCCCTTCCTGCGTCTGCGCGATTCGGATCAGGTCGAGGTTGGCGAGTTGGCTCTGGCCATCGGCAACCCGTTCGGCGTGGGGCAGACCGTGTCGTCGGGCATCATCTCGGGGCTGGCGCGGTCGGGAACTGCCACGGGCAATGCGCGGGGGTATTTCATTCAGACCGATGCGCCCATCAACCCGGGCAATTCCGGGGGCGCTCTGATCGACGTCAACGGAGATCTGATCGGCATCAACACCTCGATCCTCACGCGGTCGGGCGGGTCCAACGGCATCGGCTTTGCCATTCCGGCCAATCTGGTGGCGGAATTCCTGCGTCAGGCTAAGGCGGGCAACACGGAATTCGTCAGCCCCTGGGCCGGCATGGCCGGTCAGATCATGAGCGCCGACATCGCGGAATCGCTTGGGCTTTCGCTGCCGCAGGGCGTGGTGATCTCGGACCTCCATCCGCTCAGCCCATTGGCCGAGGCTGGCTTGCGGGTGGGCGACATCGTCACGCATGTGGATGGTGAAGAGGTGAACTCGCCCGCCGAGATGAAGTTTCGCATGTCGGTGGCGGGTGTTGGTGGGACATCCGTTCTGACCCGGCTGCGCGGTGGTGACAGGAAAGATGTCAGTGTGGCGCTGATGGCTGCGCCTGAAACGCCGACGGCCGAGGAAACCACTTTGAACGACCGCACGGTTCTGCCGGGGATGACGGTTGCGCGAATCAACCCGGCTTTGATCGTCAAGATGGGGCTGCCCCTGTCTCAAACCGGTGTGGTCGTTGTCGACCCCGGCCCCTATGGCGCGCGGGCCGGGCTGCGGCCCGGCGACGTAATCAATGCCGTGAACGGGCGAAAGGCCGAACGCCCGCGCGACGTCGTTCGGGCGCTGCGCGACCCGGGCCGGCGGGTGCAGATCGATCTGGTGCGCGGCGGTAAGCCCGTGTCGTTGCGGTTCAGGCTCTGATGGCATGAGTGACCTGTTCGACACCGAAGGGCAGGCCTCCGAACCGGCCCCGAACCGCCCGCTGGCAGACCGGTTGCGGCCCCGGGCGCTGTCCGAGGTGATCGGGCAGCAACAGGTTCTGGGCCCCGAGGCGCCGCTGGGGGTGATGCTGGCGTCGGGCAGCCTGTCCAGCCTGATCTTCTGGGGGCCGCCGGGGGTCGGCAAAACTACCATCGCGCGGCTGCTGGCCAAAGAAACCGACCTGCATTTCGAACAGATCAGCGCGATCTTCACTGGCGTTCCCGACCTCAAGAAGGTGTTCGAGGCTGCCAAGTTGCGGCGGCGGAACGGCAAGGGGACGCTGTTGTTCGTGGACGAGATCCATCGTTTCAACAAGGCCCAGCAGGACGGGTTCCTGCCGCATATGGAGGACGGGACGATCCTTCTGGTGGGCGCGACCACCGAAAACCCATCGTTCGAGTTGAACGCCGCCGTACTCAGCCGCGCGCAGGTGCTAGTGCTGGAACGGCTGGGCCTGGCCGATCTGGAACGCCTGACGCAGCGTGCCGAAAAAGAGCTGGGCAAGGCGTTGCCTCTGACACCCGCAGCGCGGGACGCGCTGCAGGAAATGGCGGATGGAGACGGCCGGGCGCTGTTGAACCTGATCGAGCAAATCGCGGCCTGGTCGGTGGACGCGCCGCTGGACCCCGACGCGCTGGCCAAGCGCCTGATGCGTCGTGCCGCGAAATACGACAAGTCGGGGGACGAGCACTACAATCTGATCTCGGCGCTGCACAAATCGGTGCGCGGGTCCGACCCGGATGCGGCGCTGTACTGGTTCGCACGGATGCTGACCGGGGGCGAGGATCCGCGATACCTGGCCCGCCGCATCACCCGGATGGCGGTCGAGGATATCGGTCTGGCCGATCCGCAGGCCCAGTCGATCTGCCTGCATGCCTGGGAGGTGTACGAGCGGCTCGGGTCGCCCGAGGGTGAGTTGGCGCTGGCGCAGGCGGTCGTGTATCTGGCGCTGGCGCCCAAATCCAACGGGGCCTATGTGGGCTACAAGGCGGCGATGCGCCTGGCCAAGCAGTCGGGCAGCGAGCCGCCGCCCAAACACATCCTGAACGCGCCGACGGGATTGATGAAGGATCAGGGCTATGGCGCGGGCTATGCCTATGATCATGATGCCGAGGACGGGTTCTCGGGGCAGAACTACTTTCCCGAGACCATGAAGCGCCCGGTCCTGTACCAGCCGGTCGAACGCGGGTTCGAGCGCGAGTTGAAAAAGCGTCTGGACTACTTTTCGAAACTGCGCAGTCAACGCAACGGGTCGTGACGCAGGGTCAGTTCGGACCGTTCCGTCGCGTTTCGCGGGACACTCAAGGCGCGCCCGGGGTTCCCTAGGATTACATGCCGCTAGGGAGGAGCGCAGATGACCGTTTCCATCGACAAGACAGACGACGTGTGGACCATCATCCACGACCGGCCCCAGGCCAGAAACGCCGTAGATGCCGAACACGCGGCAGCCCTGGCCGAGGCCTTCATTGCCTTCGAGGACAGCGCGGCCAAGGTCGCCGTGTTCTGGGGAAAGGGCGGCAATTTCTGCGCGGGCTGGGACCTCAAGATGGCAGCCACGCTGTCTGACCCGGACCTGCGCGAGCCCTATTTCGACAGGCACGCTTTTCCAATCGGGGCCGCGCCGTCGCTGCTGGGCCCGATGGGCCCATCGCGGCTGGAGCTGTCAAAGCCGGTCATTGGCGCGATCGAAGGCGCCGCTGTTGCCGGCGGCATGGAGTTGGCCCTTTGGTGCGACATCCGGGTGATGGCCGAGGACGCCTATATGGGCGTCTATTGCCGCCGTTGGGGAATCACGCTGATGGATGGCGGTTCGGTGCGGCTGCCGCGGCTGGTCGGGCAGGGCAAGGCACTCGAGATCGCGCTGACCGGGCGCACGGTCATGGCTGACGAGTGCGAACGGATCGGGCTGGCCGAGAAAATCGTGCCGCAGGGTGAAACCCGCATCGCGGCCGAAGCGATGGCGCACGAAATTGCCCGCTTCCCGCAGGAGGCCGTCGGCGCCGACCGCCGCTCGATCATCGAAACCCGGGGGATGCCGTTGCGCGAGGCGTTGAAGGTCGAATGGGCCAACGGGCTGGACGCCATCCGCCGCGAGGGTACGTCCGGCGCGGCTCGGTTCCGCGATGGGGCGGGGCGGCACGGGGATTTCAACGATATCTGAGCGGCCTTGGCCCGCGAGCCCGTCAGCCTGCTTGACTCTTGCCTTGCGGCGCGCGACAGACGCGGATGTTTTCTGAGGCACTGACACGGGCGATTTTCCGGGCGCGCAGCATCCGGTTGCAAGGGGTATTGGCATGAGCGGCGTACAGATGATCACGGTCGAGCCGGGCGACGGCGACCAGCGGTTGGACCGCTGGTTGCGGCGCCTGTTCCCGCATGTCAGCCAGGGCCGGATCGAAAAGATGTGCCGCAAGGGTGAACTGCGCGTGGACGGCGGGCGGGTCAAGGGCTCGACCCGGCTGCGGGCGGGGCAGGTGGTGCGTGTGCCGCCCCTGCCCGACCCGGATCACAAACCTGCCCCGGCCCGCCCCCGCGTGACGGATGCCGATGCGAAAATGATCCAGGCCTGCGTGATCTACCGGGACGACCACGTGCTGGCGCTGAACAAGCCCCACGGCCTGCCCGTTCAGGGCGGCAGCGGCCAGGCCCGGCACGTGGACGGCCTCGCCGAAGCGTTACGCTTTGGCTATGACGAGAACCCACGGCTCGTGCATCGGCTCGACAAGGACACGTCGGGCGTGCTGCTGATGGCGCGCACGCGCGAAGCGGCCAAGGGCCTGACCGCGGCCTTCCGGCATCGCAACACACGCAAGATCTACTGGGCGCTGGTGGCTGGTGTGCCGACCCCGTATCTGGGCGAGATCAAGACCGGGCTGGTCAAGGCCCCCGGTCACGGCAAGCAGGGCGAAGGCGAAAAGATGATCGCCCTCCACCTGAACGAAATCGACAGTACGCCGGGCGCCAAACGGGCGCACACGCTTTATGCCACGCTGTATCGGGTGGCCAGCCGTGCATCATGGGTGGCGATGGAGCCCGTCACCGGTCGCACACATCAGCTGCGTGCGCATATGGCGGCCATCGGGCACCCGATCATCGGGGATGGGAAATATGGCGGCTCGGGTCAGGAAAATCTGGGCGATGGCTGGGGCGCACAATTGGGTGGGGTCATCAGCAAAAAGTTGCATCTGCACGCCCGAACCGCGTCATTCAAGCATCCGATGACCGGCAAGCAAATCACGATCAACGCCCCGCTGCCGCCGCACATGAAAGACAGTTGGGACACCTTGGGCTGGACCGAGGATCTGGCCGCCGAGGACCCGTTCGAGGCGCTGCGATGACCGCGCACCTGCGACTGGTTCTGTTCGATGTGGACGGGACGCTGGTGGACAGCCAGGCCAGCATCGTGTCGGCCATGACCGCCAGTTTCCAGGCGGTGTCGCTGCCGGTGCCGGATCGCGCCGCGATCCTGTCGATCGTGGGTCTTTCCCTGCCGGTTGCGATTGCGCGCCTCGTGCCCGAGCAGCCGCCGCGCATGCAGGCCCGGCTGGTCGATGGCTACAAGCAAGCCTACCACGCGCAGCGCCTTCAGCAGGGCGCCGCCGGCTCGCCCCTGTACCCCGGCGCCCGCGACGTCATCGATCGGCTGCACGCCACCCCCGAGATCCTGCTGGGCGTGGCCACGGGCAAGTCACAGCGCGGGCTGGACGCGCTGCTTGAGGCGCACGACCTCGGGCACGTTTTCGTCACCCGGCAGGTGGCCGACCATCACCCGTCGAAACCGCATCCCTCGATGATCGAAACGGCCCTGTCCGAGACTGGCGTCACACCTGCGGATGCGGTGATGATCGGCGACACGAGTTTCGACATGGAAATGGCGCAGGCGGCGCGCGTTCACGGGATCGGAGTGGCCTGGGGCTATCACGACCGGTCGCGTCTGGTGGCCGCGCGCAGGGTGATCGACAGTTTCGATCAACTGCCCGACGCGCTGACAGAATTCTGGGGACAAGAGCATGAGTGACTGGAAACCGAAACGCTTCTGGACATCAAGCGCCGTGGTCGCAGCCGATGACGGCTATGCCGTCGAGCTGGACGGGCGTCGTGTGAAGACGCCGGCCAAGGCGCCATTGGTGCTGCCCACCCGGGCCATGGCCGAAGCGGTCGCGCGGGAATGGGACGCGCAGGAAAAAGAAGTCGACCCCGCGACCATGCCCTTTACCCGCTCGGCCAATGCCGCGATCGACAAGGTGACGCATCAACATGCCGAGGTGGCCGACATGCTGGCCGACTATGGCGACTCTGACCTGCTGTGCTATCGCGCCACCCATCCTCGGGAGCTGGCCGAGCGTCAGGCCGAACAATGGGACCCGGCGCTGGACTGGGCCGCCGAAACGTTGGGGGCGCGTCTGCAGACGGTTGCGGGCGTGGTGCATCAGCCGCAGCCTGCGGAAGCCGTAAACAGGTTGCGCGACATGGTGCACGCGCTGGACGCGTTCCGTCTGGCGGCCTTTCACGATCTGGTGAGCCTGTCGGGGTCGCTGATTCTGGGTTTTGCAGCTGCCCGGAATTGGCGCAAACCGGACGATATATGGCGCATTTCGCGGCTGGATGAATCGTGGCAGGCCGAGCAATGGGGCGACGACGCAGAAGCCGTTCAGGCCGCCGAGATCAAAAGGGCCGCCTTCCTGCACGCCAAAAAGTTCTACGATCTATCGGTCTGAGCCTTTTTGGTCCCGATTTGAGAGACTTGCCTACGCTGCCTGCTTGATCTCATCGATTTCCATGATCCGGCCCTTGACGTTTGTTTATGAATGCGCCCAAACTCGGGCGCACTAAAGGGGAGACACCTTTTGGGTAACCGGTCCGGCTACCTTGCGTGTCGGATAAAAGCCCGTCCCGGATCGGGGCGGGAAATCAGGAAGAGGTAAAAATGAAAAAATCCGTAATCTTGGGCGCGGCGACGATTGCTGGTCTGGCTGCTGGCGCGGCCGCGGCGGGAACCATGGACGACGTTAAGGCGCGCGGCAAGCTGAACTGCGGCGTGACCACCGGTCTGGTCGGTTTTGCGGCACCCGACGCTAACGGCGAATGGCAAGGCTTTGACGTGGCCGTCTGCCGCGCCGTTGCCGCCGCCGTCCTGGGCGATGCGAACGCTGTCGAATTCGTGCCCACCACCGGCAAGACCCGCTTTACCGCTCTGGCGTCGGGCGAGGTCGACATGCTGGCGCGCAACACCACCTGGACCTTCAGCCGCGACGTTGACCTGAAGTTCGAATTTGTCGGCGTCAACTACTATGACGGTCAGGGCTTCATGGTGCCCAAGTCGCTGGGCGTGAGCTCGGCCAAGGAACTGGACGGCGCAACCGTCTGCATCCAGACCGGCACCACCACCGAGCTGAACCTGGCGGATTTCTTCCGCTCGAACAACATCAGCTACGAGCCGGTGCCGATCGAAACCAACGCCGAAGCGCAGCAGCAGTACCTGGCCGGTGCCTGTGACGTGTACACCACCGACGCATCGGGCCTGGCCGCAACCCGCGCCACGTTCGAAAACCCCGGTGACCATGTTCTGCTGCCCGAAATCATCTCGAAAGAGCCGCTGGGCCCGCTGGTCCGTCACGGCGACAACGAGTGGGGCGACGTGGTTCGCTGGACCCTGAACGCGATGATCTCGGCCGAAGAGCTGGGCATCACCTCGGCCAATATCGATGAGATGGCAGCCGGCACCGAGAACCCGGAAATCAACCGCCTGCTTGGGAGCGAAGGCACCCTGGGCGAGATGCTGGGTCTGGACGCCCAGTGGGCCATGCGCGCGATCAAGGCGGGCGGCAACTATGGCGAAGTGTTTGCCAAGAACATCGGCGAAGACACCCCGATCGGTCTGGCACGCGGGCTGAACGCCCAGTGGACCGATGGTGGCCTGCTGTACTCGCCGCCGTTCCGTTAAGAAAACCGAGAAGGGCGCAGGGTTTCCTGCGCCCATTTCTCATAAATAGCTGCGGACAGCTCGGGAGCAGGGAATACCCTGCCAAATCAGAAGCATCCGCAAGCCACGGGGATCCCAAAACATGTCGACTATGACTGACCCACCGAAAGCTGATTTTCGGTTGTCGATGCTCATAAACGATACCCGCTATCGCTCTTTGACCTTCCAAGTGATTGCGGCCATCGTTATTGCGCTCAGCATCTGGTATCTTGGCAACAACCTGATCCAGAACCTCAGGGCTGCTGGCCTGAACATCTCATTTGCATTTCTAGGCGACCCGGCCGGTTACGACATCAACCAGCGCCTGGTCGAATATGACAGCCAGTCCTCACATGGACGCGCGGCGATCGTTGGTATCCTCAACACGCTGCTGGTTGCGTTTCTTGCCTGTGTCACGGCCACCATTTTCGGTGTGATCGCAGGTGTCCTGCGGTTGTCGAACAACTGGCTCGTCTCCAAGCTGATGGCGATCTATGTCGAGATCTTCCGGAACATTCCGGTTCTGATCTGGATCATCATCATCTTCACCATCATGACGGCAGTGCTGCCGGGGCCACGGGCGTTCCGGGGTGACAACCCGACCTCGAGCATGCTGTTCGACCTGTTCGCCTTCACGAACCGCGGTGTTTACATCCCGCGGCCGGAATTCAGCAACGGTCTTTTCAGCTCCACGATCTTGAACTGGCTTCTGGTGCTTGCGGGTCTGGTCGGCTCTTGGTTCGCGTCGCACGAAGTTGAAAAGCGTGCGACCCTTAAGCAGGAGCAAACCGGTGAACGTCCCAAGACCTTCCTGGTAAAACTGGCCGTGTGGTTGGTACCCTTCCTGACCCTGATGGTCCTGATGGGCTTGACCTGGGATGTGCCCGCGTTGAAAGGCTTCAACTTCAGCGGTGGCATCAAGGTGGGCGGTCCCTTGATCGCCTTGTGGTTCGCCCTGTCGATCTACACGGGGGCCTTCATCGCCGAGAACGTGCGCGCAGGCATCCAGGCAATCTCGAAAGGTCAGACCGAGGCTGCGGCCGCTTTGGGTCTTCGTCCGGGGCGCATCATGAAACTCGTGATCCTGCCCCAGGCGCTGCGGGTGATCATCCCGCCGTTGATCTCGCAATACCTGAACATCACCAAGAACTCGTCTCTGGCGATCGCCGTGGGCTATGCGGACATTACCGCCACCCTGGGTGGGATCTCGCTGAACCAGACCGGTCGTGCGATCGAATGTGTTCTGCTGCTGATGCTGTTCTATCTGACGGCTTCGCTGCTGATCTCGGCTGTGATGAACATTTACAACGCATCCGTCAAATTGAAGGAGCGCTGAGCCATGAGTGATCAAACCACCAACTCGATCGCATTCGTGGCCGAGGGGACGATTCCGCCTTCGCCGCCGCCGGCCAATGAAACCGGCGTGGTCAAATGGCTGCGCGAGAACCTGTTCTCGGGCGTAGGGAACACCATTCTGACCATTCTCTCCGTGCTGCTGATCTATGTTTTGCTGAAGAACACGCTGCCATGGATCTTCAACGGAGTTTGGAATGCGGACTCGCTTTCGCAGTGCCGTGAGATCCTGGACGGCAAGACCGGCGCGTGTTTCGCCGTTCTGACGGAGCGGTGGAACCAGTTGATCTACGGGTTCAAGTATCCCGTGGAAGCCTATTGGCGCCCGAACCTCGCGTTCGTGCTGATGCTGGTGGCCGCAGCGCCGGTTCTGTTCTTCGATCTGCCTCGAAAGATGCTTTTGTTCACTGCGGTTTACCCGTTTGTTGCCTTCTGGCTGATTTGGGGTGGCACCGTTCTTGTCCCCTTGGTGGCGTTGTTGGGCTGCGTCGCAGCGGCGGTCGTTTTCCAGAAATACGGAAAAAACAGCTTTGCCGCCGGGTTCTTCGGTGGGATCGTCGTCGCGCTGGTCGTCTGGAACGTCGGCGGCGCGCTGATCCCCGAAGATGCATCGGAAAATGCTTGGTTGACCGCTGTTCCCAGTCGCGACCTCGGCGGGTTCATGTTGAACCTTATGCTCGGGGTGACCTGTGTATCGCTGTCACTGCCCCTTGGCATCGCGTTGGCGTTGGGCCGCCAGTCCGACATGCCTTTGATCAAGTGGGTCTGCGTCATTTTCATCGAGTTCATCCGGGGCGTGCCGCTGATCACGCTGCTGTTCGTGGCTTCGGTGATGCTGGCGTATTTCTTCCCGCCTGACAGCACGGTCGACCTGTTCCTGCGCGTGGTGATCATGATCACCATGTTCTCGGCTGCCTACATCGCCGAGGTGATCCGCGGCGGTCTGGCAGCGCTTCCTCGTGGACAGTACGAGGCCGCAGACAGTCTTGGTTTGGACTATGCCCAGGCAATGCGGTTGATCATCCTGCCGCAGGCGCTGAAGATCTCGATCCCGGGTATCGTGAACGTGGCCGTGGGCCTGTTCAAGGATACGACGCTGGTTTCGGTCATCTCGATGTTCGACCTCGTTGGCATGATCCGCGGCCCGATCCTGGCATCGACCGAGTGGAATGGCGTCTATTGGGAGCTTTTGGGCTTTGCCGCGCTTCTGTTTTTCGTCGTCTGCTACGGCATCTCTCAATATTCACAGTGGCTCGAGCGTCGCCTTGCCACCGATCACCGTTAAGGAGTTCAACACATGTCTGAACTTGCCATTGATCGCGAAATCGATCGTTCGAAAATGCAGGTGAGCGACGAAGTCGCCATCGAAATCAACAACATGAACAAGTGGTACGGGTCCTTCCACGTGCTGCGCGACATCAATCTGACCGTCAATCAGGGCGAGCGGATCGTGATCGCGGGGCCGTCGGGTTCGGGCAAATCGACCCTGATCCGCTGCATCAACGCGCTGGAAGAGCATCAGGCCGGCAAGATCGTGGTGGACGGGATCGAGCTGACCAGCGACCTCAAGAACATCGACAAGATCCGCTCCGAGGTCGGGATGGTGTTCCAGCACTTCAACCTGTTCCCGCATCTGACGGTTCTGGAAAACTGCACGTTGGCCCCGATCTGGGTGCGCAAGACGCCCAAGAAAGAGGCCGAAGAACGCGCTATGCACTTCCTGGAAAAGGTGAAAATTCCGGATCAGGCCAACAAGTATCCCGGCCAACTGTCAGGTGGTCAGCAACAGCGTGTGGCGATTGCGCGAAGCCTGTGCATGATGCCGCGGATCATGTTGTTCGACGAGCCGACCTCGGCCCTTGACCCCGAGATGATCAAAGAGGTGCTCGACACCATGATCGAGCTGGCCGAGGAAGGCATGACCATGCTTTGCGTGACGCACGAGATGGGCTTTGCGCGTCAGGTGGCCAACCGCGTGATCTTCATGGATGCCGGCCAGATCGTCGAACAGAATGAACCCGAAGAGTTCTTCAACAACCCGCAGAGCGAACGCACCAAGCTGTTCCTCAGCCAGATCCTGGGGCACTGACGCGGGCTGAAAGACAACAGCAAAGGGCGGGGGCATCCCGCCCTTTTTTTATTCCGTCAACTCGCGCGGGATGACGAAACCCCTCACCGTGCCGCTGCGCCAGTTCACATCCCGCCAATCGTCGATGTCAAAGCGGACCACGGTTGTGGCGCCGGTCGGGTAGTCGAAGAACCGGCCGTGCATCGGGGCCTCTTCCACGATGGCGCCGGCAAACCCGGCAGTTCCTGGATTGTGCCCCAGCATCAGCACGGTTTCCCCGGTTGCCGAAGACAGAAGCAGGAACATCCGATCCGGCGAAGCATGGTATAGCTCGTCGGTAAAGGTCAGCTTTTCCGCCTCGAGCCCCATCAGCTCCCAGGTTTCGCGGGTGCGAACGGATGAGGAGCAGAGCAACTCGTCCGGCAACCATCCCTTTTCCTTCAGCAAGGCCCCGATTGCCGCCGCCGATTTTCGGCCCCGCTTGTTCAGCGGGCGTGCATGGTCGCTCAGGTCTGGGTTGTCCCAGCTGGACTTGGCGTGGCGGGTCAGGATCAATGTGCGGGGCATGGTGGATGAAACGCCTGCATGTGGTGGGCCGATTGCTCGGGGTCTCTCCCGGCGCCTGCGCTGAGGGGGCAAGCCAGCCGGGCGGCGCAGCCTCCGGTCATGCAGGACCGCCCCTCGGCAGTGTCCAAATAACCGTGGCAGGCCTCAACATCATAGAACGTCGTGGCGTTCAGCGCCTTCACCGGGCAAGCGGTGGCGCAGGGGGCAGGACAGGTCAGGCAAGGCGAAGGGGCCGTCGCCTCGGGGATCGAAAATTCTTCTGCGAAATGCAGCGCGCCCCGATAAGAGATCATCATGCCCACCGTATCATGCACCATTGCACCGACGGGGCTAAGAAAGGTGCGACCAGATTTCAGTGCCCAGTCGATGAATGGCATGTAGGGCGGTCCGCCGAACGGGAAATGCGCCTCTGCCCCGAGGCTCTCGGCCATCGCGCTGACAACGCGGGTTGACCAGCGATCGACCGGGTCAGGGTCGCCGTCGCGCCATTCGGGCGAGGCCTTGAGCGCAGGCCAGAACGCCCCGGCAGCGCCCAAAAGGATCAGGGTACCGCCGTCGAGCCCCTTGGCACCGCTCAGGCGCGGATGCTGGGCGCCCATCACGATCAGCCCGTGTTCGTGCGCCGCCTTTTCAACCTCGTCATAGATCATTTCTTGCGAAACGGCAGCGACAGGCTCCAGCCCAGTCTTGTCGGGCGGTCGTCCTGCCATTCGAGACCGATGGTCATGCCGTCATGCCCCTTTCCGGGCTGCGCCACATAGGTTCCCATCCAGCGGTCCCAGATCGACAGGGCAAACCCATAATTGCTGTCGTGTTCCTCCCTCAGCCGCGAATGGTGCACCCGGTGCATGTCGGGCGTTACCAGCAGCCTACGCAAGACCGCATCCAGAGCAAGAGGGAGTTTCAGGTTCGAGTGGTTGAACATTGCCGTGCCATTCAAAAGGACTTCGAACAGTACCACGGCCAGTGCACTGGGCCCCAGCAGGTAGACGAGGCCGATCTTGAGCAGCATCGACAGCGCGATTTCCACCGGATGGAAACGGACCGCCGTGGTCACGTCCATGTCACGGTCCGCATGGTGGACCCGGTGCAGGCGCCACAGGATTGGCACCTTGTGCGTGACCAGGTGCTGCGCCCAGATGGCAAAGTCGAGGATAAGAATGGACAGCGCCACCTCGACCCATACAGGCCAAGAGAGATGGTTGAACAGGCCCCAGCCCTTTTGGCCCGCATCCAGCGCCGCACCGACCGCCAGCAGCGGCAATCCGAACGCCATGAGCCGCAGCGCGACGGTGTTGAGGATCGTGATCGACAGGTTGGTGGCCCATCTTTTCGGCCGCCCGTATTGGCGCGGACGGCGCGGCAAAAGCGCCTCGGCACAGGCAAAGATGATAAACAGCCCCAGGAAAACGCCCAGGCGAATGGTGGCTTCGTGCTCCATACATTCACAATTGGGCATGCGATTGAGAATCACAAGCCCAGTTGCGCCAAGAAGCCGTCAGTCGGGACGGATCAGCGAGCCGGCGCCATGTTCGGTGAACAGCTCCAGCAGCACGGCGTTGGGCGCGCGGCCATCCAGGATCACCACGGCGCGGACCCCGCTGTGCAGCGCGTCCAGCGCGGTTTCTGTCTTGGGGATCATGCCGCCGGCGATTGTGCCTTCGCGGGTCATCTCACGGATCTGGCCCGCTTTCAACTCGGTCACGACCTCTCCTGCGGCGTTCTTGACGCCGGACACGTCCGTCAGTAGCAACAGGCGATCGGCCTTGAGCGCCGAGGCAATCGCCCCGGCGGCTGTATCGCCGTTCACGTTGAACGTCTCGCCACTGCGGCCCGCCCCCAGCGGGGCGATCACCGGGATCACGTCATGCGAGAACAGGTCGTGCAGGATCTTGGGATTCATCTCGGCGGGTGTGCCCACATATCCCAACGAGGCATCGGTCTGGTCGCAGATCATCAGGTTGGCATCCTTGCCGGAAAGGCCGACGGCCATGCCGCCCTGATCGTTGATCGCCTGCACGATGCGCTTGTTCACCACGCCGGACAGCACCATTTCGACCACTTCCACCGTGGCGGCATCGGTGACGCGCTTGCCGTTCACGAACTCGGACTGGATGTCGAGCTTGTCCAGCATCGCGTTGATCATCGGCCCGCCGCCATGCACGATCACCGGGTTCACGCCGACCTGACGCATCAGCACCACGTCGCGGGCAAAGCTTTCCATCGCTTCGTCGCTGCCCATGGCGTGCCCGCCCAGCTTGATCACGACGATTGCCCCGTCATAACGCTGCAGATAGGGCAGGGCGCTGTTGAGCGTGGCGGCGGTGGCTATCCAATCCCGGTTCATGTCCTGTTTCTTCATGGCTGTCGTCCCTCTGGCCTTCCCTGTTAGGGCCTTTGGCCGGACCTGCCAAGCCCGGAACGGGCAGGCCGCAGGTTTTGTTGCGTGGCGCGCCAAAAGGGGGACGCTGCCGCGCCACGCAACCGGACAACGCCACGCGGCGCCGCCTGAACCGGTCAGTTGAATGCGCGCCGTACCGTAGGTATGTTGCTGACGACCAGCAGGTCGACGGCCAGCGCCGCAAGCAGCGTCAGCTCAACCAGTGGGAAGGCCATGGCCGTGCACAGCCCGATCAGCACCGCGCCCTTCCACACGGGCATCTCGGCCGGAAAGCTGCTCCAGGCCTGCACGAACTTGCCGCCCCAGATCCCGGCCCATGACATGCCCGAGATGAGGAACCCGACCAGCAGCAGCGACATTCAGAACCCGGCGACCGCGTGCAGCGATTTCCACAAGGCCCGGCCCCGCGCCCGCAGGTCAGGCACCAGGGCCGCCACAACGTTTCCGCGGGGCCACCACCTGTAAAGGCCGGTGAACGCCAGCAGCAGCGCCATCCCGGCCGCGATTTCCAGAATCCGGTCGCCGGTATCGCCCATCAGTAGGGTCGAGTAGATGTTGCCGGCCGGATCGTACCACCCCGCGCGACGGTCCCAGACCTGGATCACCTCGCGGGAATACTGGTCGATGGCCACCATGCGCTGACCGGTCTCGGCCTTGACGCGAAACACGGTTGCCAGATTCGGCGCCTTGGGGCCGATCCATTCGACCACGCGGCCCGGCACGCGGGCCTGAACTATGTCGGCCAGTTCGGATGCGGGCATCGCCTGGCCCTTGATCTCGACTGCGATCTTTTCTCCGTCGCGACAATCGGATTGGGTAATGAACATCATAATCAGGCCGGTCACCGGCAGGATGATCAGGAAGGGGAGAACAAAAAGCCCCGCATAGAAGTGCCACCGCCAGGCGGCCAGGTAGAATTTTTGCGCCTGTTCGCGCCGGCTCGCCTGAGCGCCACCGGTTTGGCCGTCTTGTACAATTTCAGTCTCCAGAAATTCGGAACATCGCCGGCCGGGCGGCTGAGGTTTCAAGTCTTGTTCTCGGTCTCAAGAGAGGTGGGGCGGACCCGGGGCATCGTACCGGGTGTGGAACCCGGCGCTGCGATGGGTGAAATCCACATGCGCCCAACGCGCGGCAATCGGCCAGTCGGCCGGCAGCACCGCTCCCACTTCGGGCAATTGGCCTGCCAGATTCACCCCGCCACAGGGGCAGGCGCTGCGTTCGTCGGTTTCGTCGTGGTCCGGGGCGTCCTCGCCCGGGTTGATCCAGCGCTCGACCAGGCCGTCGCCGGTGCAGATCACCATCAGAATCGCCCCGTCCGAGTTGCGCGTGGACATCCAGCCATCGGGATTGCACCGGGTACCATCACAGCAACCAGCGTCAGCACCGATATGACGCGCAGCAGCATCATTCCAGATTGGCGATGATCGAACGCAGCGTCGGGATGCCGTCGCCCTTCTCGGACGAGGTCAGCACGATCTCGGGATAGGCGGCGGGGTGTTTGGACAAGGCGCCGCGCACCTGGGCCAGAACCTTTTCGCGGTCCTTGGCCTTGACCTTGTCGGCCTTGGTCATCACGCATTGAAAGGTCACGGCGCTGGTGTCCAGCAGCTTCATGATCTCGTCATCCACGGGCTTCACTCCGTGGCGGGAATCAATCAGTACGAAGGCCCGGCGCAGGGTCTGCCGCCCGCTCAGATACTGTTTCAGAAGGCGCTGCCACTTCTCGACCACCTTGACCGGAGCGTTGGCATAGCCATAGCCGGGCAGGTCAACCAGATACAGGTCGGGGCCCTGGGTGAAGAAGTTGATCTCTTGCGTGCGGCCCGGCGTGTTCGAGGCGCGGGCCAACCCCTTGGTGCCGGTCAGGGCGTTGATCAGGCTGGACTTGCCCACGTTCGACCGGCCGGCGAAACAGACCTCGATCCGGTCGGGGGCGGGAAGGCCGTTCATCGCCACGACGCCCTTGACGAATTCGGACGGCCCGGCAAACAGCTTGCGGCCTTTTTCCAACGCGAATGCGTCGGGCTCGGGGGCCAAAGGGAAAGGCAATGTATTCATAGGACCTGCACCTCGTCTCCGCGCCGGATCGTGCCACCGCGGATCACAGTCGCATAGACGCCGAAATCCTGGTGGTCCCAACTGCGTAGCGCGCCCAGCGTGTCGGCGTCGCGCTGGCCGGTCTCGGGGTTGGCAGTGGTTGCCAGGCAGCG
This sequence comes from Ruegeria sp. BHSC276, assembly GCF_059612945.1. Taxonomy (NCBI): domain Bacteria; kingdom Pseudomonadati; phylum Pseudomonadota; class Alphaproteobacteria; order Rhodobacterales; family Roseobacteraceae; genus Ruegeria; species Ruegeria sp. BHSC276. The sequence continues at coordinate 695,826 of NZ_JBXWRP010000001.1, read as the reverse complement.
GGTGATCCGCTCCTTGACGTGAAAAACGGCATCACCGATCCGGACCTCGCGATCCAGCCAGTCGAATTCTTCCCACAGAGGAAGGCCGTCGAACCAGATATTGCCCCGCCAGCGGCAGATCGACAGCTTGCGGCCCAGTCTTTGCTCGACCGCGCGGTGCGAGGCCATATTGCAAAGGCTGATCGAGGGGTAGTCGCTGTCGGTCATGCCCCGCCCCGGAACTCGGACGATCCGGGCCGAGGCCGCGCGGTCGGCGGGCATGAGCGGGCGGACCCAATCCAGAAACAGATCCTGCTGGGTGTCTGGGTGGAAGGTCAGATCTGGCCGATCCGGGTGGCTGAGTGTCACGCGATCCCCGTCCAGAACGGCCGAGATCGCCATCAGGCGGGGTGCCTTCGAACCGCGGCTGAAATTTGCGCAGGGCGCCCATTCGGATCCGTCGGCCTCGGACATTTCATGCGCCACCGCCCAAACACGATCCCCGGGCATGGTCTGCCCGGGGATGAGGGTGACTTCGGGCAGGGTTTCCCTGCCGTGGCTCTTGATCGGGTGCCGCCAGATTTCGGTGACCGCCCCCGTCATTTGCCGTCCGTTTTCGGTGTTCGCTTGAAGCCGGACTTGATGTTGCCAAACACGTCAGGCTTGTAGCCCTGGCTGCGCATGATCAGGTACTGCTGGGTAAACGTGATCGTGTTGTTCGCGATCCAGTAAATCACCAGCCCGCTGGCGAAGCTGCCCAGCATGAACATGAAGACCCAAGGCATCCAGGCAAAGATCATGGCCTGGGTCGGATCGGTGGGCGCCGGGTTCAGCTTTTGCTGCAGCCACATCGAGATACCCAGCAACAGCGGCAGGATCCCGATGAAGATGGTCGCCATCAGGGTTCCCGGCTCGGGACCGGCCCAGGGCAGCAGCCCAAACAGGTTCATGATCGAGGTCGGGTCCGGCGCGCTCAGATCGCGGAACGGGCCGAACCAGGGCGCGTGGCGCAATTCGATGGTGACGAAAATCACCTTGTACAGCGAGAAGAAGATCGGAATTTGCAGCAGTATCGGCAGACAGCCGGCAGCCGGGTTGACCTTTTCCTTCTTGTACAGCTCCATCATGCCCTGCTGCATCTTTTGGCGGTCGTCGCCAGCGGCCTCTTTGAGGGCTTCCATCTGCGGCTGAAGCTCTTTCATTTTGGCCATCGAGACATAGGACTTGAAGGCCAGCGGGAACAGAATCGCCTTGATGATCAGAGTAAGCCCGATGATCGACCAACCCATGTTGCCGATCAGGGCGTTGATGTTGTGCAGCAGCCAGAAGATCGGCTTGGTCAGGAAGAAGAACCAGCCCCAATCGATGCTGTCGATGAATTTCTGAACGCCCTGCGCCTGATATTCGCGGATGGTTTCCCATTCCTTCGCCCCCGCAAACAGCCGGGTGGTAACCTGGGAGGTTTCGCCGGGTGCGACCGTCAAGGTCGGCAGTACTGTTTCGGTCTGATAGATCTTGCGGCGGGCGTCGTATTTCGCGGCGGCCTTGAAGGCCGAGCCCGGCTCGGGGATCAGTGTGGTCATCCAGTAGTGATCGGTAAAGCCGATCCAGCCGTTTTCCTTCACCTGATAGACCTCAGCCTGGGCGCGTTCGTTCGGGTCGATGTCGAATTCTCGGACATCCCCATAATCGACTTCGGACAACGTCCCGTCGGCCATGCCAATGACGCCTTCGTGCAGGATGAAGAAATTCTTCAATCCCGGAAGATCGCCATCCTCGCCCATGCCATGCCGGGCAAGGATGCCATACGGCGCCATGCCGACCTCGGTCTGGCTCGCGTTCTCAACCGACTGGGTCACCGTGAACATATAGTCTTCGTCCACCGCGATCGTGCGACGGAAGGTCAGGCCCTTGCCGTTGTTCCAGACCAAAGTGACCGGGCTGTCCACGCCCAGCGTTTCGCCACTCTCAATTTCCCACAAGGTATTCGGGCCGGGCACGTCGGCCCCAGCAAGTCCGGCGCCGGGGGCCCAACCATACAGCGCGTAATATGCGGATTCCGATCCGACCGGCGACAGAAGTTCGACGATGGGCGCGTCTTCTTCGAGCGAGACCTTGTAATCCTTCAGAAACAGCTCATCGATCCGACCACCCGAAAGCGAAAGACTGCCCGTCAGGCGCGGAGTGTCGATCTCGAGCCGCGGCGCGTTGGACTCGGGGGCCGCTTCAGCGGCTTCCGAGGTGGTCTCGCCAATGGTCGAAGGCCCGGCGGCGCTCGGTGTTTGGAGCCCGTCACCATCGGTCGCACTGATCTCGGTTCGGTCGAGGTTCGTGGCGGGTTCCGGCGGAGGGAACAGCACGAACCACACGAGGATCACGAGAAAGCTGAGCGCGGTTGCGAGGATGAGATTCTTGTTCTGATCGTCCATCGGGGACAGCCACCTTGAGCAGTGAAAGACACCGCAGGGTTCAACAGAGTGCAGCCCGAAAGGTCAAGCGGAATCGCCGCTGTTTGCCCGTTGCAGCCGCAATGCAGGCGGCGATTTCAGGATTCTCCTCCCATTTTCCGTCCGATCGCGGGCGCTCCCTTGAGGCTGTTGCGGTGGTTGGTGATCCACCGCACGGTCTCTTCCCAGGGCATCGGTTTGGCAATTCCATAGCCCTGAACATGGTGGCAGCCCAACTGCGCCATCAGCGCATGTTCACCGGGGGTCTCGATGCCCTCGGCCAAAGTTTCCAGGTTCAGGCGTTCGGCCATCGTCAGTATCGCGCCGACGAGCTGTTGCTGTTCAGGGTCCTTGTCGGCGTTGGTGACAAAGGACCGGTCGATCTTGATGCGGTTCACGTTGAAACGTTTGATCGATGCAAAAGCAGCATGGCCAGTGCCAAAGTCATCCAGATCGATATGGCAGCCCATGGCGGACATCTGCGCCACGTTGCGCGCAATGATATCGTCGGGATGTCGGGCGAACACTGTCTCGAGAACTTCGACAGCCAGCCGCTCCGGGGTCAGGTCGTACTGGTCCAGTTCCCATTTGAGGCGGTCGATCAGCTTGGGGTCGCGCAGTTCCTCCGACGAAAAGTTGATGCCGATCCTGGGCACCACCGCCCCCGCGCGATCCCAATCGCGCATGGCCGAAAAGGCTTGGTGTCGAATGGCCTGGCCAAGCATTCCCATCAGGTTGGCCTGCTCTGCGAAAGGAAGGAAGACCTGCGGGCGCAGTAACCCTTTGGTGGGGTGATTCCAGCGCGCCAGAGCCTCGAAACCGGTGACGTCCCCCGTATCGGTCGAAACCTGTGGCTGGAACCACGGCTGGATTTCGCCGTTGTCCAGCGCCGCCTCAAGCTCTTTGCGGAGATTGACATGGATCAGAGACCGGCGCCGGGTCTCGGTGGAAAAGGCCCGGATCGTCGACGGCCCGTTGCGCTGCGCTTCGGACAGCGCGGCCTGTGCGGCCTCGATCCAGTCGGACGCCGGTCCATCGGGAACCATTGACTGCAGGCAGAACCCGATCGAGCAGGACAGGTAGACGCTGACGCTGTTGAGCGGAACGGGTTCCTCGACAACGCTCTGAATGCGGCCCGTTGCCTGAATGCAAGCCTCGAGCCCGAGCTGCGTGGAGGGGTGCATGCCAATCAGGAACGTATTTCGGGAAATGCGGGTCGCGACGTCCTGACTGCGTATGACCGATAGAACCCGGTCGCCGAATCGCTGTGCGATGAAATCGGCGGCGGCGGAACCGTGCAGTTCCTGAAGGTCGTCGAACTGATCCACGGCGACGACCAGACAGGCGGCATCGCACCCGGTCTCCCGCGCCGCCAGGTGCATCTGCTCCAGCCGGGTTCGGAACGCGTCGTTGGAAACCAGGCCCGAGATATTCTGGCCGTCGGGCAAGGTATTGTCAGTCAGGCGCAGGGCGATCAGAAAGGCCAAGGGCAGGCCAAGGGCCGCGACGATCAGCGCGGTTTCTCCACCCAGCCAGAATGCGGCGAGGCTGAGTGCGGGAACGAATGCCAGCCCCTGCGGAATCGAGAGAACGGTCAGCAGCGCGTGCCGGATCTGTCTGAAGAAAGTATGGGTCCGCATCGGGTTTCGGCCCTCGTCCTTGGCGTTGTCGTGCAGGGCGAGGGTAGAAAACCAATCTGAGTCAGAAGTTAACGCAACCGCGGTATTTCGCCCTGATCATCCGGGTTTTTTCGGGGTTTCAGCGAAAGGCCGGCAAAGTCGAAGAGATCAGGGTCTAGCAAGTGGGACGGACGCGCATTGGTCAGCGCACGGAACATCACCTGCCGGCGGCCGGGACTGTTCTTTTCCCATTGGTCCAGAATCTGTTTGACCTGCTGGCGTTGCAGGCCGTCCTGGCTGCCGCACAGGTCGCAGGGAATAATCGGATAGTTCATCGCCTTGGCGAATTTCTCGCAATCGGCTTCGGCCACATGGGCCAGAGGGCGATAAACGAACAGGTCGCCATCCTCGTTCACCAGTTTCGGGGGCATGGTCGCCAGACGGCCGCCGTGGAACAGGTTCATGAAGAAGGTTTCCAGGATGTCATCGCGGTGATGACCCAGCACCACAGCCGAGCACCCTTCCTCGCGCGCGATCCGGTACAGGTTGCCGCGGCGCAAGCGCGAGCACAGCGCGCAATAGGTGCGGCCCTGCGGCACCTTGTCGACCACGATGGAATAGGTGTCCTGGTACTCGATCCGGTGCGGTACGCCCATGCGTTCCAGAAACTCGGGCAGCACGGTGGCCGGAAAGCCCGGCTGCCCCTGATCCAGATTGCAGGCCAGCAGCTCCACGGGCAGCAGGCCGCGCCACTTCAGCTCGTACAAAACGGCCAGCAGGGTATAGCTGTCCTTGCCGCCCGACAGGCAGACCAGCCAGCGCGGCGGCTTGCCATCCTTGTCATGGGCCGACGGGTCAACCATGCCGTATTGCTCGATCGCCTCGCGCGTCTGGCGCACGATGCGTTTGCGCAGCTTCTTGAACTCGGTGGTCGAGGGCGCACCGGCAAACAGCGGATGGATATCGTCGGCTTCGTCGAACATGCGCAGCCCCTACCGCAGATGCGCCGACCGAGCAAGGCCCGCCTAGCCGGACAGCCGGCCCAGCAGGGCGTCGGTGTCCAGCCCCGAGACCGATCCGGGTATGCGCCCGCTTTCGCCCAGAACCCGCGTGGCAATATATCCATCGGCCACCGCACCGGGCGCGTGGCGCAGCAGCAGTGCGGCGGTCAGCAGATGCGCGGTGGCCTCGGCGAACCAGCGGGCCTCGGCCTCGGGGGGCAGGGTGGGCCAACGGTCGCGATGCGCCTTCAGGGCGGCGTCATAGCGGCGGTCGGCTCCGGTTGCCGCGTCCAGTTCGGCCTGTACTGTCTGGCCGGCCAGCGGGTCGCGCGCAAGGCTGCGTAGAATGTCCAGGCAGATCACGTTGCCGGACCCCTCCCAGATGCCGTTCAGCGGCGCTTCGCGATAGATCATCGGCATCGGCGTGTCCTCGACATAGCCCATGCCACCCAGCACCTCCATCGCCTCGACCGCAACGACGGGGCAGCGCTTGTTCGACAGGAACTTGGCCAGCGCCACCCCGATCCGGGCAAACGCGCGGTCTTCGGCGGTGTCCCCGTCAAAGGCGCGTGCCACGCGCAGGCCCAGGGTCAGGGCGCCTTCCCAGTCCAGCGCAAGGTCGGCCAGAACGGCACGCATCAGCGGCTGGTCGATCAAGCGGCGCTGAAAGGCGCTGCGGTGGCTAACCCAGTGATGCGCTTCGGACAAGGCCGCACGCATCAGGCCGGCGGGTGCCATCGCGGTGTCGAGCCGGGTGTGATGCACCATCTCGATGATCGTGCGTACGCCGGCCCCCTCGTCCCCCAGTTGATAGGCCAGCGCGTCGTGGAGCTCGACTTCGGACGAGGCGTTGGCGCGGTTGCCCAGCTTGTCCTTGAGGCGCATCAGGTGGATGGCGTTGCGCTCGCCCTCCAGCCAGCGGGGCAGCAGAAAACAGGTCAGCCCGCCCGGAGCCTGCGCCAGCGTGAGGAACCCGTCGGACATCGGGGCCGAGCAGAACCATTTGTGGCCGCGCAGCCGCCAGGCCTCGCCGTCACGGGTGGCAGTGGTGGTATTGCCACGCACGTCCGAGCCGCCCTGTTTCTCGGTCATCGCCATGCCCAAGGTCGCCGAGCGTTTTTCTCCGATCGGGCGGGGGGCTGGGTCATAGGTGTTGGCGGTCAGTTTCGGGCGCCAGATATCGGCCAGTTCGGGGTTGGCGGCCAGCGCCGGCACGGCGGCATAGGTCATGGTCAGCGGGCAGCAATGGCCCGGCTCGACCTGGCTGGCCAGATAGACCATCGCGGCATGAGTGGCGTGACCGCCCGGCGCTCCGTCCCAGGCCAGCGCGGCATAGCCTGCTGATTGGCTCAGCTGCATCATGTGATGATAGGCCGGGTGGAACCGTACCTCGTCCAGGCGGCGGCCGCCCCGGTCGAAGAGGCAGAGTTCGGGCGGGTGCAGGTTGGCGTCGCGCCCGGCGTCGCGCGTTTCGGCCCGGCCCAGAGCGGCCCCGTAGGCGGCCAGCGGGGCCGTCCGCGCCCCGGCGCGCGTGGCACAGTCCCTCAGAACCGGGTCCGAGGCCCACAGGTCAACGTCGCCGCGCTCGGGCGGTTGGTTCGTCACCTCATGCGTGGGCAGAGACTGGCGGGCGTTGGATCTGGACATGGGCGCCTCGGACGGTTGTTGATGAAACCGATGTTCAGCGGCGCACCCCCTTGGGTCAAGCGTGACGGGGTGTCAGATCAGGGCGCGTCGGGTTTGTCGTCGGGCACCGGGTCATAGCCGTCACCCCCCCAGGGGTGGCAGCGCCCGATACGGCGCGCGGCCAGCCAAGCGCCCTTGATCGGACCGTGCTTTTCCAGCGCTTCCAGCGCATAGGCCGAGCAGGTCGGCTGATAGCGGCAGTTGAACCCCACCCAGGGACTGAAGATCAGCCGATAGGCCCGGATTGGCAGCGCGAGGATATGGGCAAGAGGGGTCATTTGCGCGGGCTGTGGATCTTGCGCAGGGCCTGGCGCAGATCGTCCAGCAGAGCGCCGAAGGGGCGGGCGGCGGTCACCTCGACCCGACCGATCAAGACGTAATCCCACCCGTCCCGGCCATGGTCCGGAAGAACGGCGCGGGCCGCCTCGCGCAGCCGGCGCTTGGCCCGGTTGCGGGCCACGGCATTGCCGACCTTCTTCGAGCAGGTGAACCCGACACGGATGCCCTCGGCCTCATCCGGTGCGCGCTTGCGGGCCTGCACCATCATGGAAGGCGTGCCCTGTCGGCGCGCCCGTGCGGCCCTGAGGAAATCGCTGCGCTTGCGCAGTACCGACAAGGCAGGCGCGCAAACGGACACCGCCGGGGGCATATCCCCGGGGTGGTCAGTGCCATCCACAGGGGCCTCCGGCGGCGTCATCTTCTAAACCTGAAAGGTCGCGCGGTTTATGCGCTCAGCGACTTGCGGCCGCGGGCACGGCGAGCGTTCAGGATCTTGCGGCCGGCCTTGGTGGCCATGCGCGCGCGGAAACCGTGGCGGCGTTTGCGAACCAGGTTCGAAGGCTGATAGGTGCGTTTCATCGCTCCGTCTCCAATCTTTGGCGGTCGGGTGCGGCGCGGATTCGCCTGCCCGTGGTGTTCGAAGCCCGTCCTGTACTGGGAACCGGCGGGCAAGTCAAACCCCATCGCAACGGTTTTCGCGCCTTTTGCAACAATTCTGTCGGGCGACCGGGAAAAAGTTTCAGAATCAGCCCGTGGATGGCGGATTTCTCACATTGAACCGGTGCGTGTTCAACCCGGCGTGAAGACCCTGTTGCACAGGAGGCCAAGCGCGCATCTTGTGGGTCAGATGAAGCATTCGAACCCGGACCACGAAATGACCGAAACCACCCAGGTGCCGCGCAATGGGCTGGCGCGACATATTCCCCTGATCGTGATCCTGACGGTTGCCGTCGTCGGGTTCTTTGCGCTGGGCGACTACCTGACTTTTGAAACCCTGCGCGACAATCGCGAGGCGCTGTTGGCCTGGCGTGATGCCAACTACTGGTCGTTGGCGGGGGTTTTCATCCTGGTCTATGTCCTGATCGTCACCTTTTCTTTGCCCGGTGCGGCCGTGGCCTCGATGACGGGCGGGTTCCTGTTCGGGCTGTTCGCGGGCACCGTGTTCAACGTATTTGCCGCAACCTTGGGTGCCTCGGCGATCTTTCTGGCGGCCCGCTGGGGTTTGGGCGAGGCGTTGACGGCGCGGCTGGAGGCCTCGGAAGGCACCGTCAAGCGAATCAAGGACGGGTTGCGCGAGAACGAGATCCCGGTGCTGTTCCTGATGCGGCTGGTGCCGGTGGTGCCGTTTTTCGTTGCCAATCTGATCCCGGCGCTGGTGGGGGTGAGGTTCCGGAACTTTCTGCTGACCACGGCGCTGGGCATCATTCCGGGCGGCATCGTCTATACTTGGATCGGCGTCGGCCTGGGCGGCGTGTTCGACCGGGGCGAGACGCCAGACCTGTCGCTGCTGACCGAACCCTTCGTGATCGGCCCGATCCTGGGGCTGTGCGCGCTGGCGGCTCTGCCGATTTTCCTCAAAACCATTCGCGGCCGAAGGGGCCTTTGATCCATGCAAAACCTCAAGACCGACATCCTGGTGATCGGGGCCGGGTCGGGCGGCCTGTCGGTGGCCGCTGGGGCCAGCCAGATGGGCGCCGACGTGATCCTGCTGGAAGGGCACAAGATGGGTGGCGACTGCCTGAATTATGGCTGCGTCCCGTCCAAGGCCCTGCTGGCCAGCGCCAAGCTGGCCCATGCGCAGAGCCATACCGCGCCGTTCGGCGTTGCCGAACACGCGCCACAGGTGGACTATGCCGCCGCCAAAGACCATGTGCGGGACGTGATCGCGCAGATCGAGCCCATGGACAGCCAGGAACGGTTCGAAGGTTTCGGCGTGCGCGTCATTCGTGACTGGGGGAGCTTTCTGTCGCCCACGCAGGTTCAGGCCGGCCATTTCGTCATCACCCCCCGTCGCGTGGTGCTGGCCACGGGCTCGTCGCCGCTGGTGCCGCCGATCCCGGGGCTGGATGAGGTGCCGTATGAGACCAACGAGACCATCTTCGACCTGCGCGACAAGCCCGACCACCTGCTGATCATCGGCGGGGGACCTATCGGCATGGAAATGGCGCAGGCGCATGCCCGGCTGGGCTGCAAGGTGACGGTGATCGAAGGCGCGCGGGCGCTGGGCAATGATGACCCCGAGGCGGCCGCAGTGGTATTGGAGGCTCTGCGCGCCGAAGGGGTCGAAATTCTGGAACACGCGATGGTGGCCCGGGTGCGCGGGAAGGCCGGCGCGGTCGAGGTCGTCACCGAGGATGGCGCGGTCCACGCGGGCTCACACCTGCTGCTGGCGGTGGGACGCAAGGCCAACGTCGACCGCCTGAACCTGCAGGCTGCCGGCATCGACCAGACGCGCACGGGCATCAAGGTGGATGACAGCCTGCGCACCACCAACCGCAGGGTCTACGCGATCGGCGACGTCGCGGGCGGGCTGCAGTTCACCCATGTGGCGGGGTATCATGCCGGGGTCATCATCCGGTCGGCTCTGTTCGGGCTGCCGTCCAAGGCCAGGACGTCGCATATCCCCTGGGCGACCTATACCAACCCCGAACTGGCTCAGGTTGGTCTGACCGAGGCGCAGGCGCGCGACCGCCACGGCGACAAGGTCGAGATCGCCCGGTTCGACTATGCCCACAACGATCGTGCCGTGGCCGAACGCAAAACGACCGGGTTCATCAAGGTCATGGTCGTCAAGGGGCGCCCGGTGGGGGCCACAATCGTGGGGCATCAGGCGGGCGAATTGATCAACTTGTGGTCTCTGGCGCTGGCCAATAACCTGAAGATGAGCCAGATCGCGGCGATGGTGTCGCCCTATCCCACGATCGGAGAGCTTAACAAACGGGTGGCGGGCGCCTATTTCTCGCCAAGACTGTTTGAAAATCAGATGGTTGAACGGGTGGTCAGGCTGGTCCAGCGTTGGCTCCCCTGATCGGGAAAGGAGCGCCACTTGAACTCGCTGTCGGGTCGTTTCCTGATCTTGACGACGGTCTTCGTGATGTTGGCCGAGGTGCTGATCTTCGTGCCGTCGATCGCGCGCTTCCGCGAGGATTTCCTTCTGAACCGGCTAGAACGCGCCCAGATCGCCTCGCTGGCGCTGCTGGCCGACGACATGCTGGCCGAAGAGCTAGAGGCCGAGCTTCTAGCCAATGCCGGGGTCTACAACGTGGTGCTGCGCCGGGACGAGGTGCGCCAGCTGATGCTGTCCTCGCCCATTCCCGGCGACGTGTCCAAAACCTTTGATCTGCGCGAGGCGGGGCCGTGGGTTCTGATCCGCGATGCGATGCTGCGGCTGTTCACCCCCGAAAACGAGATCATCCGCGTGATCGGCCAGCCGGTCCGAGACGCCGGCCTGCTGATCGAGGTCACGATGGATACGGCGCCCCTGCGGATGGCGATGATCGATTACGGTCTGCGTATCCTCGGCCTGTCCTTCGTCATCTCGATCATCACCGCGTTTTTCCTGTTTCTGGCTGTGCGGGTGGTCCTTGTTCGCCCGATCAAGGGCGTGGTGGGCTACATGCAGCGCTATGCGCGTGCGCCCGAAGACGCGCGCGGGATCATTTCGCCCCAGTCAAAGGTGACCGAACTGCGCGAGGCCGAGGAAGCCCTGCAGATGTTGCAGACCGACCTGACCCAGGCCCTGAAACAGCGCGAGAGGCTTGCGCAACTTGGTGGTGCGGTGGCCAAGGTCAGCCACGATCTTCGCAACATCCTGACCTCGGCCCAGCTGTTTACCGACCGGCTCGAGTCCAGCGAAGACCCGTTGGTGCGTCGCATGGCGCCCAAGCTGGTCAACTCGATCACCCGCGCCGTTTCCCTGTGTGAAAGCACGCTGGCCTTCGGCCGCGCCGAAGAGCCGGCGCCGACGCTGACCATGGTGCGCCTGCGCAACGTGGCGGCGGATGTGGTCGGCAGCGAGGCGCTGGCCGTAGACGACGCGCGTATCGAGATTCGTAACGAAGTTCCCGAAGACATGGTCATTCGCGCTGACCCCGAACAGATGTTCCGGGTTCTGATGAACCTCGTACGCAACGCCCGACAGGCGCTGGTGGCGTCAGGGCAGCCGGGCCGGATCACCGTGTCCGCGCGCGAGGACGACGACGCCTGGCTCATAGACATCGAAGACACCGGTCCGGGACTGCCGCTCCGCGCGCAGGAGAATCTGTTCACGCCATTTCAGGGCGGCGTGCGCAAGGGCGGGTCGGGGCTGGGGCTGGCGATTTCGCAGGAATTGGTGCGCGGACATGGCGGCGAACTGGTGCTGAGCCGCACCGGACCCGATGGCACGGCCTTTGAAATAAGGCTTCCGCGCGGCGATGCGGGTTTTTGAAATATTTTTGAAGAATCGGGTTGCACGTCTCGGGCGGCGGGTCTAAATAGCGCCTCACCAACGCGGACCGATAGCTCAGCTGGATAGAGTACTTGACTACGAATCAAGGGGTCGGGGGTTCGAATCCTCCTCGGTCCGCCACTTGGTAATTCTCCCTGATTTCGACGAGATACACTAAGTCGCCTGAGACTGTGTGTTTTATGACTATAGTCGTGCTTCTGGGTTTTGTTGGATTTTATCCAGTCATACTCGTATACTTCCATTGAGTGGTATATTTTGTGGTATTTTCATGTCTGCGCTCAGCGGGAAGCTGACAAAGAAGCTGGTAGAGAATCTGGGCCCGGGCCGGCATGGCGACGGTTCTGGCTTGTACCTTGTTGTTGATCCATCAGGTGCACGGCGTTGGATCGTACGCGTAACGGTCAAAGGACAGAAGAATCGCAAGGGCGCTCCGCTGAGAACGGACTTCGGTTTGGGCGGCGCCGACGTCGTCACATTGAACCAGGCCCGAGAAAGAGCGCTCGAATACAGGCGAATGGCGAAAGCTGGGTTGAACCCTCGTTTTAATGCCCAGCGTGAAATTCCTACTTTCGAAGAACTCAGCCGTCAGGTTCACATCGACCGGTTGCCGACGTGGAAGAATGCCAAACACGGTCAGCAGTGGCTCAACACTTTGCGCGACTATGCGTTCCCCAAGATCGGACGAATGCCTGTGGATAGCGTCGATCAGCCCGAAGTGCTGATGTGCCTATCGCCCATCTGGACTGAGAAACACGAAACCGCAAAGCGGCTGTCGCAGCGGATTAAAACGGTGCTCGACGTGGCAAAGTCCAAGGGCTTCCGCTCGGGCGAGAACCCGGTGACCGCGATCCGCGAAGGCAAGGTGCTGCCCACCGTCAAAGCCAAGGTCCAGCACCACGACGCAATGCCTTGGCAAGAGGTGCCCGCGTTCTATGCCGAGTTGCAGACCCGCTCGGCCATGGCCGCCAAGGCGCTGCAGTTCACCATTCTGACCGCCTGTCGGACTTCAGAGGTCCTAGAGATGAAATGGCCGGAGGTCGATGTCGACGCACGTCTGTGGACCATACCAGCGGAGCGCATGAAGGGCGGGCAGGTCCATCGTGTCCCCCTCACCAACGAAATGCTGGCCATTCTGGAACCGCTGCGCGCGTTGGCCTCTGACTATGTGTTCGAGGGGCAAAAGCTGCATCAGCCCCTGTCAAACATGTCAATGCTAATGTTGCTGCGCCGGATGCGGCAGGATGGCGTTACTGTGCATGGCTTCCGCAGTTCGTTTCGGGATTGGGCGGCGGAGGCTGCAAACGCACCGCGCGAGCTGGCAGAGGCGGCCTTGGCTCATCAGATCGGGTCGGATGTGGAGCGGGCCTATGCACGGTCGGATTTGTTGGAAAGGCGGCGCGAATTGATTGAGCGCTGGTGCAGGTTCATTTGCTAACGACATGATCGGAGGAAACGAGTTTATTGGAACGTTTTTCGGAAGAAGAAATTGAACGGTTAAACAGAGTTCTTTCCTATGAACTAAACCCATTCGTTCATGGCGAGGGCAAAAAGAAACCAGTTCCAATTGGCAGGAAATCGAAGGACTGGTTATTCGAAACTCGAATGAATTTACCTTCCGATGCGAATGCCGAGCTCGACCGGATTGGTTTTGACGAGCTGCCAGATCAAGTTCGTATCCAAATTTTGAACGAGATTTTGGAAGAAAGACAGGTTAGTTCAGCGCCCAAATGGTGGGAGATGAATTTCTTTCAGTTTTCCATAGATGACCTCTGGGATTTTTTCGTGGAGCAATGTCGAAAAAACTATGAAATCGACCACATGAGAGAGTATTTTGACTTTCTCATTGCATCGCTAGATGAGTTGGAAGAGGCTCGGCATATCCTTCGAGTTAGTAAACTAAACAAAACCAAATACTCCCAAGAGCAGATAGATGCCGCGCTCGCAGTTTTTGATAGAAGCTACCCTCTTGACTTCAGCGACTACGAAGAAGTTCCACAGCGTTCGAGGAGTCCGCTAGACAAACTAAGAGAAGCGTTGGCATTCGAGCTCAAGAAGCTCGATTCAGTATTCAGCAAGCGCTGGTTTGAGTTCAAAATACTAGACGAGTTAGCGGGGTTTAAAAGTTACGTTCATGATGGTTCAAGGGATAGCGAGCTGAGCAAAACCTTAGCTGGGCAATTGCGACACTATATGTACGGCGAACTCATGGCATTGGGTCGGATGGTTGAACATTACCGCTGGAAGTTCAGCTACGAGGATGCAGCAATAGCAGGAATGCAGTCGGCCAATATTCGAAAAAGGGCAGGTGACGCAGGTGCGCGTGCGTCCCGGGAACGCAGGTTGGCCAACCTGGAAGTGCTGTTGCAAGAGATCGAGAAACTGGGAAGTGCCGCTGGTCTCATTAGCGAAGATCGCATTGTGGCCGAGGCTTTTGAACGTGCGCGCAAACAAAACCCTCAAATGCCTCAGTCCAATAAAACGGCGGAAAACTACCTCACTACTCTGAGATCTGAAGAGCCTTTCAAATCAAGGTACGAAGCGGTGTTCAGGAAAAACGCTTAAGCATTTTCTCACTTCGGGAAGACGCTTAAGCGCTGGAAAAAGTCTGGTGACACTTCGGCAAAGCTGCCCATAATCGGGAGCCATCGCAACTGATCCAAGAGGATTCTAACGATGGCAAACGTCTTCAATGACGATCGGGTCTATTTCCCAGGAGACCCTGAAATGCAATTGCTGGGAAACCGCGAGAAGCTCGCTCAATGGCGCCACCGCATGTGTGGTCCGGCTTTTATCCGCATCGGTCGGCGGATCGCCTATCACGGCGCCGATCTGAACGCCTGGCTGGCGGCGCAGCGCACCGATCCCAACAACGAGGCTGCATAATGAAAAACCCCAACTCCAAGCGCGGAGATGGGGCTTTTCCAGTGACATCGACTGCCACCCTAGCAAATACAGTTGATGCCACAGGATGCCCCGCGCCGACAAGTCAAAACGAGCGCCGGTACTACTGGTCGCCCCTGAGCCACTCGGTCGAACGGGTGATCGTACGGAAAGGACGGATCGAGCATGGCTGATATGTCCTTTTCCAAATCGACCAATGCCAGTCACGCAAGAGGGGCCGAAACAGGCCCTCTTCCACAAATTGATCATCGGGAAACCGCCGAGAACTATAACGGCGAGCTTTTTCGCGTCAGCATTTACCGAGTTGCCGTATGCCGAGATGGCGTCCAATGGCTGTTTCAGCGTCAAAGACCCCATTTTCCGGCCGGGGGAGCGGCCTGGGACACGCTCGGCTACTGTGTGTCCAAATCCGGCCTAACTAGGCTCGTCCGGGCACATGTCGGCTGTGACATACCCGAACTGGATGCTTTGCCCGAGCATTTCCCGCGGAGGTCTCGCGATGAGTAGGCGGAGATCTCCGGCGGGTAAACGATCAGATGAGGGTCAATACGTCCCTCTGCCCTACGCAATGATCAAGTCCCCGGCGTGGCGGGCTCTGTCCGGACCTGCGGTGAAGCTCTGGCTGGAGCTTCACACCCGCTTCAATGGCGGCAACAACGGCAAGGTGTTTCTGTCGATGAACGAGGCGGCAGAAACCTTGGGGTTGGGCAAGGCCACCGTTCAACGCGCTTTCGAGGATCTGCAGGACAAAGGCTTCCTTGTGCTGGAGCAGGAAGGCAACTGGTATCATCGGCGAGCGCATGAATGGCGGTTGACGACCAAGGCGACGCAGGCCCGGTCCGGCAAGAAAGCCGCCACAAACGACTGGCGCTTTTGGCAGCCCGAAAAAACAAAACGCGGTTCTGGGACGGACCCGTCACCATCCTCTGTGGTTCCGTTTGAGAACCCAAAGACCTCCCATGGTTCCAAATCAGAACCCGTCAGGCCGGTATCTATCAGGTCCCTCGGTTCCGAAACGGAACACTAATACTAACCACTCCCTGCTATGCGAGGCGGAAATGACCAAGGCACCGAAAGACGAAGGCAACGATCTGCAGACAAAGAACTCCGAGCTTACCGAAGCGGAGACCATTGCTGTTGCCGATTTGAGGGACCGGAAGAGATCACGCGTCCGGGCACCGGACATCAAGTTGGACTTCGATGAAGATACACGCCGGCTCACGGTTGGGCACAAAGGAAAAGATCCGACGGCGGCCTCTGCTTTGGCAATGCATGAGCTTGGCACAGCAGACTACCGGTTCTTCGAAGGCGTCATGGATCAAGTCGCGACTCTTGGGCAACAGGACAGCTCTGTCTCCGAGACGGCATCGAACTTTGTGATGTCGGTTGTCGCTGGGGTTAAGCCGCAAGACGAGATCGAAGCCATGCTTGCGATCCAGATGGGCGCGATCCATCAGGCCACGATGATGATGGCACGGCGCCTGAACCATGTAAGAACTCTCCCGCAGCAAGATTCTGCGGAACGAGCGCTCAACAAACTTGCGCGGACCTTCACCAGCCAGGTTGAAACCCTGAAACGATATCGATCCAAGGCAGATCAAACCGTCCGGGTCGAACGCGTGGAAGTCAATGAAGGTGGGCAGGCAATCGTTGGCAACGTCCAAAACAGGGGGCGGGGTGAATGAAAAAAAACAACGACAACCTCATAAGCCCCACCAAACGGCTCAATGATGCGCCCAGATGCACCGCTACGGCGAAATCCACTGGCAAGCGGTGCCGGGCACCCGCCGTTCAAGGCTGGAGTGTCTGTCGCATGCATGGGGCTAGAGGTGGGCACGTTGCTGGGCCAAGCCATCCGTCCTGGAGGCACGGAGAAAGATCGAGTGAATCCGAGCGCGCGCGAAAGGCCATCTCTGAATTGATCCGAACAAACAAGACGCTGCAGAAGCTGATCCATTGATTGGGCAGGGGCTGGTAACCGACACAAAGTAGTCATTCGACAGAACTAGTCGGATGTCTGCACCGAACCCAAACTCACCAGTGCTGCAATACGAACTAAGGTCAGCGAACAGCCGCTAAGCAGACATTCAAGGATAGTTTTTATGTCCGTCCAATGATGGATGGTGGTGATTTAGAAACGATTTCAGTGTCTTAAACAGTGCCGTGTGCAGTAGATGTTCATGTTTCAATCGCAGGATTGCGTATTGTGTCCTGCTCCCTGCGGCTCGGTTCAGAACTGCCGTGTACATCGATCCGGGATCTGCAAGCGGCAGGCGGACTACGCTGCGATGTCGGCCCTGTAGATTTCGCCAGTCTACTGATGTCGGCGATGTCTTCGAGATGCGCGTGGCTGTCGCGATTGCGTTACGCATCGCCGCCTGGGGGCTGAGAGCGCCGTTGGCACCTCAGGCACTCTCGGGCCGGTAGGCGCAATCAGCGAGCGTGCTTTGGTTCAGATCGGCCAGAAAGGCCGCCTCCGCATGGGCCAGTCGCGCTTTCAACCGGCAACGCTGCGTCAATGTGCACGCGTTGGCCCCGGCGCCAAAGCACTCGACCAGCGCCTGATCGGCCTCGAGCACCGCCACCACATCGCCCAGCCGAATGTCCTCGGGCGAGCGGGCCAGGATCGCACCGCCACCGCCGCCGCGTCGGGTTTCCAGGAGACCTGCCGCGGCAAGCGCCGAAATCACCTTGGCCAGGTGGTTGCGCGAGACGCGGAACTCGGCGGCAAGGGCGGCAGCCGTGAAGGCGCGGTCAGGCTTGCCCGCCATGCGCATCAGCACGCGAAGCCCGTAATCTGTGAAGGACGTGAGGCGCATGGCCGCGCTCCTGATTTGGTATTTGCAATGCGTATTACTGCGGTCTAATCGGTAAATCAAATGCCTATTCATCTTGTTCCGACGATTCGCCGCAAAAGGGACGTGCCATGCACGACGATGCCACCGCCGTAGTGCCGCAGGAAACCGGCGCCCTGATCGACCACATCCTGACCAACTATCACCAGATGCACCGGGCGGATCTCGCCTCGCTCATGCCGCTCGCCGAGCGCGTCGAACAGGTTCACGCCGATGATCCCGACGCCCCCAAAGGTCTCGCCCTTGCCCTTAACCGGCTATCGCGTGAGATGGGGGATCACATGGCCAAGGAAGAGACGATCCTGTTCCCGGCCATGCGGGCGGGCAGCGGGGCGGGCATCGAACATCCCATTGCGGTCATGCGCGCCGACCATGACGATCACGCCGAGACCATCGCGTTGATCCGGAAGCGGACGGGCGACCTGACGCCACCAGAGCATGCCTGCGGGTCCTGGCGGTCGCTCTATGGGGGTACGGCAACGCTGCTGGACGAGTTGGCTGATCACATCGCGCTGGAGAACGATGTGCTTTTCCCCCGGTTCGAGCCCGCAAGATGATCAAGGACGGGACATATGCCTCGCCACCTTGCATGGCGGCCGAGGTCGATCCCGCGTATTTCGACCCGCTCGGCGTTGACCTTGGGCAGGCGCGCGATGTGGCGCGCTGGCGCCGGGCGGAACGGGCAAGGCTGGCCGGGCTTAGGGAGGGCCTGGGCCAGGCCGGGCGGGCGCAGGTCTTGGACAGGGTCGCGGGGCATCTGGGGAGGGTGCTGACCGAAGGCGGCGTGGGGCGCGGATGCGTCCTGTCCGGCTACTGGCCGATCAAGGGGGAACCCGACCTGCGCCCGGTCTTGGCTGACTTGCACCGCGCGGGCGTGACCATCGCGCTTCCGGTGGTTGAAAAGCCCGCAGCACCACTGATCTTTCGCCGCTGGACGCCAAAGACGAAACTGGCGCGCGGTGGCTGGAGTATCCCCGTTCCCCCGCCCGAGGCCGATTTGCTACTGCCCGATATCGCGCTTGCCCCCTGCCTCGGTTGGACCGACGATTGCTATCGGCTGGGCTGCAGTGGCGGCTATTTCGACCGGACGCTGGCCGCTCTGACGCCACGCCCCATCACCATCGGTATCGCGCTGAGCGCCGCCCGCCTGCCGACGATTTATCCGCAGCCCCATGACATCCCGTTCGACCTGATCCTGACCGAGGACGGCGTCGCGGCAAGAAGGCGGGACTCAAGGACACAAAGATGACCACAACAACCGAACAGATGCGCGCGTGGACCGGACCCGCGATCCTCACCTTCGGGTTCCGCCCGTTCTTCTTCACCGCAGCGGTCTGGGCCGCGCTGGCGATGGCACTCTGGGTGCCGATGCTGTCGGGGCACCTGATGGTGCCCACCGCTTTCGATCCCGTGTCCTGGCACGCCCATGAGTTTCTCTTCGGGTATCTCGGTGCTGCAATCGCGGGGTTTCTGCTGACCGCGGTCCCCAACTGGACCGGGCGCTTGCCGATCGTCGGCTGGCGGCTCGGGATGCTCGCGGGTTTGTGGCTGATGGGCCGCGTGGCGGTCGCGATCTCGGGAAGCGTCCCTGCCGTGCTGGTCGCCTTCGCAGACCTTGCCTTTCACGCTGTCTTTGCGCTTCTGATCGCGCGCGAGATCGCGGCGGGCAAGAACTGGCGCAACCTGATCGTGCTGGCGATGCTGGGGGTCTTCATCCTCGGCAACGCGCTGTTCCACTGGGAGGCGGCAAAGGACGATTACGCGGCCCAGGGCTACGGCCTGCGGCTGGGTCTTGGCGCGGGCATCATGATGATCGCCGTGATCGGCGGGCGGATCGTGCCCTCCTTCACCCGCAACTGGCTTGTCAAACGGCGCAGCACAGCCTTGCCCGTCCCGCCGATGCAGTCCTTCGACAAGCTGGCGCTGGCGGCTCTTCTGGTGGCGCTTGTGCTGTGGGTCGTGCTGCCTCTCGAGACGCCGACCGGGCTGGCCCTTGTGCTGGCAGGCGTGTTGCATGCCCTGCGCCTGGCCCGCTGGGCCGGACACCGGACCTTTGCCGAACCGCTGGTGACGGTGCTGCATGCCGGCTACGCCTTCGTCCCACTGGGGGCTCTGGCATTGGCTGTGGAAATTCTTGCTCCGGGGTCGTTCGGAATGGCAGGCGCGCAACATTTCTGGATGGCTGGCGCAATCGGGCTGATGACGCTTGCCGTGATGACACGCGCCACGCTGGGTCATACAGGGCAGAACCTCACCGCCGGCGCGGGGACGGTTATAATCTACCTAGCCCTGATCCTGTCCGTGTTCGCGCGGGTCGCTGGCGGGGTCTGGCCCGAAGTCTCCGGCCCGCTGACCACGGCGGCAGGTCTGTTGTGGATCGTGGGCTTCGGGGGTTTTTCTATCGTCTACGGTGCGCTCTTGTTGCGCCTGCCCGCCGCCAAACGGGTCTGAGGCGCGCACCGATGGGATGGTTCGAATTCGTCGCGGCTTATGCCGTGTTCTTTCTGTCGCATTCCTTGCCCGTGCGACCGCCACTGCGGCCCTGGCTTCAGGCGCGGCTTGGAACTTCCGGTTTCACACTGGCCTATGCCGCCCTGTCGCTCGTCGTTCTGGCTTGGTTGATCGGTGCGGCAGGCCGCGCGCCGCATTTGGCCGTTTGGGACTGGGCGCCATGGCAGGTCCATGTCCCACTGACGGTCATGGGGCCTGTCTGCCTGATCCTTGCGCTCTCCATCGGCCGGCCCAACCTTTTCTCGTTCGGGGGTGCACGCAACGACCAGTTCGACCCGGCACGGCCCGGCATCATTCGCTTGTCGCGTCATCCGCTGCTTCTGGCGTTGGCGCTTTGGGCGGCGGCCTATGTCGTGCCCAACGGAGATCTGGCCCATGTGATCCTGTTCGGCACTTTCGCCGCCTTCGCGCTGCTGGGAAGCCGACTGGTCTACCGGCGCAAGCGCCGCGAGATGGGGCCAGAGTGGCATCGGATGCGTAATCGCGTGGCGGAGGCGCCGCTCCGCTCGGCGTCCCTGTCGGGGGGCAGTCTCCTGCGGCTTGCGGCAGGCATTGCACTTTACGGGGCGCTGCTCTGGGCGCATCCATTTCTTTTTGGGATCAGCCCGCTTCCCTGAACGTCAATCCTTGATGTCTTCGATCCAGGTCTTCGCGGCGACGGCACGAGGCAGGCCAAGCGGGCCTATGGCCAGCATCGCGACCTGCATGATCGCCTCAGCCTCTATCCCGTCCGCCTTGGCCCGCCGGGTGTGGGAATGGACCGCGCCTTCGGAGCCAGCGCCAATCGCGAGGGCGAGCTTGACGAGACGCTTCTCGCGGTCCGTCAGCGGGCCGCAATCGGCCGTTGCCTTGCCCAAGGCAGCATAGGCTTTCCAGACATCGGGGTGTTCCTCGGCGAGATTTCCGGCGGCGCCGGGCATGGATTTGGCCATCTGTCAGTCCCTCAGGTTGAAAAGTCATCAATCAGTGGATTTGGTTTCGCAAAGCGCTCAAGGTCCGCCTGGTTGTCGATGGAGATGCGAGTACCGGTCACGGCAACGCCATAGGGCTGCAGACCCTTGAAGGCGCGGCTGAGGTTTTCAGGGGTCATGCCCAGCACAGAGGCCAGGCGCCGCTTTTCGAAATCCAGTTCGAACACGGCTCTGCCGCCGGCGTGCCTTTGTTGCCTGAGCAAGTAGTTCGCAAGCCGCTCGAGCGAGGTTCTGAGTTTCAGATCCTTCTGCGCCTTGATGACAGAGCGATAGCACTGCGCCAGTTCCGTGACGATCGCACGGGCAAAATTGCCGTCGGCATCAAAGATCGCGCGAACGTCCTGACTGGGGATCAGCGCGATCCGGCTTTTCTCCAACGTGCGGGCCGACATCAGGTAGGGCGCATCCTTGATGGTCGCGGCAAGAATGAAGGTCGAGATCGGGCGGACAGTCGCCATGCTGGTCTCTCGGCCATTCCAAGTCGAAAACAGATCCACCGAACCCGAAATGACGATGTGAAGAAAATCGCTTGGCTCTCCTTCAGTGACCAATTCGATCTGCGCAGGGAAATTCTGCACATACGCGCCACGCATCAAGGACGTGAAATTCTCATCCGCCATCTGCGCAAAGAGATCGAGTTTTCGAATCTCGCGGTATTCTGAATCGGGCATGTCGTCCCCCTCGACTTTGTGCGCTTAACAATTGCCACCAAATCAATTGATAAAAGTCAACCTGGCAGTTGACCTTCGCGGCAGCAGCCTTGATCCGCCACCGCGCGCCAGATGATATATTTCTCTAACCCATTTATTTCGTTATCGTTTTCGTCGTTTCATGATCTAGATCAAGTCATGAGTGTCGTTCCGGCGTCAGGTCTGGCACTGAACCCCTCGCAGGGGTGACAGCACCGTTCTTGCCGGAGAGTCATCATGCAGACCGTAGCCACAGCCTCACGCGCCGATCAGACGCGCGCCCTAAGCCTGAGCACGATCGCCTTCACCGCCTGTTTCGCGGTCTGGACGATCTTTTCCATCATCGGTGTCGCCATCAAGGCCGAGCTTGGCCTGAACGACACCCAGTTCGGCCTTCTGGTGGCCACGCCGATCCTGACCGGATCGGTCACCCGGCTGTTCCTCGGCGTCTGGACCGAGAAGTACGGCGGACGGTTGGTATTCTCGGCCCAGATGATCCTCACCGCTTTGGCCACATGGGCGCTAACTCTGGCGGACAGCTACATCATGTACCTGATCGCGGCCCTGGGCATCGGGCTTGCGGGCGGATCCTTCATCATCGGGGTGGCCTATGTGAGCCGCTGGTACGACGCGGGCCGCCAGGGCACGGCCTTGGGCATCTTCGGCGCGGGCAACGTCGGCGCGGCGGTCACCAAGTTCGTCGCGCCCTTCGTCATGGTCGCCTATGGCTGGCATGGCGTGGCATATGTCTGGGCGGCGGGGCTCGCCATCATCGGTGTGCTGTTCTTCCTGCTGGCCAAGGACGATCCGCAACTGGTCGAACGGCGCAGGACGGGGGCGAAGGCGCCCTCGCTCGCGCAGCAGTTCGCACCACTGAAGAACCTGCAGGTCTGGCGGTTCTCCCTCTACTATTTCTTCGTCTTCGGTGCCTTCGTGGCGCTCGCCCTCTGGATGCCGCACTACCTGATCGACGTCTATGGCATCGATGTGCGCTTTGCGGGCATGGCGGCGGCGTCGTTCAGCCTCTCGGCCTCACTCTTC
This sequence comes from Ruegeria sp. BHSC276, assembly GCF_059612945.1. Lineage (NCBI taxonomy): Bacteria > Pseudomonadati > Pseudomonadota > Alphaproteobacteria > Rhodobacterales > Roseobacteraceae > Ruegeria > Ruegeria sp. BHSC276. Next base: position 673,397 of record NZ_JBXWRP010000001.1, on the reverse strand, counting down.
AGGGCCTATGGCGGCGTGCTGTCGGACAAGTTCGGCGCGCGCAAGGTCATGTACTGGACCTTTGGTTTCTCGCTTCTGTTCCTTTTCATGCTGAGCTATCCGCCCACGGACTACGTCATCGAGGGCAAGGATGGCGATATCGCCTTCTCGACCGAAATGGGCCTGTGGCCGTTCATCGCCACGCTCTTCGCGCTCGGTTTCTTCATGAGCCTCGGCAAGGCGGCCGTATTCAAGCACATCCCGGTCTACTACCCGGGCCATGTCGGCGCGGTCGGCGGTCTTGTCGGAATGATCGGTGGGCTTGGTGGCTTTATCCTGCCCATCGCCTTCGGGGCGCTGCTGGACCTCACGGGCATCTATACCTCGTGCTTCGCGCTCCTGTTCGGGCTGGTTGCCGTCGCGCTGATCTGGATGCACCTGTCGATCCGCGCGATGGAGCGTGCTGTGCATGGCGAAGTTCTTGACCAATTGCCGGAACTGCCCGAGATGCAACCCATCCACTTGCCGGGCCGCACGATTATGCCGCGCGTGCTGGAGGATTGGCGGCCTGAGGATGCGCAATTCTGGGCCGAAAAGGGCCGTGCCGTTGCACGCCGCAACCTGTGGATCTCGATCCCGGCGCTTCTGCTGGCCTTCTCGGTCTGGATGGTGTGGTCGGTGGTCGTGGCTCGCTTGCCCGCCATCGGGTTCGACTTCACCCCCGGCCAGTTGTTCTGGCTGGCGGCTTTGCCGGGCCTGTCGGGCGCAACGCTGCGGATCTTCTACAGCTTCATGGTCCCGATCTTCGGCGGGCGGCTGTGGACGACGCTGTCGACCGCCTCGCTGCTGCTGCCTGCCATGGGCATCGGATACGCGGTGCAGAACCCCGACACGCCCTATCTGATCTTCCTCGTCCTGGCGTTGCTGTGCGGCTTCGGCGGCGGCAACTTCGCCTCTTCGATGGCCAATATCGGCTATTTCTTCCCGAAGGCCGAAAAGGGCAACGCACTGGCGCTGAATGCGGGGCTGGGGAACCTCGGCGTGTCGGTCATGCAGTTCCTCGTGCCCATCGTCATCACGGCGGGTGTTTTCGGGGCGCTTGGCGGGCAACCGCAGACCATGTCCGACGGCGGACAGCTGTGGATGCAGAACGCAGGCTTCGTCTGGGTGCCCTTCATCCTCGCAGCGACCATCGCGGCCTGGCTGGGTATGAACGACATCGCAGATGCACGCGCCAGCTTTGCCGACCAGGCGGTGATCTTCGGACGCAAGCAGAACTGGTTGATGTGCATCCTCTACACCGGCACCTTCGGCAGCTTCATCGGCTACTCGGCGGGTTTCCCTCTGCTGACGCGCCTGGCCTTTCCCGAGGTGAACGCACTCAACTACGTGTTCCTTGGGCCGCTGGTGGGCGCGCTCAGCCGCGCCGGAACCGGTTGGATCTCGGACAAATTCGGCGGTGGTCGTGTGACCTTCTGGACCTTCGCCCTAATGATCGCGGCCACTTTCGGCGTGATCTCCTTCCTCGGGCTCGGTTCCTTCGTCGGCTTCTTCGCCTGCTTCATGGCCCTGTTCTTCCTGACCGGTGTCGGCAACGCCTCCACCTTCCAGATGATCCCGGTCATCATGGGCCGCGAAATTCCGCGCCTGATGCCGCACTTGGGTGCTGAAGAGCGCAAGCGTCAGATCGCGATGGAGTCCGGCGCGATCGTGGCCTTCACCTCGGCCATCGCGGCTTACGGCGCCTTCTTCATCCCCAAGGCCTACGGGACATCAATCGCGATGACCGGGTCTGCCGTTGGGGCGCTGTGGGGTTTTCTGATCTTCTACGTGATCTGCGTCGTCATCACGTGGGTGGTCTACACGCGCCCCGGCGGCCTTCTCTACGACATCGAACACGGCCGCACGCCGCAGGGCACCGCAGCCCAGCCCGCTGAATGATCCAGTTGATTTCCCGGGCGGCGGAGCTCGTCGCCCGGACTCAGACACCCGAAAGGACAGCCCAATGAGCCATCTGCTCGACAAACTGAACTTCTTCCAGAGCAAGGAACTGGAGCAATTCTCCGACGGTTGGGGACAGACCACCCGTGAGGATCGCAGCTGGGAAGACACCTACAGAAACCGCTGGCGGCACGACAAGATCGTCCGTTCGACCCACGGGGTGAACTGCACCGGGTCGTGTTCGTGGAAGATCTACATCAAATCCGGCATCGTGACCTGGGAGACGCAGCAGACGGATTATCCGCGCACCCGCGCGGGGCTGCCTAATCATGAACCGCGCGGGTGTGCGCGGGGTGCCTCCTACAGCTGGTATCTCTATTCCGCGAACCGGGTGAAGAACCCCCTCATCCGCGGCAGCCTGATGCGTGCCTGGCGGAAGATGCGCGAGACCATGACGCCGGTGGCCGCCTGGGCCGCGATCCAGAACGATCCTATTCTGCGCGCCAGCTACACCAAGACGCGTGGCAAGGGTGGGTTCGTGCGAGCAAGCTGGGACGAGGCGACAGAGATCGTCGCCGCTGCCAACGCCTATACCGCGAAAACCTACGGGCCCGACCGGGTGTTCGGCTTCTCGCCCATCCCGGCGATGTCGATGGTGAGCTATGCCGCCGGCTCGCGCTACCTGTCGCTTCTCGGCGGCACCTGCATGTCGTTCTACGACTGGTACTGTGACTTGCCGCCAGCTTCCCCCCAGACCTGGGGCGAACAGACCGACGTGCCGGAATCGGCCGACTGGTACAACGCGGGCTTCCTGATGCTCTGGGGCTCGAACGTGCCGCAGACGCGCACGCCGGACGCGCATTTCTACACCGAGGTCCGCTATCGCGGCACCAAGTCGGCCGTGGTCAGCCCGGACTATTCGGAAGCCGCCAAGTTCGGCGACATCTGGCTGAACCCGCAGGCGGGCACCGACGCGGCGCTGGCAATGGCGATGGGTCACGTGATCCTGCGCGAATTCCACCTCGACCGGCAGGCCGAGTATTTCGAGGAGTACGCCCGCAAGTACACGGACATGCCGATGCTCGTTCGGCTCGACGAAAAGGACGGGCATATGGTGCCGGGCCGGATGCTGCGCGCCGACGACTTCGACGGCAAGCTGGGCGAGGCCAACAACCCCGACTGGAAGACAGTCGCCTACGACGAGGCGTCGGGCCAGATCGTCGCGCCCAACGGGTCCATCGGGTTCCGCTGGGGCGAAGAAGGCAAGTGGAATCTCGAAGAGAAAGCGAAGGGCGCTGAAAGCAAGCTGCGCCTGAGCCAGATCCTCGACGGCGACCACGACGAGGTTGTCGGTGTCGACTTCCCTTATTTCGGCGGTGCGGCCACGGGCGATTTCGTGAAATGCGATCACCCCGAGGTGCTGACCCGGAACATTCCGGCGCGCCGCGTGAAACTGGCCGATGGCAAGGAGGTTCTAGTTGCCACGGTGTTCGACCTCTTCTGCGCCAATTACGGTCTCGACCGGGGCCTTGGCGGGGACTGGGTGTCCAAGGATTTCAACGACGACAGCCCCTACACCCCTGCCTGGGCTGAAAAGATCACCGGCGTCGAGCGCGAGAAGATCATCGCCGTGGCGAGGGAATTCGCAGGCAACTCCGAAAAGACCCATGGCAAGTCCATGGTAATCCTCGGGGCTGGTCTGAACCACTGGTACCACATGGACATGAACTACCGCGGCATCATCAACATGCTGGTGATGTGCGGCTGCATCGGCCAGGAGGGCGGGGGCTGGTCGCACTATGTCGGCCAGGAGAAGCTGCGCCCGCAGACGGGCTGGCAGCCGCTGGCCTTCGCGCTCGACTGGAACCGCCCGCCGCGTCACATGAACTCCACCTCCTGCTGGTATGCCCATACCGACCAGTGGCGCTATGAAACCCTGCGTGCAGGCGAGATCTTGTCGCCGACCGCGCCCGAGGGCGACTGGGATATTTCCCTGATTGACTACAACATACGCGCGGAACGCATGGGCTGGCTACCCTCGGCCCCGCAATTGAAGACGAACCCTCTGGAGGTCTCGAAAGCCGCCCAAAAGGCCGGGAAAGAGATCAAGGACTACGTCGCCGAACAGCTGAAAGCCGGTGATCTGGAGATGTCCTGTCAAGACCCGGACGCCCCCGAGAACTGGCCGCGCAATCTGTTCGTCTGGCGTTCGAACCTGCTGGGGTCGTCTGGCAAGGGACACGAGTACTTCCTCAAGCACCTCTTGGGCACCGACCATGGGGTGATGGGCAAGGACCTCGGCGAGGAAGGCGGCGTGATGCCGAAGGAGGCCCGCTGGCACGACGAAGCGCCGAAGGGCAAGCTCGACCTGCTGGTGTGCATCGACTTCCGCATGTCCACGACGGCGGTCTATTCCGACATCGTCCTGCCCACGGCCAGCTGGTACGAGAAGGACGACCTCAACACCTCGGACATGCACCCCTTCATCCATCCGCTGCAGGCGGCGGTGGACCCGGCCTACGAGAGCAAGTCCGACTGGGAGATCTTCAAGTCCATCGCCCGGAAATTCTCCGAAGTCGCGCCCGAGGTTCTGGGTGTCGAGACCGACATCGTCCAGCTTCCTCTCCTGCACGATACCGCCGCCGAACTGGCGCAGGCGCATGTGAAGGACTGGAAGAAGGGCGAATGCGACCTGATCCCCGGTAAGACAGCGCCGAACTACATCGCCGTCGAGCGGGACTATCCTAATCTCTACAAGAAGTTCACCTCGGTCGGTCCGCTCCTTGAAAAGCTTGGCAATGGCGGCAAGGGGATCACCTGGGACACCAAGACCGAGGTCAAGCACCTGCGCGATCTGAATGGCGTGGTCCAGGATGAGGGCGTCTCGAAAGGCCAGGCGAAGCTCGAAACCGCCATCGACGCGGCCGAGATGATCCTGATGCTTGCCCCCGAAACCAATGGCGAGGTGGCCGTGAAGGCCTGGGAAGAACTGGAGAAACCCACCGGCCGGCATCACGCCCACCTCGCGGAAGGCGCGCATCACACCAAGATCCGCTTCCGCGACATCGCCGCACAACCGCGCAAGATCATCTCCAGCCCCACATGGTCGGGCATCGAAAGCGAGGAGGTCTGCTACAACGCGGGCTACACCAACGTGCACGAGCTGATCCCGTGGCGCACCCTGACGGGCCGCCAGCAGCTCTACCAGGATCACGAATGGATGCGCGCCTTTGGCGAGGGCTTCGTCAGCTACCGCCCGCCGGTGGACCTCAAGACGATCACCAAGGCCGTCAACAACGACGCGGCCGAGGGCAGCCCTCACGTGGTGCTGAACTTTATTACGCCGCACCAGAAATGGGGCATCCATTCGACCTACACCGACAACCTGCTGATGCTGACGCTGAACAGGGGCGGGCCGGTGGTCTGGATGTCCGAGGTGGATGCGGCAAAGGCGGGCCTTGTCGATAACGACTGGGTCGAGGCCTACAACATCAACGGCGCGCTGACCGCGCGGGTGGTGGTGTCACAGCGGATCAAGCAGGGAACGCTGTTCATGTATCACGCGCAAGAAAAGATCGTGAATACACCTGGGTCCGAGAAGACCGGCAATCGCGGCGGCATCCACAACTCGGTCACCCGTGCCACGCTGAAACCCACGCACATGATCGGCGGCTACGCGCAGCTGTCCTACGGCTTCAACTACTACGGCACCGTGGGCAGCAATCGCGACGAGTTCGTGATCGTGCGGAAAATGAAGAAGATCGACTGGCTCGACAAACCCGCAAGCCGGTCCGCAACCCAGAACGTGGAGGCAGCGGAATGAGAGTTCGTGCACAAATCGGAAAGGTCCTGAACCTTGACAAATGCATCGGGTGTCACACCTGCTCGGTCACCTGCAAGAACGTGTGGACGACGCGCGAAGGTGTCGAATACGCATGGTTCAACAACGTCGAGACCAAGCCCGGCACCGGCTATCCGACCGACTGGGAAAACCAGAAGCGCTGGAACGGCGGCTGGGTACGCTCGGCTTCGGGCAAATTGCATCCCAAGCAGGGCAGCAAATGGCGGATCCTGGCGAACATCTTCGCCAACCCGGCCATGCCCGAGATCGACGACTACTACGAGCCGTTCGATTTCGACTACGACCACCTGAAATCCGCGCCCGACATGACCGCGTTCCCGACTGCGCGGCCGCGTTCCAAGATCACCGGCGAGCGGATGGAGAAGATCGAGAAGGGACCGAACTGGGAGGAAATCCTCGGCGGCGAGTTTTCCAAGCGGTCGCAGGATTACAACTTCGACCAGGTGCAGAAGGACATCTATGGAGAGTATGAAAACACCTTCATGATGTATCTGCCGCGTCTGTGCGAGCATTGCCTAAACCCGACCTGCTCGGCCTCCTGCCCCTCGGGCGCGATCTACAAGCGCGAGGAGGACGGCATTGTCCTGATCGACCAGGAGAAGTGCCGCGGCTGGCGGATGTGCGTCTCGGGCTGCCCCTACAAGAAGGTCTATTACAACTGGGACACGGGCAAATCCGAGAAATGCACCTTCTGCTATCCGCGGATTGAGTCCGGCCAGCCGACGGTCTGTTCGGAAACCTGCGTCGGACGCATCCGCTATCTGGGTGTCATTCTTTATGACGCCGACAAGATCGAGGCGGCGGCGAGTGCCGAACGCGAGACAGATCTCTACGGCGCGCAGCTCGACGTCTTCCTTGACCCCAACGATCCCGAGGTGATCGCCGCGGCTCGCCGTGACGGTGTACCCGAGGACTGGATCGAGGCAGCGAAGGTCAGCCCGGTCTGGAAGATGGCGATGGACTGGAAGGTGGCCTTCCCGCTACACCCCGAATACCGGACGCTGCCGATGGTGTGGTACATCCCGCCACTGTCGCCGATCCAGAACGCCGCCCAGGCGGGACAGATCGCAATGAGCGACCAGATGCCCGACGTGCGGTCCCTGCGCATCCCCGTCAAATACCTCGCCAACATGCTGACGGCGGGCGACGAGGAGCCCATCGTTCACGCCCTCGAACGCATGTCCGCGATGCGGCTCTACATGCGGGCGCTCAGCGTGGACGGCGTGCGGGACGAGGCGATCGCCGCCCGGGTCGGCATGTCCGGCCGGGTGATCGAGGACATGTACAAGATCATGGCCATCGCCGATTACGAGGATCGTTTCGCGATTCCCACGACACACCGCGAACAGAACGAGCATGGCGCGGACATTCGCGGCGGCTGCGGCTTCACCGATGGCAACGGCTGTTCCACCGGCGAGGCGGGCAAGACGACGCTCTTCGGCGGCAAGAAGAAGAAATTCGCCCTTCCGCAGGAGACATTCTGATGATGGACCGTTCCCTGAAGGCCCTGTCGCTGATCCTGAGCTATCCCTCTCGAGAACTTCAGGAGGCGATGCCGGACATCGGCGCCGTTCTTGGCTGCGATCCCCGCATCGCCGCCGATACGCGGGCTGCGCTGCGCACATTGGCCGATGGCTTTGCAACAGCTGACCTCTACGACCTGCAGGAGGGCTACGTGATGCTCTTCGACCGGTCGCGGACGCTCTCGCTCAATCTCTTCGAGCACGTTCATGGCGAAAGCCGTGACCGCGGCGGCGCCATGGTCAGCCTGATCGACACCTACCGGGAGTGCGGGTTCGAACCCGCCACCTCGGAACTGCCTGATCATTTGCCGGTGCTGTTGGAATTCCTGGCCTCGCGCCCTTCTTCCGAGGCACAGGAAACCTTGGCGGACGCGGCGCATGTCCTCGATGCTCTCGCTACGCGGCTCGTCCGTCGCGACAGCGGATATGCAGCCGCGTTCGCCGCTCTTTTGCAGCTGTCGGGCGTCCGGGCCAACGCCGAAGCGGTCGCCGACATGCTGGCCCAGCCCGATGATGATCCGACCGACCTCGTGGCGCTCGACGCCGTCTGGGAGGAAACGGAAGTCACTTTCGGCCCCGATCCCAATGCAGGTTGCCCACAAGTTCGCGACATGCTCGCGGCGATGGACGAACCCGCATTCCGGGCGACCTCCGCCCCCAAACCCTTGAACAGGAGCGCATGAAATGTTCGGCGACTTCGACATCAACTTCGTCATCTTCGGGGTCATGCCCTATGTCGCGCTGACGATCTTCCTGGTGGGATCGATTGTGCGTTACGAGCGGGACCCTTTCACCTGGAAGAGTTCCTCGAGCCAGCTTCTGCGCCGAAAGCAGTTGATCTGGGGCTCGATCCTTTTCCACGTCGGCATCCTGACCGTGTTCTTCGGTCACCTCGTGGGGTTGTTCACGCCGGTCTGGGTGCTGGATGCCATCGGCATTCCCTATGCGCTTAAGCAATGGATGGCGGTCCTGATCGGCGGGCCTGCCGGCATCGCGGCCCTGATCGGATCGACCATGCTGATCCATCGCCGCCTGGTCGATCCGCGCATCCGCGTGACATCGACCTTTCCCGACATCCTGATCATGGTCCTGATATGGCTGCAGCTGGCCATCGGCCTGCTGACGATCACCCAGACGGTGCAGCACATGGACGGGTCGGAAATGGTCCGCTTCATGACCTGGTCGCAGAGCGTGGTCAGCTGGAACATCAACGCCTGGGTCACCGTCGTCGACGTGCACTGGCTCTACAAGCTGCACATCTTCCTCGGTCTCATCATCACGGCGCTGTTTCCGTTCACGCGGCTCGTCCACATCTGGTCCGGGCTCGCGGCTCCCTTCCGCTACCTGCTGACGCGGCCGGGTTACCAGATCGTACGATCGCGGCGGCATCGCCCGCTTGAGGAGCGCCGCCGCGCCTATGACAAGGTGCAAGCCAAGCACGGTCCTACCGCCACGACGCCAGCGGAGTGAGCCAGATGAACGTGGCCCTGTTTCCCGATGTCGTCGTGAACGGCGAAACCATCCCCTCGGCGGCAATCGCCGCCGAGGCCCAGAACCAAAGCGCCCCCAAGGACAAGCCGGGGATCGCCTGGCGCAAGGCGGCGCAGGCGCTGGCGATCCGTACGCTGCTCTTGCAGGAGGCGAAGCGGCGCGGGTTGACGCCCGACCCGCTCGAGCTGGCGCCGGGGCGCTTCGAGACGGACGACGAAGCCCTGATCCGCGCCCTGCTGGACGAGGCGCTGGTGATCGAACCCGTCGGTGAAGAGGCCGTGCGCGCGGAATGGGAGAAGGACCCCGCCCGATATCGTTCGGCACCGCTCTGGGATGTCTCGCACATCCTGTGCTCCTGCGATCCGCGCGACGAAGCCGAGTGCGCCGCGGCCGAGGCACGAGCCGTTGCCCTGCTGGCGCGACTCGACGGCGATGCCAAGGGATTTGCCGCTGCCGCGCGCGAAAGCGATTGCGGTTCGAAGGCTTCTGGCGGCCATCTGGGTCAGCTTGGCCCCGGCGACACCGTGCCGGAGTTCGAGGCAGCCCTGCGCTCCCTGAACGAAGGGGCGGTGACCCCGGCGCCCGTGTTGTCGCGGCACGGCTGGCATATCATCCGACTGAATGCCACGGCGCCGGGGCAGGTGCTGCCCTACGACACCGTTCGCCCGAAGATCGCGCAGGCTTTGGAAAAGGCAGCCTGGGCGCGCGCCTCGCGCGCCTTCGTGGAGAGCCTCGGTCAAGGGGCGCAGATCTCCGGCGCAAGCCTGACGCCGATCTGAACCACGCGAAAGGACGTGTGATGAAACCGTCAGAGACAGTGACGCGCGGAAGTGGCGACAAACCGACGAGTCCGAGCCTGCTCGCAAATCCTCTGGACTTCATCAGCGAAGACCACCTGCGTGAACGTCAGATTTGCGCAGTTATCGACGCGCTGGCAACGGCGGACGCTTTCAATCGCCAAAAAGCGACAACGGTGCTGCGCTTTGTGAACGAGGAACTGAACGTCCACCTGCGCGACGAGGCTGAGGACCTGTTCCCGCTTCTTGCCCGGCGCTGCACAGAAGAGGATGCGATTGAGGGTGCGATCGACCGGATCAGAGCCGATCAGGATGAGGCGATGCGTCTGCTGCCCGAAGTGCGTGCGATGCTCGCCGGTTGCCTTGATAAGGGGGCCGATCTGTCCGCAAAGGAGCGCGGGGTGTTGTCCAGGTTTGCGGGGCACGTGCGGCGCCACCTCGTTGCCGAAAATGCGATCCTCTTGCCGATTGCCCGCGCCCGGCTGACCCGGGCCGATCTGCGGATCCTGTCGAAACACATGCGCTCAAGACGCGGGCTGCCAGATTTCCCGGAGACGACCGATGCTGAATGACCTTCTGGCGCGCAATGTGGCGTGGTCGAAACAACGTCACGACGAAGAGCCCGACTATTTCACCCGCCTTGCCGCCCTTCAGGCGCCCGAGTTCTTCTGGATCGGCTGTTCGGACAGCCGGGTGCCGGCCAACGTGGTCGCGGGGCTCGATCCGGGCGAGGTTTTCGTCCATCGCAACGTTGCCAACATCGTTCACTCCTCGGACATGAACCTGCTGTCGGCGCTGGAATTCGCGGTCGATGCGTTGCATGTGCGCGAGATCATCGTTTGCGGCCACTATGGCTGCGGCGGGGTCAAGGCCGCGACCGAGGATCTGCCGCACGGTCTGGCCGATCATTGGCTGGAACCGATCCGGCGCCTGGCCCGCGCTTACGCGGTCGATTTGGGGCGCGAACCCGACCTCGAGGCGCAACGCGACAGGCTCGCCGAACTCAACGTGGCCGAAGGCGTGCGGCGTGTCTGCGAAACGCCTATCCTTCAGAGGGCATGGCGCCGCGGGGCTGATGTCCGGGTGCACGGTCTGATTTACGGGCTCAAGGACGGGCGCCTACGAGATCTCGATTGCAGCATCGGGCCCGGGCATTTCAAGTCCGCGCAATCCACACAGGAGGCAGCACAATGACCATCCATCAAGCCATCGCGTCTCCGGGCTGCGGCTGTGACAGTCAGGACATGCTTGACGCGCTGATCAGCATCGACGAGGCCCTAGGCCGGATTGCAGGGCACGTAGCACCGGTCGGCCGAACCGAGGCCCTGTCGCTCGACCACGCCTTTGGCCGCATTCTCGCTCAGCCGGTCCGGTCCCGGTCCATGGCACCGGCTTTCGATAATGCGGCGATGGATGGTTATGCGATCGCCACATCGGCCCTGGCTGGCGCCGGACCTTGGGTACTGCCGGTCGTTGCGCGCGTGCCTGCCGGGCAGGCGGTGACGACGCCGGTCGCAGGAGCGGTTGCGGCCCGGATCTTTACGGGCGCGCCAATCCCCAATGGCGCGGACGCGGTCGTAATGCAGGAGGACGTCCTGCGTGACGGGGACGTTATTCATCTGTCGCGCCGACCTGTGCCGGGCCTGAACATCCGCCGCGCGGGCAGCGACATGGCCAAGGGTGCGACCGTTCTGGACAAGGGCCGCAGGCTTGGTCCTAGGGAGATTGCCGCCTGTGGCGCCGGCGGTGCAGGCATCTTGCGCGTTCGGCGCCGGTTGCGCATGGCACTACTGGTCACCGGCGACGAGGTTCGGCGCGCCGGAGGCGCGCGTGAGGCCGCCCAGATCTGGGACGTCAATACGCCGATGCTGACGGCAAGCCTCACAGCTGCAGACGCTGACATCGTTGCCTCAGCTCATGGTGCCGACAACCTTGCCGGCCTTGTCCGTCAATTGGGTGACCTGGCGGCGCAGGCCGATCTTGTCATCACCACGGGCGGTATCTCGGTGGGCGAAGAAGACCATGTTAAACCAGCCGTCATGGCGCTCGGAGGCGAAACCCTGTTTAGCGGCGTCGCGATCAAACCGGGCAAGCCGGTGTCGGTCGGGCGCATCGGCAAGGCGTACTGGCTTGGATTGCCCGGTAACCCGGTATCGGCCTTCGTCACATGGCAGGTCTTCGGACTGGCGTTGGTCCGTGCCCTGAACGGCGAGGGGTCCATCCCGACCCGGCGGCATGTCGTGACCGCAAGCCCAATCCGCCGCAAGGCCGGGCGCTGCGAACTCCGACCCGCCACGCTGGCCGGTTTCGATGCCCATGGTCGCGAGATCGTCTGTTTCGAGGATGCCACACATTCGGCCCGTGTCGGGCTGCTCTCTCTAGCGGACGGGCTCATGTTTCTGCCCGCCGACGCCGAATGTCTGCCAGCCGGTGCGCTGGTCGAATTCCAACCTTTCTGCCAATCCTGAAGGAGCCCGGACATGAAACTTGCCTACACGATGGCGCCAGGACGCGGCGATACGGATCTGGTGCTTGAACGGCTGGCAAAAGACCTCGCAAACCGGGGCCTCAAATGCTGCGGGACGGTCCAGATCAATAGCGCCCGCGTCGATGCCGGCCCCTGCGACATGGATGTGCGGGTGCTGCCCGATGGTGCAGTTCTGCGCATCAGCCAGGATCTTGGCACGCAGGCGCGGGGGTGCCGCCTCGACCCCGCTGCGCTGGAAACGGCGGTGGGTCTGGTCGCGGCCAGCCTGTCATCCGGTGCTGACCTCCTGATCGTCAACAAGTTCGGCAAACACGAGGCCGAAGGTCGCGGGTTCCGTAGCGTGATTGCCGAGGCGGTCGCGATGGAGATCCCCGTTCTGGTCGGCCTCAATGCGCTCAACCGACCGGCCTTCGAGACCTTCGCGGAGGGGCTGGCAACCCGATTGCCGCCCGAACCCGCAGCGCTGATGGCTTGGGTGAACGAGATGACCGTGTCGGCCGACATGCTGGTCTGATTTCGGCCGATCGTCGGAAATTGCTTTTCGTCTTTCGGAGATGAAGGCCGGCGGTCACTGGAACAGGGCATGTTCTGCCCAGTTTCGGAAATGGGCCGATCGCATGCCATGCCAATTGGCACGAAAATATGCCATCAACTCCACGCGGACGTCAGGCTTGATCACCGGACCGGGATCATGGAGGAACGGACAGACAGTCCCGCCAAGTTAGGGCTGTAGCCAGAAAGAATGTGCAAATCGTGTGCAATCCAAACTGAAGGATCGCAAAGCCGCAAGAACCAGACATTGGCGCAAGCGCAGCGAACTGGCGCTTTGGTCCGCAATTCGGACATCGATCGGTTTTCCCCGAACAACCGCTAAGCGGGACAATGCAGCCGTTGTCCCAAGATTGGGAATCGAGCAGCGAGGGCCAGGTTTTTCAGCGTTCCAGCCATATCGGAATATGCGCGCTAGTTGTCTTCTCTAACGTGCCGACTAAAGATACCTTCGGCGGGGTCGCGCCCGGAAATCTCCTGGGGGGCAGTCGCTATGTTCGAGGATGGAGCCGCGCGGAGGCGTTCGACCTGACAATGACAAAACCCATTATTGTTGGCGATCGAGGGATTCCAACGCTCTTGTACGGATACAGTCTCCCGTGGGATCCAAGCCTAATTAACATCAGTTTTTCGAATAAGGGGACATCTCTGGCCGGAAACGGAGACATAAACATTGGACGGATAATTGAGCGTGCTGAGATCCTGGTGGAGAAGCCGGAATTGCACTTCGTAATATTCCATCGAGAAGCGGAAGCGCTTGAGCGAAGAGTCCGCGATTTTCTGATGGCCAAGAACGTTGTCGGTGAGTGGTTCCGTGTTGATCTTCAAGAGCTTGCCCTACACCTGCCGATGCTCATTATGCCTCATGGAGATTCGCTTGAGCCTCGCCTCGGATCGCAGAATCCCGGTAGCGGTGACGTCAATGCCTGGCGGGATAGGCTGTCTCGTGTGGCCACTGATCTGGCAATCCAAGACGCCATAAGTTGTCCGCTTAGGGAGTACTATTTTGAGGCAGATCGGGTGGTGCGTGACCACGAAGAAATAAACCCACTCATTAGGTGGCGGAAAGCGGGACGACTTAAGCGGGCTCGGGAGCATATGAGAATAGAGCAATCTTCCACTGTAGAAGAAATGCACCGAAAATTTGGTGTGCCATCTAATGCTACTCAGTTGCAGGCATCCTTCCTAAAAGAGGTCAATTATTTCGAAAGAAAACTGTATTCTGAAAAAATTCCCAACAAATTATTGAAAATCATTACGGAAAACCTGGGAATTATACACAGGCCTTACTATGGCACTACATTCGACAAAGAAAATGAACTTCATTGGCTGCGAAAAATCGGCAGAGAGAGGGGGAGGGCTATCTCGCACGGAGAGGAGCCGTCCATCTACGCGTCCATTCATCATTCTGAATTATCGAGAGAAGTTGAAAAGAACGTCTTGGCCGCACGCGCCTACGTTCCGAAGCTCATCGATCACACCTTTGGCTACGACATTCGCTTAAGGCATGAACATTGATATTTGCCAACGCAAAAGCAGCGCCGGAAAATCCAAAAGATGACCAGCCCTTTTCTAGCCCCCTGTTTCTGATCCGCTGACTTGGGCGTTCTTCAATAGCGTGTCAGGCGCTCGCGGTCGCATGTTGATCGCCTGGTGAGGGCGAGTATGATTGTGCTGTTGCAGCCAAAGATTGATTACAACTTTAGCCTGCTTTATCGTTGCTAACCACCACAGACAACGCTCTGCGTCGAATTCAACATGTTCATTCTGCCCGGCCGTCCTTCAGTCGCACGCACCGGTCCCTGTGCATCGAACAATTCCAACCTCCTTGATAGGCCAACAATCTCCCGATCCCCTGTAAATGTCGGTCCGTGTGCCCTCATTGTATCCTCGGTCTCCCAGAAGATGGCGTCCGTCGACGATAATTCTTATTAGCATCCCCGTCAGACTATTGTAGGAATAGTCACTCGAATTAAACTGAAGACCCCAACGCCTTTGATCCACTTCGCCTGGGCCCAAGCCTACGCCGTTTTCTTCCTCGTCTATCAGAGTAATCTTTTCGCCTTCGATCCGGCTGAAACCGTAACGTGCATCCGAATAGACCGGAGGAACCCCGAAGTAAAAAACTTCTCCCTCGAGGAAACGGAAGTTGTTTTTCTCAAGATTGATCAAAATAGAAAATGACTCGCTGTATTCTTTGTTCTTCCGGACATCCGGAGCCGGTATTCCCTCGATTATCTCAAGATGGATGTGCTCATGCTTCAACAATCCGCGGCACTGGAGAACCTGATCACCCTTTTCTAAGCGCACTCCATTATAGAATTCGTCAGTCCCAGCTGCATTATAAGCCCCCCCATCACTTGCCGCAAAATCCTGTGATCCCCGAACCGGGTCGACTTTGGCATCGAATCCGAGCGGGGCGCGGACGAAGAGGATATCCTCGATATAGTCTTCGCCCGATACGAGGACGGAGTCACTCGGAATCCGTTTTTCATCGTTTTCGTGTGTCTTGAAGAAGTCGAGGAGATGAAGCTGATCGGGATCAAGTAACGTACCAGCCACAACAGCAAATTGACCATTCCGCGATCGGAAAACCTGTGTATGCGGCCAGGGGGCCAGCAGACCCCTGGCCAAGGCGACGGCCTCGTCACGTGTTGGCCTGCTATACACTTGGATCCATTTCTTCCCGACAAGTCTGCCAGGCGGCTGATGATCCGGCGCTTTTGTCGGAGCCAGCGCAGAGGTCTCGGTCCGCGCGGTGGCCTTTTCCGAAATCACCTGTTCGGCAAAGCCCGTGTGGCCTGACTTTTCGGCGACCGGTAGGGGCGCCTGAGCTTCGTCGTTTTCGACCGCCGGGTCGGCACCTAAGTTCGCCATTTGAACGCATGCCGCCGCGTGCACTGAAAAGAAACCGCTAATCATTAGACTACTGTTGTTCGAATTGTCTGACTGCACCAGATACGGGGCGTATTGCTTCCTGATAGCGAACAGACGACCTTTGCCCCGATTGAACACGAGGCGCGTTCGGGCATCCAGCCCATAGGCGGGGCCAATCTCTTCTGGCGTCACGTCAACTCTCTGAAAAACAGCCCTATTAATCTCCTCCATCGAGTAAATCACTCTCGCCCCAGAAGGCCATGGGACTTGACCAAAGAAACCCATTGTAGATGCTAGGGTTCGCTGTTCTTCATCCCATATGACCGAGTACGAGTCTTGGGTGATAACTTCACGTCCCCAGTAGGCGCCGTCCCATCCGCTGTACTCGTTCACGTCCAAAGTCTTTTTAATTGTCTTGCCTTTACATTGAAACTCTACGTACCTCCGATCCTTGTGTTTCACAGGTGGCTCAGCGACATCGCTGTCTTCTGGGCCAACTGCTACGGAGTCTGGGTCGTCAGTGGTCGTTGGCTCAACGAATATGGAGGCAGCTTTGTCAGCCGAGGTTGGCTCCATAAAGACGCCAGAGTAGTCGCTCGCCTCAATCGCGATCTCTTCCACATAGGACCCGCCGCTGGAAAGAAGGGTGTCCTGTGGAATCCAGCCCCTGGATTTCCAATCTGTAATCAAATCGTTCTGGTCTGGAATAAAGATTGTCCCGATCACGACGGCATAAAAGCCATTCTGTGACCTGAAAATTCTTGAATCTGGCCATTGCTTGAGCAACCCCTTGGCCAAAGTGCGCGCCTGCGAGACCTCGGAACGACTATGCACTTGTACCCAGGCTTCTCCCGAGCGGACAAAACTCCCCGTTTCGGCGGGCGACCAGCTTGTTACCGTCAAAGTCCAGAACAGGAGCGCCAGCAATCTCAGAGCGAAATTCCCAATCGACAAAGCCAGTCTCCCAGATCGGTTGCTTAGATAAGCGCAAAAATAGCTTAAAGCTGGACTACCAGGTAGTCTAGGAGACGGTACAACACCCTGCAATGCGTTCGCCAGCAACGCCCATTGATGCTGGGCTGTTTAGGCTGGGGCTAAGATTGAAACGGAAATCCGGCTGGTACGCCCGCCGAATATCTTCCACATGCCTTCGCCAGCAAACCATCAGACCGATCGCCAGAAGAGCGAATACAGAGATTGCAGGATCGCCCCTCCTTGGTGCCCAAGCTGGCAACTCTTATTCCCAACGCCGGCTCATAAGCACCGGGGCAGAACATGATTTGCCTTCGATTAATGCCGTCATAGTCACAAGTGCAGTTTGACACGATACGGTGCTTCAGACATCATGAACCTCAAAATACGTTGGGAGTGGAGCGCATTACTCGAATACGGCTCGGCATAATTTTTGCGGGTGCCACCGTTTCTCCGGTTGAGACGATGGCATTGACCCTCGGTGAAATGCTGGCAACCGTTGAGACCTATCAAGATTCCGACCTAGGTGCACCTTGCGAATTGGTTTCAGAGCCATTTGAACGGTTGAAAAGTGACGATCTGGGCTGCACGTGGTCAGAAATGAAAACACCCGAAGGATTGCTTTTTTGCTTCGATTACTTAGAGGTATTAAATGAAGCCATAGACGCATACCATGAAATCCAGAAGAATTGTGAAGACGAATACAACCTCGAAGAACCTGAAGAAATCGAACGAATACTGAATGTGGAAGTAAGTGGTCTGACCAGCGAGGCGGAATCACGGATTTCTAAAGCATTCGAATACAACGCGTCACAAAATCAAGCGCCGGATGGGGAAGTCGAGGAGCAGGCACTTCAGTCTCCAGAGCGCACGGAAGAAATGAGGCCTCAGTCGGGCAAAATCCAAAATCGGCCTCAAAGCCAACCGGGCTCATCGATTTGCGTTCATGGCAAGCCACCACCTGACTGCAGCTGCGAATGGCCGTATCTGGAAACGAACCCGAACACATTCCTTTGCAGCCATATCGAGGCTGCAATCGGATTTAATTCGTATCAAGGGTTTGACCCGGGTTGGCTTACCGGTGCCCGACAACCGGACTACGAAAAGTGGGGCATCCCGACCGACGAGTTGGGGTGGGCTGTCGGCAACTTCGACGGAATGATCCCATATGGGACAATGCCAGATAGTGGCTGGGGTCAAGACCCTCGCTATAGGTTTTCCTTGGCATGTTATGATTTCATTCTTGAAAACTATTGCTTGCCTTTGATCGAATGAGGCGTTTTGCTTGTGGCTGATCGCTACCCGGAAACGGAGAATTAACATGAAAACTCAGCTGATACTGGCTCTCTTTCTGCTTTTTTTACATCCGGGTTTTGCGCAATCGCAGTCGATTGAGGGCCGGGCAACAGATACAACTGACGGTGAATTCGATCCCCAGAGCTGCAACACGGGCTACTGCATTAGAGCCTATGACTGTATAAATACAGAAACGAATGCCGCTGAAAAAGTAAAATGCCATAACGGATATAGTAAGTGCCTTAGGGAGTGTAAAGGCCGAGGTCACGAGGAAAGCCAATTCGAGAAAGACATGAAGCAAGATTTGGAAGCCATTAATAAGAAGCTTCTACAGCTTAATTCCTCAGACAACCAAAATGTAAAAAAAAACTAAGCACAAACGATCAGGCTCCAATGAAAGACTTATTGGAACCCGGCGATGGTCGACCAAACTGCGGCGAGACCAAATGGCAAGAACGACGACTTACGCCTAAATGCCTACCAACTCGAACGAGAGATGGAAGTGGCCTTTATGAATGCTGGAACCGGGCTGAGCAAAAAGGCGATACCTGGCATTGCAGCAAAGTTTGTAGCTGGACCAAGTGCTGCCGAGCTGGTGGCGAATGCTAGAGAAGAACTCAGGCTGAGGAGTTGTTGCGAGCTCCGACGTTAGTGCCTGTGCGATATTCTATCATCATTTACCGTAAACGCCCGCACACAGAGGTCCGAAATCCGAACTCCGCAATTATCCCCCTTAACAATGGCAAGAAACACGCCACCTGACTCTAGTTCAACCACTTGCCATCGCTGGACCAAAACAGAAACTTCCGAATGCGCGGAAATAAGAAAAACATTACACCCACCACTACCGCAATAAACGCCACCCGAAGGCGCCGAACAGATTAATCGAGACGTGTCGACGACGTATTCAGGCTTGCCGCTTTTGTCCAAATCGTATCGACTGACGGCCCCACTATACTTCAGGGCGCCTCCGCTCTCCGAGCAGCCCTCTCTATAATCATTGAGCAAGTTATCAAGGCGGCTGGCTGCATCAACTGCCTGCGAAGAACCCTGATCGGCAATCAATAAGAGAAGCGAGACCTTCAAAGTTAAGAGGTATATTCCAGTTTTCTGACGCCCCATCGCTCACTCATCGTTATACTTGCGGCTCAAAATCCAGCGCGCCCGAGCAAAAGGCGCGCGGGCACCGTAGTATTATGCAGCGATGTCTTCCTGTTGCAAAGCCGCACAGCGCGATCCAGCAAACAGAGATCTGTAATTATTCGGGGCCGCGCGACGCTATGTCTGGCAATGATAGTCGCCCTCCGAACGCGACAGCCGGCCCAGCCGGCACCACGCCTGGGGACCCTCTGGCGCCCCTCTACCCAAGCGGAATTTGGTACTTCCGCCTGGCGTCGGGCTTGTACTCGCACACGATGGGACGCAATGGCGTGTCGGCCGTGGAAAGCTGCAACAGGTCCGACCCAACGTTGGCGAACTGAAACGTCTTTATGTTCGTCCAGAAGCCAGCGGGCATGGGCCTAGTCGAAAAATTGGTGATGTCAGAATGAACGCCGCGCCCGACCTCGAATGGAAGACGCTTCAGGGCAATGCGGTCCAGGCGCATCAGGACTTGTTGAGGATCTTTTAAAGCACCGGGTTCCGTTAGATCGACCGTTACCCCCGAGTGCTCAGACCCGGCGGAAGCCACCCCATGGAAAATCTTCATTCAATACGATCTCCACTGATCGGAAACGTCCGCCCCGGGATCGAAGCTGCCATTCGCTACATGGCGGCGAAACTCGGACGACTGAACGGCTGCTTCGGGCTGAGGCTGTGTGAAAACCGAGCGGTGAAATCTCTCTCGTCGAGCTCGTTTCTGCCAATCGTCCTAACAGGTGCTCAGCTTGACGAGAGAGAGCAAAAATCTCGGGTTTTCGAGCAATCGAGTCAGGCTGCCGGAGTTTTCACACAGCCTCGGCTCGAAGAAGACGTTCGCTGCACTTTGTATGAGTGTCTGCTATCTTAGCTACCGGTCGTTCCGTCATGCCCGAACCTGAGACTTTGAAGCGCCAGTTCCAATGACTGGTGTGGTATATTTAGTGGTATGTATCTTAATTTCTGAGATTTTATAAAATATTAACAAATAGTTATATAAAAAGTATTGTTGCTCCTCGGTCCGCCACTTGGTAAAATCCAGCCGGTGACTTCCAAGAGAAACTTTTCAAGTCGGCGACTGTCTTTCTCCCCCAAGACAATCTGGAAGGTGCCGACACTCCCGGCCGCAATGCACTTTAAATGCGCGGTGTGACCCTGCCGTGCGGCGGAAGCAATACAAAGAGTGATGGACTGGCATCGGATTTCTTCGCGGTATCCAAAACGCCGGTCGGTGCGGCCTTCTGGCAGACGGGAGGCGGCCCTTCGGGGTTCTGGAAGAACCGGCCTGCCGCGCGGCGTTGCATCTGGACTGGGGCAGGTGAATAGCCGTTTGATTTGACCCGTCACTTTGCAAGAGCTCACATCCTCGTGGGGGGCACTTCTGCTGCAAGTCGTTCGGGCTGAGCGGCGCAGACTCCGGTTCGCAGTACATGGAACTGGCGCCGAAGCGCCGCGAATTCGACGGGTAACGTGGCTGTAAACCGGCCGAAGATTTCCTTCCGGTGGCCTGCATGACGGCGCGTACCGTTTAGCAGCGTTTACGAGATCTAATCAGGGCGAGCGGCAATTCGGGCGGCGACATCAAGATGTTTTTATGTTGAACTGGGCAACCAGTGCTGCTTGCCCCTCTTTCTGGGCGAAAGAAAAAAATTTTTGTGTTTGCGGGAGGAAAATGATGTTTGGAACAACACGAAATTTGATCGCAGCGACCGCCACGTGTGCGGTTGCGTTTGTCATCGGGGCAGATTCGGCCCGGGCCCAGCAAGGCGATTGGTCCTATCAGGCGACGATCTACCTGTTCATGCCGGAAACCAAGACCGGCCTCGACACGCCCGCAGGAGGCGTAGAGGGCACGTTGAGCTTCTCGGACGCGCTGAGCAACTTGGATCTGGCCTTCATGGGTACATTTTCCGCGACCAACGGGCGCTGGACCCTGTTGGCGGACTACAACTACACGGACCTGTCGTTCGGAACCGATACGCCCGGACCGATTTTCTCGGGGCTCGACACCTCGACAACAACACAATTCCTCAGCGCCTATCTGGGCTATCGGGTCTACGAGGATCCGACCGTTCAACTGGATCTGGCGGGTGGTCTGCGCTGGTTCAGTACTGAAACTACCTTCACGCTTCGGCCCGGTTCCGCGCCGGGTGGTACAAGTTCGGTCGACAATAGTTGGACCGATGCGGTGATTGCAGCGCGGGCGCGTTTCGTCCTGTCCGAACGGTGGACCGGCACCGCCTTTTTCGATTATGGCGGCTTTCAGAGTGACAGCGAAACCTGGCAGGTGCTGCTGACGGCGGATTATGCTTTGAACGAAAGGTGGCTGATCCGGGGTGGCTATCGCTACATTTCCTTTGATCACGTCCTGAACGGCAACGACTTCACGTTCAGCCAATCTGGGCCAGTGATCGGGGCGACTTACCGTTTCTGACGACTTTTCAGGGTCTTTAGGTGGTCATCTGGCCCCAAGGCAAGTTTCTCAGACTTGCGCTGCCTCACTGTGATACTCTGTGAGTCGAGCCTGCGGCAAAGACCGGTCGCACAAAACGGAAGTGGGGGACCAGATGTTTAGAGTGGCCGCGATACTCGCCGGATTGATAGCCTTGCCAACCTCGGGTTTTGCGGATGCCGTTCCCAGCAAGGAGGCTGCCGAAGGCACTTTCGCCGAAGCACCGTTTTCGCCTTATGCAAATCGTACTTTTCCCGAACGTCCGTTGTGGGGCGATACACATCTGCACACGTCCTTGTCATTGGACGCCGGCGCTTTCGGCAATACGCTCGGTCCGGATGAGGCGTGGCGATTTGCGAAGGGCGAGCAGGTAATCTCTTCGACAGGTCAGCCGGTGCGCCTTGCGCGGCCTCTCGACTGGATGGTTCTGACCGATCACACCGACTTGATGGGGTTTGCGCCTGACCTGCAGGCGGGCAAGCCGGGTGTGCTGGCTGATCCGAAGGGGTTGCAATGGTACCAGGGCTACAAGGCTGGCGGGGAAGAGGCCGCAAAGGCCGCCTTTGATATCATCACCAATTTTTCGCAAATGACCCTGCCCGAGGTGCTGCTGGAATCCTACAGCCCCGGCGCCGATGCATTTGCCTTTACATGGGAGCAGATCGTTCTGGCCGCCGAACGGCACAACGATCCGGGCAATTTCACCGCTTTCATTGGGTTCGAATGGACTTCGGTACCCAAGGGGTTCAACCTGCACCGCAACGTCATGCTGCGGGACGGGCCGATCCGAGCGCTGCAGGTGGTGCCACCGGTCACACAACCGCCCTACGGGGATACGGATCCCAAGGCGCTCTATGCTTGGTTGGAAGACTATCAGGCCCGGACCGGCGGACGGGCTTTGGCCTTTGCGCATAATGGCAATCTGTCCAACGGCTGGATGTTTCCGACCGAAGACACCTATCACGGTGGCAAGGTCGACGAAGAATACGTCAAGAATCGTGCCAAGTGGGAACCGCACTACGAGGTGACGCAGATTAAGGGCGACGGAGAGGCGCATCCCTTTCTCAGCCCGGATGATGAATTTGCCGACTACGAGAATTGGGATGTGGGCAATCTGGATATTACGCAACTGAAAACCGACGACATGTTGGCCGGCGAATACGCGCGCGAGGCGCTGAAACGCGGATTGATGCTCGAAGAGAAATTCGGCGTAAACCCCTACAAGTTCGGAATGGGCGGCGCCACCGACAGCCATACTTCGTTGACCACAGCGGAGGAGGAAAACTATTTCGGAAAATCCGTCAGTGCCGAACCATCGCCGACCCGTGTGCTGCACCCCTTCGTCGAAAGCGAGTTGGGCGCGTTCGAAGGGCATACGCTGGTGGCCTCGGGCTACACGGCGGTCTGGGCGTCGGACAACACGCGCTCGGCCATTTTCGACGCGTTCAAGCGGCGCGAAACCTATGCCACGACCGGGCCTCGGATCGGGCTGCGGTTCTTTGGCGGATGGGATTTTGTCGAGGACGATTTGCTGACGCGTCTGGTGGCCGATGTAGGCTATACCAAGGGCGTACCCATGGGCAGTGATCTCCGCCCGCGCGAGGGTGAAGGTGCACCGACCTTCCTGATCGGGGCATTGCGCGATCCGATCGGCGCCAACTTGGACCGTGTCCAGGTGGTCAAGGGCTGGTTGGACGCCGAGGGTGAGATGCAGGAAAAGGTGTTCGACGTTGTTTGGTCAGGGGATCGAGAGCCGGACGCAAATGGCAAACTGCCCCCGGTCGGAAATACGGTCGATCTGGACACCGTAAGCTGGACCAACACGATCGGCGCGTCCGAGCTGGTGACCGTCTGGACCGATCCCGAATTCGATCCGGCAGCCCGGGCTTTCTACTATGTCCGGGTATTGGAAATCCCGACCCCACGCTGGGTTCTGTACGACAAGCTGCGCTTTGACCTTGAGCTTCCCGAGGAGGCGCAACTGGTGCATCAGGAGCGCGCCTATTCGTCGCCGATCTGGTACACACCGGAGGGATGACCGGTTGTCGAAAGTGTTTCAGCCGGGCGGATGACATCGCCCGGTTTTTTTTGTCATGATGGGCGAGTGGGCTTTGCCCCGGTGTCGTGGCCACTTTTCTGCGAAAGCTTTTCGAGAGTACAGGTAATTTTATGCGTTTTCTGAAAGAACCACTGGCACATTTCCTGTTGATTGGAGTGGCAATCTTCGCGTGGTTCAACTGGATATCCCCACCGTCCGAGGAGCAGGCTCAGCAGCAAGCAATCGTTGTTGACGACAATGATGTATCGATGTTGGCAAGCCGGTTCAGCGCCAGTTGGAATCGTGCGCCCACCCCAGAAGAATTGCGGCGGCTGGTGGATGGCTTGGTACGCGAAGAAATATTGGTGCGCGAGGCTCGCGATCTTGGTCTGGACCGGGGCGATCCAGTCATTCGGGCGCGGCTTGCTCAGAAGATGGAATTCCTGACTCGCTCGATTGCGTCGTCTGTCGTGCCCGAAGATGCGGAACTTGCGGCGTATCTGCAAGACAATCCAGATAGATTCCGAACGCCCCCGAAATTCGCCTTTGAACAAGTCTTCTTGGGCGAGACCCCCGGCAGCGCCGATGTTGAGGCGGCTCAATCGGCTCTTGCGGCGGGCAATGACCCTATGCAGGTAGGGTTGCCCACGCTGTTGCCAAAGACGGTGCCGCTGTCGTCGGCGCGCGCAATCGACAGCACGTTTGGGCGCGGCTTTTCCGAGATCCTGGCGTCGTTGCCCAGCGGAGCATGGGCCGGACCGGTGGTGTCGGGCTATGGCCAGCACTTGGTGAGGGTCAACGCAGTGGAGCCGGGCATACTGCCGCCGCTGGATGACGTTCGTGACATGGTGATTCAAGATTGGCGCAGACAAACCTCCGAGGAACTGGCCGAAGCACAATACCAGAGCCTGGCTGACAGGTATGAGATCTCGCTGCCCGCGTGGGAGCCGCAAGAATGACGCGGATCCTCGCAGCGCTTTCCGCCTTTTGGTTGATGCTGGCGGCCGGGCAAAGCCAAGCCCATGCCTTGGATCCCGGTTTCCTCGATCTGCGGCAGTTGACGGAAAACACGTGGCAGGTTCTGTGGAGGCTGCCGGATGTGAACGGGCGGCCGATGGCAATCGAGGCGGTCTTGCCAAAGATTTGTACGCCGCAATCAGGACCCGCGCCGCAGAACGATGGGGCTGCGTGGGTTTCGGTCTGGGTGGCGCAATGCCAAGGGCCGATCGCGGATCAACCGATCGCGATTGATGGGCTTGAGTTGCAACGCAACGACGTATTGCTGCGGATGCAGCCATTGGCTGCAGAAGCGGTAACGCTGCGTTTCACCCCAGACAATACCAAGCTGACGATCCCGGCCGATCCGTCAACCTGGGCGGTTTTCGCCAGCTATTTTCAATTGGGGTTCGAACACATTCTCGAAGGTTGGGATCACCTGTTGTTCGTGTTTGCCCTGATCGTTCTGGTGCGCGATCCTTGGCGGCTTGTCGGGGCGATTACGGCGTTTACGGTCGCACATTCAATCACCTTGGCCTTGGCTACACTTGGCTTGCTGCAAGTGCCGGGTCCTCCGGTCGAAGCGGTGATCGCCCTGTCCATCGTGTTTCTTGCCCTTGAGATATTGCGGCACAAGGACGGGCAGTTGCGACTGTCCGAGCAATATCCGTGGATTGTCTGCTTCAGTTTCGGTTTGTTGCACGGTTTGGGGTTTGCCGGGGCCCTGTCCGAGATCGGTTTGCCTGCAGGTGACATTCCAGCCGCATTGCTAGCCTTCAATATCGGGGTCGAAGCCGGCCAATTGGCATTTGTCGCCGTCGTCGCGCTTGGCTTGGCGGTGCTGCGTGTTCTGGGTGCTTTCCAATCCCGTGGCGCACTCGACTGGGCGACGACGGTAACCGGATATGGAATTGGAACCGTTTCGATGTATTGGCTGATCGAGCGGGTCAGTGGTTTCTGACCCCGACCCGTCAAAACCGATAGAAACGTCGGGCCGTGCGCCCGAACACATCCGCCTGCATCTCAGCCGGAATCAGCGAACGGTGGCGAGACACCAGTTCCGCATAGTCCGAGGACAGGCTGTCCACAGGGAAGTTGGACCCGAACATGCAGCGGGCGGGGCCGAACTGGTTCAGGCACTCCTGAACGATCGGGCGGACGGAGTCTGCCGTCCAACCGTGGTCGAACATGCCCAGACCGGACAGTTTGCACGACACATGCGGCAGCGCGGACAGCGACCGAAGGGATCTGGACCAGGATTTGATCCCGCCCTCTGTTCTATCATGTGGCGAGCCGGCATGACACAGGGCAACCGACGTTTCGGGCGCGCGCTCCAGAACGCGGGCGGCTTGCTCCATCAGCTCGGGCAGCAGTTGCAGATCAAATGAAAGACCGCGCGCGCCCAGTTCCTGCAGGCCGGCCAGAAAACGTGGGTCGTCCAGCAGGGCATTGGTGCCGGATGCCATGTCCTCTTCGGGTGCGCGGCCGACGATCTGGCGCACGCCCCGCAAAGAGGGCAGGGTTTGCAGCCTGTCCAGCCGGTGCCCCAGGTCCGGGGCAGTTAGATCGCAGAAAGCCACTTGGACCAACGGCCAGTCGGGTGTCTGATCGGCAACCGACTGCACCCAAGCGGCCTCGGCCCAAGGGTCCGCCGCGCCCACCTGAATGTGGACGGACGCAGAAAACCCCTGCGCCGCGGCGTCTGCGCGGAATTCGTCCAAAAGATAGTCGCGTTGGATAGCTGACGGGTCACCGAAAAACCGCACAGCGCCGGTCTCCATCAGCCAAGGATAGTGCACCGCCTTCAGGTTCCACAAATGGTGATGTGCGTCGATCATCATGGCGTGGCAGTCCTTAGCGTGCGCGACAGGATGTCGACCCCTTGCTGGTTCCAGAAATGCAGCAGGTCGATGAAAATCCAGTTTTCGGCCAGCTTGTCGCCCGCGCGCCGATAGATGTCGATGACCCGAAACTCACCCGGTTTGCCGGTTGCGGGCATGCCCATGAAGCCGCCTGTCGGAACGGCAGTGAAGTTGGGCCATCCGAAGAACCCGCCATAATGCCCCTCGGCCATGCGGCAGATGTGTCGCGTTTTGGACCGCTCGGCGAAACCGGCGCGGAACGGGCCCGAGTGCTGCTTGGCATAGCGCGGGATGGTGTAGGTGGCTCCGATCCCCTCGGGACCCCACCACAGCATGTCGTCATGCCAGGTGCGTGCCAGTTCCTCCTCCAGCGTCAGGCCGCTGCTCCACTGGCCCAGGTCCGAAATCATCGCGTTGATCAGCGCCAGTGTCTTTTGGCCTTCGGCTGCGGGCTGGTCGTCGATCAAAAGCCCGTCATGGGTTCTGGGGCCGGGCTGCACGAGGTGTGCCGCGGTTTGTGGAGGAAAGGGGTTCAGCCCGGCCTGCACCATGAGGTGGGGAATGTCGAAATACATGGCCGTTTCGGTGATTTTTCCATCTGCGACCCTGTAAAAGGCGCAGTACCGCAGAAAGGCCAGCTTGCCGGTGGGCGGAATGCCCAGCCACGGCGCGTCGAACAGGCCCATCAGATGCCCCATCGACACGACCCAGACATCATCGGATTGGGTCAGCGAGTTTCGGCCGGCAAAGAAGATGTCCATCCGGTTCTGCATGCGCTTCAGGCCGTGCTTGATCGGTTGCCAGAACGTCTCGGCCACGGCCTTTGCGCCGACGATTTCATGGAAGGGGTGAAAGCCGCGCCACAGCAGATCGGGTGCGCAGAATTGTTCGATGACCTGGCCGACGCCGGCGGCATCCGTGTCATCCAGCGCGTCGTGGAATGCCAAAATCAGTTTTTTCTGGTCCTGAAAACTCACGGTTTTTCCGTTTCCTGGCAGAGGGTTGCGATTTAGGTCAGGAGTGTGTGAATCACCTGCTTCGGACAGTTTTGCATACGTTTGCAAAATTGTCTTGCCAGAATTGATGTGGCTGGATTACTCTTTTGCAAACGTATGCAAAACGATTCCTTCCCGGGAGGCACCATGGCGGAAATTCAACTGCGCAACGTCGGCAAGCGCTGGGGGTCGTTCGTGGGGGTCCACAATTTCGATCTGACCATCGCCGACCGCGAATTCCTTGTGCTGTTGGGGCCGTCCGGATGCGGCAAGACCACCACGATGCGCATGATCGCGGGGCTCGAGGACGTGACCGAGGGCGAGATCCTGATCGACGGCAAGGTGGTCAACGATCTGGAACCCAAGGACCGCGACGTGGCGATGGTGTTCCAGAGCTATGCCCTGTACCCCAACATGAACGTCTATGAAAACATCCGCTTTCCGCTGAAGGTTCGCGGCATCGACCCCGCGACCCATGACGAGAAAGTGCGCCGCGCCAGCGCGATGGTCGAATTGGACGACTTTCTGCATCGCAAACCGGCCGAGCTGTCGGGCGGTCAGCGCCAGCGGGTCGCTCTGGCCCGCGCGATCGTGCGCGAACCGAACGTGTTCCTGATGGATGAGCCGCTGTCGAACCTGGATGCCAAGCTGCGGGTATCGACGCGGGCGCAGATCAAGAACCTCAGCCACGAACTGGCCGTTACCACGATCTACGTCACCCACGATCAGATCGAGGCGATGACCCTGGCCGACCGTGTCGTGGTGATGAAGAAGGGGATCGTGCAACAGGTCGGCAGCCCGACCGACATCTATGACCGCCCCGCCAACACCTTCGTGGCCAGCTTCATCGGCTCACCCGCCATGAACCTGATCGAGGGCCGCGTCGAAGGTGGCGTGTTCCGCGCGCAGCACGTGGACATCCCCGGAATAGATGCCCCCGACGGGCCGTTGACGCTTGGGTTCCGGGCCGAGGACGCCGCTCTTGCCTCAGAGCAGGGTCAGATCACGGCCCCGATCTATACGCTTGAGCTTTTGGGCGACGCCACGATGATCTCGGTCCGGGTCGGCGGCGCGCTGGTCTCGGTCAAGGCCGACAAGTCTTTCCGCGCCGAGATCGGCGATTCCGTCTCGTTCTCGGTGCCAACCGAAATCTGTCATCTCTTCGAAGCTGGAAGCGGTGCGCGGATCGGGGATTGACCCCGCAACAGCCCGCAAGGGCAAACCACCGGTCCGGACGTCGACGACGGACCGATCCTGACAGGGAGAAACGCATGAAACTCAAGACACTCATACTGGCCGGCGCGATGTCGGTGGCCTCGGGCGCCGCTTGGGCCGCCTGTTCGTTCGAAAACACCGTTCCGCTTAAATCGCTTTCGGCCGGGTTCGAGGCCTGGAAGGCCGCTACCGACGCCATGGCCGAATGCGGCAATTTCAGCGCCTCGCTGGATCAGGAATTCCGCGAGAAGCAACCCGAAGCCTTTGCGGCCAACCCGGCGCTGTACCAGATCGGCGGCGTGTCGAACGCCACGCTGGTACCGCTGCTGAACGCGGGCACCATTCGTCCGCTGGATGATCTGGTTGCCAAATACGGCCAGGACCTGCTGCCGAACCAGTTGATCAAGGTGGACGGCCAGACCATGGCCATCGCCATGATGGTGAACGCCCAGCACCTGATGTACCGCAGCGACATTCTGGCCGATCTGGGCATTGCCGAGCCCAAGACCTATGCCGACGTGCTGGCCGCGGCGGAAAAGATCAAGGAAGCCGGCGTGGTCGAGTATCCGCTGGGCGGCACGTTCAAGACCGGCTGGAACCTGGGTCAGGAATTCGTGAACATGTATCTGGGCGAGGGCGGCGAGTTCTTTGCCGAAGGCAACATGCCCGCGATCAACAACGAACAGGGGGTTCGCGCGCTGGAAACGCTCAAGGCGATGACGGCATATATGGACCCGGAATACCTGGTCTCGGATTCGACATACGTTCAGCAGCAGTTCCAGCAGGGCAAGATCGCCATGGCCAACCTGTGGGCCAGCCGCGCGGCCGCAATGAACGACGAGGCCGAAAGCCAAGTGGTCGGCAAGGTGACGATGGCGGCGGCTCCGTTGGGGTCGGCGGCTCCGGCGACCACGATCTGGTGGGACGGCATGGTTCTGGCCAAGAACATGAGCGACGAGGAAGCCGACGCCGCCTTCCGCGTGATGATGGAAGGCATCGACGCGGAAATGGTGCAGGCCAACAATGACGTCGCAGTCTGGCTGAACCCGGCCTACACGCCCGGTGAACTGGCCGCGGGTGCTGCCGCCTCGGCCGAAGCAGGCGCCAAGCCCTACCCGGCGTCGGGGCCGATGGGCATCATGCACACCGCGCTGGGCAATGGACTGGCCGACTATCTGACCGGTGCCAAGGACGCCCAGACCACCCTGGCCGACATCGAAGCCGACTATCTGACCGCCGCAAAAGAAGCAGGTCTGGTCGGCAACTGATCCGCACGCGGGAGGGGGCCGACCTCCTCCCGCATCTTCCACCACCGAGAACCATGAGAAAGGCAGAGCCATGAATTTCCGGACATTTGCCGCCTTTGTCGGCCCCTCTGTCTTTATGATGCTTCTCTTCATCGCGTTCCCGCTGGTCAGCGTGTTCAAGCAGAGTTTCTATGTCACCCAGCCCATCTACGAGACGGTCGAGGTCGAGACCTGCACGCCCGGCTTCCTGACGCAGACCTGCGTGACCGAAGAAAAGTCTATTCCGAAACTTGATGAACACGGCGAGATCATCACGCAGACCCAGTTTGTCGGGCTGGAAAGCTATCGCAACGTGCTGGAGCCCGAACGGGCCTGGCGCGCGATCAGCGAAGGCAGCTGGAGCGTGCTGTCCACCATCAATTTCTGGAAGGCGCTGCGCTTTACGCTGACCTTCACGTTGATCACCCTGCCGCTGGTGATCGGGTTCGGTTTGGCCATCGCCATCGTCATCAACAACGCCGCGCAGGCGATCCGGGGGCCGGTGATCTTCGTGTCGCTCCTGCCTTTTATCATCACGCCGGTCATCGGTGCCCTGTCGATCAACTGGCTGTTTCGCGGTGACGGCATCCTGACGGCCATGCTGGAATGGTGGCTGAACCGCGACATCGCCCTGTTTGCGCAGGCCTGGACGATCGAGTTGCTGATGATGCTGTACCGCGTCTGGCATGTCGCGCCCTTTGCCGCGATCGTGTTCTATGCCGGTCTTCAGACCGTGAACCAGGACAGCCTTGAAAGCGCAGTTATCGACGGCGCAAGCCGCTGGCAGCGCCTGAAATACATCGTCATCCCGCACCTGATGCCGCTGATCATCTTCGTGTCGATGATTCATCTGATGGACGCATACCGGGTGTTCGAAGAAATCGTCGGCTTCTCGAGCCAAGGCTACGTCATCTCGCTGCAATGGCTGACCTATGACTTCCTCGTGCCGGATCAGGCGGGCAACCGTTCGATCAGCCGGGCCTCGGCCAGCGCCATGCTGACCATGGTCGGAATCGTCATCCTTCTCATCGCACCGCTGCGCCGGACATGGCGCGACCATAAGGGAGGCCACTGACATGTCCTCAAGCGCGCTTCGCCAACCGCTCGGTCTGCGGCTGACATCGAATTTCTTCCTGGCCTTCTGGTGCCTGGTGGCGGCCTTCCCGATCTTCTGGATCACGGTGATGAGCTTCAAGTCGCCGGTGGACGCATTCGACGGCAATGCGCTGAACGTGATCTTCGGTCCGGCTACGCTCGAGACCGGAAAGGGGATCTCGATCCTCGATATCCTGATGGGCATCGCAGTGCTGTGGGCCACCGCGCGCCTGGCCACCAAGACCCTGCCCGAAATGGTGAAGTCCTACACGCGGCCAGGGCAGGCCTGGTTCGGCTGGATCATCGGCGGGCTGGTTCTGGTGCTGGGTTTTCTGCTGGTGTTCTTCATTGTTCTGCCGGCCATTCTGAACGTGCTGAACCCACTGTTCGGCCCGCTGGGGCGCGACGTGTTGGGCCTGACGACCGAGCACTACAAGACCGTTTGGATCGACCGCGGCTTTTCCAACAACTTCAAGAACTCGCTGATCGTTACCGCGGGCGTCGTGACCGTGTCGCTGACAGTGGGCACGCTGGCGGGCTATGGGCTGGCGCGGTCCGGCTCGACGCTTGCGTTCTGGATCCTGATCGTCGCGTTGGTGTTCCGCGCGCTGCCGCACTCTGTTCTGGTGGCGGGCTATCTGCCGGTCTTCATCAACTCGGCCGAATGGCTGCGCCCGATCCTGGGGGAAAACGCGCCCACGCTGTACGGCAAGCCCTTTGCCGTGATCGCGGTTCTGGTGGCGATCAACCAGCCCTTTACCATCTGGATGCTGCGGTCGTTCTTCCAGAACATCCCGGCCGAGCTGGACGAAGCCGCGCGCGTGGATGGCTGCAACCACTTCCAGGCCTTCCGCCGGGTGATCATGCCCGTGATGTGGCCGGGCGTCATCACCACCGGGCTGTTCAGCTTCCTGCTGGCCTACAACGACTTTCTGGTGACCTCGCTGCTGCTGGACGCGCAGAACCAGACCATGGTTCCCGCCATCGCCGGCATGTTCAACCGCGAAACCACCACCACCGACCAGGTCGTCGCCGTGGCCGCCGCCGTGTCGATCACCGCGCCGCTCTTCTTCCTGGTCATGATCTTCCAGCGCCAGATCGTCAGCGGACTGACCGCCGGCGCGGTCAAGGGCTGATGAGCCGCCGGTTCCGCCATAACGCCCTGACGCGCCACCCGGCGCTAAACAGGTTGCCAAGGGATTTTCCCGGGTTTGGGGGCATGCTCCCCCGATCCCCAATCCCTGACAATCTGACAAGGACAAGACGATGAAAGGTTCCCGACCTGAACAAGCGGTTCTGACCCGCGACACCGACCTGACCAAGACCGAAGACACGCGCCGCGTGATCGAAGCCATGGTCGACGGCCTGAATGACCACCGCATCAACGACATTGGCGAGTTCTTCGCCGAAGGGTTCCGCTGGATGGGCAACCAAGGCTGCGGCACGAAGAACGGTCTGCAAGAGTTTCAGGACAACTGGCAGCGCCCCTTCCAGGCCGCGTTTTCCGACAAGGTCTGCATCGACGAGGCGCGGCTCTACATGGGCGAATGGGCCGCGGCCTTTGGCCGGCAGGAGGCGACCCATTCGGGTGAATTTCTGGGCATTCCGCCCACCGGCAAGCGGGTCGAGATCCGCTACATGGATTTCTGGAAAGTGGTCGACGGCAAGATCGTCGACAATTGGGTGAACGTCGACTTCGCCCATGTCGCCGCGCAGCTGGGCGTCGACCTCTTCCAGGGCCACGGCTGGGAAGCATATGACCGGGGCGAGAAAATTCCGCCCCGTCCCGACAACTGAGGATCAAGACAATGGCAATCGAGTATCTCAAACGCGGCAAGTCCGACGCAGACCGGGCCGAGGATGACGCCAAGACCCGCGCCGTGGTCGAGGCAACCCTGAAGGATATCGAAACCCGTGGCGACGCCGCCGTACGCGAGCTGAGCGAGAAGTTCGACAACTATTCGCCCGCCTCGTTCCGCCTGTCGCAACAGGAGATCGACGACCTGATCGCTCAGCTGTCAGACCGTGAGCTGGCCGACATCAAGTTCGCGCAGGAGCAGGTGATGAACTTTGCCCGCGCGCAACGCGCCTCGATGACAGATATCGAGGTCGAGACCCTGCCGGGCGTGATCCTGGGCCACAAGAACATCCCCGTGCAGTCGGTCGGGTGCTATGTGCCCGGCGGCAAGTTCCCGATGGTGGCTTCGGCTCATATGTCAGTGGCCACGGCCAGCGTTGCGGGTGTGCCGCGCATCATCGCCTGCACCCCTCCGTTCCAGGGCAAGCCGAATCCGGCGGTGATCGCCGCCATGCATCTGGGCGGCGCGCACGAGATCTATGTCATGGGCGGTATTCAGGCGATCGGCGCGATGGCGCTGGGTACCGAAACGATCGACCCGGTGCACATGCTGGTCGGCCCCGGCAACGCCTTCGTGGCCGAGGCCAAGCGCCAGCTGTTCGGCCGCGTCGGCATCGACCTGTTCGCCGGCCCGACCGAGACCATGGTGATCGCCGACGAAACCGTCGATGCCGAGATCTGCGCCACTGACCTGCTGGGGCAGGCCGAACACGGCTACAACTCGCCCGCGGTTTTGGTCACCAACTCGCGCAAGCTGGCCGAGGAGACGCTGTCCGAGATCGACCGCCTGCTGGGCATCCTGCCGACGGCTGACACCGCGCGGGTCAGCTGGCAGGATTATGGCGAGGTGATCCTGTGCGACAGCTATGACGAGATGCTGCAGGTCGCCGACGAGATCGCCTCGGAGCATGTTCAGGTGATGACCGATCGCGATGACTGGTTCCTGGACAACATGACCTGCTATGGCGCGCTGTTCCTGGGGCCGCGTACCAACGTGTCGAACGGTGACAAGGTGATCGGCACCAACCACACTCTGCCGACCAAGAAGGCCGGGCGTTATACCGGCGGCTTGTGGGTTGGCAAATTCCTGAAGACCCACAGCTATCAGAAAATCCTGACCGACGAGGCGGCAACCCTGATCGGCGAGTACGGCTCGCGCCTGTGTCTGCTGGAAGGGTTCGTGGGCCATGCCGAACAATGTAACGTACGGGTGCGCCGCTATGGCGGCATCAACGTGCCGTATGGCGCACCGGCCCCATACCGGGATGCCGCCGAATGAGTGACAAGCATACGCAGCACAAGGCGCTGATCGCGCCGCTTCGGGCGGCGATGTATGATTTCGACGAAGCCGGTGTGCGGGACGCGCTGGCGCAGGTGAGCGCGCCCGACGCCCTGTTCCGCCTGTGCCATCCTTTCGGTGACAGCACCGGCAGCGAGGCGTTCTACGATCTGGCCTACAAGGGCCTGCTGGATGCCTGGCCGGACCTCGAGCGGCGCGACTATATCGTGATGGCCGGACCGGACGAGTTTGGCGCCGACTGGGTCGGCTGCGGCGGCTACTATACCGGAACCTTCACCGGTCCATGGCTGGACATCCCGCCCACCGGCCATCAGGTGACCATGCGGTTTCACGAGTTCTACCGGTTCGAGAACGGCCGGATCGTCGAAATGCAGGCCCTGTGGGACATCCCCGAGGTAATGATGCAGGCCCGCGCATGGCCGATGGCGCCCAGCCTGGGACGCGAATGGCATGTGCCCGGCCCGGCCACGCAGGACGGTCTGGTGCCGGGGCCCTACGACACCGACAAGGGCCGCGCCACCTGCCAACACATCATCGACATGCTGGAACATCTGAAAAAGCACCCCTCACAGGGCGGGCCCGAGGTGATGGAGATGGAGCGGTTCTGGCATCCGCGCATGAACTGGTACGGGCCTTCGGGCATCGGCACCGGGCGCGGCTATGCCGGGTTCC
Source organism: Ruegeria sp. BHSC276 (assembly GCF_059612945.1). Classification (NCBI taxonomy): domain Bacteria; kingdom Pseudomonadati; phylum Pseudomonadota; class Alphaproteobacteria; order Rhodobacterales; family Roseobacteraceae; genus Ruegeria; species Ruegeria sp. BHSC276. Next base: position 638,716 of record NZ_JBXWRP010000001.1, on the reverse strand, counting down.
GTAATTGGCACCAGATCCCGTTCCTGAACGGAATGCCGGATCGCGGGCAATATGTCGACGACATCACCTATCATTTCTTCGGCGATGGCGACTATGCGGCAGTGACGGGCTGGCCCAACATGATCCAGACCGTCACCCATGACGGGTGGATGGGCATCGCGCCTTCGGGCAAGCGGATCACCATGCGCAGCCTCGATTTCTGGCGGCTGGAGAACGGACGGATCCGCGAAAACTGGGTTCTGGTCGATCTTCTGGACGCCTATGCGCAGCTTGGCGTTGACGTCTTTGCCCGCCTGCGGGAATTCAACAAGGCCCGGAACCTGGGCCGCATTGAAACCCCGGATGGAATGAGCTGATGACCCAACTGCCCCGCACCCCTTCGTTCTCGCTGAGCGGCAAGACCGCGTTGGTCACCGGCGCATCTTCGGGCATCGGATTGGGGTGCGCTGTCGCCCTGGCCGAGGCCGGCGCGCATGTGGTCTGCGCCGCGCGCGGGGCCGAGCGGCTGAACGAAGCGGTGTCCGCCCTGCAGGCGCAGGGCTGGTCGGCCGAGGGGCGGGTGCTGGATCAGAGCGACCTGACCGCGTTGCAGGCGCTGTTCGCCGCGCAAGCCTTTGACGTGGTGGTGAACTCGGCCGGGACCGCGCGGCACGGGCCAGCCGTCGAAACCACGCCCGAGGATTTCGACGCGGTCACGAGTGTCAATCTGCGCTCGGCCTATTTCCTTTCGGCCTATGCCGCAAAGGCGCTGATGGCGGCCGGGCGGCCTGGTTCGATCATCCATATCTCCAGTCAGATGGGCCATGTCGGCGGCATCGACCGGGCGCTGTATTGCGCGACCAAGCACGGGCTGGAAGGCATGGTCAAGGCGATGGCGATCGAATGGGGCAAGCAGGGCGTCCGCATCAACACGGTCTGCCCGACCTTCATCCGAACCCCGCTTACGCAATCGACCTTCGACAACCCCGAACGCGCGGCCTGGATCATGGACAAGATCAAGCTGAACCGCGTAGGCGAGGTCGAGGACATCATGGGCGCGGTTCTCTATCTTGCGTCCGACGCCTCGGGGCTGGTCACCGGCACGTCGATGCTGATCGACGGCGGATGGACGGCAGACTGATGGCTGACAAGGTCACATCGCTTCAGGTCGCGCAACTGGCCGGCGTCAGCCAGTCGGCGGTCAGCCGGGTGTTCACGCCCGGCGCTTCGGTCAGCAAGAAGACCGAGGAAAAGGTGCGCAAGGCGGCGGCCGAACTGGGCTATCGTCCCAACGTGCTGGCCCGGGCGATGGTGTCGGGCAAAAGCCGGATCATCGGCCTGGTGGTCGGCTACCTGGACAACTACTTCTATCCCGAGGCGTTGGAGAAACTGTCGAACCGCCTGCAAGAGCATGGCTATCACGTGCTGATCTTCATGGCCTCGCGCTCGGCCGGAAACATCGACGACGTGATGGAAGAGATCCTCGATTATCAGGTGGACGGGGTCATTCTGGCCTCGGTGCCGATGTCGTCGGATATCGCCACCCGCTGCCAGCAGGCGGGCGTTCCGGTGGTGCTGTTCAACCGCAGCCAGGATATCGAGGGCATCACCACCGTGACCTCGGACAACTATGCCGGCGGCCGCAAGGTGGCCGAGTTTCTACTGGCGGGCGGGCACCAGCGCATCGCCTACATCGCGGGCTGGCAGGGTGCTTCGACCCAGCGCGACCGCGAGGCGGGATTCCGCGCCGCGCTGGCCGCCGCCGGCCAAAGCCTGTTTGCCCATGACACTGGCGATTTCCACACCGAAAACGCCCGGCAAGCCGCCCGCCGCATGTTCGACGTGGCGCCCGAGGCGCGCCCGGATGCCGTGTTCGTGGCCAATGACCACATGGCGCTGGCGGTGATGGACGTAATCCGGTTCGAACTGGGCCTGCGCATCCCCGAGGATGTCTCGGTCATCGGCTACGACGATGTGCCGCCCGCTGGCTGGCCGGCCTACAACCTGACCACGATCCGTCAGCGCGCCAACCTGATGGTGGCCGAAACGGTGACCGCTTTGCTTGATCACATTGAAAACCCAAAGGACGCCGCCCCCCGCAAGGTTGCCATCGACGGACCTCTCGTCGTGCGGACCTCGGCGCGGCTGCCCAAGGGGTGGACCCCCAAAAGGACTGACTCATGAAAGGCTTCGATCCCAAGTTCAAGGATTTCCCTGACTATATCATCGGCATCACCAAGGAGATCTGGGAAGACCGCGGCATCGCCACGCTGCACGACTATTACAGCCCCGACATCGTGGTGCGGTCGCCCGCCTCAGTGGTGCTGGGCAACCAGAACGTCATCGGCGCTACGATGGCGACCCTGGCCGAGTTTCCAGACCGGCAGCTGCTGGGCGAGGACGTTATCTGGTCGGGCACGCCCGAGGACGGCATGCTGAGCTCGCACCGGATCATCTCGACCGCCACGCATCTGGGCGACGGGGTCTATGGCAAGGCCACGGGGACCAAGCTGCGCTATCGGATTCTGGCCGACTGCCACGCGATCGACAATCAGATCAACGATGAATGGCTGATCCGCGATCAGGGCGCGATCGTGCGCCAGATGGGTTGGGACCCCAAGGAATACGCTGCCGACCTCATCGCGCGCGAGGGCGGGCCGCAGAACTGCGTCAAACCCCTGTCGCCCGACACCGACCAGCCAGGCCCTTACACGGGCAGTGGCAACGACAACGAATGGGGCCAGCGCTATGCCGACATCCTGACCCGGATCATGGGCGCCGACATGGGCGTGATCGGGGCCGAATACGACCGCGCGGTGCAGTCCGAATATGTCGGCGGCCTGACGGGGCACGGCTGGGATGCGGTGGACCGGTTCTGGATGGGGCTGCGCGCCAGTTTCCCCAATGCGGAGTTCCGCATCGAGCACCAGATCGGCCGCGACGATCCCAACATGCCGCCTCGCGCCGCGATCCGCTGGAGCCTGTGGGGCAAGCATGACGGCTGGGGCGTTTTCGGCGCGCCGACCGGGGCGCAGGTCTATGTGCTGGGCATCAGCCATGCCGAGTTCGGCGCGTTGATCACCGGCCAACCCAGGCTGCGCCGCGAATACACGCTGTTCGATGAAACCGCCGTGTGGAAGCAGATCCTGCTGCAGACGGGCGAGGCCTGATGCTCAGACCGTGGCCATACCGGCTGAACCACAGCCAGGCTGCGCGACGGTTCCATGCCCATCGCGCCTCGCTGCGGGCGCGGCGTCTGAACCTGCGGCCACCGGGTTGAACGGAGTCTCTTCCCATCGTTCAACCCAATCACAGGAGCCCAAAAATGACTCAGCTTGAAACCCGTATCGTCCGCTATGGCGAACTAAAGCCCTGCAAGACCGCCTTCATCGACGCCCACACGCCCGGCTCGGATCAGAAGGAGAATTTCACCATAATCGGCGGCGGCGTCTCGGAAAGCCCCGATCAGCATGTCCACATCCGCGACACGCCCGGCTTCAACATCGGCGCCGCGGGCCAGCCGCCCAAATGCCGCAACTCGCTGCACAGCCATACCACCGCCGAGGTGTTCTTTGTCCTCAAGGGGCGGTGGCGCTTCTTCTGGGGCCGCTGGGGCGACGCCGGCGAAGTCGTGCTGGAGGAAGGCGACATCTTCAACATTCCCACCGGTATCTTCCGCGGCTTTGAAAATATCGGCACAGATTACGGGATGATCATGGCCATCCTGGGGGGCGACGATGCCGGCGGCGGCGTAACCTGGGCGCCGCAGGTCATTCAGGACGCCTCGGCCCATGGTCTGGTGCTGGGCGAAAACGGGGTGCTGTACGACACCAAGAAGGGCGAGAGCCTGCCCGACGGCGTCGACCCCATGCCGCTGTTGACCGAAGAGGAGCTGAAGGCCTTCCCCGAGGTTCCGGTGCAGAACGTGGTGCGCGACTATGTGGCCCGCTACTGGGACCTGATGGCGCTGGCCGCCAAGGCACCGGCCAGGGTGATCGGCCCCGATGCCTTACTGAAGGACCGCCCCGGTTTCGAGGTCGAATTCCTGACCCGTGGTTCGTTGGGGGCAGGGAAGGTCACGCCCGAGAAGCACACCGTGCTGATGCCCGTGCGCGGCCACTGGCTGCTGTGCACCGACGAGGCCGAGGCGATCCTGAATCCCGGCGACACCTGCCTGCTGAACCCGGGCGAGGCCTATACGCTTGAGCCGTCGATGACCGGCGAGGCCAGCCTGTATCGCGTCGTGGCCACCGATGATACGGCCGGCGCAACCTGGACCGGCTAGTAACGAAAGGAGAGCCCGCATGACACGGATACTGACAACCCATGTGGGCTCGTTGCCCCGCACGCAGGAGGTGGTGGATTTCATCTTCGCCCGCGAACGGGGCGAACCCTATGATGCCGCCGCATTCGATGCCTGCATGACCCGGGCCGTTTCCGAAACGGTGCGAAAACAGGTCGAGGCCGGGGTCGATATCGTCAGCGACGGCGAGACCTCCAAGATCTCGTACGCGACCTATGTCAAGGATCGCTACACCGGCTTTTCCGGGGACAGCCCGCGCAACGCGCCCGCCGACCTGAAGATGTTCCCCAGCTTTCTGCAACGGCTGGCGGATGAGGGCGGCACCCCGCAATACGCCCGTCCGCAATGCACGGGCGAGGTGCGGTCCAAGGGGCAGGATGAGCTGAACAAGGACATCGCCAACCTGAAATCGGCCATGGCGCAGCACGGGGTCGAGCGTGGGTTCATGAACGCAGCCTCGCCGGGCGTGATCTCGCTGTTCCTGCAGAACGCGCATTACCCCACGCGCGAGGCATATCTGGCCGCGCTGGCCGATGCGATGAAGGACGAATACGAAACCATCGTGGCTGCCGGGCTAGATCTGCAGCTCGATTGCCCCGACCTGGCCCTGTCGCGCCACATGCTGTTCACCGACCTGTCGGATGATGAGTTCGTCAAGGTCGCCAACCTGCATGTCGAAGCGCTAAACCACGCCCTGCAGAACGTACCACAGGACCGCGTGCGCGTGCATATCTGCTGGGGCAACTACGAAGGCCCGCATTGCTGCGACATCGCCATGGACAAGGTGTTCTCGACGCTGATGGCGACCAGGTCCCGCTATGTCCTGTTCGAAACCTCGAACCCGCGCCACGCCCATGAATGGACCGTGTTTCGTGACCGCAGGGCCGAGATCCCCGACGACAAGATCCTGGTGCCGGGGGTCGTGGACACCACCACCAATTTTGTCGAACACCCCGAACTGGTCGCGCAGCGGATCCGCCGCTTCACCGAGATCGTGGGCGCCGACCGCGTGATCGCCGGCAGCGATTGCGGGTTCGGCACCTTCGCCGGGTTCGGGGCCGTCGATCCGCAGATCGCCTATGCCAAACTGGCCGCCCTGGCCGAGGGGGCGGCGCTGGTCAAATGACCCCGCTGGTTTTGCTGCCCGGCATGATGTGCGACGCGCGCCTGTTCGCCCCGCAGATCGCGGCGCTGTCGGGCACAACCCCGCTGATCAGCGTGCCGCTGACGGGCCATGACAGTGTTGAGGCGCTGGCCGCCGATGTGCTGGCCTGCACCCCCGGACGGTTTGCGCTGGCCGGCCTGTCCATGGGCGGCATCGTCGCGATGGAGGTCCTGCGTCAGGCGCCGGACCGGGTCGCGCGGTTGGCGCTGCTCGACACCAACCCGCTGGCCGAACGGCCCGAAGTCAAGGCCCGTCGCATCCCCCAGATGGCGGCGGTCGAACGGGGCGAGCTGTGGCGCGTGATGCGCGACGAGATGAAACCGAACTATTTGGCCGATGGCCCGCGTCAAGGCGCGATTCTCGATCTGTGCATGGCGATGGCCATGGATCTTGGTCCGGGCGTCTTTCTGCGCCAGTCCCGCGCCCTGATGGATCGCCCGGATCAGACCGAGACGCTGCGGTCTTTCGCAGGACCGTCGCTGGTTCTGTGCGGGCGGCAGGACGGGTTATGCCCGGTCGAGCGGCACGAGCTGATGCACGGTCTGCTGCCCAACGGCACGCTGTCGGTGATCGAGGGCGCGGGGCATCTGCCGACGCTCGAGCAACCCGACGAAACAACGGCGGCCCTGCGCCGCTGGCTGGAGGAATGATGACACCGTCCCTTTTGACCCTGCTGCGCCAGGTCGACACCCCCACCGTCTGCAACGCGATCGAGTTCGCACAGGGCAAGCGCGGCTTTGACGGGTTCACGCGCGGCACCATGGTGTGTTCGGCCCCGACCGAGCCGCCGGTCGTGGGCTTTGCCCGCACCGCAAAAATCGCCGCGGTGCATCCGCCGACCGAGGCGCCCGAGGTCATCCGCCAGCGCCGGATGGCCTATTATGAGTACATGGCAGCGGCCCCGTCGCCTTCGGTCGCGGTGATCGAAGACCTCGACTTTCCCGATTGCATCGGCGCCTATTGGGGCGAAATCAACACCACGGTCCACAAAGGGTTCGGCCTGTCAGGAGCGTTGACCAACGGCGTTATGCGCGATCTGGGTGACTTGCCGGCGGGCTTTCCAGTGATTGCGGGATCGATTGGCCCCAGCCATGGCTTTGTCCACGTCCGCGAGATCGACACGCCGGTTTCCATTTTCGGTCTGACGGTCCGGCCCGGCGACTTGGTGCATGCGGATCGTCACGGCGCGGTGGTCGTGCCCGCCGAAGTCATCGACCGGCTGGAGGACGCCATCGGGCGCTTGATTCAAACCGAACGCATCATTCTGGATGCAGCCTGCCAACCGGGCTTCGATTTCGAAGCCTTTCAGCAGGCGTGGGCCGCGTTCGAAAAGTCGCGGGTCTGAAACCAACCGCCCGCGGCGGACCATGGCCCGCCGGGTTCTGCCGATATTCTGACGGTTTGCCGGAAGACGACGCGCGTCGGGCGGTGTAGATCGGGAAAGGTTGGACTTTTCCACCGCATTCCCTCAGGGTCCGGTCGGAAACACCGCGGGCGCCCTTGACGGCGGCTTACACCGCATTTCACACCGGACCGGCGGAGCAGAGAGCATCAGATGCGATACGACACCAAGCCCTATGACCAGATCCAGGTCGGAGAGACCGCCGAACTCGAACGCGTGTGCAGCGATGACGATCTGTTGGCTTTTGCCGCGGCCTGCGGCGATCACGGCGCGTTGCATTCCGCCTTGCCCGAAAGCGGCAAGCTGGTTGCGCCTCCGGCCTTTGTCGGCGGGCTGGTTTCGGCGGTCGTGGGCAATCTTTTGCCCGGCTTGGGTGCGGTTCAGAAATTCTGCACCTTCGACCTGGCGACGCCCGCCGCCGCAGGAGACGCGTTGCTGGCCCGAGCGACCGTGGCCGAAAAGCGCCCGAACCGCGAGGTGCTGCTGGAGGTCGCCGTGACTCGTCCGAGCGATGGCGCCTTGATCCTGTCAGGCCAGGTCGTGGCGGTCGCGCCGGACCGCCCCGTGCCGGTCGACGGGATCGAAACGCCAAGAGTTGTCGTTCTGCGTCACCGTCACTTCGATGCGTTGGTGCAGAAATCCCGGCCGCTCGACCCCATTCCGACGGCGGTTGCCGCCCCCGAGGACGCCAATTCGTTGGGCGGGGCCATGCTGGCGGCGCGCGAAACGATCATCCATCCCATTCTGGTCGGCGACCCGGCCAAGATCCGTGCGGCCGCGCAAGAGCTTGGCGTCACGCTGAACGGCGTCGAGATCGTCGAGGCCGCCTCGCATGCCCATGCGGCCAGCCTGGCTGTTGACCTGGTGGCGGATGGCCGCGCCCGGGCGCTGATGAAAGGTCATCTTCATACCGACGATCTGTTGCGGGCGGCCCTTCGGCGCGAGCGCGGCCTGCGGGCTGGAAGGCGCTTCACGCATGTCTTCGTCATGGATGTGCCCGGCCAGCCGCACCCGATCCTGATCACCGATGCGGCGATCAACATCGCGCCGGATCTGGAGACCAAAGTGGACATCACCCAGAACGCAATCGACCTTGCCAGGTCGCTGGGCTTCGCGACGCCCAAGGTGGCCGTGCTTTCGGCGGTCGAGACGGTGAATCCTGCGATTCCATCCTCGGTCGACGCGGCGCTGCTGTCGAAGATGGCGGACCGCGGGCAGATCACGGGTGGTCTGGTCGAGGGGCCGTTGGCCATGGACAACGCCGTCAGCCTGGACGCGGCCCGCACCAAGGGCATCATGTCGCCGGTGGCCGGGCAGGCCGAGATCCTGGTCGTGCCCAATCTGGATGCGGGGAACATGCTGGCCAAGCAACTGGCCTATGTCGCCAACGGAAAGGCTGCCGGGGTCGTTTTGGGTGCCCGGGTGCCGATCATTCTCAACAGCAGGTCCGACGACGACAAGGCCCGTTTGGCATCATGCGCCATCGCCGCCCTGCATGCGGCCCGGACCAGAGGCGTTGTCACATGAGCCATGTGGTCACCCTGAACGCCGGCTCGTCTTCGCTGAAATTCAGCCTGTTCACGCTGCACAAGGATGACCCGGTGGCGATCTGCACCGGCGCGGTCGAGCGCATCGGTAGCCCCGAGCCGACCATCGCAGCCAAGACATCGGATGGCCGGGTCCTCGGAGGCGACGAGGTCGGGCCCATCGCGGATCACATGGCGGCGATGAACCGGGTTCTGGATCTGTTGACCCAATGGTTTCCAAAGGCCGAAATCGTGGCCGTCGGGCATCGTATCGTCCATGGCGGACCAGAGCATGATCGCCCAATTCAGCTGACACCAGACAGCCTGCGCGCGCTGGAAGATCTGGCGCCCTTCGCGCCGCTGCATCAACCCTACAACCTGCAAGGGGTGCGCGCCGCGATCGAGCGTTTTCCCCAGGCAGTTCAGGTCGCCTGTTTCGACACGGCCTTTCACCGACACCATCCGTGGGTGAACGATACCTTTGCACTGCCGACCGAATATTACGACATGGGCGTGCGGCGCTATGGGTTCCACGGGCTCAGCTATGAATACATCGCAGACCATCTGGCCAAGACCGCGCCTCTTTTGCATGGGGGGCGGGTGATCGTGGCCCATCTGGGCAATGGCGCGTCGATGTGCGGCTTGATCCATGGGCGTTCGGTGGGGTCCAGCATGGGCTTTACGGCTCTGGACGGCCTGCCCATGGGGACCCGCTGCGGTCAGCTTGACCCGGGCGTTGTGCTGTATCTGATGCAGCAGAAAGGCATGACTGCGGACGAAATCACCGAGTTGCTGTATTGCAAGTCGGGTCTGCTTGGCCTGTCCGGCCTGTCCAACGACATGCGCACGCTCGAGCAGGCGGATACCGGGGCCGCGCGCCGCGCCATCAGCTATTTCAACTTTCGCGCCCGGCGCGAGATGGGTGCCCTGGCCGCAGTTCTGGGCGGGCTGGATGCGGTGGTGTTCACCGGCGGGATCGGCGAAAATTCGGCGCTGGTCCGTGAACGCATCTGCGTCAACATGGGCTGGCTGGGAATCGAACTGGACCATGACGCCAATACCGAGCATGCGCGGATAATTTCGACGCCCTTGTCGCGGGTTCAAGTCATGGTGATTCCCACCAACGAAGAATTGGTGATCGCCCGTGCAGCCGCGCGGTTCGTCTATCCTCACATGTACGAGGCGCTTTTAGATAAAGCAGCGGCCGGGACAGTCTGAATCGACGCGTCAAACGCAATCAAAACGCCTTGGATCGTCAAAAAAATGTCGGGACTACGGGAAACCCCCAATTTCGGCGGGGCTGCGCCCGGGCTAGTGTCTGATTAACCAAGGTTGAACTTGGCCTACCACTTTCCCCGCGAGGGGCTGGCCACCTACCCCCTCGGCCGGCCCCTCGAAATTCTTGACGATCGCGATCTGATTGTGCCCCAGGGTTGGGCTTGTTCGGACTACGCCGTGAATTGCGACTGGATCAGTTGGGGCAGGTCGAGAAATTCGTCAAACGTGGAATGATGCGGGATCCGAGCGACTGGCGATTTCCGGTAGCCGCGGGAAAACAGCAGAAACGGCACGTTTGCCCTCTGCGCGGTTTCCGCATCAACCTCGCTGTCGCCGACGAATATTCTGACCGGATGCTGGCCCAAAGCGTCGAATGCGGCGTTCAGATGATCGGGGTCGGGCTTGCGCACGGGCAAGCTGTCACCGCCGATCACCGCGTCGAAGTAGGGCTCCAGATTCAGCGCCTGCAGAATGTGTCGTGCCGGTGCCTCGGGCTTGTTGGTGCACAGACCCAAGGACATGCCCGCCTGCCGTAGGGCTTCCAACGCCTCTTGCACCCCTGGATAGGAACGCGTCCGTGAGCTGGACGCGTTTGTATAGTGGCGCAGGGTCGCCTGGGTCAGTTTACCGTGCCTGTTCATGTCCATGTCGCAATGGACCATCACCCGCTCTACCAGCTTGGGCAGGCCATTGCCGACGAATCCTCGGATCGTTTCTTCGGGCAGGGGCGCAAGGCCCTGATCGGCCAGCATCCGGTTTGCCGCCGCCGCGATGTCGGCCAGGCTGTCCACCAGCGTGCCGTCCAGATCAAACACGATTGCCGCCGTCATCCTTGTCCCTTCCGTCGGTCATCCGCCCCGGCCTAGCGGGCCTGCCGATGGGGCGCAACGGTTCGGTTGAAAAACCGGCTCTTGACATACCTTAGTATTTTTATCAGATTAAGAGCGTAAACGCATAGCCAACCCGGCGCCGGGCCAGCCAAATCCATGAAAACCGAACGGAAAAGGCGCTTTGCCTGAACACAACCGGAGATGACCCGATGAACGCGCAGAACCCGAATCCGACCCAAGCCTATGCCGTTTCGATGCTGCCGGCCCACAAGGCCGAGGATCTGACCCAGGGCGGCAACCTGGCCCATATCGAGCTGGGCGACCAACTTTACACCCTGCGCATCACCCGCGCGGGCAAATTGATCTTGACGAAATGAGCGGCGCATCCACCCGGGGCGGCGCCCCGGTCGGGCGGCTGGCGGATCTGACTCCGATCGAGGCTGGCGCCGTCATGTATCTGCGGATGTGGAGTGACGGTGCCGCCGGCCGTGCCGACGCGGCGCATGATTTCGACGTCGCGCTGGGCGCCGATCATGGGCAGCTGGCTATGCTGGCGCTGGATCGTCTGTGCAGCCTGTGCGCCCATCACGGCCGCCGCCCCCTGATCCGGCACGAGTTGGGTTGCGCCTGTCTAGGCGCGGACGAAAGCTGTTTCGCGCAGATGATCGCCGCGGCCTCGGAAGGGGCGCGCGAGGATGCGATGATGCTGGCGGCCTTGATCGTACGCCCCGATTTCGCACCCGCGCTGGCGTCGCTGTCCGAACAGTTCGGGCTGGCTCTGCGGCGTATGACTGCGGACTTCCCGCTACCGTCCACCGGCCATCAGATCCCCTCGGCCGTGCTGCATTGACAGCGCGGTCAACTGCCTGGCCGAATCCGGCCGGGGCGTATCTTAGCAGCAGCCGCACCCTTCATGGTGATGGGTGTGGTTACAAACCGGGGCAGGGGCATAGTCGCCCACCTCGGCCAACACAGACCGCAGCGCCCACAGGATCATGTCCACATCCTCGGCCTCGATGGTCAGAGGCGGGCGGATCTTCAGAATGTTGTCCTTCGGCCCCTCGCTGCCGATCAGGATGCGGTGGTCCCGCATGCGGTTCTTGACGTATCGGCAGATCTCGGTGCCTTCCGAGCCGTCGGGGTTGATCAGTTCGACCCCAAGAAACAGGCCCATGCCCCGCACGTCGCCTACGCAAGCGAACTCGGCCTCGATCGCGCGCAGACCATCCATCAGCCGTGCGCCCATCACGCGGGCATTCTCCTGGAGGCCCTCGTCATCGACGATGTCCAGCACCTCTTTGCCGATCCGGCAGGACAGGGTCGAGCCGCCGAAGGTCGAGAAGAACTCGATCCCGTTGTCGAAACTGTCGGCGATCTCGCGCGTGGTGGCCAGCACGCCCAGAGGGTGGCCGTTGCCGATGGGCTTGCCCAGAACCACGATGTCGGGCGACGCCCCCTGATGCTCGAAGCCGAAGTAGTACTCGCCCAACCGGCCTAGGCCTGTCTGCACCTCGTCGGCGATGCATACGCCGCCGGCGGTGCGGATTTTTTCGTAAACCGCCGGAAGATAGCCCTTGGGCGGGATGATCTGCCCCCCAACCGAGGGGAAGGTCTCGGCGATGAACCCGGCCACCCCGTGCCCCTTGCGCTGAAGGGCGGCAATCGCGTCGTCCACAAGGTCGGCATATTTGCGCGCGCGGTCGGGGTCGTCGCGTTTGAACCGGCCGCGATAATCGTCGGCCACCTCGACCAGTTCGACCCAATCGGCCTGACCCACGCCGCCGGGCTTGTTGAACTTGTAGGCCGAAATGGCCACCGCCGCATTGGTGTTGCCGTGATAGCCGTGATCGGGCGTCACCATACCTTTGGCCCCGCTATGCGCCCGGGCAAGGCGCAGGGCCAGCTCGTTGGCCTCGGTGCCCGAGTTGACGAAGAAGCACACCTGCAGGTGATCGGGCAGCTTCGACAGCAGCTTGTCGGCAAATTCCACCTGCGCGGGGTGCAGATAGCGGGTGTTCGAATTCATCCGCTTCAACTGATCCACCGCGACGGCCTGAATGCGCGGATGCGCGTGTCCCACATGCGGCACGTTGTTGTAGGCATCCAGATAGGGCCGCCCCCATTCGTCGAACAGGTGATGTTTCCACCCACGCACCAGCATCACCGGGTCGTCATAGGTCAGGCTCAGGTTGCCGCCGAAATGCGCCCGCCGTTTGTTCAGGATCTCGGCCTTGTCGGTCGGGCGATAGAAGACCTTCTCGTCCGGCAGGTTCAGCAGGGCCGCCGGGTTCGGGCAGACCGCATGCCACAGGTCCAGCTCGTCCGGGTCAGCGACACCGGGCCAGTCGGCCTGCATGCCGGCCGTGGTCAGGGCCAGCTGGAAATGCACATGCGGCGCCCAGCCGCCGTTCTGGCCAGCATCGCCCAGCCGGGCGAACGCCGCCCCCTGCGCCACCGGATCGCCGGGTTTCAAGCGGTCACAGACCTCGGGATCCAGATGTCCATATAGCGTATAGAACGCGTCACCCTCGGGGGTTTCGTGATGCAGGATCACCACGCCGCCATAGTCCAGATGGTTCGCCCGGTTCTCGACCGCCTCGACCCGACCGCTCAGCGGCGCCAGCAAAGGCGTCCCCGCGGGAGCAAACACATCCACCGCCAGATGTACCGTTCGCCGGTCCGACGCCTTCCACGGACCCTTGCGGAACGTCGGCTCGGCATAGATCAGGCGCGGTTCGTTGTAATAGCCCAGCCACAACCCATCGCCGAATTCCGCGCCCACCCGCGCGGCCTCGTCCAGCGGCATGTGAAACGGGTTCTGCGGCCAGGTTGAGTTTTCGACCGACAGCGAACCCATCGGAACGTTCGACAGATCCTGTCCCAACAGCTGCGCAAACTGACCACGATGTTCGGACAGGTACGCGTGAATGCGCTCGGCCCCGTCGGTGACGGGCAGCCCGCAGGCCGCGCGCAGCCGCGCCGGCATCAGCTCGCCATTGACCGAACCATCCTCCAGGAACCGCCAGGCCGGTGCCTGGCTGATGGTCACATACGGGTCGTCCGGGTTTTCAGCGGCCATCAGCGTGGAATTGACGACCGACACGGCCAGCCGCATCCGCAGCAGAGGCCAGATCAGGTCCACTTCCTGCGGGCGCAGTCGGTTTGCGGCGTGATAGCCTCGCACCAGCGCGGCCAGTGCCCGTTCGGGGTGCGGGTGATCCAGCACCACATACGCCCCGGCGATCGCCAGTTCGCACACCCGCGGCGCGGCGCACATGTCGCCCAGATCGATCAGGCCCGAAACCTGCCGGCGCTCCGACAGCTCTCCTTCGACCAAGATGTTGTAGTCATTCACGTCATTGTGGAGGGCTTGCCGGGGCAGCGTCGCCAGCATGTTTGAGACGGCATCGAACTGTGTACAAATCTCGCGCAGAAGGGCTGCACGATCCGGGTCGGCAACCGCATCTAATTTGTCAGCGATCCAGCCAGCCTGGGTCAGGTCCCATTTGAAATCCGGCCGCTCCAGGCCGGGATGCGAAAACCGCTCCAGCGCCCGATCGGTCGCCCCCAATACCCGGCCCAGTTTCAGGATCAGGTCCTCGGTTTTCGGCGCCGCCTTGGCATAGCACCGGCCCGGCAGCCGCTCCAACAGCCACGCCAGCCGAGGCCGTCCCGCGTCGTCGTCGATCTGCGGCAACAAGCTACCGTCCAGACCGGGGATCACCTTGGGAAACGGTAGCCCGGGGGCCTCGGCCGCGATATGCTCCAACGCCGTGATCTGTAGATCCACCAGCTGCGGGTCGCATTCGGCCCGCATGACCTTCAGAACATAGTCCTGCCCATTGGTGGCCTGAACTAGGAAATTCAGGTCATACTCGCCATCCAGCCGCGAGAGCCGGGCGTCCAGCCCCCAGACCCGCCGCAGCGCGACCGCCCAAAAAGCACTGACATCATTCATTCGAAATTCCGCCCCGCGCCCGCCGGAGCCCTTTTCATCTGGCCAATAATATCCTCGGGGGGAATCGCGCCTTGGCGCGATGGGGGGCAGACAGCCCCCCCGCGTTACCCCATGGCCCGCAGGCGCTTGATCAACGACGAGGTGTCCCAGCGGCTACCGCCCATCTTCTGCACATCCTTGTAGAACTGATCGACCAGCGCAGTCACCGGCAGCGATGCCCCGGTCTCGTCCGCCGTGTCCAGGCAGATGCCAAGGTCCTTGCGCATCCAGTCCACCGCAAAGCCGTGGTCGAAATGGTCGTCCAGCATGGTCTCGTATCGGTTCGACATCTGCCAGCTTCCGGCGGCACCCTGGCTGATCACCTCAACCACCGCGCGCCCGTCCAGCCCGGCCTTCTCGGCGAAATGCAGCGCTTCGCTCAGCCCCTGCACCAGCCCTGCGATGGCGATCTGGTTGCACATCTTGGTCATCTGGCCCGCGCCGCTGTCCCCGATACGGCGGCAGATCTTCGCATAGACCTGCATCACCGGCTCGGCCCGGTCATAGGCTGCCTGATCGCCGCCGCACATGATCGACAGAACCCCATTTTCGGCCCCGGCCTGGCCGCCCGAGATCGGCGCATCGACAAAGGAGATACCGCGGGCCTTGGCCGCGGCGTACAGCTCGCGTGTGACCTTGGCCGAAACGGTGGTGTGGTCAATGAAAACCGAGCCTTCCGCCATGCCTTCGAACGCGCCGTCCTCGCCGGTGCAGACCATGCGCAGATCGTCGTCGTTGCCGACGCAGGCCATCACGAACTCGGCCCCTTCGGCGGCATCGCGCGGCGTGGTCGCCATCTGGCCACCATGCTGCGACACCCATTGCTCCGCCTTGGCCGCGGTGCGGTTGTAGATGGTCACTTCATGCCCGGCCGCCTGCAGATGCCCGGCCATCGGATAACCCATGACGCCAAGGCCAAGGAATGCAACTTTTGCCATTTTCGAGATCCTCCCTGTGACCGGTCCGGGGCAGAGAACGCCCGCTGGCCGGATTGTTCGTCAAAGACAAAGCAAAGCCGCGCCCAAAGGGCAACCCCGCACCGGGAAACAGGCCGCAAATAATGGCCGCGCGTCACGCGCCGCTGATATTGCGCTCCATCAGGCGCTGGTACAGGCGTGGGGCCAGCCGGTTCAGCCACCAGGCCAGCCTCGCCACCCGTCCCACCGGGATGACGGGCCGCCCGCGATCCAGCCCTTGCAGGATCACGCGAGCGGCCGCCTCGGGGGTCATCTCGTCCATGCCGTCGCTGGCCGATCCGGGGCGTGCGGTGCCGTCCGGCTGCCGCTCGGCCCGGCCCGGGTTGGTCGCCACGAATGAGGGCGCCGCGATATGCACCCGCACGCCATGGAGCCGTTCTTCGGATCGCAGCGATTTGAAGAAACCTTCCAGCGCGTGTTTCGAGGCAGCATAGGCCGTGCGGTGATACAGCGGCGCAAACCCCGCCACCGACGAGATTGCAAGATGCGCCCCGCGCGACTGGCGCAGCGCCGGTAGAAAGGAGCGGGCCATCGAGACGGCTGCGAAATAGTTGATCTCGAACACCTTGCGGTGGCTGGTATCGTCGGACTGATCGAACCCGCAGATCTGGGTGATCCCGGCGTTATAGACGACCAGATCGATGCTGTCGCAGTGCGCAAGCGTATCGTTCACGGCGCGCGCCAACTGGGCCGGATCGGTAAGATCACAGGTAATCGCCATCTGCGTGGCGGTGTCCTGCACCCCATCCACCTTCAGGTCCAACAAGACTACACGCCATCCACGCTCTTGCAGCGCGGCCGAGAGCGCCTGACCCAGGCCGCCGGCCCCGCCCGAGATCACTGCGGTTTTCATAGGCCCACACTCCTTTTCCAAAGGTCGAACACCTCGGCGCTGGTCTTCTGCGGGACATAGCCGAACACGGTTTTCAGCGCCGTATTGTCCAGAACCGGTCGGTATTGCAGGAACCGCACCTGTTCGGGCCCGTAACGCGACAGGCGCAGGGGGCGGGCCACGGCCAGCGCCGCCTTCAGCGCCCAGGCCGGCAGGCGCAGCACAGATTTGTCCAGCGCGCGGGCCAGATCGTCGACACTCAGCGCGCCGTCCCCGGCGACGTTGTACACTCCCGGCGGCCCGTCGGTGGCCGCGCGTTTCAGGATGCGGGCCAGATCGTGGGTCCAGATGAACACGAAGGGGCTGTCGCTGCCCGCCACCGCCAACAGGCGGGATTTGCGGAACAGGGCAGTGATCTGGTTGTCGGTGCCGTCGCCCAGCACCGTGCCCACCCGCAGCACTACCTGCTCCAGCTGCGGCGCGGCGGTTCGGGTCTCGGCCAGCAATTCTTCGACCTGCCGCTTGTGGTCGGAATAGGGAAACTCGGGGTTGCCGCGCACCGGATCGGTTTCGCGCAGCGGCACCGGGTTGTCCGCGTGATAGCCATAGGCCGCACCCGAGGAGGTGACGACCAGCCGCCGCACGCCATGGGCCAGCGCGGCATCGATCACCTTGCGCGTGCCGCCCACATCCACCGCATGGGCCTCGGCCCGCGACATCCCCGGCGGAGGTGTGACGACCGAGGCCAGATGCACGATCACCTCGGGCTTCACCTTGGCGATCACCCGCGCGGGGTCGCCCGTGGTGACGTCCATGCGCAGAAACGGAACCTCGTCCGGCAGCGTGTCGGGGCGGCGCAGGTCGGTGGCAAACACCTCATGGTCGCTCAGCTCGTCCAGCAGGGCGCGGCCAACCAGCCCCGCGGCGCCGGTGATCAGGATGCGGGTCATCGGGCGGCCTCGGTCCGGGCCATCAGTTGCGCCAGCGCCAGCCCCGAGATGGCATGCCAGATTCCCCAGAAGGCGGCCACCACGGCCATGCCGCCCAACCCGTTGAAAAAGGCAAAGATCAGCACCAGCCCAAGGCCCGAATTCTGGATGCCGGTCTCGATCGTGATTGCACGCCGGTCATAGGGGGACAGCCGGGTCAGAGTGGCCACGACCCAACCGCCCCCCAGTGCCAGTGCGTTGTGAGCGATCACAAGCCCGGCGACCGCCCCCGCGTAGCCCAGGAAGAAACTCCAGTTGGCCGCCAGGGCGAGTACGATGAAGGCCACGAAAATGGCCATGGACAGGATCTGCAGCGGCCCGCGCAGCCGCGCCGTCAGGGCGGGGCGCTTCTGGTTCAGGGTCACGCCCAGAACCAGCGGCAAGATCAGCATCAGCCCGACAATGATGGCGATCTGTACCGGGTCGATCTGGGTCTGCTGCAGAATGGCGCGGGTCGGCGGGTACAGCCCGCCCCACAGCGCGATGTTGAACGGGGTCATCACGATAGCCCCGATGGTGGCGAAGGCGGTCATCGACACCGACAGCGCAGCGTTCCCGCCCGCCCGATGGGTGATGAAATTCGAGATATTGCCCCCCGGACAGGCCGCCACTAGGATCAGCCCCAATGCGATCGAGGGGCGCGGCTCGGTCAGCCAGACCAACAGGAAGGTCAGCGCCGGCAGTACCAGGAATTGCGAGGCCAGCCCCACCACCACTGGCTTGGGCGCGCGCCGCAGCCGGTCGAAGTCGCGTGGTGACAGGTCGATGGCGATCGAGAACATCACGATCGCCAAAATCGCGTTCAGCAGGGTCAGCGAGCCGGGGCTGAAATTAAGCGTAATCTCGTCGATGCCGGTCATGCGCGGGCTTTCCGGAACCGCGCGATCCAGTCTGTCACCGCCTTGCGATAGGTCGCCTTGTCCACGTAATAGGCCATTCGGGGCAGGTTCAGGTACTGCATGCCTCCGGTGGCGCGCTTATAGTCTTTTTGTTTTTCCGCCTTCAGCGCCGCGGCCACGGGGCAGCCGGATTGAAGACCCTTGATATAGCGCGCCACCATTTCGGCCTGCTCATGGCGTCCTTGCCAGCCCAGCCCGGTGGCTTCGATCATGCCCAGAACGAACAGATCGTCGCGTTCGGGATGCATGGCGTTCAGATACAAATGTGGCGCGTCGCCCTGCCAGTTCAGCAGGTTCGGGTCGATGAACGGATAGTGCAGCTTGTACCCGGTCGCGGCCAGAATCATGTCATAGTCGCTGGCGCTGCCGTCCTTGAAGTGGACCGTGCGCCCCTCGATCCGGTCGATATCAGGGCGAATGCGCAGGTCGCCGTGGCCTGCGTGGTAAAGGACCAGCGAATTCACCACCGGGTGGCTTTCGTAGAGTTTGTAGTCAGGTTTGGGAAAGCCGTATTTCTGCGGGTCGCCCACGAACCAGCGCAGGATCATCCCGTCGATCCGGCGCTTCAGCCACATGGGCAGGCGGATCATCCCGCCCAGCGTGTCGGCGGGTTTGCCAAAGACGTATTTCGGCACGAAATAATATCCCCGCCGCATCGACAAATCGCACCGCGTGGCGTGATGGATGGCGTCCACCGCAATGTCGCACCCGGAATTGCCCGCGCCCACGACCAGCACCCGCTTGCCGTGAAACTGGCTGGGATAGCGGTACTGCGCGGCGTGGATCAACTCGCCGTCAAACCTGCCGGGAAAATCGGGCATGTTGGGCTCGGACAGGGTGCCATTGGCGATCAGCACCCCGGCAAATTCGGCTCTATGAGTCCCTTGGCTGTCCCGCCAGGTTAGCCGCCAGCCATCGCCCGGCGCACCCAGGGGCGATGCTTCGATCACCTCGGCATTGAACCTGTAGTGATCATGCAGGCCGAAATAATCGGCAAAGGCCCGGAAATAATCGCGCATCTGCCGGTGCGACGGGTATTCGGCCACGTCGTCGCCCATCGGAAAATCGGCAAATTCGGTCATCGACTTGGACGAGATCAGATGCGCGGATTCGTACATGGTCGACCGTGGCGCATCGATATCCCACAGCCCGCCCACATCGGAATGCAACTCGAATCCCTGGAACGGGATGCCCTGTTCCTTCAGCACCTTGGCCGCCGCCAGCCCCATCGGACCTGCGCCGATCAAGGCATAAGCCTTGCGCGCCTGTATCATGAACCCTCCCCTGCTCGTGGCGCTTAACTTGAACGATCGTCCAAAATAAGGCAAGATGAAAAACATGAGCGCGAAATACATTGAAAAACAAAGGCAAAGGGCGCCGTCGGCCCGGTCGCTGGAAACCAAGGCGCGGATTTTGGACGCGGCTGAGGCGCTGTTTGCCGAGCGGGGATTCGAGGGCGCCTCGATCCGCGACATCGCCACGCGCGCCGGAGTACAGGTGGGTCTGGTCCACCACCATGGCGGCGGCAAGGAAGAGCTGTTCTTCCAGACCGTCGCGCGCCGCGCTGACGAGCTTGCGCAGATCCGGATGCAGGCGCTGGAGGATCGGCGCGCGCAAGGCCCGCTGACCCTGCGGGGTATTCTGGACTGTTTCATCCGCCCCTATGTCAGCCTTGCAGAAACGGGCGGCCCGGGCTGGATGGCCTATGGGCGGCTAGTGGCGCATGTGTCGGTCGATCCGCGCTGGCGCCATATCGCGGCCGCGTGTTTCGACCCCACCGCTGAGCTATTCATTCGCGAAATCGCCGCGCTGTATCCGCAGGCCGACCGGGCGCTGTTGGCTACGGGCCAAGTCTATACGGTTTCAGCGATGCTGGCGCATCTCAACAGCGCCTGGCGGGTGCAGGCGCTGTCACAGGGGGGCGATCTGTCCGGGATCGACCAACTGGTCGAGTTCTGCGCTGCGGGGATCGAGGCAATGGTACACTCGGGCCGCGCACGGCCCTGACCCGGCTCAGTCGATGGCGCGGGTGGTTCCCGAGACGCGCACGCCGTCGCCCTTCGCGGCGCCGATCTGAACGCGCAGAAGGGATCGCGCGCCCATATCCTCGCCTTGCACGATGTTGATTTCGCCGCCATGCGGCGAATCCAGGTCGCGCAGATACCCGGCAAGCGCGGCGGCTGCGGCGCCGGTGGCGGGGTCTTCCAGCACCCCGCCACTGGCAAAGGCGTTGCGGCTGTGAAACAGCCGGGGCGTTTCGGCCCAGATCAGGTCGATCGTGGTGAACCCTTGGGCCTGCATGAACTCGGCCCCGGTTTGCAGGTCATAAGTCATCTGAGCCAGACGATCGCGGGACGTCAGCGCCAGGATAAGGTGGTCGTTGCCTGCATTGGCGATGGCGGGCGCCAGATCGGTGCTCAGGTCACTGGGCGCAAGCCCGAATAGGGTCAGTGCCTGCGCCAGAACATCGTCAGTCACCGCGCGGCTGTGGGTCGGCGGCGACACCAGCGTGGCCGCGACCCTGTCGCCGTCACGCCGACATTCGACCGAGATCTGCGCGTCGTTCAGCTGCAGCGCGTATTCTCCATCGCCGAACCGCTGCGCCAGCTGCGCCCCCAGCGCGATGGTGGCATGGCCGCAAAAGGCGACCTCGCCCACCGGTGCGAAATAGCGCACCCGCCAGCCCGCGCCCTGCGGCGCGGCAAAGGCGGTTTCGGAATAGCCGACAACGGCGGCGATCTTCTGCATTTCGGCATCCGAGGGCAGGGTATCCGCGATCAGAACCCCGGCCGGGTTGCCCCCGGCGGGGCCATTGGAAAAGGCGGCGATACGGTCAACATGCGAGGTCATGGGTCAGTCCTCCGGTATAGGGGGCCCCGGACAGCCCCGGGGGGCAGGGGGGTCAGTTGATGCGGGCCAGGAAGTCCTGCATCTCGGCGGCGATCTCGGGGCCGAATTCCTCGAGCGCGAAATGCCCGGTGTCGCGGATGTGGAACTCCAGATCGGTCAGGTCGTTTTTGTAGGGATGCGCGCCCGCTTCGGGGAAGATCACGTCATTCTTGCCCCACATCAGCAGCGCGGGCGGCTGGTATTCGCGGAACAGCGCCTGCCATTTGGGGTATTCGCCCACATTGGTGCCCAAATCCAGAAACATCTCCAACTGCACTTCCTGGTTGCCGGGACGGTCCAGCAGGTACTGGACGTGCCAGAAATTGTCCGGGCTGATCGCGTCGGGGTTCTGGGTGCCGTGGGTGAACTGCCACTGGGTGGAATCCATGGTCGGAAGGCGCGCAGGGCATCGCCGTTTTCCTTGGACGGATCGGCCCAATAGGCCTTGATCGGGTCCCAGAACTCGCGCAGGCCCTCGTCATAGGCATTGCCGTTTTGGATGATGAAGCCGGTCACGCGGTCGGGAGCCTCGGGGAACATCCGGAATCCCACCGGCGCGCCGTAGTCCATCAGGGAGACGGCACAGCGATCGACGCCCTTCGCATCCAGCAGCTCGGCCATCATATGCGCGGTTCCGGCAGAGCTTTAGTCATATGTATCCGCCGGGGGCATATCGGACGCGCTAAAACCGGGATAGTCGGGCGCGATCACATGGTCATCCTGCGCGATCACAGGGATCAGGTAACGGAACATGTGCGACGAGGGCGGAAAGCCGTGCAACAGCAGAACCGTCGGGTTGGCCGGGTCGCCGGCCTTGCGATAGGTGATCTTCATGCCGTCGATAGTCTGCGCGCGGAACTGGGTCTGGAACGGGTCGGGCTCGGCGGCGCGCACGGCTTCGGGCGAGAGGTAGAACCCGACGGTCACGACCGAGACGGCAAAGATTGATCCGGCGATCAGGGTGGCAAGTGTGTTAGTAATCGCGCGTAGCATGGCATTGATACTCCTGTTGCTGGCGTATTCGGGGTCTTGGGGTTTGGCTCAGGCCTTTCGGGCCAGGGCCTGCTTCAGTTGGTCGTTTTCGGCCTGCAGCTGGGCCATCTGGCGGCCAAGCTCGTTCAGATGCGGGCGCAGCTCGGCCTCGGTGAAGCGGGGAGTGATGTGGCGCGGGCAGTTCCAGTCCAGCGCCGCGACATGGATGATCGCTGCTCGTTCGGCCTCGGCCCAGTCGGGAAACAGATCGCGCGCGGCCTCGGCACCTTCGCAGAAGTCCACACGGCCCAGGATCTTGAGCCTGCGCTGGTTGGCATAATCCATCAGGATCAGCGCGATCCGGTCATTGCCGTCCAGGTTCCCGCGCGAGATATACTGCTTGTTGCCCGAGAAATCGGCATAGCCGATGGTCCGATCGTCCAGCACCTTCAGAAACCCCGCCGGGCCGCCGCGATACTGCACATAGGGCCATCCGGTCTCGGACACGGTGGATTGATAGAACCCGTCGCGCGCCTCGATGAAGGCCTGCTCGGCCGGGCCGATCAGGTGGCCCTGCTGCGGGCCGCCGTCGATGAACCTGGCGTATGAGGCGGCGGACCCCATCCGCTCTTGGTGCGCGCGGACGGCGGGGGTGAAGGTCAGTTCGGAAAAGGCGCGGGGCATGGTGGGGGCTTTCAGGCGAGGGTGGCGGCTAGAAGGGCTACGGTCAGAAGGAAGGGGACATAGCTTGCGGGAAATAGGCTGGCGCGGCGTCGCATCGGTCAAATCCTTTGGGTGTACAGATCAGTAAACTTTGCTGATAAGGTGTACAGTTCGGTTAACTTTTTCAACCATTTTTGCGGAATTTATTTTCCTGCGGTGGCCGGAAGAAAAATTTATTGATTAAAAACAGAGAATTCAGATTGGTGATTTGCAGCCGTTCGGCAGAAGGATTATGTACTGATCTGTACGCGAAGGAGCCGAATCATGCGTCCGAACAAACGGGATGAGCTGGTCCGCAAGGCACTGCAGGTGTTTTATCGCGACGGGTTTCACGCCACCGGAATGGACCGGCTGGTGGTCGAAACCGGCGTGTCCAAGACCTCAATGTACAAGCACTTCCGCACCAAGGAAGAGCTGATCCTGGCAGTGCTGCGCCTACGGGACGAGAATTTCCGCAACTGGTTCGTGCGCCGGATCGAGGAACTGGCCGACACCCCCGCCGATCAACTCCTGGCCGCGTTCGATGCGCTGGGCGAATGGTTCCGCGAAGACAATTTCCGCGGCTGCATGTTCATCAAGGCCGGGGCCGAATATCAGGCCCCCGACCACCCGATCCATGTGCAGGCGGGCGAGCACAAGCGCCTGCTGCTGGAATATTTCACTGACCTGTGTCGCAAGGCCGGCGCGCAGGACCCGGACAAGCTGGCCTGCCAGCTGCTGCTGCTGAAAGAGGGCGCGATCGTCACCGCCGTTCTGCTGCACAGTTGTGATCCGGCGCGCGATGCGAAAGAGGCCGCGCAGGTCCTTTTGCAGAACGCGCTGGCCTGACCGGCCGAAACCCGCTTTAGTGGCCCAATGGGCAGAGAGCGGGAGTGCCATGGATCAAGCTGCGGATTTCTTTGAGGAATGCCAGGTTCTCGACCATGCCCTTGAGCGTCTTGGTGCCAGCGACTGGCGCACCGTGACCCAATTCAAGGGTTGGACGATCGACGATGTGTTGGTGCACCTGCATTTCTGGAACCAGATGGCCGACCTGTCACAGCGCGATCCGGATGCGTTCGATGCAAGGGTGCAGCGGGTGATGCCGCGCATCCAGGCCGAGGGCTTTCGCGCCACGGAAAACGCCGCGATCTCCCAGCGGGGCCATGACCTGCGGCTGGCCTGGCGCGATCTGTACACCCGCATGGCCTATGACTGGGCCCTTCTGGACCCCAAGGCGCGGGTCAAATGGGTGGGGCCGGACATGTCGGTGCGGTCCTCGATGACCGCGCGTCAGATGGAGACCTGGGCGCATGGGCAGGAGGTGTTCGACATCCTTGGCCTGACCCGGCCCGAGACCGACCGGATCCGCAACATCGTCGTGCTGGGGGTGAACACCTTTGGCTGGACCTTCACGGTGCATGGCCGCCCGGTGCCACCGGTGCCTCCCCATCTGCGCCTGACCGCGCCCTCCGGGGAGCTGTGGGAGTTCGGCGCGCCCGGTGCCGACCTGATCGAAGGGCTGGCCGTCGATTTCGCCCGCGTGGTGACCCAGACCCGAAACGTGGCGGACACCGGCCTGTCGGTGCGGGGGGCGGTCGCGCGGGAGTGGATGGACATCGCCCAGTGTTTCGCCGGCGCCCCGGAAACGCCGCCGCCGCCCGGCGCCCGGCACCGCGTAGGGCATTGACGCCAAAGGACGTTGCGTAGCAGCGCAAACCGACGCGGCGTCACCCGGATTGGCGGAATCGGCCGCGAAAGCTACCCTTTTCGCCAGCAGAATTCCGGAGAACCAATCATGTCGCTTTTTACCTCGACCGCTTCCTGGGTCACTGACGAACACCGCATGTTTGCCGAAATGGCCGGGCGGTTCATGGATGATGAACTGGTGCCCAACATCGAGGCCTGGGCCGAGCAGGGCGTCGTCGATCGCGACTTCTGGCGGAAGGCCGGGGAAACTGGGCTGATGGCCGGGGCCATCCCCGAGGAATTCGGCGGTGTCGGTGGCGGTATGGGTTTTGATGCGGTCACGATCTATGAACAGACCTCGCGGGGGGATGCGGGCTGGGGCTATGGCATCCAGTCGATCGTGACCCATTACATCACCGCCTATGGCAGCGAGGATCAAAAGCGCAAATGGCTGCCCAAGCTGGCCTCGGGCGAGATGGTCGGTGCGCTGGCCATGACCGAACCGGGCACCGGCTCGGACGTGCAGGCGATCCGCACCACAGCCGAGAAGGATGGCAATTCCTACCGGATGAACGGGTCCAAGATCTTCATCACCAACGGCCAGACCGCGGACCTGATCATCGTGGCTGCCAAGACTGACAAGTCGCTGGGCGCCAAGGGCGTGTCGCTGATCGCGGTCGAGACCGAGGGGGCCGAGGGCTTCCGCCGGGGGCGCAACCTCAAGAAACTGGGCATGAAGGCCAATGACACCGCCGAGCTGTTCTTCGAGGACGTGAAGGTGCCGATGACCAACCTTTTGGGCTCCGAGGAGGGGCAGGGTTTCTATCAGCTGATGAAGCAACTGCCGTGGGAACGTTTGACCATCGGCATCATGGCGCTGGGCGCGATCGACTTTGCCATCGCCGAGACGGTGAAATACGTGCAGGAGCGCAAGGCGTTCGGCCAGCGCGTGATGGACTTCCAGAACACCCGCTTCAAGCTGGCGGAATGCAAGACCAAGGCCGAGGTGCTGCGCAGCTTCGTCAATGACTGCATCGCCAAGCTGGAGGCCGGCCAACTGGATGCGGCCACCGCCTCGATGGTGAAATACTGGGGGTCAGAGGTGCAAAACGAGATCATGCATGAATGCCTGCAGCTGTTCGGCGGCTATGGCTTCATGATGGAATACCCGATCGCGCGGCTTTATGCGGATGCGCGGGTGCAGATGATCTATGGTGGCACCAACGAGGTGATGAAAGAACTCATCGCCCGCTCGATCGACGTCTGACCGGGCGCTCCCGCCCGTCGTCAACGGCCCTTGCGGGCCGCCTTCTCCGGTTGGGCCCGGCCGCGCCCGAGCGATGCTCGGACGCGGCCGAGGCGGATCGGCTAAGTCAGCTGCTCCTGCAGCCATGCGCGGAACGAGACAAGCGGGGCCGGTTCGGTGTGATTTTGCGGCCAGACAAGATAGTAGTCGCCCAGGCTGACCGGCGGAGCTGCGCAGGCCGGAACCAACCGGCCGGCTTCCAGCTCGGCTGAAATCAGGTAGCTGGGCAGCAGTGCTACGCCCAGCCCATGGATCGTGGCCTGGATCATCGTCGAGAACTGGTCGAACAGCATGCCTCGGACGCCCTCGACAGGGGTGCCTTGCGCGGCGAACCAGCGTTCCCACGCATCGGGCCGGGTATCCAGATGCAGCAGTGGTGCGTCGACCAGCCATTCAACCTTCGGGGTTTCGGCTGGCAGCAGGGCTGGCGCGCAGACCGGCAGAACCGATTCGCGCATGATCGGCAGATAGTTCACCCCGGTCCAGTCGCGCTGGCCGAAATGGATGGCCGCGTCGAAGGGTTCGGTGCCGAAGTCGAATGGCTTTAGCCGCGTGCTGAGGTTCATCGTCACTTCGGGGTGGCGCTGCGCGAAATCCTGAAGCCGTGGCGCTAGCCAGTGCATACCGAAGGCGGGCAGGATCGACAGTTGCAAAGAACCGCCGGAAGGGTTGGCCTTCAGCTTCAGTGAGGCCTGCGCCAGTTGCTGCAGCGCTGTTCTGGCGGTTTCCACGTATTCCTTGCCAGCGGGCGTGAGTTGCAGGCGCATTTGGTCGCGCTGGATCAGCGCGACGCCCAGCTGTTCTTCGACGGCCTTCAACTGCCGACTGACCGCGCTTTGGGTCAGCGAGAGTTCATCGGCAGCTGCTGAGGCGCTACCCAAGCGGTCGACGGCTTCGAGTGCCAACAGGGAAGAAATAGACGGCAGAAATCGACGCGGCGCCAGCATATGACTTTTCCTCATGGCTTGTGGAGGGAATATCACTGGTGGATCCTCAAATCCAATAGCAAAAAGGCGCAACCTTAGAAAAGTGCAGCGGGAATACCATGACTATTCAGAACAGTTTGAGCGGATTTCGCCGGGCGGGGCGGCTCGACGGGATCGAATTGTCCGAGATTGTTCAGATCTCGGAACGGGCCGCGCAGTTGCGGGCGCAGGGCGTGGACGTGATCGCGCTCAGCACCGGCGAGCCCGACTTTCCCACGCCGCCGCACGTGGTCGAGGCCGCCCACAAGGCGGCGCTGGACGGTCAGACCCGATATCCCGCCACCGCCGGAACCCCGGCCCTGCGTACCGCCGTCGCGGAACAGGCCGGGGTCGAGCCGGCGCAGGTCATCGTCTCGACCGGGGCCAAGCAGGTGATTGCGGGCGCGTTCCTGGCGACACTCGATCCGGGCGATGAAGTCATCACAACCGCCCCTTTCTGGACCAGCTACGCCGACATGGTGAAACTGGCGGGCGGCGTGCCGGTCGTGCTGGACTGCCCGCGCGAACAGGGCTTCAAGCTGACGCCCGAACAGCTCGACGCCGCGATCACTCCGCGCACGCGCTGGCTGCTGCTGAACACTCCGTCGAACCCGACCGGGGCGGTTTACACCGAATCCGAACTTCAGGCGCTGGGCGACGTGCTGGAGCAGCACCCGCAGGTCTGGGTGATCTCGGATGAGATCTATCAGCACCTTGCCTATGTGCCCTTCGCGCCCTTCACCCAGGCGGTTCCGGCGCTGGCAGACCGCACACTGACGGTAAACGGCGTGTCCAAGGCCTATTCGATGACCGGCTGGCGCATCGGCTGGGGGATCGGCCCCGCGCCGCTGATCAAGGCGATGGCTGCGGTGCAGGGGCAGATCACCTCGGGCGCCTGTTCCATCGCGCAGGCGGCAGCTCTGGCCGCACTGACCGGCCCGCAGGACCTGCTGGCCGAACGCCGCGAGGCCATGCGCACTCGTCGCGATCTGGTCGTGGCGGGCCTGAACGCCGCCGGGTTGGACTGCCCGGTGCCCGACGGCGCCTTCTACGTATTTCCGCAGACGCCCGCTGCGATGCCCTCGGACCCCGAGTTCTGCCGTCACCTGCTGGATCACGCGGGCGTTGCGGTGGTGCCGGGGCGGGCCTTCGGCATGCCGGGGCATTTTCGGCTTTCCTTTGCCTATGACACCGATAGCCTGACCCAAGGCCTGCTGCGGATCACCGACGCCACGGCCAAACTCTGACCTGACCGGGGGAATCAGATGGATCGCGCCCAGATCGTTCACGAAAACTTCATGACCCGCGTCGCCAATCGCGACCTGCCCGCGGGTGCGCCGCCGCGCCCGGGTCTCAGCGCGCCCGAGGCTGTGTCGCTGTTCCGCGCGCAAGTGCTCAGCCGCGCGCTGGACCGCACCAGCCGGGCGATGCAGAAGGCGGGGCAGGGGTTCTACACCATCGGATCCTCCGGGCACGAGGGCATGGCCGCCGTGGCCCATGCCCTGCGCCCGACCGATATCGCCTTTCTGCACTATCGCGACGCCGCCTTTCAGATCGCCCGGGCCGAGCAGGTGCCCGGCCAGCAGATCGCCTGGGACATGCTGTTGAGTTTCGCGTGTTCCAGAGAGGACCCGACCTCGGGCGGGCGGCACAAAGTGCTGGGCTCCAAGGCGCTGATGATCCCGCCGCAGACCTCGACCATCGCCAGCCACCTGCCCAAGGCGGTGGGCGCGGCCTATAGCTTGGGCGCGGCGCGGCGTCACGACCCCGAACACCGGCAACTGCCCGAGGACGGCATCGCCATGTGTTCCTTCGGGGATGCGTCCTCGAACCATTCCACTGCACAGGGGGCGATCAACACCGCCGGTTGGACCAGTGTCCAGTCGATCCCGCTGCCGCTGCTCTTTGTCTGCGAGGACAACGGCATCGGCATCTCGGTCAAGACGCCCAAGGGCTGGATTCAGGCCTCGATGGAGCATCGACCGGGCATTAAGTATTTTCAGGCCAACGGGCTGGACATCTATGAAACCTTCGCGGTGGCGCAGCAGGCGGCCGACTATGTCCGCACCCGGCGCAAACCGGCCTTCCTGCACCTGAAAACCGTGCGGCTTTACGGCCATGCGGGGGCGGATGTGCCCACCACCTATCTCAGCCGTGCCGAGGTCGAGGCCGACGAGGCCAACGATCCGCTGCTGCATTCGGTGCGCCTGTTGGATCAGGCCGGGGCGCTGTCGCCCGAACAGGCGCTGAAGATCTATGAGCAGACCTGCGCCCGCACCGATCGCATCGCGGCCGAGGCCGCCACCCGCCCGCATCTGGCTACCGCCGCCGAGGTCGCGGCCAGCCTGATCCCACCCAAGCGCCCCTGCAAACCCACCAACGGCCCCAGCGCCGAGGCCCGCGCCGCCGCCTTCGGCAGCGACCTGCGCGCGATGGACGACCCGCAGCCGATGGCGCGCCTGATCAACTGGGCGCTGACCGACCTGATGCTGGAACATGGCGAGATCGTCTGCATGGGCGAGGACGTGGGACGCAAGGGCGGCGTCTATGGCGTGACGCAGAAGCTGCAGCAGCGCTTTGGCCCCGACCGGGTGATCGACACGCTGCTGGATGAACAGTCCATCCTCGGCCTCGCCATCGGCATGGCCCACAACGGTTTCGTCCCGATCCCCGAGATCCAGTTCTTGGCCTATCTGCACAATGCCGAGGACCAGATCCGGGGCGAGGCCGCCACGCTGCCCTTCTTCTCGAAGGGGCAGTTCACCAACCCGATGGTCGTGCGGATCGCCGGGCTGGGATACCAGAAGGGCTTTGGCGGGCATTTCCACAACGACAACTCGCTGGCGGTTCTGCGCGACATTCCGGGCGTCATCATCGCCTGCCCCTCGACCGGGGCCGATGCGGCGCGGATGCTGCGCGAATGCGTGCGGCTTGCGCGTGAGGAGCAGCGCGTGGTGGTGTTCCTCGAACCCATCGCGCTCTACCCGATGCGCGACCTGCACGAGGGGCAGGACGGCGCGTGGATGACCCGCTATCCCGCGCCAGGTGAACGCATCGCGCTGGGCGAGGTCGGCGTGCATGGCGACGGCACCGATCTGGCCATCGTGACCTACGGCAACGGCCATTATCTGTCGAAACAGGCGCTGCCCGAGCTGGCAGCGGCGGGCCTCAAGACCCGCATCATCGACATGCGCTGGCTGGCGCCGCTGCCCGAACAGGCGCTGCTGGAGGCCACCAAGGGCTGCAAGTACGTCTTGATCGTCGATGAATGCCGTCGCACCGGCAGCCAGTCCGAGGCGCTGATGGCGCTGTTTGTCGAACAGACCGACCTGCCCACCGCCCGCGTGGTGGCCGAGGATTGCTTCATCGCCACCGGCCCCGCCTATGCCGCGCCGCTGCCCTCGCGCGAGGGGATCGTGGCCGCCGCCCTGACCCTGACCGGAGCCAAGAAATGACCCGTACCGCCGTCGTGATCTGCCCCGGCCGGGGCACCTACAACAAGCCCGAGCTGGGCTACCTGCACCGCCACCACGCGCGCCGGATGGAGCTGTTCCGCGAATTCGACGCCATCCGCGCCGAAACGGGCCAAGAGGCGGTGACCGCGCTGGACGGCGCGTCGCGCTTCTCGGTCAGCAAATATTCGCGCGGCGACGTGGCCTCGCCCCTGATCTATGCCGCATCGCTGGCCGACGCGCAGGCGCTGGCCGAGGATATCGAGGTGGTAGCCGTCACAGGCAACTCGATGGGCTGGTATATCGCGCTGGCCGCCGCTGGCGCGCTGTCGCCCGAAAACGGGTTCCGGGTGGTCAACACCATGGGAACGCTGATGCAGACTCACCTGATCGGCGGGCAGCTGGTCTATCCCTTCACCGGCGACGACTGGCGTGACGACCCCGCCCGGAAGGCCGAGCTTTTCGCCGAGGTGGCGCGCATCAATGCCTTGCCGGAGCATGACCTTGCCCTGTCGATCGACTTGGGCGGGATGCTAGTGCTGGCCGGCAACGAAGCCGGGCTCAAGGCCTTTGGGGCCGCGCAGCCCGTGGTGCAGGAGCGGTTCCCGATGCGGCTGGCCAACCACGCGGCCTTTCACACGCGCCTGCAGGCCCCGGTGGCGCAGGAGGGTCGCCGCCAGTTGCCCGCCACGCTGTTCGCCCAACCCGATTTGCCAATGATCGACGGGCGCGGCAAGATCTGGTGGCCCGGGGCCACCGACGTGGGCGAACTGTGGGATTACACGCTGGGCCATCAGGTGACCGAGCCCTACGACTTCACCCGTGCGGTGCAGACCGCCGCCCGTGAATTCGCGCCTGATCTGTTCATCGTCACCGGCCCCGGCGCCACGCTGGGCGGCGCGGTGGCGCAGTCGCTGGTGCTGGCCAACTGGCGCGGTATGTCCGACAAGCAGAGCTTTCAGGCCCTGCAGGCGCAGGACCCGTTCCTGATCGCGCTGGGGCGCGAGGATCAAAGACCCCTTGCCATCGGCTGAGCCCTCGGGAAATCTGCGTGCGCATTCAAGGACATCCCGCCATGACCACCGACCCGGAAACCAGCCTTTGGGCCAAGACCAGCCGCGAGCGGGTGGACGCCCCGCCGCTGACCGGGTCTGCCACGGTGGACCTCGCCGTGATCGGCGGCGGCTATACGGGCTGCTCGGCGGCGCTGCAGGCGGCGCAGGCGGGGGCGTCGGTCTGCCTGCTCGAGGCACACCAGATCGGCTATGGCGGGTCGGGCCGCAATGTCGGGCTTGCCAATGCCGGACTGTGGCTGCCCCCGGCCGAGATCCGGGGCCATCTGGGCCGCGCGGCGGGCGACCGGCTGATCGCCCTGCTGGCGCAGGCCCCAGCCGAAGTGTTCCGCCTGATCCGTGATCACGCCATCGATTGCGAGCCGGTGCAGGCCGGAACCCTTCACCTGGCCCACTCGCCCAAAGGCCTGCGCGACCTGCAGGCCCGCCACCAACAACTGTCGGCCGATGGCGCGCCGGTCGAGCTGCTGTCGGCGCAGGAAACCGCCCGCCGCACCGGCAGCACCGCCTTTCACGGCGCCATTTTCGACCCGCGCGCCGGGACGATCCAGCCTCTGGCCTATGTGCAGGGCCTCGCCCGCGCAGCGCAGCAGGCCGGGGCGGCGATCCACGCCAACAGCCCGGTGCAGGCCCTGCGCCACGATGGTGATACTTGGCATCTGGACACCCCGCAGGGTTCGGTGCGGGCCAAGGCGCTGATCCAGGCCACCAACGCCTATCACGCGGGGCTGTCCGACACCCGGCAGGCTTATGTGCCGGTCTATTACTTTCAATACGCCACCGACCCGCTGCCCGAGGATATCCGCGCCACTCTGCTGCCGGGGGGCGAGGGGTGCTGGGATACCGGGCTAATCATGACCTCGTTCCGCATGGATCGGGCCGGGCGGCTGGTGATCGGGGCGATGGGCGATCTGGGCCATGCGGGTAGCTTTGCTCATCGCGGTTGGATCACGCGGAAAATGGCGCAGATATACCCCGCGCTGGCCGACCAACCGCTGAAAGACGGCTGGCACGGGCGTATCGCCATGACCTCGGACCATATCCCGAAGCTGGTGCAGATCGGGCCGAACGCGCTGTCGGCGCATGGCTA
This sequence comes from Ruegeria sp. BHSC276, assembly GCF_059612945.1. Taxonomy (NCBI): domain Bacteria; kingdom Pseudomonadati; phylum Pseudomonadota; class Alphaproteobacteria; order Rhodobacterales; family Roseobacteraceae; genus Ruegeria; species Ruegeria sp. BHSC276. The sequence continues at coordinate 606,401 of NZ_JBXWRP010000001.1, read as the reverse complement.
TTCCGGGCGCGGCATCGGGCCGGGCACGGTGTTCGGCCGCATGATGGCCGACAGCCTGCTGTCGGGCGACCCCGCCCGCCTGCCGCTGCCGCCGGTGCCTGCGCACAGCGAAAGCTGGACAGGCCTACGCCGCGCCTTTTTTGAAACCGGCGCGACGCTGACGCATCTGGTTAAGGCGCGATTCTGACCGATCAGACCGAGCGGGTGATCCCGCCATCCACCCGGATGTTCTGCCCGGTGATATAGCCGCCGCCTTCGGAGGCCAGGAACGCGATGACCGAGGCGATCTCGTCATAGCTGCGCCCATAGCGGCCCATGGGGATCTTGGCCTTGAACTCCTCCTTTTCCGGCAGGCTGTCGATGAAGCCGGGCAGGACGTTGTTCATTCGGATGTTCTCGGCGGCGTACCTGTCGGCGAAAAGCTTGGTGAACGCCGCCAACCCGGCCCGGAACACGCCCGAGGTCGGAAAGACCGGGTCCGGCTCGAAGGCCCCAAAGGTCGAGATGTTGATGATCGACCCACCGTCCTGCGCCTGCATGATCGGGGTCACCAGCCGGGTGGGGCGCACGGCATTCAGGAAATAGACCTCCATGCCGCGGTGCCAGTCCTCGTCGCTCAGCTCCAGCACCGGCGCGCGGGGACCGTGCCCGGCCGAGTTCACCAGCACGTCGATCCGCCCCCAATGCGCCATCGCCGCATCCACCAGTTTCTGCAGGTCGTCATTCGACTGGTTCGAGCCGGTCACGCCCACGCCGCCTAGCTGAGCCGCCAACGCCTCGCCCTTGCCGGACGAGGACAGGATGCCCACCTTGAACCCGTCCGCCGCCAGCCGCCGCGCCGCATCCGCGCCCATTCCGCTGCCGCCGGCGGTGATCAGAGCCACTTTGTCCGTCATCTTCGTACTCCGTTTCCATCTGTCGCCAAGATGAAGCGTGGCCGACCGTTTGACCAATCAGTTCTTCTGCCCTATGGCTGTAGAAAATCTACTGTGTGGGCGTCATGGCTGCCCTTCCCCCGCTGAACGCGCTGCGCGCCTTCGAGGCGTCGGCCCGCCACCTGAACTTCAGGCTGGCGGCGCAGGAACTGGGTGTCACCCAAGGGGCAGTGACACAGCAGGTCCGGGGCCTCGAGGCGCGGCTGGGCACTCCGTTGTTCGACCGCCTGCCGCGCGGCCTGCGGCTGACCGAGGCCGGACGGCGGTTCCACGCGCCCCTGCGCCGCGCTTTCCGTCTGATCGAAGAGGCGGTCGATGATCTGTCCGGCCAGCGCCAGATCACCCTGTCGGTCACGCCCAGCTTTGCCTCGAAATGGCTGGTGCCGCGGCTGGGTGATTTCACCGCGCGGCATCCGGATGTCTTAGTGCAGGTCGATGCGCGCGAGCGGCTGGCTGATTTTCAGACGGACGGGGTGGACATCGCGGTCCGGCAGGGCCGCGCACCGTTTGGCGATGGCCTGGTGGCCGAGCCGCTGTTCCCTACCGAATTCGTCGTGGTCGGCAGCCCCGACCTGGCCGCGCAGGTGACATCGGCGCAAGACCTGCTGGCGCATGTACTGCTGAGCGATTCTCATGGCCTTTGGCCGCTGTTTCTGGATCGCGCCGGTGTGCAGGGGCGCCCGAGGATGATGAATTTCAATCAGACCAGTCTGGCCATTGACGCCGCCGTGGCCGGGCAGGGCTTTGCGCTGGCCAATGCGCTACTGGTCGCCGCCGAGCTGACGACGGGGCGGTTGGTGCAACCGCTGGCGCAGGTGTTGCTGGACGGTCTGGGGTTCCATATCGTCACCCCGCGCAAGCCTCGGCAGCCGGATCTTGTGGCGCTGATGCGCGACTGGCTGCGGGCTCAGGCCTGAAGCGTGGCGGCAATCGCCGCGATCCGCCCCCGCAGCCAGCGATGGGCGGGATCGTTGGCGAACCGCTGATGCCAGACCATGTAGATCGAAACCGGCTGACAATCGAAGGGCAGGGGCGCACAGTCCAGTGCCGCCAAAGGCCCTTGTTTCATCAGCGCTGTGTCGGTCGAGATCAGATCGGTGCCCTTCACGAAGGCCGGGATCGCGTTGAAATGCGGTAGAGTCACGGTGGGCGGGCGGATCTGGCTCTGGTCCACGCCGCGCATCACAGCCCGCGCGTTGCGCCCATCGGGAAACCGCACCTCGACATGGTCCGAGGCGCAATAATCGGCCCAGTCGGCGGGCGGGTCGCGCCGTTCGGCGTCGTAGAACACCATCAAACGGCTGCTCACCAGCAGTTTCTGAAAGATGTCGGGACCGTCCGGGGGCAGTGGGCTCAGCATCAGCTGGCACCGGTCGCTGCGCAGCAGTTCCGGGTCAGGCACGCCCGAGGGCATGAACCCCAGCCGCAGCCGCACCCCATCAACCCGCGCCCCGCGCAGCAACTGCGGAAAGATCAGCTCGCGCGGCATGTCGTTGGTGGCGATCTGGACGGTGATCTCTTCGGACAGAGGGTCAAAGGGCCGCTCGTCGGTCAGGGCGCGCATCCCGTCCAGCACCTGCTGTACCGGGTCTTTCAGCGCCAGAGCCCGCTCGGTCGCGCGCAGCCCCTGGCCCGACCGTATGAACAGCGGGTCACCCAGCACTTGCCGCAGCTTGGCCAGCGTGTGGCTGATGGCCGATTGCGTGACGCCCAGCCGGTCAGCGGCCTTCGAGACCGAGTTTTCCTCGAGGATCGTCAGGAAGGTGCGCAGGACCTTGCCGTCTAGGTCCATGAAATCGATTTTCTTCATACCGTTTATTATCTGTCATGAATGGTATTGCTGTTCATGCCGCGCTAGGGGAAGCTTGGCAACAGGAGGCACACGATGGGGATCCGCTTTTTCTCGGACAAGAACCGACCCGTTCACATGGGTCCTTATCCGCTCGAGCGGCTGCGGCGACAGGATACGCTGCCCGATCTGTCGGCGCTGGCCCCGATGTCGGTGCTGAGTTTTGACCGCCCCGAGCAGCCCCACAGCATCGTCAACGCGATGGGCGAGTTTCAGGCGATGCTGGACACCATCCGAGATGGCTTCGTCAATCCGGCCCGAGCCGAGATGCCCCATGACCCGGTCGAGCGCGCCAACCACCTGAAGGCATTCGGTTATTTCAACGATGCCTCGATGATGGGCTGCGGGCCTCTGCCGCCGCAGGCGCTGCTGGATCGGCCCCGGCGCAATCCCGATATCGACCGGCTGGCCCATGCGCTGCAGACCCGGCAGACGAAGACCCTGGCCTCGGGGATCGACATGATCATGGCCGACCTGCGCGACAGCGTGGCAGCCCAGCCCGGGCCAATCACCGCCCATCGCCATGCGATCGTGTTCCTGTACGAACATCACCGCGACCCGGACCCGGCCGAGCCTGGTGCCGAATGGATCTTGGATGCGCAGGACCACCGCGCCTGCCTGCTGGCCACCGAAAACGCGGTGGTGATCGCCAATTACATCCGTCTGTTGGGGTATGACGCGCGGGCGCATTCGGTGATGTCCTCGGACGTGGACCTGCCGCGCCTTGCCGCCGCAGCCGGGTTGGTCTGGGCCGAGGGTGGCACCGCCGTGGCCCCTTGGCTGGGGCATCGGTTTGGCCTGGCCGCTGTGACCACCGAGATGGAAATCGCCCATGATCGCCCGCTGGCCCCGCTCGACCGGCAGCCATGGTTCAGAACCCAAGGCCCCGCGTGGTGGCTGGGCGCTGGCTTTGCCAAAAACGCGCTGAACCGCGACCCTTTCGCCCGCCGCCGCTATGCCGATGGCGCGCACCCGTTCGAAACGCTCAAACGCGTGGACAGCCCGACTACCTATATCGACGAGGCAAACGTGGCCCGCGTGCCCAAACGCGCCGACATGTTCGCGCGGGCGCAGTTCGGCGATATGGGCAAACCGCTGCAGGATGCGGCCAAAGGCGGGCATTACGTCCGAAAATCCGCGCCCAGCTTTGCGCAAAGGCGTGCGCTGGGGGCGTTCGTCCTGCTGCAGGACGGCGACAGCGCCGATGGCCCCAAACCCAATGACGCAGATCGCAACGCCGCCAACCTGAAGGCGGCCAGCTATTTCCTTGGCGTCGATGCCGTGGGCCTCAGCCGGTGCCCCGATTGGGCGTGGTATTCCCACGACGCCACCGGCGAGGAAATCGTGCCGCCCCACGATCAGGTCGTCAGCATGATCATCGACCAGGGTTATGAGACGATGGAGGGCGCCTCGGGCGATGACTGGATCAGCGTCGCCCAGTCGATGCGCGCCTATCTGCGGTTCTCGCTGCTGGGTGGGGTGATCGCCCAGCAGATCCGCAACCTGGGCTACAAGGCCAAGGCGCATACGGTGATGGATGGCGAAGTGCTACAGCCGCCGCTGTTGCTGCTGTCGGGGCTGGGCGAAGTCAGCCGCATCGGCGAGGTCATTCTGAACCCGTTCCTCGGCCCGCGCCTCAAGTCGGGCGTCGTGACGACCGACATGCCGATGGCGCATGACAAGCCCATCGACTTCGGCCTGCAGCGATTCTGCGAGAGCTGCAACAAATGCGCTCGCGAATGCCCCTCGGGGGCGATCACCGCCGGGCCCAAGCTGATGTTCAACGGCTACGAGATCTGGAAATCCGACAGCCAGAAATGCGCCACCTACCGGATCACCACGCCCGGCGGCGCGATGTGCGGGCGCTGCATGAAGACCTGCCCGTGGAACCTCGAAGGCATCTTTGCCGAACGCCCCTTCCGCTGGGCCGCGATGAACATCCCCGCTGCAGCGCCCGCGCTGGCACGGCTGGATGACGCGCTGGGCAATGGCGGGCTGAACGACACCAAGAAGTGGTGGTGGGATCTGGAGCTTCAGTCCGACGGGGCTTATCGCCCCACGAAACACCCGCTGAACCGACGCGATCTGCAAAAGGATCTGGACCTGAAATACGAGGACCAGACGCTGGCCGTCTATCCCGCCCCGCTTGCGCCGCATCCCTGGCCCTATCCCTTTGCGATGGATCGCGAGGCCGGGATCGCCGCCTATCAGGCCATGGTCACGGTCGAGGAATACAAGGCCCGTCTGGCCGCCGGGGATACGTCGGTGGTGCATCGCTACACGATTGCCGGCGACGCCCCGGTCATGCGGGTCGAGGTGACCAAGGTCGAGAAGATGACGCCGTATGTCAGCAAATACGAGTTCTCGGCCCCGGATGGCGCGCCTCTGCCGGAATGGACGGCGGGCGCGCATCTGGACGTGCTGGTGGCCCCCGAGTTCCTGCGCCAGTATTCTATGTCGGGCGACCCCGCGGACCGGTCGAAATACCAGATCGGCGTGCTGCGCGAGAATGAAGGCCGCGGCGGATCGGCCCTGCTGCACCGGATCTTCACGCTGGGCCGCAAGGTGTTCGTGTCAAAACCGATCAACCATTTCGAACTGGACGAAACCGCCACCCGCACCCTGCTGATGGGCGGCGGCATCGGGATTACCCCAATGATCGCCTTCGCCCATCGCCTGCACGCGCTGGGGCGCGATTTCGATCTGCACTATTCCGTCCCCTCACGGGAAAAGGCCGGGTATCTGGCCGATCTGGCCGCCGCGCCCTGGGCGGACCACGTGCATCTGCATGTCTCGGACGAAGGCACCCGCGCCGATCTGGACTCGATCCTGGCGGGCTATCGCGACGGCTGGCATGTCTATACCTGCGGTCCCGACCGGTACATGGAGGCGGTGATGCAGGCTGCCGAACGTCAGGGCTGGCCCGAGGTGGCCCGGCATCTGGAGTATTTCTCGGTGCCCGAGCAGCCCGACTATGAAAACCACCCGTTCACCCTGCGGTTGGCACGGTCAGGGCGTGACCTTGAGGTGCCCGTCGACAAGGACGCGGCGCAGGTGCTGAACGAGGCCGGCATCCATGTCGACGTGAAATGCGCCGATGGCATCTGCGGCGTGTGCAAATGCGGGCTGATCGGGGGCGAGGTCGAGCATCGCGATTTCGTCCTGTCGAACAAGCAGCGGGAATCGGCGCTGATTCTGTGCCAGAGCCGCGCGGCCGAGCCGGGCGGGGTGGTCGAGATCGACCTCTGACCCCGGTCGGAAAGCGACATTTGCAGGCAAAAAAATAGGTCGCGCGGGCCATGGACGCCGCCGCGCGGCTGCTCTAACGTCGCCCCAAACCCAGTGAACCCTGACCAACAGGCGCGAGGTACAATCATGCAATATCACCGCCCCGCCAGCTTTGCCGAAGCTTCGGATCTGGCTGCCCATGCAACGGGCATCACGCGGTTTCTGGCCGGCGGCACCGACGTCTTGGTGCAACTGCGGTCCGAGATCGTGACCCCCGACACCCTGATCGACATCAAGACCATCGACGGGGTGCGCGACATCACCCGCCACGCCGACGGAAGTTGGACGCTGGGCGTGGCCGTCACCGGTGCCGAGATGAACGAACACCCCCAACTGGGCCGAGAGTGGCCTGGTGTGGTCGAGGCGATGGACCTGATCGGCTCGACCCAGATTCAGGGCCGTGCCACGCCGGTTGGCAACCTGTGCAACGGTTCGCCCGCCGCCGATTCCGTTCCGGCCATGGTTGCTGCGGGGGCGAGCGTGACGGTGACCGGCCCCGCGGGCGATCGGGTCGTGGCGGTCGAGGACATCCCGACCGGCCCCGGCAAGACCTCGCTGGCGCAGGGCGAACTGATCTCGGCCCTGCACATCCCGGCGCGGGGCGAGAACGGCGGTGACGCCTATCTGCGCTTCATTCCGCGCACCGAGATGGACATCGCCGTGGTCGGAGTGGGCGTGAACCTGCGCATCGATGGCGACACCATCACCGAGGCCCGTGTTGCGCTGGGCGCCGTGGCGCCTACCGTCCTGCTTGTCGAAGACTGCGCCCGGGCGCTGATCGGCACCACGCTGGACGATGCCGCGTTGGCGGCGCTGGCCGCCGCCGCCTCGGCCGCCTGCAAACCCATCGACGACAAACGCGGCACGATCGAATTCCGCACCGAAGTGGCCGGCGTTCTGGCAAAACGCGCCGCGAAAATCGCCTATGCCCGCGCCAAGGGAGAGACCGCATGACCAAGCATCACGTCACCACCACAGTCAACGGCGACACGGTCGAATACCTGTGCGACGCGCGCGAAACCCTACTGGACTGTCTGCGCGACAAGTTGAACCTGACCGGCGCCAAGGAAGGCTGCGGCACCGGCGATTGCGGGGCCTGCTCGGTCACGCTGGACGGGCGGCTGGTCTGTTCCTGCCTGGTGCTGGGGGTCGAGGCCGAAGGCAAGCAAATCGAAACCATCGAAGGCATGGCCGAGGGCGAAACCCTGCACCCGCTGCAGCGCAAGTTCATCGAACATGCCGCGCTGCAATGCGGGGTCTGCACGCCGGGCGTTCTGGTCGCCGCCAAGGCGCTGCTGGAAAAGAACCCCGACCCGACCGAGGAAGAGGCCCGCTATTGGCTGGCCGGCAACCTGTGCCGCTGCACGGGTTATGACAAGATCATCCGCGCCGTTCTGGACACGGCCGCCGAGCTGCGGGAGGCTTCGTAATGGCACTCGACGATCGCAAGTCGCACTTCACCTTCGTGGGCACCCGCCCGAACCGCCCCGACGGGCTGGACAAGGTCACGGGCCGCGCCCGGTTCGGGGCCGACGTGACCGCGCCGGGCATGCTGTTCGGCGCCATCCTGCGCTCGCCCCACGCCCATGCGCGGATCGTCCGGATCGACACCTCGAAGGCCGAGGCGCATCGGGACGTGAAGGCCGTGGTCACCCGCGCCGATTTCGCCGATGTCCCGTTCAAGCCGGGGCTTGAGGGCGAATTCTGGAACGTTCTGGAAAACGTCATGGCCGGGGAAAAGGCGCTCTATGACGGGCATGCCGTGGCGGCGGTTGCGGCTAGTTCGGCGCTGGCGGCGCGGGATGCGCTCAAGCTGATCGAGGTCGAATACGAGGTGCTGCCCCATGTCACCGACGTGGACAAGGCTATGGCGCCCGACGCACCGGTGATCCGCGAAGGCGCGGCCGATTATTCGGTGCCCGAGGGCATGCATCCCAACGTCGTGCGCTATCACGAAAGCGGTCACGGCGATGTTGAGGCGGGCTTTGCCGAGGCCGATCTGGTGATCGAGGATCACTTCGTCACCGAGGCCACCCACCAGGGCTATATCGAACCGCACGCCTGCCTTGCCTCGCTGGGCGCTGACGGCAAGGGCGAGCTGTGGTGCTGTACGCAGGGCCACTGGATCGTGCAGAAGACCTGTGCCGCGCTGCTGGGGATCGAAACCGCGCAGCTGCGCGTGACCGCATCGGAAATCGGCGGCGGGTTCGGCGGCAAGACCACCGTATTCATCGAACCGGTGGCGCTGGCGCTGTCGCGCAAGGCCAACCGTCCGGTCAAGATCGTGATGTCCCGGTCCGAGGTTCTGAGGGCCACGGGGCCGACTGCCTCGGCCTCGATGGACGTCAAGATCGGCATGAAAAAGGATGGCACCATTACTGCCGCCCAGGGCGTGTTCCGCCTGCAAGGCGGTGCCTTTCCGGGCGCGCCAGGCGACATGACCGCGATGTGCGCCTTTGCCCCCTACAACCTGACCAACGTGCGCCAGGTGGGGTATGACGTGATGTCCAACCGCCCGAAACAGGCCGCCTATCGCGCGCCGGGCGCGCCGATGGGGGCGTTTGCGGTAGAATCGGTCATCGACGAGCTGTGCAAGAAACTGGGTCTCGACCCGGTCGATGTGCGCCTGAAGAACGCCGCGCGCGAGGGCACCAAGGCCAGCTATGGCCCCACCTATGACCGGATCGGCCTGGTCGAGACGCTCGAAGCCGCCAAAGCTCACCCGCATTATTCCGCGCCGTTGAAGCCGGGGCAGGGGCGGGGCATCGCCTGCGGGTTCTGGTTCAACCACGGGGGCGAGACCTCGGTGTCGCTGGCCCTGTCCGAGGACGGCTCGGCGCAGCTGATGGTCGGTACGCCCGATATCGGCGGCTCGCGCGCGTCGATGGCGCTGATGGCGGCCGAAGTGCTGGGCATCCCGTACGAGAACATCCGCGTGACCATCGCCGACACCGCCACGCTGGGTTACAACGACGTCAGCCACGGCTCGCGCGTGACCTATGCCAGCGGTCTGGCCACGATAAAGGCGGCGCAGCACGCGGTCGAGAAACTGTGCGAACGCGCGGCGGCCAAATGGGGCATCCCCGTGGACGCGGTGAAATGGGAAAACGGCTGCGCGGTGCCATCCGGCCCCAACGCGGGCGACTTCGACCCGCTGCCGCTGGCCGAGATCACCGCTGACATGGGGCGCACCGGCGGCCCGATCTCGGGCCATTTCGAGGCGACCCCCGAAGGCGCAGGCGTGTCGTTCGGCACCCATATCGTCGATGCCGAGGTCGATCCCGAAACCGGCAAGACCTCGATCACCCGCTACACGGTCATCCAGGACGCGGGCAAGGCGATCCACCCCGCCTATGTCGAGGGCCAGTACCAGGGCGGCGCGGCGCAGGGCATCGGCTGGGCGCTGAACGAGGAATACATCTATGGCGAGGATGGCCGGCTGCAGAACCCGGTGTTCCTCGACTACCGCATTCCGGTGGCCAGCGACCTGCCGATGATCGACACGGTGATCGTCGAAGTGCCCAACCCCGGCCACCCGTTCGGCGTGCGCGGTGTGGGTGAAACCGGCATCGTGCCGCCGCTGGCGGCCATCGCGAATGCGGTTTCGAACGCGGCGGGCGTGCGGATGCGGCAACTGCCGATGTCGCCGCCGCGCATTCTGGCCGCGCTCAAGGACAATGGTTGAGGTCCATCTCTGGTCCGGCCTCCGGTCTCTGACCGGGGGTCAGGAGGTGGTCGAGGTTGAGGCCGAGACAACCGGCGAGCTGCTGCGCGAACTGGTGCGTCTCCATCCGCAATTGCAGGCGCCGATCGATGCGGGCGTGTCTATTGCCGTCAATGGCAGGATCATTGCAGCGGGTCTGTCCGAACCCATTCCCGACGGGGCCGAGGTCTATCTGATGCAGAGGTTGCGGGGCGGCTAGGCGGGGAAAGACACGGTCATTTCGGCGACAGGGCCTGATGATCGGTCCTTCCCCTGACCCTGCCGAAGTACCCCCTCGTTAAAAAAACACCATAAAACAGATCAGCAGGGGTGAGTTCCACCTGTATCCGAATATGGGCATATGTGGTGCCGAAAGGTGTCATAATTTTGTGATTTTGCCCGTTTGCATCCTGACGTAGCGTCAACATGACGCTTCGGTTCGTCATGGCCAGCGCGCTGCTTGAATCTGGCGGATGCAGAGGCAAACCGTGCGATTTTGGCGCGGAAATTGGTCAGTCTGCGGCCCGTTTTCCAAAGATCCGTGTAAACCAGCCTCTATTTTTCTGCGGAGGTGCAGCAATCGGTTCGGGGCTGGTTGCCGGCTGGTAGTCCTTGAAGATTTCAAAACCCTGCTGGGCAGTGTTCAAGGCGCTTTGCAGAAGCCTTTCTTCTTCGGGGTCAAATATACCTCGGGCGGCATTCTGGAATGCCTGGGCAAAAGGCTGGTCAATATTCAGATGGTCAGGTGCAGGTTTCTGTTTCGTGGTCGCCTGCAGCGAGACGTTGAACCGTGCCTCGATCAGGGGGCGTTCTTCGTCCCATTTTGCAAGCACATCGTCAAAGACCTTGGCGGGAAGAAAGGTCTTCTTCGAATCGTCGACTTCGTCCCCGACGCTGAAGAACCGGGACTGGCTTTCATCGTTGCGCTTCTTGTTGAACACACCCAGTTCTTTTCGGCAGCCCATCAGCACAAGTCCGGTCTTGTAGCCGAATGATTTGGTGTTGGCGTATTGTTCCGGCCCGTCTTCCAGATGCGGGATGTTCAGAGCCTGACAGAAGTCGCGCACGACTCCGGTCCGGGCCGCCTGTTCGTAGGAGCGAACCAGCGTCGTTCCGTGCCGAGCATATTCTGTGAGCGAGTCTATATATCCATACTGAACATATCGTCTGGCAAATCCCGGCAGAGACTTCAAAAACCGGGAATACGGGTCATCGCTTCCGGTGATGCTTTGCAATACTCTGGAGTTGATGAAGTCAACGGGGTGGCGCAGGTAGGCCAGAAAAATGACTTCGATGTTTTTGGGCAGGCCGGAAAATACTTCGGTACGAAGGCCTTGCACAGAATTGAAGAGGGTCTCATCCGAGATCAGAAAAGAGTGCAAGTGTTCGGACACGGCAAACTCGCGAAGTTCCTGTGCCCAATCGATCGATGTGGCCGGGACGTCCCGCCTGGGCGTTTTGAAAAAATACTCTGACCCGTCAATTTGGGGGACGCCAATCGGGTTTCCATTTGCACCTTTCGGGCGCCCGGACAGATCGAACGGAAAGGCGATGCCTGCCTCCCGCAGCTGCGGAGCATGTCTGACAAGGTACCTTTGAATGGATGTCGTGCCCGTTTTGGGCAGCCCCACATGAAAAACAAGACGTTTCGGAGTCATGGAAATACCTCTGCTGCGGGTTGGGTACAGCACCACACCGAGCCGCGCAAGCTACGCCGCAACACGTCTAAATCCTGCAATTTCAAGAGAGATGGTGCTGCTGGAGAGAATTGAACTCTCGACCTCTCCCTTACCAAGGGAGTGCTCTACCTCTGAGCTACAGCAGCGCTGTGGGCGGGTGATTAGACTCAAACGAAACGGGGCGCAAGGGTCTCTGGACGGTTTTTTTCACCTCCTGTAGAGAAAGATCATGTCAGACAAAAATTCACCCAAAAAACACGGCAAATCCGGCGATACGCGCGAGGATCGGCTCAAGGCCGCTCTCAAGGCGAATCTCGCGCGGCGCAAGGCGCAGGCCAAGGCGCGGGCGGGCTCGGACGGCAAGGCCGGTCAGGACAAGGGCTAGAGCAGATGGATTCGATTCTTGTAACGGGCAACGGGCCGCTTCATGGCCGAATCCCGATCGCGGGGGCAAAGAATGCCTGCCTCACACTGATGCCGGCCACGCTGCTCAGCGAAGAACCGCTCACGCTGACCAACGCGCCGCGTCTGAGCGACATCAAGACCATGACCGCGCTGCTGCAGTCGCTGGGGGCCGAGGTGTCGGCCCTGCAGGACGGGCAGGTTCTGGCGATGTCCAGCCACGACCTGACCAGCCACACCGCCGATTACGAGATCGTGCGCAAGATGCGTGCCTCGAACCTCGTTCTGGGGCCGCTCTTGGCGCGATTCGGTCAGGCAGTGGTTTCGCTGCCGGGCGGCTGCGCCATCGGGGCGCGGCCGATGGACCTGCATGTCGAAGGGCTGGAAGCCCTGGGCGCTGAGATTGAGCTCAAGGACGGCTACTTGCACGCCAAGGCGCCGAACGGGCTGAAGGGCGCGGTGCATGAAATGCGCTTTGCGTCGGTGGGGGCCACCGAGAACATCGTGATGGCCGCGACGCTGGCCAAGGGCACGACGGTTCTGAAAAACGCCGCGCGCGAACCCGAGATCGTCGATCTGGTGCAATGCCTGCGCAAGATGGGCGCGCAGATTCAGGGCGAGGGGACCTCGACCATCGAGATTCAGGGCGTCGACCGGCTGCATGGCGCGACGCACCAGGTGGTGACCGACCGGATCGAACTGGGCACCTACATGCTGGCCCCCGCCATCTGCGGCGGCGAAGTCGAGCTGCTGGGTGGCCGCCTGTCGCTGGTCGAATCCTTCGTGGAAAAGCTGACTGCCGCCGGGGTCGATGTCGAGGAAACCGAACAGGGCCTGAAGGTCTCGCGCAGGAATGGCCGGGTGCGTGCGGTCGACGTGGTGACCGAGCCGTTCCCCGGCTTTCCCACCGATCTGCAGGCGCAGATGATGGCGCTGATGTGCACGGCCGATGGGGTTTCGGTGCTGGAGGAGCGGATTTTCGAGAACCGCTTCATGCACGCCCCGGAACTGGTGCGGATGGGCGCGCAGATCGAGGTGCATGGCGGCACTGCGACGGTGACCGGGGTCGAGCGCCTGAAGGGCGCGCCGGTGATGGCCACCGATCTGCGGGCCTCGGTCTCGCTGATCCTGGCCGGTCTGGCGGCCGAGGGCGAAACACTTGTCAGCCGGGTCTATCATCTTGACCGCGGATATGAGCATGTGGTCCGCAAGCTGGAAGGCGTGGGCGCCAAAATCGAACGGATCAAGGGCTGATGGCAGACGCAACATTCGAAGACGGGCGCGAGGCGCCGCTGAACCTGGGCGCGTTGGACGCCGACGACCTGCGGGTGATCGCGGCGCTGGGGCAGGATGCCGTCTTTCCGGCCAGCGAGATGACCTGGCAACCGGCCCGCCGCCGCTTCGCCCTGCTGCTCAACCGCTTCCGCTGGGAAGACAAGGAGGCCGCCGAGCGCCGCGACCGCCCCTACGAGCGGGTGCAGTCGGTGCTGGTGTTCGATTCGGTCCTGGCGGTGGCCAGCCAGGGCATCAACCGGTCCGACAAAGACCTGATCCTGTCGCTGCTGGATATCGAGTTCCACCCGGCCGAGGACGGTGCTGGCGAGGTGCTGCTGACGCTGGCCGGCGATGGCGCGATTCGTCTGACGGTCGAGGCGCTCGAGGCCACGCTCAGGGACGTCACGCGCCCGTACCGCGCGCCCTCGGGGCATGCGCCCAAGCACCCGGTCTAGGTGAGGAACAAGCGCGGGATATCCCAGACCTTCTCGGGTGCGCCGAAAGGCGCTGAAATTCGCCGTGCCACCGTGTTCGACGTGTTCGAGATGAACCGGGTTCTGACCCGCTCGATCGAGAGGCTCTGCACCAAGGATCACGGCAACGCCCCGGACGTGATTGCCCGCTGGACGGCGAACAAGACCCCGCAGGCGCTGCGGGACGACCTGCCGAACTCGGATGGCGAGGTCTGGCTGTTGCTGGGGGATGGCAGGCTGGCCTCGGTCGGGGCGCTGGGCGAGGTTGAGCCGGGGCGGGGCACCGGGCGGATCACCCTCAACTATGTTGACCCGGATTTCCTGGGGCAGGGCGCAAGCTCTGCCATGCTCTCGCATCGCGAATCGCGCCTCTCGGCCCTCGGCGTGACCGAGGCGCGTGTCACCAGCACCGCCACCGCGCGCCGGTTCTACTTGTCGCGCGGGTGGGTGGACACAGGACCGCCGGGCGCTGGATCGTCGGATACCCGATGCGCAAATCGCTGCACCCCTGATCTAAGCCCTTGAGGCGCGGGCCGCCCCCGGATATTCCCCGCAGGACTGCCGGAGACACCATCATGCCCGTTTTCCTTGATACCACTGCGCCCGACTTCGAAACCGCCTTCGCCGACCTGCTCTCGGCCAAGCGCGAGGACAGCCCGGACGTGGACGCGGTCGTCGCGCAGATCATAGCGGACGTTCGGTCGCGCGGTGATGCTGCCGTGATCGAGCTGACCGCGAAATTCGACCGGCTGGAGCTGACGCCGGAAACGCTGGCCTTCACGGCCGGGGAAATCGATGCCGCGATCGAAGGCGTCTCGGCCGAGGACCGCGCGGCGCTGGAACTGGCCGCCGGGCGCATCCGCGCCTATCACGAACGCCAGATGCCGCAGGACCGTGAATGGATCGACGAGGCGGGCGCGACCCTTGGCTGGCGCTGGTCGGCGGTGTCCGCCGCGGGGCTTTACGTGCCGGGCGGGCTGGCCTCTTACCCGTCCTCGGTGTTGATGAACGCGATCCCGGCCAAGGTTGCGGGGGTCGAGCGGCTGGCTATCGCGGTTCCGACGCCAGACGGACAGGTCAATCCGCTGGTCCTGCTGGCCGCGCGCCTGTCGGGCGTCGATGAAATCTACCGCATCGGCGGCGCGCAGGCGATTGCGGCGCTGGCCTATGGCACCAAAACCATCGCGCCGGTGGACAAGATCACCGGACCGGGCAACGCCTTTGTCGCGGCGGCCAAGCGGCGGGTGTTCGGCAAGGTGGGCATCGACATGATCGCGGGGCCGTCCGAGATCCTGGTGATCGCCGACAGGGACAACGATCCCGACTGGATCGCGCTGGACCTGCTCAGCCAGGCCGAGCATGACGAAAGCGCCCAGTCCATCCTGATCACCGACGACGCCGCTTTCGGCCGCGCGGTGGCCGAGGCGGTGGACAAGCGGCTGGAAACGCTCGAGCGCCGCGCGATCGCCGGGGCCAGCTGGCGCGACTATGGCGCCATCATCACCGTGCGCGATCTGGACGAGGCCGCGGCCCTGTCGAACCGCATCGCGCCGGAACACCTGGAACTGTGCGTGGCTGATCCGGTGGCGCTCAGCCAAAAGACGATCCACGCCGGCGCCATTTTCCTGGGCCAGTACACGCCCGAGGCCATCGGCGACTATGTCGGCGGCCCGAACCATGTGCTGCCCACCGCGCGTTCGGCGCGGTTCTCGTCGGGCCTTTCGGTTATGGATTTCCTCAAGCGCACCACGCTCAGCCGCATGACGCCCGAGGCTCTGCGTGCCATTGGCCCGGCGGCCGAGCAGCTTGCGCAGTCGGAAAGCCTTGAGGCGCACGGGCTATCGGTGGGGGCGCGGCTCAAGCGGCTGAACGGCTGATCTAGGGACAATTGCGGTGGGGTCACATCCGGCCCGGGACTGCCGCGGCCGGCGCAAAACCACTTGCGGTGGTCGTCCGACCCGTGCGTTTTAACCGGTGATGTCTTAGGACAAACCCGGAGCCGAAATTGGAACGTGTCGCAACCCTCTGGATCGGAGAGCGCTTCAGCTTTCTGGAGCATCTGTGCCTGAAGTCCTTTGCCGATCTCGGCCAGACTCCGATCGTTTATCATTATGGCGAGTTGCAGGACATTCCGAGTTACGTCGAGGCCCGCGACGCACGCGAGATTTTCGATACGCCCGAGATCTATCGCGATCCGATCACGCGGTCGGTCGCCGTGCACGCGGACCTGTTCCGCCTGAAACTGCTGCAGCAGACCGACCAGATATGGGTCGATGCCGACGCCTATGCGGTCAAACCTTTCCAGACCGATCAGGGCTATTTGTTTCCAGCGGCCAACCGCAGGCGGCAACGCATCATGAATGGCGTTCTTGCCCTGCCGATCGACAGCCCGGCCCTGGCCGAAATGTGCGCCTTTGCCTTTGACGGCGATCTGGTGCCGCCCTGGTGGCCCGAGGAACAGCAGCGCGCCTATCTTCAGATCTTCGGGCGCTCGACCTACTGGAGCCTGCCGATCTTCAGCTTTGGCCCGCCGATGTTGTTTCACTACCTTTTTCCGACGCCGGAACATGCCAAGGCCGTCTCGCGGAAATCGCTGTATGCGATTCCGCTGCGCCACCGGGCACTGTGGAACGAGCCGGATCAGGACAAGCTTGAGTTCCTGGACTGGCAGAACCAAACTTCGATCCATTTCTACGGGTCCTGGTTCCGCAAGATATTCAAGGACCGCGACATCAATCCCGGCTCGCTGGTTGACACCTTGCTGCGCAAGCACGGCATCGACCCCAACGATCACCCCATCTAACCTTGCGTCCGGCCGGTTTCGCGCGTTGTCCCGCGGGCATAGGTGCGCTAGGTCTGGCCTGACCTGAACGGAAGTCGATGACCATGACCCGCATTTCGCATATCGAACTGGACGATCGAAACCTGCCGCCGCCCACACCGGAAATCGAGCAGGAGCGCAAGGTCGCCATCTATGATCTGCTCGAGGAAAACTCGTTCACGCTGCCCAAGCGCGACGACCGAGTGGTGCCCGATGGCCCCTATCACCTGCAGCTGTCGATCCGCGACAAGCGGCTGGTGTTCGACGTCAGCACCGAAGATAGCCAGAAAGCCGCCGAGTTCCACCTGTCGCTGGGCCCGTTCCGGCAGGTGGTCAAGGACTACTTCCAGATCTGCGAAAGCTACTTCGATGCGGTAAAGACCCTGCCGCCCAGCCAGATCGAAACCATCGACATGGCCCGGCGCGGCATCCACAACGAAGGCAGTCGGGTCCTGCAGGAACGGCTGGAGGGCAAGGCCGAGATCGACGCCGATACCGCCCGCCGCCTGTTCACGCTGATCTGCGTGCTGCATTTCGGAGGTTGACGGGTGAAGCCTCTGCCGCATTCGGTCCTGTTCTGCTGCGACCACAACGCGGTGCGCTCGCCCATGGCCGAAGGTATCATGAAGAAATTCTATGGCACGGGCACCTACGTGCAGTCGGCCGGTGTGCGCAACGACTTGGAAATCGACGGGTTCAGCATCGCCGTCTGCCAAGAGATCGACGTGGAACTGTCACGCCACCGGTCGCGGTCGTTCGACGAGATGCAGGAATGGGGCGACGATCTCAGCTCCTTCGATCTGATCGTGGCCCTGTCGCCAGCCAGCCAGCGCAAGGCGCTGGAACTGACGCGGGTTTTTCACCTGGATGTCGAATACTGGCCAATAATGGACCCTACCGGACTGGGCGAGACGCGCGAAGAAAAGCTACACCACTACCGTCAGACCCGCGATCAGATCATCAAGCACCTGAAGGATCGCTGGGGGGAACCTACGGAGATCGCATGACCCAGACTGTCCAAGCCTATTTCGATGCCTTCAACGCCGGGGATGTGGCCGGCATGCTGACCTGCCTGTCCGACGACGTGGCCCATCACGTGAACGAAGGCCAGATCCGCGTCGGCAAAGACAAATTCGCCGAATTCTGCGCGCATATGAACCGCTGCTATCGCGAGACCCTGACCGACATTGTGGTCTTCGAGGCAGAGGGCGGCACCCGCGCCGCCGCCGAATACATCGTTATCGGCACCTATCTGGAAACCGATGCCGGCCTGCCTGCGGCCTCGGGTCAGACCTATCGCCTGCCCGCCGGGTCGTTCTTTGACCTCGAGGACGGCAAGATCACCCGTGTGACCACCTATTACAACCTGGCTGACTGGGTGAAGCAGGTGTCGGGTGGCTGAGGTCACTGCCGTCCGCGCCCTGACCGGCGAGGCGTTGTCGGCGGCGCTGGACGACGTGGCGCGGCTGCGCATCTCGGTGTTCCGCGATTGGCCCTATCTCTATGACGGCGATCTGGACTATGAGCGCAGATACCTGCAATCCTACCGCGACAGCGACCGGGCGATCGTCGTCGGCGCCTTTGACGGCGACCGGCTTGTGGGGGCCGCGACCGGCGCGCCGCTTGCCGACCATGCCGAGGATTTCGCAGCCGCTTTCGACGGCACCGGGCTGGAGTTGTCGCAGATCTTCTACTGCGCCGAATCCGTACTGCTACCCGAGTATAGGGGGCAGGGCGTCGGACATGCGTTCTTTGATCTGCGCGAGGGTCACGCGCGGGGCTTGGGCTTCGCCAAGTCTGCCTTCTGCGGCGTGCAGCGTCCGGACGACCACCCGATGCGGCCCGCAACCTACCGCCCACTGGACGATTTCTGGCGCGCGCGCGGGTACAGTCCGCTGCCCGGGGTGATCGCCCAGTTCTCGTGGAAGGATCTGGGCGAGGCATCGGAAACCCAAAAGCCTTTGCAGTTCTGGATCAGGGATTTGTGAGGCGGCTCTGCACAAGCTTTCAGGTGTTTCGATCAAGCATGGATCTTGGAGTTCGGATGAACGACCGCTGTGCAGGCGTTTCGTTCATTCGGCGATGACCACATTCGGCCTGCGCAACGTCAAATTCACCGTTTCCATTCCAGCCTATGAAGCAAATGTTTTCCTTCAAAGCCCTTGAAAAACACTGATACGGGCCCTGAAAACGTCATGTCCCGAGCGTCTCCAGCCATGGTGCATGTGACGTCGGACACCAAGATCTGACCAGCGGAGGCCATGGTTGTTATCCTGGCCGCCTTGTTTACTACAGCACCAAAGAAGTCACCGCGATTCTGAACGACTTCTCCGGTGTGGATGCCGATGCGCAAACCAAGTTGCGGGTCCTGATTTTGGGAAACAACGGCCTTCTGCATTTCAACGGCAGCTTTCAAGGCTTGCTGTGCCGAAGGGAAGCTCGACAACGTGCCATCTCCAAGGGATTTCACGAACTGACCGCCCTGCGCCTCCACGATGTCTGCAATATCGCGAAAGTGGTCATTGATCAGGCTCGACCAGCGTGCATCGCCCAACGCAGCCGCCAATTCCGTGCTGGCTTCCAGATCGGTGAACAGGATCGAAGCCAATCCCTCAGACTGTTTCAGTTCAGGGCCTTCGTCTCTCGCCGCATCGACCAGCCGCTGTATTGCTGTTTGTTCCGTGCCCATATGAACAGCGTTCGGTACTGGTGCAGAACCATGTCGCTGAACTATTTTCCACCGGGCCCCATCCAAAACAAACACGTATGTTTCGCGTTGAAGGCTGGGTTCGGGCAAACCTGAAAAGTGGACCCGGTAAACGAAAGACGCCCAGCCGGTTTCGCCGTTCTCGAACGCCTCGGCCTCGATTTCTTCCACGGCAAGTATGTCAGGCACTTCGCTGAAAAAGTCGGCAACCCCTTCGCTTACAACCGAACCGTTCCAATATTCGTTCTCGGCCGTGCCAATGAAGCGCATTTCTTCGGCGGTAGAGAAAAAGCCCGGCAGAATTTCGGTGTTGCGGGTGAGGATGGCCTGATGCATCCGGCGCGAAATCGCAAGCAACTCTGGAGACGGCCGTATCATCTTGCTGTGTACGGCGGTCTGAGCAGATTTGTGGCTTCGCGTTCTGGCACAATCAACTCCGATGGGATTACTCAGACTATGCTGATGGTCAGCGTTTCACCAATCAAGGTTTATTTGTTCCGGAGAATCGATGGTGTCGGCGTCGATCTCACATCAGCATTGGCGCTTTCTTCGTATCGATCAGGGCAATTCATCTATACACCTCTCGCCTGTAGCCCATAGCTTTGCCGGACCTGTTTCTGCGGCGGGGCCGGCAGGGTCCAGTCGAAATCTGCGATCGAGAACGCCCTTTAAGGGTTCGAGGAAGGGCCCCTAAATGACAAAACAAAGCGTCTTGGCAAAGCCGATCCTGGCATGGGGCGGATCCAGACGCTGGCTCAAGCGAGCGTTGTGACGCCGATCGTCGACTACATAACATGTGACCCTGAGGCGGAGCGCAACAAACGCGACAAAGTTATCTTCGGTATCCGAATCCGAAAGCACGTGAAGCCGTGCGCAGTTTGATCTCGGAGATCGTTGTCTCTCCGGCCGACGAAGACGGCGTGCCGGTCGAGGTCAAGGGCCGCCTCGGCGCCTTGGTTTCTAACCGTTCGGAAAAGGTGGGGGGTATGGTGGTAGCGGAGGAGGGACTTGAACCCCCGACACGCGGATTATGATTCCGCTGCTCTAACCAACTGAGCTACTCCGCCAAGGTGAGTGGCGATTTACGGGAGGTGCCCGAGAGGGTCAAGAGGGAAAAATACTCAATCCACCAGATTTCTTTCTGGTCAGGCCTGTCTTGGTTTGGAAGGCGTCGGGTCGGTTCGCGGAGCATTGTTTGCGACGCGACGGACGAAATCTGCGCAGTCATCGGGCGCAGTCATCGGAATCATGTGGCCCCGCCCTGCAAGCCGCTCGTACACGAGACCGAAGTCAGCCATGGATGCGCCTTGGCATTCCGGCGACAGGATCGGGTCGTCGGCGCCGAACAGGATCCCGCCGGGAACCCGCAAGTCGCCATAGCGCGCGACCTGCGAGTCAATGCTCGCGTCCACACCGGCCAAATCTTGCGATCCGGTCACATAGGCCGACGGCCGCAGGCCCAGGGCGCCCCCGGCGCGGTCCAGAAAGTCATCCGGCGCCGGCTCGGGGGCGAAGGCCTGGTCGATGACATGCGGCGCCGTGAGTCTGGCCAGCGGCACCGCGATCGTGTTGGCGATCAGATGGCGCACCCTTTCGCTGCGGATCTCCAGCGCCTTGAAGATGGCAGGGGTCTCGGGCACCCGATGCGTCAACGGCGCCAGCAAGGCCAGACCGCGGACGTGGTTGGGGTAGTCCAGCGCCATGGCCAACGAAACCGCTCCGCCAAGGGAGTGTCCGACCAGAAGCGGGTCTTTGACGTGGATCGCCTGCAGGAACTCGTGGATCATGCGGGCTTGTTCGGGCAGGGTTGCCAGCCGCGCGCAATCTCGGGTCGAATACCCGCAGCCGGGACGGTCCAGCGCGATCACGTAAAACCTGTCGGTCAGCCGGTCGGCCATTTCATAGGTGAAGTGCTGCAACTGCCCGGTCAGCCCGTGGATCATCACAAGGGCCGGTCTGGACGGGTCGCCCGCGGCGACATAGTGGATACTGCCACCGTCAACCGGCACGATCCGCCCCGCCTGCGGCACGCGTCTGGTGCCTGTCTTCGTCAGGTAGCGTGTCCACAGGTGCAGCCCGATGAGCAGCAGGCAGACTGCGGTCACGGCGATCGGCAGCAGGGTCATAGGCAGGGCCTCGTGTCAGGGCGTGTCGCCCACGAGGATAGGCCAAGAGCGGCACCAAGAGGAACCCACCGCCGGATCAGTCGTCATTCAGGTCGCCGGGCCGGGGGCGCGGCAGTTGGTCCAGCAGGCGGAACACCTGCGCCCGACAGGCCGGGCCGGTCCAGTCCGGCGGGCAGAAACCGTCGGGCAGGTCGGGCAGACGCAGAACGACGCGCCGCCACCGGTGCACGATCAACGTGCGCAGGGTGCCGATCTGACAGGGCGTGGGCTCCCAACTGGCCGGGCGGTCCTGAGACACGTGGCGGACGGTCTCGTGCAAGGATCGGCAAGCCGCGCGCAGATCCGACGGGAACAGCTTTTCATGCACCCATTGCGGAACCGAGCGGGCAGTAACCTCAAGGATCAGTAGCTCGTCCTGGTCCTCGGGCGGTGCCCCCGATCCCAACGCGGCGTTGCGCGCGATCGGCGTGTAATCGTGGCTGAGCAGGATGTCCTCGAGCAGCCGGGTGCCGGTGCCATCCTCGGCGATCAGAAGGTGCAACGGTGCATCTGGCGCAGGGTCGCGGGCATAGATGCGCGGGGTGACCCGGGCCGACTGCGTGCGGCCATATTCGGTCAGGAAATGCATCGAGACGCGCCCGATCCGGTCGCTTTCGATCCAGCCATCCTTGCGCAGACGGTGCAGGGCGACGCGGATCGCCTCGGGCTTGATGCCCATCGGTTCGATGATGCGGCCCAGCGCCCCACCCGATATCTTGGCGCCGCGCTCCTGCGCCATGTCGCCGAACAGCGACACGATGATCGACCAGACCCGCTGATTCTGCGGGTCGGCCAATTCGGCCACGGCCTTGGTGAACCACGGATGCGCGTTGGTCATACACTCAGTCTATCCGGCCTGGCGGTGCAAGAAAAACACTTTGCCCTGCGCTCAGTAGGCGTTCATGGTCAGCAGTTCGTATTCGGCGACCTTCTCGTCATCCTGATTGGTCAGGGTCACGTGCCAGCGCACCTCGCCATAGTCGTCGGTGCGGCGGGTCTTTTGCTTGACCGTCAGGCGGACCTTGATGCTGTCGCCGGCCACGACCGGCTTCATGAAGCGCAGGCCGTCCAGCCCTGTATTGGCCAGCACCGGCCCCTCGTTCGGTTCGACGAACAGGCCGGCGGCAAAACTCAGCAGCAGATAGCCATGCGCCACCCGGCCCGGAAAGAACGGGTTTCTGGCCGCCGCGTCCTCGTCCATGTGGGCATAGAAGGTGTCGCCTGTGAAATGGGCGAAATGTTCGATGTCGTCCAGCGTGATGGTCCGAGGCGCCGTGTGCAGCGTCTCACCGATCTGCAGTTCCCCGAAGTTGCGGGTGAAGGGATGCGCCGGGCCTTGGATCTCGGGCGCGCCGGGGATCCATTTCCGGCCGATCGTCGCCAGCATCCGGGGCGAGCCCTGCAAGGCCGTGCGCTGCATGTAGTGTTTCACGCCGCGCACGCCGCCCATCTCTTCACCGCCGCCGGCGCGGCCGGGGCCGCCATGGACCATGTGCGGTAGGGGCGAGCCATGGCCGGTGGATTCCTGCATCGAGTCGCGGTCATTGATGTAGATCCGCCCGTTGAAGGCAGCCGCGCCCATCACCACCTGGCGCGCGACCTCGGGGTCATGAGTGATCAGCGAGGTGACCAGCGACCCCTGGCCGCGATTGGCCAGCGCGATGGCGTGGTCCAGATCGCGGTAGCCCATGATGGTCGAGACCGGGCCGAACGCCTCGGTGTTATGCACATGCTTGGCGGCGTCGGGATCGGCGCAGTGAAACAGCATCGGCGGTACGAAGGCGCCTTTTGTGGCGTCGGCGCCGATCACCTCGAAGGCATCCGGGTCGCCGAATACACGTTCGGCTTCTTGCCCGATGAGGCTGGCCTTGGCCAGAACGTCGGCCTTCTGCCCGTTCGACACCAGCGCGCCCATGCGCGTGCCGTCCAGCCGCGGATCGCCGATCGTGGTCTGCTCGAGCTTGGCTGAGATCGCGGCGATCAGCGGCTCGACCTGCGCCTCGGGTGCGATGATGCGGCGGATGGCGGTGCATTTCTGCCCGGCTTTCGTCGTCATCTCGCGTACGACTTCCTTGACGAACAGGTCGAATTCGGGCGTGCCGGGTGCCGCGTCGGGGCCAAGGATCGAGGCGTTCAGGCTGTCCTGCTCAGCCACGAACCGCACCGAGTTGGTCAAGATCACCGGGTTCTGCCGCAGCTTCATCGCGGTGTCGGCCGAGCCGGTAAAGCTGACCACGTCCTGACAGGTCAAATGATCCAGCATGTCGCCCAGCCCGCCCGAGACCAGCTGCAGTGCGCCGTCGGGCAGGATGCCGCTGTCGAGCATGATCCGCACGGCCAGCTCGGTGACATAGCAGCTGTTGGTGGCCGGCTTGACGATCGCCGGAACCCCGGCCAGCAGGGTTGGGGCCAGTTTCTCCAGCATCCCCCAGACCGGGAAGTTGAAGGCGTTGATATGCACCGCGACCCCTTGCAACGGGGTGCAGACGTGCTGGCCCAAGAAGGTGCCGTTCCGCGACAGCTGCTCGACATCGCCATCCAGATAGACATGGCCGTCGGGCATCTCGCGCCGCCCTTTCGAGGCAAAGACGAACATGGTGCCGATGCCGCCGTCGATGTCGATCAGATGATCCTTCTGCGTGGCGCCGGTTTCAAAGCTGAGGTCATAGAGCGCCTGTTTCTGTTCCGACAGCGCCTGCGCCAGCGCCTTGAGCATCTTGGCGCGTTCATGGAAAGTCAGCCGGCGCAGGGCAGGCCCGCCCACGTCGCGGGCATGTGCCAGCATCGCCTGCACGTCCAGCGCGTCGTTTCCGGCGGTGGCAAAGGGCTCTCCGGTGATCGCCGAGGCGATGGTGCGGGCCCCGGCTCCGGGCGCAACCCACTGGCCCGCGGCGAAACTGGAAATCTGTTTCAGAGACATGAAATGCTCCTGTATTGGGGCCGCTTTGCGCGGCGAAATGTGCTCAGTGACCCAGCGCGCCCATCTGTTGCGGCAGGTACAGAACCACGATCGGAACCAGAACGATCAGCGCCAGGCGGAAGATGTCGGCCACCCAGAACGGGGTCACGCCGCGAAAGATCGTGCCGGTCGAGACATCCCCCACCACGCCTTTCAGGATGAACACGTTCAGGCCCACCGGCGGGGTGATCAGCGAAATCTCGGTTACCACCACCACGACGATGCCGAACCAGATCGGGTCATAGCCCAGCGAGGTCACCAGCGGGAAAAATATCGGAACCGTCAGCAGCAGCATCGACAGGGATTCGAATACGCAGCCCAGGATGATGTAGATGCCGAGGATCATGAGGATCACCACGAACGGCGCCACGTCATAAGCGGTGACCATGGCGATCAGCGCCTCGGGCAGACCGGCCAGGTTGATGAAGTTCGAAAAGATCTGCGCACCGATCAGCACCGCGAACAGCGCGGCTGCGGTAAAGCAGGTTTCCTTCAGCACCTCAAAGGTCGATCCCACGGTCAGCCCACCGCGGAACAGCGCGATCAGAAAGGCGCCGGCGGCGCCCATGCCAGCGGCCTCGGTCGGCGAAAAGGTCAGGTTCAGCGGTTCGAAATCGAACACGCCATACAGCCCGCCGATCACCAGGAAGAACAGCAGAAGCACCGCCCAGACGGACCCCAGCGCGCTGATGCGCTCGCCCCAGCTGGCGCGTGCACCGGCCGGGCCGGCCTCCGGGTTGCGCCAGACGGTCCAGCGCACGGCGAACAGGTAGAACAGGATGCCCAGTGCGCCGGGAATGATGCCGGCCATGAACAGCTTGCCGATCGAGGTTTCGGTCAGCAGCCCATAGATGACCAGGATGACCGAGGGCGGGATCAGGATGCCCAGCGTTCCGCCGGCTGCGATCGAGGCGGTCGAGAGCTCGTCGGAATAACCGTAACGGCGCATCTGCGGCATGGCGACTTTGGACATGGTCGCAGCGGTGGCCAGCGACGATCCGCAGATCGCCGAGAACCCGCCGCAGGCCGCCACGGTCGCCATGGCGATACCGCCGCGCATGTGGCCCAGAAAAGCGTTGGAAACCGCATAAAGTTCGCGCGCCATGCCACCCTTGTTGACGAACAGGCCCATTAGGATGAACAGCGGCACGACCGACAGGCCGTAATCCTGCGCGGTATCGGTGATCTGGCGGCCAACCATCGACATCGCGGCCTTCAGCCCGCGCTCGTCAAAGATCGAGCCGCCGCGTTCATAGGCGAAGCCCAGCGTACCGACCAGCCCCATGGCAAAGACAATGGGCAGGCGCATTAGCACCAGGATCAGGACAAGGGCAAATCCAATCAGTGCAGCGGTCATTGGGAGGTTCCCGTCAGGGTTTTGGGTGCGAAAAGGTGCAGCAGGCCGGTGATGATCATCACCACGGCGGTGATCGCCACCGATGCAGTGATGAACCAGCCAACGAGGTAGGTCGGGATGCTGAGATATTCGGTAACATCGCCGTAATCGCGGGCGCGCTCGGCCAAGACCCAGACGCGCTGGACCGGCCAGTACAGCATGACGCCGCTGAGAATATAGATCACCGCGTCGCGAAGGCGGCTGAGCCGCAGGCGGTGGAAGATACCGTCGGTCAGGTCCACGGCGATATGCCCGTTGGTGACCGAGATGATGGGCAGCACCGAGAACACCAGAATCGCCATCAGGATGCGCGTCAGTTCGGTGGCGGCCTCGATCGGCGCGTTGAAGACCGACCGCAAGATCACGTCGCAGAAGGTCATCACCATCAGGATGAACAGGGCCGTGCAGGCGACAATCACCGGCAGGACGCTGGCGCGCCGTACAAGCTGGATGAGAGGGGTCATCGGGTGGCTCCGGAAGGGGCTGGATGGGGGCGGCCAGTGCCGCCCCGCATCAAAGATCAGTTCGAGGTCATTTCTGACTTGATCATGTCATAGGCGGCTTGCGCATCGACGCCGGCTTCGTTGACCTCGGCAATGACCTTGGCGCGGACGCCCTCGGCGATCGTCGCGAACTTCTCCATGTCCTCGGCGCTGGCCTCTTGGATGGCGTTGCCTTCGGTGGCTTGGGTCTCATCCCGGCCGATGGCGTCGATCTCGTCCCAGATCTTGCCGATTTCGCGGCTCAGCGGCTCGCCGAACACGTTTTCCTCCAGTGCTTGCTGGATGTCTTCCGGCAGGTCGGCAAACGTGTCTTCGTTCATGATAAAGGCAAACGACCCGCGATACAGGCCGCCCGGCATTTCATAGACGTTCGGGGCAACCTCGGTCAGCTTGAAGCCCTTGCGCGATTCGAACGGCATGACCACGCCATCGGCGGCCTTTGAGGCCAGCGTTTCATAGACTTTGGGGGCCGGAACCTGGATGCCGGTCGCACCCAGTGCGGTGCCTACGTCGCCACCGACACCACCGGGGATACGAACCTTGAGGCCCGAAATCTGGTCCATCGAGGTCACCGGGCTGCTGGTGTGCAGCTGGGCCGGGCCGTGGGTGTGCAGTGCGATGACCTTGACGCCGCGATGTTCGTCGGCCGCCTTCAGATACTTGTCATAGGCCCGCCAGTACGCGACCGAGGCGGCCTCGGCCGAACCCTCATAACCCGGCAGTTCGATCAGCTTGGTCGTCACGAAACGGCCCGGCTGATAACCGTGGAAGATGATCGACGCATCCGCCGCACCATCCATGATCAGGTCCATCTGGGCCGGGGGCGGGGCGATGCCCAGCTTCAGCTCGGCGGTCACCTTGCCGTCGGTGGCCTCTTCAACCATCTCGACGAATTTGGGCCACATCTTGGCGTTGATTCCGTGGGTGGGCGGCGCCCAGCTGGAAATCGTCAGGGTGTAGTCCGCTGCAAATGCCACGCTGCCCGATACTGCCAGGGCAGCAGTCGCCAACAGCGTTTTGATCCCGTTGAGTTTCATGACTGGTTTCCTCCTCCAAAACATGAGTCATTAATGCGTTAATGGTCACTTTTGTAACCATCAACCGGCCGAAAGCCGGATTCGGCACTTCGTCGGAGAAATTTATTGACCAACCGTTCGGTTAATGCAAGAAGAATATCGAAACGAATGCAAAGCGAGCGGCCCATGAGCGATACGATTCTTGCGCAGTGGCATGGAAATTATGTGGAAATCACTCTCAACCGCCCTGATCGCCTGAACAGTTTCACCGAAGAAATGCATCATGCCCTGCGCCGCGCCATCGAAAGCGCGCGCGATGAGGGCGCGCGGGCGATCCTGCTGACCGGGGCCGGGCGTGGGTTCTGCGCCGGGCAGGATCTGGCCGATCGCGACCCGTCGAAAATGGACGGTCCGCCGGATCTGGGCCACACGGTTCGCACTTTCTATGCGCCGCTGGTGCGGTTGATCCGGTCGCTGAACTTTCCGGTGATCTGCGCGGTCAATGGCGTGGCCGCGGGCGCAGGCGCCAATCTTGCGCTGGCCTGCGATATCGTGCTGGCCGCCGAGTCCGCGAAATTCATCCAATCCTTCGCCAAGGTCGGGCTGATCCCCGATACCGGAGGCAGCTGGCACCTGCCGCATCTGCTGGGCGAGGCGCGTGCCAAGGGACTGGCTCTGACCAGCGAGCCTTTGGCGGCGAAAACGGCCGAGGACTGGGGCCTGATCTGGAAAGCCCTGCCTGATGCCGATCTGATGAGCGAGGCGCGCGCGCTGGCCGAACGCCTGTCGAACGGTCCGACGCTCGGCCTGGGCCTGACCAAGCAGACCATCCAGGCCGCCGCGACCAACAGTCTGACCGATCATCTTGAGATCGAGGCCGACGCCATGAAGACCTGCGGTGAATCCGCCGACTATGCCGAAGGCGTCGCGGCCTTTCTGGAAAAGCGCAGCCCGGAGTTTCGGGGCAAATGAGCATGACACCGAAAGAACGCGCCGAAAAAGCCGCCGCCGCGATGTGGGCGCAGGACCATGCCTCGAAATGGGCGGGGATGGAACTGGTCGAGGTCGACGAGGGCACCGCGACGCTGGCGCTGACCGTGCAGCAGCACCATTGCAACGGGCACGGAATCTGCCATGGCGGCGTGACCTTCATGCTGGCCGACAGCGCCTTTGCCTTTGCCTGCAACAGCCGCAACCAGTCGACCGTGGCCCAGCACAACGTGATCAGCTATGTCGCGCCGGGCCGGCTGGGCGACCGGCTGACCGCCCGCGCGACCGAGCAGAGCCTGACCGGCCGCAGCGGCATCTATGACGTGACAGTGACCAACCAGGATGGCCACAAGATCGCCGAGTTCCGGGGCTTTTCCCGCGCGATCAACGGGACCCTGTTTCCAGAATCTTGAGGTGAGGAGGACATCATGAAGGATCTGACCCCGAACAAAGCGGATCTTGACCCGATCGAGATCGCGTCGATCGATGAAATCCGCAGCTTGCAGCTGGACCGCCTGAAATGGTCGCTGCGCCATGCCTATGACAATGTGCCGATGTACAAACAGCGGTTCGACGAGGCAGGGGTGCATCCCGACGATCTGAAAACCTTGGACGATCTGGCCAAGTTCCCCTTCACCTACAAGAATGACCTGCGCGACCACTATCCGTTCGGTCTGTTTGCCGTGCCGCGCGAACAGATCATCCGCCTGCATGCGTCGTCCGGCACCACGGGCAAGCCGACCGTGGTAGGTTACACCAGGAACGACATCGACAACTGGGCCGATCTGGTGGCCCGCAGCCTACGCGCCAGCGGTCTGCGCAAGGGCGACATGATCCACAACGCCTACGGCTACGGCCTGTTTACTGGCGGGCTGGGCGCGCATTACGGAATCGAGCGACTGGGCGCTACGGTCGTTCCCATGTCCGGCGGTCAGACCGAGAAACAGGTAGCCCTGATCACCGATTTCAAACCCGACGGCATCATGGTCACGCCGTCCTACATGCTCAACATCCTCGAGCAGTATCACAAGGTCGGGATGGACCCGCGCGAAAGCTCTCTGTCGGTGGGCGTATTCGGGGCCGAGCCCTGGACGGATGCGATGCGGAGAGAGGTCGAGCAGGCCTTTGACATGCATGCCGTCGACATTTACGGCCTGTCCGAGATCATGGGGCCGGGCGTCGCCAACGAATGCGTGGAAACCAAGGACGGCCCGGTCATCTGGGAGGATCATTTCTATCCCGAGATCATAGACCCTCAGACCGGCGAGGTTCTGCCCGACGGCGAAATGGGTGAGCTGGTCTTTACCACGCTGACCAAAGAAGGCCTGCCGATGATCCGCTACCGCACCCGCGACCTGACGCGGTTGCTGCCGGGCACCGCGCGCTCGATGCGACGGATGGAGAAGATCACCGGCCGCAGCGACGACATGATCATCCTGCGCGGGGTCAACGTCTTCCCCAGCCAGATCGAGGAACAGGTCATGGCCACCGGCGGCATTGCCGCGCATTACCAGATCGAGCTGTACAAATCCGGCCGCATGGACGCGATGCGCGTCTATGTCGAGGCGATGCCCGACGCGGCCGATGAACTAAGCAAGACCGCCGCCGCCCGCATGCTGACCAAGCGGATCAAGGACATCGTTGGCGTTTCCACCGAGATCGTTGTAGGGGACCCCGGCGATGTCGAGCGCAGCCAGGGCAAGGCCAAGCGCGTCGTCGACAACCGAGACAAGGAGTGAGGTTTGGCCCGTACGATTGCAAAAGATCACGACCAGAAACGCGCGCAGATCCTTAAATCGGCGGCGCGGGTCTTTGCCCGCGAAGGCTTCGACCGCGCCTCGATGACCCAGCTTGCGCGCGAATGCGGGATCTCGAAGGCCAACATCTATCACTATTATGACAGCAAGGACGCGATCCTGTTCGACATTCTCGAGACCTATCTGCGGGAATTGCGCGACCTGATATGCGGGCTCGAGATTGAAGGCCTCAGCCCGCCCGACAAGCTTCACCGCGTGGTGGCTGAAATCCTGTTGGCTTATCAGGGCGTGGATGACGAACACCGGGTTCAGACCAGCGGCATGTCGGCCCTGCCCGAGGAGCAGCAGCGCCTGCTGCGCGGGTATCAGCGCGACATGGTGAATTTCCTCAGTTCCATCATTGCCGAAGTCGCTCCTGACGTGTTTCGCGGCAACAGGTCCAAGCTGCGCTCGGCCACGATGTCGGTCTTCGGCATGCTGAACTGGTACTACATGTGGAATTCCGGTGCCGATGCACAGGCGCGCCGGGACTATGCCGCGCTGGTCAGCAACCTGACCCTGTCGGGCGTCAAGGCGCTGTAGCACCGGCCCTACCGGCATTGTGATTTGGCTTTTGAGCCAAACCGGCGTCTACTTGCGGTCGGAGGGCGCCATGCAAAAACCCGAACGGTTCGACGAATTCTATTTCGCCAAGGTCGGGATGGGCGAGGCCTGCGGCTGCGCCGAGCGCATCATCGACGTCTATGAGTTCAACCGCAAGGCCGGTGCGGTTGACGCGGGCACGGTCAAGGTGGCTCGGCCACGGCGTCGCGGCCTGCGATCGCTTGCCCTTTAATACGGCCTGATCAGCCGCCCCAGCGGGCGGTGATCACGGGGTGCGCAAGCCAAGCCGCGTTACGACCTCGGCGGCCTCGGCCAGCCAGCGGTTTTTCAGTTCGACCCCCGAGGCGCGGCGCAGGCCCATCTGGCGCAACTTTTCCATCCGCTCGGGGTCGCCCGCGCCGAAACTTGCGGCCACGCGGGGCCACCAGTAATCGACCGAGTCCTGCATGGCCGGCGCCGCGCCCTGTTCCAACAGCTTGACCGCGCCTTCCAGGGCCAATTCACCGTGATGCGCCTCGATCGGGGCGATGGCGCGGAACGCCTCGGCCAGCGGCTGATAGGACACCAGCGCGAACTCGGCCAGTTGCACGCCCACGGCGCGGCTCATGAGCAGGTTCATCACCACCGCATCGGTCCAGCCTTCGATCGGATAGTTGAAGACCGCAAGGCGCATGTCATGTTCGCTGCGCGTGGCCCCGATATCGGCGGAACGGTCCAGCCGTGCGGTCCACGGGTGATGCGTGGCATATCGGTCGGTATCCGCGCCGAACTCGCCCATGATCTTCAGGACGCGGTCGGCATTGTCGGTTTTTTCCAGAACGATCTTCGCCGCCGCGATGCGTTCCTTGATGCCCGGTCCCTGGTTGATGATGTCGGCAAACCCAGCCGCACCGGCCAGTTCGCTGTCGACGAAGGTCGCCATCAGCTTCATCAGCTCCGCCCGGTATCGGGGCGGCACGTTGGTCGGGTTGGTCAGAACGCCGCCTGCGGCCAGGTAGCTTTCGATGCTCATGTCTTCGGCCATGGTCCCTCTCCCTTTACTGGTCGTAATCGACGACGACATTGTCGGTCAGCGGGTAGGCCTGGCAGCTGAGCACATAGCCTTTCTCGACCTCGTAATCCTCGAGCGCGTGGTTGGCGACCATCTCGACTTCGCCTTCGATCACCTTGCAGCGGCAGGTCGAGCAGACCCCGGCCTTGCAGGCATAGGGGGCGTCCATTGCGTTTTCCAGCGCCGCATCCAGAATGGTCTGGTCCTTGGGCATGGTGATGGTCTGGGTGGCGCCGTCCAGCGTGACCCGCGCCTGGGTCTGGTTGGCCTGCGCGGCGCTGGCGGCATCGCCCTGCTTGCGTTTGGCGCGGCCCGGTTGGGCGCTGGCAAACAGCTCGAACTTGATCTGGCTGTCATTCAGCCCGTGTTCGCGCAACGCCTCGGCAATGCCCAGCATCATCGGCTCGGGGCCGCAGATGAAGGCGGTGTCGGTGTTTTCGACGTCGATCCAATGCTGGAACAGTTCGGCGCATTTCTCTTTGGTTACCAGCCCGGTGAACAGGTCGATCTCCTGCGCGTCGGTTTCCAGGATATGGATCACGTTCAGGCGGCCCATGTACTGGTTCTTCAGGTCTTCCAGCTCTTCGCGGAACATGATCGTGTTCACGCCCTTGTTGGCATAGACCAGCGTGAAGCGCGAATGCGGTTCGCGTGCCAGCGTGGTCTTTAGGATTGACAGAACCGGCGTGATGCCCGACCCGCCGGCAAAGCCCAGGTACTGCCGGTGCGCGGACGGGTCCAGCGGCGTGTGGAAGGCCCCCATCGGCGGCATCGCCTGCAACCTGTCGCCCACTTTCAGCTCGGTGTTGGCCCAGGTCGAAAAAGCGCCGCCCTCGACCCGTTTGATGCCCACCTGCAGAACGCCGTCATCCTTGCCCGCGCAGATCGAGTAGGAGCGGCGCAGCTCTTCCCCGTCAAATTCGCGGCGGAAGGTCAGGTACTGGCCCTGGACAAAGTCGAACGCCTCGGCCGCGCCGTTCACCGGCTTCAGAGTGACCACGACCGCGTCGCGGATGGTCTTGTGGATGTCGGTGACTTCCAGATCGTGAAAACCTGCCATCCGGTCCTCCTCAGATGCACTTGAAATAGTCGAAAGGTTCCAGGCATTCGGTGCAGCGCCAGTGCGCCTTGCACGGGGTCGAGCCGAACTGGCTGACCTTTTCCACTGCCGTGCTGCCGCAATGCGGGCAGCGGTCGGGTCCGCCTGCGGGCTGGGGCGGTGCGATGCCGTATTCTTCGAGCTTCGCGCGACCCTTGTCGCTGAGCCAATCGGTCGTCCAGGCCGGAGAGATTCGGGTCTCCAGCTTGATCTTGTCGATGCCGTGGTCGCGCAGGGCGGTTTCGATGTCCATTGCAATGACCGAGGTCGCCGGGCAGCCGGAATAGGTGGGCGTCACGGCAACCTTCAGCGTGTCGCCCTCCCATGTCACATCGCGCACGATGCCCAGATCGACGACCGAGATCACGGGGATCTCGGGGTCGGGCACGGCGTCGAGCCATTCCCAGACCTGCTCTACGGTGGCGCGATCCATCGGCCTTTACCAGGTTGCGCCCGGATAGGCCCGCTGCAGCCATTGCATCTGGGTCAACAGGTGGCCCAGATGTTCAGTATGCATGCGCCCGTCGCGGCCGCCCTTGTGGGAAAAGCGGCCGTCGGGAATGGTCAGGGTGGCTTCGGTCAGTACGCGCTGAACCAGCGCGTCGTATTCCTCGCGTAGGCCGGCCGGGTCGGGTGCGATACCCGCGGCGGCCATCTCGGCATCAACCTCGTCGCTGGCGAACATCTCGCCGACATAGGGCCAGAGGTAATCCAGCGCCTCTTGCATGCGCCTGTGGCTTTCCTCGGTCCCGTCGCCCAGTCCGACCACCGTGTCGCTGGACCGTTCCAGGTGATAGGCGACCTCTTTGCTGGCCTTCTCGGCAATCGCCGCGACCCGGTCGTCAGACGATTTCATCAGCCGGCCCAGCATGATCGAGTGCCACGCATCAAACAGGAACTGGCGCATCAGGGTGCGGCCGAAATCGCCGTTGGGCACCTCGACCAGCAGCACGTTGCGGAAATCCCAGGCGTCGCGCAGAAAGGCCAGATCGTCGGCAGACTTGCCTTCGCCCTGAACCTCTCCGGCCAGGCCCAGCCACATCTGCGTCTGGCCGATCAGGTCCAGTGCGGTGTTGGCCAGCGCGATGTCTTCCTCCAGCACCGGCGCGTGGCCGCACCATTCGCTGACGCGATGGCCCAGGATCAGCGTATTGTCGCCCATCCGCAGCAGGAATTGCAGGAATGCCTCGTCGCGTGTCATCACATCGCCCCCACTTCTTCGGGGATGTCGAAAAAGGTCGGGTGACGATAGACCTTGCTTTCGCTGGGCTCGTACAGCGGACCCTTGTCGCTGGGCGAACTGGCGGTGATGTTGTTGGCCTCGACCACCCAGATCGAGACGCCCTCGTTGCGGCGGGTATAGACGTCGCGGGCGTTCTTGATCGCCATTTCGGCGTCGGGCGCGTGCAGCGAGCCGACATGGCGGTGGCTCATGCCGTGCTGGCCGCGGATGAAGATTTCCCACAGGGGCCATTCGTTTTTCATCAGGTGTCCTCCTATCGGGTGGGTTATTCGGCTGCGACCTTGCGGGCGCGTTTCTTGCGGGAATGTTCCAGCAGACCGTCACGCACCCATTTGCCGTCGTCCCAGGCCTTGTTGCGGGCGGCCAGGCGGTCGGTGTTGCAGGGGCCGTTGCCCTTGATCACGTCGAAGAATTCCGACCAGTCGGGCTGAGTGAAATCGTAATGCCCGCGCTCTTCGTTCCATTTCAGGTCCGGGTCGGGGATGGTCAGGCCCAGATACTCGGCCTGCGGCACGGTTTGATCGACGAATTTCTGGCGCAGTTCGTCATTGGTGTTGATCTTGATCTTCCACGCCATCGACTGGGCCGAATGCACGGAGTCCTTGTCGGAAGGGCCGAACATCATCAGCGACGGGTACCAGAACCGGTTCAGCGCGTCCTGCGCCATCTTGCGCTGTTCGGGCGTGCCCTCGGCCATCTTGCGGATCGCGTCATAGCCCTGGCGCTGGTGAAAGCTTTCTTCCTTGCAGATGCGGATCATCGCGCGCGAATAAGGCCCGTACGAGGTGCGCTGCAGCGGCACCTGGTTCATGATAGCCGCCCCGTCGACCAGCCAGCCCACCGCGCCGATATCGGCCCAGTTCAGCGTGGGATAGTTGAAGATCGAGCTGTATTTCATCCGCCCGTCCAGCAGCATTTCGGTCAGTTCGTCGCGGCTGACGCCCAGAGTTTCGGCGGCGCAGTACAGGTACAGGCCGTGCCCGGCCTCGTCCTGCACCTTGGCCAGCAGGATCGCCTTGCGTTCCAGCGTGGGCGCGCGGGTGATCCAGTTGCCTTCGGGCAGCTGGCCGACGATCTCGGAATGGGCGTGTTGCCCGATCTGGCGGATCAGCGTCGCGCGATAGTCGTCGGGCATCCAGTCCTTGGGCTCGATCTTGATGTCGGCGTCGATCTTGTCCTGAAAGGCGCGTTCCTGCTCGGTCATTTCCTCGCGGGATTTGACGCCTGTTCCTGCCGTCTTGATCATCTGAGCATACATGTCGGGTCTCCTCCCTTACACGCGTTCGAGAATTAGCGCGGCGCCCTGGCCTACGCCCACGCACATGGTGCACAAGGCATAGCGTCCGCCGGTGCGGCGCAGTTGAAAGGCCGCCGTCATGACCAGCCGAGCGCCGGACATGCCCAGCGGATGGCCGATGGCGATGGCGCCGCCATTGGGATTCACATGGGGTGCGTCATCGGCCACGCCAAGTTCACGCAGGGTGGCCAGACCCTGAGCTGCGAAGGCCTCGTTCAATTCTATCACATCCATCTGTTCGATGCTGAGCCCCGTGCGGGCCAGCACTTTGCGGGTGGCCGGGACCGGACCGATTCCCATGACCCGAGGCTCGACCCCCGCGACCGCCATGCCCACGACACGCGCCATCGGGGTCAGGCCGTTCTTCTGCGCGGCGGCCTCGTTGGCCAGCAGAATGGCCGCGGCGCCGTCATTGACGCCCGAGGCGTTGCCCGCGGTCACGGTCTTGTGCGGGCCGTTGACGCCGTGCAGGCTGGCCAGCTTCTCTACGGTCGTGCCGGGGCGTGGGTGTTCGTCCGTATCGACGACGATGGCGTCGCCCTTGCGCTGCGGGATGGTGACCGGGGTGATCTCCTCCGCAAACACCCCGGCCTGGTGCGCCGCGGCCCAGCGGGCCTGGCTGCGTGCCGCGAATGCGTCCTGATCAGCGCGGCTGATGTTGTATTCCTCGGCCACGTTGTCGGCCGTCTGCGGCATCGTGTCGGTGCCGTACATTTTTTCCATCTTCGGGTTCACGAAGCGCCAGCCGATGGTGGTGTCATAGACCGAATTGGCGCGGGAAAAGGCGCTGGTGGCCTTGGGCATCACGAATGGCGCGCGCGACATGCTTTCGACGCCACCGGCAATCGCCATGTCATAATCGCCCGCCTTGATGGCCCGCGCGGCCATGCCGACCGCATCCATGCCGCTGGCGCACAGGCGGTTGATCGTGGTGCCGGGCACCTGAACCGGGAAACCGGCCAGCAGGGCGGCCATGCGGGCCACGTTCCGGTTGCTTTCGCCGGCCTGGTTGGCATCGCCCAGGATCACGTCATCCAGGCTAGCCCAGTCCACCTGCGGGTTCCGCTCTTTCAGCGCGGCCAACGGGATCGCGGCCAGATCGTCGGTACGAACCTGGGACAGGGCCCCGCCATAGCGTCCGATCGGGGTGCGCTGTGCGTCGCAGATGAAAGCGTCCATGCGTCAAACCTCGTGTCTTGAGCTCAGGTCATTAGGTGACCGCTTGGTCGGGTAATACGCCCGGAAGCGATTCGCAGCAAGGAAAATGTAACGCAACTGTGCATCAAATCGAAATTCAGTAACATATTCGTGCTGAAACGAGGAAACCCGCGCGGGGCGGGTGATCTCGATCTGCGGCGGTGGGGGGTGGCTAAAGCTGACCGGCCTCGGTCAGAACCTTGCGCGCCACGCGAAAGCATTCCAGCG
Source organism: Ruegeria sp. BHSC276 (assembly GCF_059612945.1). NCBI lineage: Bacteria > Pseudomonadati > Pseudomonadota > Alphaproteobacteria > Rhodobacterales > Roseobacteraceae > Ruegeria > Ruegeria sp. BHSC276. The sequence continues at coordinate 569,765 of NZ_JBXWRP010000001.1, read as the reverse complement.
CCTGCGGGACGCCACAATAGATGCCGACGACATGGATGATCGCCCGGATTTCCTCCTTGCTGACGCCGTTGTTCAGGGCTCCGCGACAGTGGATCTCCCACTCGTGCATCTTGCCCAGGGCGCCGATCATCGACAGGTTCATCATCGAACGGGTCTTGGGATCGATCACCTCGTCCCCCCAACCAAAGCCCCAGCACCAGGCTGTCATGGCCTCCTGAAACGGGCGGGTGAAATCATCCGCCGCAGCCAGGTTCTTTTCCACGTATTCGTCGCCCAGCGTCGCCTTGCGCTGTGCCAGTCCTTTCAGGAACAGGTCTTCGTCAAAGATGTCGGCCATCGTCTACTCCGCTTGCATCTGTATCCACCGCCTCGCGCATCCATTGCTGCAAGCGGGCGATCGAATGTTCCGACAATACGCCGCAAGCCGGGTCCAGCACCAGCGGGCCGGGGCGATAGCCGCGCGATTTCAGGCCGCGATGCACGCTTTCAACCAGCTGGATGTCTTCTTCGACCGTGGTTTCCCGGTCCTGCACCGCCAGTTGGCGGATCACCGCGCTTTCGGACCCGCCCTCGGTGTACCATCCGCGCCAGACGGTACAGTGATCGGCATCATGCGCGCGCCAGTGATAGGTGTTCAGGACATTGCCGGGATAGCACTGGAACGAGAACATCGGCCATAGAAACCATGACCGATAGTCGCCCGCATGGGGCACCGAAAGGTCGATGGGATAGGTCATCTTGTCGAGGCTCTGACACTCGGTCGTATGGCGCAGAACGTATCCGCCGCCTGCATCGGGTTGAATGTCATAGGTTTCGGGTTTGACCACACCGGTGGCAAAGGTCGGGTGATTGGTCGGGCAGTGATAGCATTCCGAGTAGTTCTCGATACTGACCTTCCAGTTGCAGTTTTCGGGAATCTCGACCCATTCCAGCGGCTCAAGGTCGTCGATCTGCGGGACAAAGGCGCGGATTTCCGCGCGCACGCCTGGGTACCAGTCGTCCATCGGGGCGGCGTCATCGTCGAGGTTGACGAAGATGAAGCCGTTGAACAGCTCGGTCCGCACCGGGGTCAAGCAGATCGCGCTGCGGTCGAAGCCCGGAACCGACTTGATGTTGGGTCCGGCGCGCAGGTGCCCGGTGAGTTCATAGGTCCACGCGTGATAGGGGCAGACGACGACGCGGGTGTTGCCGGCCCCGGTCACCATCTCATGCGCGCGGTGCTGGCAGACGTTGTAGAAGGTGCGGATTTCGCCATCGCGCCCGCGGATGCAGAACAGGTTCTGACCTGCGATTTCAAAGGCGAAATAGTCGCCCGGTTCGCGCACCTGAGCCACATGGCCGGCAAATTGCCAGGTGCGGGCCAGAAGGCCCTGTTTCTCCTGCTCAAATATCGCCGGGTCGGTGTAATAGCGGGCTTCCAGCGAGCGGGTCAGCGGTGCGGTCATTCAGGCTCCTCCGCATATAGGCCAAGTTGGTGCCGGCGGCGGTGAAACCGCTCGACACGCTCGACGATTTCATCGCTGGACAGGGCGACCACGAAAGACAGAAGCGTCTCTAGCAGCGCAATGGTCGAAACCGATGACGGAAAGAACTGGGGCGTGTCGGCGGCGACGACAAACCCATGTTGCGCGTTCAGAATGACCGGGCTGGCGGGGCTGTCGGAAATGCCGACCACGGTCATTCCCTGTTCGCGGGCCAGCTTTACCGCCTCGATCACCTCGGTCCGGTAGGGGTGGCAAGTCATCGCGATCAGCACGTCCTGTTCGTCGGCCCAGGCCAGATCGTCCACCGGGGTCGAGCCGGGCCGGGGAATGGTGTGGAACTGCTTCATCCCGGTCGAGGCCAAATAGGTAAAGTTGCGCGCGTTCGCGTTGTTGACGCCGACGCCCAGCGTGAAAATCTGCCGGGATGTCCAGATCGCCTCGGCTGCAGCCTGCAACCGGGTGGCGTCGATCCCGGCGAAGGTTTCCTCGATATTTCGGATCGCGGCTCCGACCATGTCGGCATAGAGCCCGCCCAGTTCGCCGGATTTGCCGATCTCCTGCAGCCAGCGGGCGCGGTCCGGGAACGACACGGTGCCACGCCGGATGGCGTCGCGGAACGGCGCGCGGAAATCCTCGTACCCCTCAAACCCCACCTGCCGCGCCATGCGGACGAAGGTGTTGGGTTTCACGTTCGCGGCCTCGGCGATCTCGCGCACGGTCGAAACGCCCACATCCGCCGGATTTTCCAGCACATAGCGGGCGGCTTTCTGCGCCTCGGGCGTTAGTGCGTCCCATTCACGGGTCAGCCGGTCAAGAACGGCATTTGATACATTTGTGTCATTCATGATTGACGATGGTACAAATGTGGCCTTAGCCTGTCGAGAAGAAATGCGACTCGGTGAGAGGAAAAATCATGTCCGGGAAGGAACTGCCGTCACAGGCCCGCGTGGTGATCGTGGGCGGAGGTGTCATGGGCGTGGGTCTGGCCTATCACCTGGCGCACGAGGGCTGGACGGATGTCGTTCTGCTGGAAAAGGCCGAGCTGACCAGCGGCAGCACCTGGCATGCGGCCGGGCAGATCACCCACTCGACCAGTTCCTTTGGTCTGGGCAAATGCGTGGACTACAACATCGGGCTTTATTCCGGAGCGCTTGAGGCCGAGACCGGGCAGGCGGTGACATGGCATGGCTGCGGCTCGTTCCGGCTGGCCTATACCGAGGACGAGATGGACTGGCTGCGCCACACCCTGTCGGTGGGCCGGTCACTGGGCTTCAACATCGAGCTGGTGGGCCCCAACCGCGTGGCCGAACTGCACCCGTTCTACAACCTCGACGGGGTTCTGGGCGCGCTGCACACGCCGGATGACGGGCATGTGGACCCGACGAACGTGACCATGGCCATGGCGGCGGGGGCGCGTCAGCTCGGCGCGCGGATCATCCGCCGCTGCCGGGCCACCAACATCACCCAGGCGGCCAATGGCGAATGGGTGGTCGAGACCGAACGGGGCACGATCCGCTGCGAACACGTGGTGAATGCGGGTGGCACTTATGCCCGGCAGATGGGCGAATGGTCGGGCCTGCAACTGCCGATGACCTCGATGACCCACCACTATTTCGTGACCGAACCGGTGCCACAGTTCCAGGACCTCGATCACGAGTTGCCGGTGATCCGCGATGACCGCAAGGTCTCGGGCTATATCCGCATGGAGCAGAAGCGCGGGCTGATCGGGATCTACGAGAAGGAAAATTCGAACTCGGTCTGGCATGACCACTGCCCGTGGGACTACGAAAACTGGCTGTTCGATGCCGATTACGACCGGGTCATGCCGTGGCTCGAAGAGAGCCTGAACCGGATGCCGATTTTCGCCGATCTGGGCATCCAGCGCGAGGTTCACGGGGCGATCTCGCACCCGCCCGACGGCAATCCGCTGATCGGCCCGGCGCCGGGGGTGCGTAACTACTGGTGCTGCTGCGGCACGCAGATCGGCATCGGCTGGGGCCCGGGCCTGACGCGCGAACTGGCGCGGTGGATGGTGCATGGCGCGGCCGACATTTCGATGCGCGACTATGATCCGCGCCGGTTCGGGGCCTATGCCACCAAAGACTGGCAGGTCACCAAGGCGCATGAGGATTACAAACTGCGCCACGAAATTCCGTTTCCGCATTTCAACCGTCTTGCCGGGCGGCCGATCAAGCCGTCCCCGCTGTATGACCGGCTGAAAGCCAAGGGGGCGGTGTTCGAAGAGGTCTATGGCCACGAGCGCCCCCGCTGGTTCGCAAAGGATGGCGTTGAACAGCGCGACCATTATTCTTTCCGCCGCAATGTGGCGCATGACATGGTCGCCGTTGAATGCAGGGCCGTGCGCGAGGCGGTCGGCATTATGGATATCTCGGCCTTCACCAAGGTCGAGGTCAGCGGCCCGGATGCCCGGGTCCTGCTGGACCGGTTGGTTGCCAACCGCCTGCCGCAAAAGGTGGGCGGCATCGCGCTGACCCACATGCTCAACCGCCGTGGACGGATCGAGCTGGAGACCACGGTCGTGAAACTGGCCGAAGGCCGGTACTGCCTCGTCTGTGCTGCCTTCTTCGAGCAGCGCCTACTGGACCACCTTACCCAGCATCGCGACGAAGAAAACGTCGATATCATCCTGCGATCCGACGACTGGGCCGCGCTCAGCCTCAATGGCCCCCGGGCGCGCGAGGTTCTGGCCGGCTGCACCGATGCCGACCTGAGCAATACCGGTTTCAAATGGCTGACCGCGCAGGAAATCGACGTGGCGGGTCACCGGCTCTGGGCTTTCCGCATGTCCTATGCCGGTGAATTGGGATGGGAACTGCACATGCCGCGTGACAGCGCCTTGGCCGTCTACGATGCGCTCTGGGCCGCGGGCGCGCCGCATGGCATCGCCGATTACGGGTCGTTCGCGATGAACGCGCTGCGGATGGAGAAGGCCTTCAAGGGCGCGGGTGAGTTGACCAACGAGGTCACCCTGGCCGAAGCCGACGTGCTGCGCTTTGCCCGCACGGACAAGGAATACCTGGGCAAGGACCGGACTCTGAACCCCGATCTGCGCTGGGTCTGCGCCTATCTGGAGATCGAACCGGATGGCCAGAACGATGGGCATGGCGGCGAGGCGGTCCTGCTGAACGGCAAGGTCGTGGGCTCTACCGCCTCGGTGGCCTACGGGCATACGGTCGGCAAGATCCTTGCCTTTGCCTATGTCAAACCGCAGGCCAATGTGCCGGGAACAGAGGTGCAGGTGGTGATCTCAGGCGTGCCGCGTCGCGGGCGGATCCTGGGCGCACCCGCCTATGACCCGCAAAGCCTCCGGCCCCGCACCGACACCGCGATGGAGGCTGCGGAATGATCCCGAAAACCATGAAAGCCATGGTCCTGACCGGGCATGGCGATCTGGACAAATACGAATGGCATGAGGACTGGCCTACGCCCACACCCGGCCCGATGGAGGTGCTGATCAAGGTTGGTGCTTGTGGACTGAACAACACGGATGTGAACACCCGCACCGGCTGGTATTCCAAGGCGGTGGACGAGCCGACCACCGGCGGCGCCTATTCCGAGGTGGATGACGACGACAGCACCTGGGGCGGCGCACCTCTGACCTTCCCACGCATCCAGGGCGCGGATGCGGTCGGCACGGTCGTGGCCGTGGGCGAGGGGGCCGATCCTGCGATCATCGGCCGGCGGGTGATCGTGGCGGGCTGGCTGCGCGACTGGTCCGAGCCGATGAATCGCGACAAGGCCGGATATTTCGGCTCGGAATGTGACGGCGGCTTTGCCGAATACACCAAGGCCGACATCCGCGGCGTGGCGGCGATCGACTCCGGCCTGAGTGATGCCGAACTGGCGACCTTCAGTTGCTCATATGTGACGGCCGAAGGCATGTTGGACAGGGCGCAGGTCGGCGAGGGCGACACGGTTCTGATCCCCGGTGCCTCGGGCGGTGTGGGCGGGGCGCTGATCCAGCTGTCCAAGCTGCGCGGTGCACGTGTGATCGCCATGGCCAGCGCGGCCAAGCACCCCGAGGTCGCCAAACTGGGTCCGGATCGCATCCTGCCGCGCAGCCCCAGGAACTTGCGGGCCGAGCTGAAAGGCGAACGGATCACCGTCGTCGCCGACGTCGTGGGCGGAGAGATTTGGCCCAAACTGATCGACATGCTGGAGCGTGGCGGGCGCTATACCTGTTCGGGCGCGATTGCCGGTCCGATCGTGCAATTCGACCTGCGCACCTTCTACCTGCGCGATCTGACCTTCACCGGGTCGACCGTGAACACGCCGCAGAACTTCTTTGATGTCGTGAAATACATAGAAAATGGGCAAATCAAGCCAGCGTTGGCCGCCACTTACCCGTTGACTGAGCTGCGAGAGGCCCAGCAGGCCTTCATCGACAAGCATCATACCGGCAACATCGTGGTGATCCCATGACTCTGGAAAACGTTCTCGAAGCCGCGCGGCAACTGCATCAAGCACTGCCGGCGCTGTCCGCATTCGGCAACTGGCCCACCGACCTGACCGCAACCGGTTTGCAACCGCGGGCGATCCCCGCCACGCCGCTGGTGCAGGCGCTGGATCAGCCCGGATCACCCCGGACCACGGGGCTCGTTCAGGCGGTTCGTTCGGCGGCGCATCTTGCCCATTGGAAACGAACCTATTCCGAGGCAGAGGTCGGTGCCGATTTCCGCAATCGGTACGGGTATTTCGAACTGTTCGGGCCAACCGGTCATTTCCATTCGACCCAGTTGCGAGGCTATGTCGCCTATTGGGGCGCCGGGTTGGACTATGACTGGCACAGCCACCAGGCCGAGGAGCTGTATCTGACGCTGGCGGGCGGCGCGGTCTTCAAGGTTGACGGGGATCGGGCCTTTGTGGGCGCTGAGGGCACGCGGTTGCATGCCAGTTGGCAAAGTCACGCCATGTCCACAGGGGATCAGCCGATCCTCACTTTCGTACTGTGGCGGGGCGAGGGGTTGAACGACCTGCCCAGGATGGACGCCGCATGAAGATCTCTCGCATCTCGGTCTTTCACGTCGATCTGCCGCTCGAGCATCCCTATTGGCTGTCTGGCGGACGTCTGAAATTCGAGGTGCTGGATGCCACCTTCGTCAAGATCGAAACCGACGCCGGCCTGACCGGCTGGGGCGAGGGCACGCCGTGGGGCCACACCTATGTGCCCGCGCACGGGCCGGGTATCCGGGCGGGGATCGAGACCATGGCGCCCTTCGTCCTCGGGCTGGACCCCCGCCGGGTTCTAGAGGTCGAGCGGGCGATGGACCACGCGCTGCCCGGGCATCTTTATGCCAAGTCGCCGATCGACATGGCCTGCTGGGACATTGCCGGACAGGCGGCCGGTTTGCCGATTGCCGATCTGATGGGCGGCGGGTCGCGCAGCCCCGCGCCGATCGCCTCATCGGTCGGGGCCAAGACCATCGAGGAAACCCGCGCGGTGATGGATCGCTATCGTGACCGCGGCTATTGGGTACATTCGGTCAAAGTGGGCGGCGACGTGGATCGCGACATAGAACGCATACGCGATGTCGAGGCGCACCGCCCGGCGGGTGAGCGCATCCTCTATGACGTCAACCGCGCCTGGACGCGGCAGCAGGCGCTGCGGGTGATGAAGGCCACCGAGGATCTGGGCGTGATGTTCGAACAACCGGGCGAGACGCTGGACGACATCGCCGCCATCCGGGCCCTGCATTCCGCGCCGGTCAGCGTGGATGAAAGCCTAGTCACCCTGCAGGACGCCGCGCGCATTGCCCGCGACGGGCTGGCCGAGGTCTTCGGGATCAAGCTCAACCGTGTCGGCGGCCTGACCAAGGCTGCTCGGATGCGGGACATCGCGCTGGCGCATGGCATCGACATGTATGTAATGGCCACCGGCGGCTCGGTTCTGGCCGACACCGAGGCGCTGCATCTGGCCGCCACCATCCCCGACCACAACCGTCTGGGCGTCTGGGCCTGTCAGGACATGCTAACGCTGGACGTTGCGGGCGGGCGCGGCCCGCGCAACCGTCAGGGTCATCTGGAACTGCCCGAGGCCCCCGGCCTTGGCCTGGCCCCGGATGAAGATGCACTGGGCGATCCCAAGGCCGTGTACCAATGACTCGCATCACCCGCATTTCGCTCTGGCATGTGCCGCTGACCAGCCACCAGGCCTATTACATGGCTGACGGCAAGGCCTGCGACACGGTTGAAACGGTGGTTCTGGCGCTGGACACCGATGACGATCTGACCGGCTGGGGCGAGGTCTGCCCGATTCCGCATTACCTGCCCGCCTATGCGCGCGGCGTGGCCCCGGCGGTTCAGGACATGGCCGCGGTTCTGCTGGGCGCCGACCCGATCGGACCCGAGGCGTTGATGGCGCGGCTGGACCGGCACCTGCCGGGGCATGTCTATGCCAAATCGGCGATTGACATCGCGCTGTGGGATCTGACGGGGCAGGTGGCAGGGCTGCCGCTGCACGCGCTGCTGGGCGGTCGGCGGGCGCAGACGATGCCGCTCTATCACTCGATCACCTGTATCGCCCCGGCCGAGATGGCCCGCATCGCCCGCGAGGCGCAGGCGCAGGGCGTCACCCAGTTCCAGGTCAAGCTGGGCGCGGATGCCGATTGGCAGGCCGATGTCGAACGCCTGCGTCTGGTGCGCGAGGCGGTGGGCGACGGGCCGCTGGTCTATGGCGATTGGAACTGCGGCGCCACGTCTCTGGACGCCAGCCGGGTGGGGCGGGCGGTTGCGGATCTGGATGTGATGCTGGAACAACCCTGTGCCACGATTGAAGATTGCGCCCGCGTGCGCGCTGCCACCGGTCTGCCAATGAAGCTGGACGAATGCGCACACGACACCGCCAGCCTGCTGGCCGCGCATGCGCTGGGCTGCATGGACGCGGTCGCGGTAAAGCTGTCGAAATTCGGCGGGCTGTCGGCGGCGCGCCGCGCGCGTGATCTGTGCCTGCATCTGGGGGCGAAGATGTGCGTCGAAGACACCTGGGGGTCTGACATCGCCACAGCCGCCCTGCTGCATCTGGGCGCGGCCACCGAACCCGCGCGCTTGATGAACGTGTGCGACCTGTCGGGCTATGTCGCGCCGCGGCTGGCGCCGGATGGCCCGGCCCGCAAGGGCGGTCGGATCGCGCCACCCGACGGGATCGGCCTCGGCGTCTCGCCAGACCGCGAATACCTGGGCGCGCCGGACGTGATACTGGATTAGGGAGGCGACCATGCCGCGACATCTCAGCCAATCCGACTGGGGCCAGCGCGCCCGCGCGGTGCTGCCCGGCGGCGGCTTTGGCAATTTCGACCCGTCGGTCTTCATCCGCGAGGGCCGGGGCAGCCGCGTCTGGGACGAAGACGGCAAGGAATATGTCGACCTGCTGATCGGCTCGGGGCCGATGCTGCTGGGCCACGGCCACCCCGAGGTCTTAGAGGCCGTCGCCGAACAGATGCCCAAGGGCATGACGTTCTTCGCCAACAACGCACGCGCGGTCGAACTGGCCGAAGAAATCTGCGCTGCCGTGCCCTGCGCTGATCAGATCCGCTATGTCTCGTCCGGCGGTGAGGCTGACATGTACGCGATCCGGCTGGCCCGCGCCTTTACCGGCCGCGACAAGATCGTGAAGTTCGAAGGCGGCTATCACGGCATGAGCGCCGAAGCACAGATGAGCCTAGCCCCGTCACGAATGGTGAATTTCCCGCAGGCGGTTCCCGACAGCGCGGGCATACCGGCCAGCGTTCAGGCCGAAATGCTGATCGCGCCGTTCAACGACCCGGATTACATCCGCTCGCTGCTGGCCGAGCACGGCAACCAGGTCGCGGGTATCATCGTCGAGCCGCTGCAACGCATCATCCCGCCCGAACCCGGCTTCTTGCAACTTCTGCGAGACGAGGCCGACAAGTACGGCATCGTGCTGATCTTTGACGAGGTGGTGACCGGGTTTCGTTTCGCCTATGGCGGCGCGCAGGAGCTGTATGGCGTGACCCCCGATATCGCCACGCTGGGCAAGATCATCGGCGGCGGCTTTCCGCTGGCCGCGATCGCCGGGCGGGCCGAGATCATGGCCCATTTCGACAAACCCGCCGTTGGGCCTGAGAAATGGCTGATGCAGCTGGGGACTCTGTCAGGCAATCCGGTGGCAGCGGTGGCCGGGCTCAAGACGATGGAGGTGTTGCGCCGTCCCGGTCAGTACGACCGGCTGCGCGCCAATGGTCAGCGTCTGATGGATATGGCCTCGGCCGCGCTGACCAAGCAGGGGGTCGCCCATCGTATCATTGGCGATTCGACCCTGTTCGAGATCGTGTTCACGGACGGAAAAGTGCGGGATTACAGGGATGTAGTCCGCGCGGATACGGCCAAGGCCACCCGGTTCAATGCGGTTCTGATGCAGAACGGGATGTTCAAGTCACCGGGCAAGACCTATCCGTCCCTGGCGCTGACCGAAGCGGACTTTGACCTGTGCAAAGCCGCCTATGCCAAGGCCGCGCAGGCCGTGGTCGAGATGCAGGATGCGGGCGTGTCTTAGTAGACGCCCGCCATCACCAAACGCACGATGTCTTCGCGCTTCATGCCACGCGCGGCCAGTTCTTCGTCGGTCAGCGCGTGCAGTTGCTTGATCTTGACGACTTTGGCGTTGGCCTCGCCCATGCGGATCAGCGCCTCGTAGATGCCGTAGAACACATCGGCCACTGTCGACAGCAGGTTGAAGACCGCCGGGCGGCGCGTCGTATGTGCCATGAGCAGAACTCCTCTGGTCTGAAGTTGACCCCGCGTAGTTAGACCCGATGCTGCGGTGCAGCTAGGGTTCTGCCCGAATACCCGCCGTGCGTCTGACGCAAATCTGCGGGCAGAATGCAGGATTTCAGGCTTTGAACCGGTCATCCACCGGCACCTGCAAGGCTGTGGCCAGAGCGTTGGTCTGGCTGGCCATCGCGATCACCGCCAGCAGCTCGGCCTGCATTTGGTCGGTCATGCCCCTGGCGCGGGCCGCGGCCGAATGGGAGTGCACGCAGTATTCGCAATTGTTGGCGATCGAAACCGCCACATACAGCATCTCCTTCATCAACGGGTCCAGCGCGCCGGGGGCCATGACGGTCTTGAGCCGCTCCCACGTCGCTTTCAGCAGCACCGGGTCATGGGCCAGAGCGCGCCAGAAATTGTTGATGTAATCAGTGTTGCGGGTGGCGCGGATGTCATCGAAGACGGCCAGCGCCTCGGCGCTGACCTCTTCGTCCGTCAACAGGCGAACCGTTGCCATGCTCAGACCATCGCGAAGATGCGCGCCGGGCCGCCCGACCCGCCACGATGGGCCGGCGCGCCGACCACCAGCGTTGCTCCGCTGGCGGGCACCTTGTCGAGATTGGCCAGGTTCTCGATGCCGTAGCGGTTGGTGGGCAACCACGCGTAATGCGTCACGAAATCGGCCGATGGCCCGTGGTCCAGCGACAGTGTGTCAACGGCCAGCGCAACCGCGCCGGTTCCTTCGATCAACATCTGAGCCGCTTCGACGTGGAAGCCGGGGAAATGCATCTTGCCGTCGCCGTCGGCGTTGCGGAACTCGGGCGTGGCGGTTTTGGCGGCCCATCCCGAATGCATGGCGACGCAGGCGCCATCGGGGATGTCGCCATTTGCCGCGATCCACGCCTTCAGATCGTCGGGGGTCACCTGCGCATCCGGGTCCTCGGCCGCGCGGGCGGCAATGTCCACCACGCACAGAGGGCAGACGAGGTTCGCGACCGGGATTTCGTCCACCGACTGCCCATCCGCCGAGAAATGCAGTGGGGCATCGACATGCGTGCCGGTGTGTTCGTTGACGGTCAGGTTGAACAGGTTGAAGCCATGTTCCTTGAAATTGAAGGCCTGGGTCGCCTCGATCCCCGGTTGGCCGAAATAAGTGGGGAAATCGGCATCGTAGACATGGGTCATGTCCAGCACCTCGCCATGACCCGCGGCCAGTGCAGGGGGTGCTGCCACCGTTCCAAGCGCCGTGCCTGCCGCCATCGCCGCGCCAGCCTTGAAAAAGGAACGGCGGGACAGCATCCGGTCTTTCACCGCGTTCATTACGCAAACGTCACACATTTCAAAACTCCCTGTTCTGCAATCTGTTTTCGTTCCCGGCCGAATTCATTGGCCGGGTGGGCAAAGCCTAGCACGGTTTTCCGCGATCCGGTTCACAAGTTGTTTTGACCCCGCTCGCCGACAACAAATGCGGCCCGGAGGCGTAGTCGGGTATAAGGGGTTGAACCCGCGCGCGGACGGGTTCAATCTGTTGCGGAATATTGTTCCGCAATGCGGAACAAGCTCTGGTTGGCAAGAGGAGACCAAGTCTGATGTCCGAGGCGGTGGAATACGAACGGATTGGCGATATCGCGGTGCTGGCGGCGAACAACCCGCCGGTCAATGCGCTGGGCGTGGACGTGCGCCGGGGCCTGCTGGCCGGAATTGAACGGGCCGAGGCCGAGGGCGCAAAGGCGGTGTTGATCTACGGCAAGGGGCGGACCTATTTCGCAGGGGCCGATATCCGCGAGTTCGGCAAACCCCCGCAAGAGCCCTGGCTGCCGGGCTTGTGCGACCGAATCGAAGCCTCGCCCCTGCTGGTGGTTTCGGCGCTACACGGCACGGCACTGGGCGGCGGGCTCGAGGTTGCGTTGTCCAGCCACTACCGCATCGCGCTCCCCTCAGCCAAGGTCGGTCTGCCCGAGGTCAATCTGGGCATCCTGCCCGGTGCCGGCGGTACTCAGCGTCTGCCGCGCGTGGCCGGGGTCGAGGCCGCGCTGGATATGATCACAACCGGCCGCCATGTCCAGGCCGACGAGGCGCTGAAGCTGGGCGTGATCGACAAGGTGCAGGATGGCGACCCGCGCGAGATCGGGCTGGCCTATGCGCAGGAGCTGCTTGACTCGGGCGCGCCCCGTCGCGCAGTCGGAGAGATGCCTGCGCCGGACTCTGTCGATTTCGATGAGGTCTACGAGGCCGTTCTGAAGAAGGGCCGGGGCCAGCTGTCCCCAGCTGTTGCCGTGCGCGCGGTGCAAGCCGCCTGCGAGGCGCCCAACTTTGCCGAGGGCATGGCGCGCGAGCGGGAACTGTTCATGCAGTTGATGGAGTCGGATCAGCGCAAGGGCCTGATCCACGCCTTCTTCGCTGAACGCGCTGTGGGCAAACTGCCTGAACTGAAGGGTGTCGAGCCGCGTCCGGTGCATCAGATCGGGGTCATCGGCGGCGGCACGATGGGCGCGGGGATCGCCACCGCCGCCTTGCTGGCGGGTCTGCCCGTGACCTTGCTGGAGATGACGCAGGAGGCCGCCCATGCCGCCAAGGACCGGATCGCCGGAAACATCGCCGGCGCCCTAAAGCGCGGCAAGATCAGCCAACAACAGCATGACGCAATCCTGTCGGACCAGTTGCAGCTTGCCACCGGCTATGACGCGCTGAGCGCCGTCGATTTGGTGATCGAGGCCGTATTCGAGGATATGGACGTCAAGAAACAGGTCTTTGCCCAGATGGATGCGGTCTGCAAACCGGGGGCGGTTCTGGCGACCAACACCTCGTATCTGGACGTCAACGAAATTGCAGCCGCCACTACGCGCCCGCATGACGTGATCGGGCTGCATTTCTTCTCGCCTGCCCATGTGATGAAGCTGCTCGAGATCGTTGTGGCCGACAAGACCGCGCCCGAGGTGGTCGCCACCGGCTTTGCGCTGGGGCATCGGCTGAAAAAGGTCTCGGTGCGGGCGGGGGTGTGCGACGGGTTCATCGGCAACCGGATCCTCAGCACCTATCGCACCTGCGCCGACCACATGGTCCTGGACGGGGCAAGCCCGTTCCAGATCGACAAGGCGCTGACCGATTTCGGCTTTGCCATGGGGCCGTTCGCGGTGTCCGATCTGGCCGGGCTGGATATCGGCTGGGCGGTGCGCAAACGCAAACGCGCCGAGGGGCTGGACCCGCGTGCCCGCGACAGCAGCTATGCCGACAAACTGTGTGAGGCCGGGCATTTCGGACAGAAGACCGGTAAGGGCTTCTATGTCTATGAAAAGGGCAAGCGCGGTGGCACGACCAACCCCGAGGTTCTGGACCTGATCGCGGCCGACCGCGCGGCGCAGGGCATCAACCCGCGCACATTCACGGATGACGAGATCGTGCGGCGATATATGGTGGCGATGGTCAATGAGGCCGCCAAGGTGGTGGGCGAGGGCATCGCGCGCCGCCCCTTGGACGTGGATGTGGTGCTGCTCTATGGCTATGGGTTCCCGCGTTATCGCGGCGGGCCGCTGAAATGGGCGGATCTGCAGGGTCTGCCGGGTATTCTGGAGGATATCCGCGCCGGGTCGGCCGAGGACGACTATTTCTGGCAGCCCGCGCCACTGCTGGAAAAACTGGTGGCCGAGGGCCGCAGCTTTGATGATCTGAACAAGGGCGCCGAGTGATGAAACAAGCCGTAATCGTATCCGCCGCGCGCACCGGGCTGGCCAAGTCGTTCCGGGGCTCGTTCAACATGACCCACGGCGCCACGATGGGCGGCCACGCGGTTCAGGCCGCGGTCGCGCGCTCGGGGCTGGATGGCGCCGAGATCGAGGATTGCATCATCGGTTGCGGTTTCCCCGAAGGCGAGACCGGCAGCAACATCGCCCGCCAGATCGCCATCCGGGCCGGGCTGCCGGTCAGCGTTTCGGGTATGACCGTGAACCGGTTCTGTTCGTCGGGGCTGCAGACCGTGGCGCTGGCGGCGCAGGCCATCACCGAGGGCGGCGCGGGCCCCATCGTGGCCGGTGGGGTCGAGAGCATCTCGCTGGTCCAGCCGAAAACCCGCCCCGTGCCCGAGGCGTGGATTCAGGAGCACAAGCCCGCGATCTACATGACGATGATCGAGACCGCCGACATCGTGGCCGAGCGCTATGGCATCAGCCGCGAAGAACAGGACGCCTTTGGCCTGCGGTCGCAGCAGCGCATCGCGGCGGCGCAGGCGGCCGGAAAATTCGATGAGGAAATCGTGCCGATGCAGACGATTATGGCGGTCAAGGACAAAGAGACCGGCGAGATCTCGCACCGGAAGGTCACCGTGGACCGGGATGAATGCAACCGGCCGAACACGACGCTGGAGGGGCTGGCCGGTCTGGAGCCTGTGCGTGGCCCCGGAAACTACATCACTGCGGGCAATGCCAGCCAGCTGTCGGACGGCGCTGCCGCGGTTGTCGTGATGGACAGCGCCGAGGCAGAGCGCCGGGGTCTGGAGCCCATGGGCGCGTTCAAGGGGTTCTGCGTGGCGGGGTGCGAGCCCGACGAGATGGGTATCGGCCCGGTCTTTGCTGTGCCGCGCCTGCTGGAACGGCATGGTCTGAGCGTTGAAGACATCGACCTGTGGGAGCTGAACGAGGCCTTCGCCTCGCAGGCGCTGTACTGCCGTAACCGTTTGGGAATCGATGACGAGAAATGCAACGTGAACGGCGGCTCGATCGCCATCGGGCATCCATTCGGCATGACCGGCGCGCGGATGGTCGGCCATCTGCTGCGCGAAGGGCGGCGGCGCGGGGCAAAGCTGGGTGTCGTGACCATGTGCATCGGCGGCGGTATGGGCGCGGCCGGTCTGTTCGAGATCTATTGAAGAAAAGGGGCGCCGGGCCAGCCCATCGAGGGCCGGCCCAGCGCAGCCCGGCCCATAGGGCCGAGCAGGCAAGGTTCCGATCGCGTCGAGGAGGAGGGCGGCTGTGGACTTGAATTATACGGACGAGGAGAAGGCCTTTCGCGACGAGGTACGCGGTTTTCTGGCCGAGAAACTGCCCAAGGAGATCTCGGACAAGATCCGGGCTGGCCGGAACATCGGCAAGGAAGGGTATGAGTGGTGGCATGCCACGCTGAACGAGCGCGGCTGGTTGAATTTCAACTGGCCGAAGGAGTTTGGCGGCGCCGAGTGGAACGCGGTTCAGCGCCATATCTTCGAGGAGGAATGCGCCGCCGCCTATGCGCCGCGCATCGTGCCGTTTGGCCTGTCGATGCTGGGCCCGGTGCTGCAGAAATTCGGCTCGAAGGCGCAGCAGGATTATTTTCTGCCGCGCATCCTGAATGGTGAACACTGGTGGTGCCAAGGCTATTCCGAGCCGGGCGCCGGGTCGGACCTGGCCTCGCTGAAGACCCGGGCGGTGCGCGACGGCGACAACTATGTCGTGAACGGCCAGAAGACTTGGACCACGCTGGCGCAATACGCCAACTGGATCTTCTGCCTGGTGCGCACCGACCCCGAGGCCAAGGCGCAGGAGGGGATCTCGTTCCTGCTGATCGACATGAATACGCCGGGGATCGAAGTGCGCCCCATCGTCCTGCTGGACGGAACGCCCGAGGTGAACGAGGTGTTCTTTGACGATGTGCGCGTCCCGGTCGAAAATCTGGTGGGCGAGGAGAACAAGGGCTGGACCTATGCCAAGTATCTGCTGACGCATGAACGCACCAACATCGCCGGGGTTGGCTTCAGCCAGGCGGGGCTGGACATGGTCAAGCGGATTGCCCGGATCGAAACCGCGAATGGCCGCCCCCTGATCGAGAACCCGCATTTCGCCGCCCGGCTGGCACGGGTCGAGATCGACCTGATGGCCATGGCCACCACCAACATGCGCATCATCAGCCAGGCTTCGGCCGGACAGGCACCGGGGGTGGAAAGCTCGATGCTGAAGGTCAAGGGTACGATCATCCGGCAAGAGATCAACGACCTGGCCCGCCGCGCGGTGGGGCCTTATGCGATGCCTTTCGCCTCCGAGGCGGTGGCAGGCGACAACGACCCGATCGGGCCGGACTATGCCGCGCCGGTCGCCGCCCAGTATTTCAACAACCGGAAACTGTCGATCTTCGGCGGGTCGAACGAGATCCAGCGCGGTATCATCGCCAAGGTCAAGATGGGGGGCTGAGATGGATTTCAACCTGACCGAAGAACGGCAGATGCTGCAGGACACTCTGCGGCGCTATTTGGCCGACCGCTACACTACTCCGGTGCGTAACGACATTCTGGACAGCGCGGCGGGGTTCAGCGCCGACATCTGGCGCGAACTGGCCGATCTGGGCGTTCTGGGCGCGCTGTTCGACGAAGCGGATGGCGGGTTCGGCGGGGCGGGCTTTGACATCGCCACCGTGTTCGAGGAACTGGGCCGGGCCGGGGTGGTCGAGCCGGTTCTGGACAGCTGCATTCTGGGCGGCCGGCTGATCGCGCAGGCGGGCACCCCCGATCAGCGAGTGTTGCTGGATCAGGTGATCTCGGGCGCGCTGCATCTGGCGCTGGCGCATGGTGAGCCTGCCAGCCGGTATGACCTGAGCCGGGTCGAGACCACCGTGCGGACCGACGGCACGGATCTGATCCTGAACGGGCGCAAGGCCGTGGTCGTGAATGCCGAGGCCGCCGGGCAGCTGATCGTATCCGCGCGCGAAACGGGCGGGCCGTTCGATCTGGACGGCATATCTCTGTTCCTGGTGCCAGCTGATACGCCGGGGCTGGGTCTGCGCGGGTATCCGATGCTGGCCGGAGGCCGAGCGGCCGAGGTCACTCTGGACGATGTGCGCCTGCCGGAAAGCGCGCGTCTGGGCGCCGCGGGGCAGGGGTTCGATCCGCTGATGGACGTTGTGGCCGCAGCCAATTGCGCGCTGGTCGCCGAGGTTCTGGGCGCTATGGAAAGTGCGGTGGAACTGACACGGCAATATCTGATGACGCGCAAGCAGTTCGGCCGCCCGATCGGGACCTTTCAGGCCCTGCAGCACCGGTTCGCGGATATGCTGATCGAGCTGGAGCAGGCGCGCTCGGCGGTGATCAACGCGGCCGGTCACCTTGAAGCACCCGACCGCGACCGGCAGATCGCCGCGGCCCGCAACCTTGTGTCGCGGGTAGGCCGGCTGGTGGCTGAGGAAACGATCCAGATGCATGGCGGCATCGCCATGACGCAGGAATATGAGCTGGCGCATATTGCCAAGCGGATCGTCATGTCGGATCACAGGTTTGGCGACGCGGATTATCACTTGGAGAGGTTCATTGCACTCGGCGCGGCCTGAAGACGACCCAAGGGTCCGGCGATCGGGCTGTCAGAACGCGATCGGGTTCGAGGTGGATCTGTCCGACCCCGACGGCCGTGCCCGGTGTCATTTGACCATCCGGGCGGATCACTTGAATAGCCAGGGCATCCTGCATGGCGGCATCATCGCCATGCTTCTGGACGTGGCTTGCGGCAACACCGCCTCGGCCTGGTTCGACCGGGACGAACATCCGCTGGTTCTGACCCTGTCGCTGAACACAAGCTATGTGGCGGCGGTGCGTCAGGGGCGCGTGACGGCCACGGGGCGCGCAACGGGTGGCGGGCGCACGCTGGCCTATGTGACCGGAGAGTTGCACAGCGACGACGGAACCCTGATCGCAACGGCGGCGGGAGTGTTCAAGCGCACCATGAAACGCTGAGCGCAAAACCGGTTCCGGCGCAGGGGAGGGCGAAGGGACATGAACAAGTGGCACGATTATCCGGATGCCCAGATCCGGACCCGTCCGCGGGCCCGCGCCTTTGCCGACGAGTTCGGCGCCGATTGGAGCTTTGCTGACCTCGACCGCGCGATTTCCGAGCTGTCAGACATCCTGCTGGCCTCGGGGGTGCGCCCGTGCGATCGGGTCATGCTGGTGCTCGAGAATTGCTGTGCGGCGGTGGCCGCGTTGTTTGCCTGTTCCCGAATCGGCGCCTGCGTGGTGCCGGTGAACGCCCGTCAGACCGCGGCTGAGTTGGCATGCATTGTGGATCACGTCACTCCGTCAGTGATCCTGTTCACATCGGCGGCGTCTTCGGAGGCGCGACGCCATGCGCACAGGGCCGGGGCCCAGCCTGTTTCCGGGGCCTTCGGGCAGTTGCACCTGGCCGCGCCGTACCCGAGCGCGCCCGACCCCGATCTGGCGGATGTCGCGGCGATGCTGTTCACCACCGGCACGACCGGAACGCCCAAGGGCGTGATGCTGACCCATGAAAACCTGCGGTTCGGCGGGCTGACATCGGCAAATTTTCGAGGACTGACGCAGGATGACGTGGTCTATGGGGTACTGCCGATTTCGCACATCTTCGGGCTGGCCTCGATCGTCACCGGATCGGCGCTGGCCGGGGCCTTCGTCCAACTGGATGCCCGGTTCGCGGCGGACCGCGCCTTTGCCGCGTTGAACGCGGGCGTCACGGTGTTTTCGGGTGTGCCGCAGATGCATGCCCTGCTGATGCAATATGCCCAGGAACAGGGGTTGGAGCGGTTGCCGTCGGACGCCCTGCGCTATACCTCGTCCGGGGCCGCCCCGCTGGACCCGGCGTGGAAACGCAAGGCCGAGGCCTTCTATGGCGTCGCGCTGCAGAATGGCTATGGCATGACCGAAAGCACGGCGGGTATCTGCGCCTCGCACAACCGGATCGGGGATCCAGATATCTCGGTCGGCCCGCCTTTGCCGGGGGTCGAACTGCGCATTGACGAAACCATACCAGGCGGCGGAGATGGCGTGGGCGAGATCCTGACGCGCGGCCCCCATGTGATGAAGGGGTACTATCGCAACGGCGAGGAAACGGGCCGGGTGCTTGCCCAGGGGTGGCTGCGCACGGGCGACCTCGGCCGTCTTGACGCGCAGGGAAATCTACACGTCGTCGGCCGCGCCAAGGAACTGATCATTCACGGCGGCTTCAACGTCTATCCGCCTGAGGTCGAGGCCGCGCTGAACGACCACCCGCTGGTGATCCAGTCTGCGGTGATCGGGCATCGGGTGGGCGGCGACGAACAGGTGCTGGCCTTTGTTCAAGTGCCTGAAATCGGCGCTGTGTCCGAGGCAGAGTTGGCGGAGTTCGTGGACGCACGTCTTGCGGGCTACAAACGGCCCAGCCGGATCGTGCTGGCCACGTCTCTGCCCGCCGCGCCCACGGGCAAGATCCTCAAGCACAAGCTGCTGACGCATTTCGCGGATCAACTGGCCTAGGGGCAGGGCCGGCAAAACGCTTTCGCGCCCGCGCGACATCGGCTGCGCCGGGCCCAACAGGAGGAGGCGTTTTGTCAAAAAAACGTCGACGATTGGCGGGGGCGGCCGTCAGACCGCGTGGTCTTCGGCTGCGGCGCGAATGGCGCGGATGTTCTGGCCATAAACGTCCGGGTTCGCAACCGACCCGCCCTTGAAGACCGCTGAACCGGCAACAAGAACGTCGGCACCGGCCGCTGCGACCAGCGGGGCGGTCGAGGGGTCGACTCCCCCGTCGATTTCGATATGCACCGGGCGGTCGCCGATCATCTCGCGCAGGCGGCGCACCTTCGCGGTCACGTCGATGAATTTCTGCCCGCCAAAGCCGGGGTTCACCGTCATCACGCAGACCAGATCGGCCAGATCCAGCAGATGCTCGACCGCTTCGGCCGGAGTGCCCGGGTTAAGCGCCACGCCTGCCTTCATCCCGGCCGCTCGGATCGCTTGCAGTGTGCGGTGCGTATGTGGGCCGGCTTCGACATGGGCTGTCAGAAAATCCGCGCCGGCATCGGCATAGGCCTGGATGTAGGGGTCGACCGGCGTGATCATCAGATGCACGTCCATCACCGTCTTGACATGCGGCCGGAACGCTTTGACCGCCGGCGGGCCGAAGGTGAGATTTGGCACGAAATGCCCGTCCATCACGTCAACATGGACCCAGTCAGCGCCTTGGGCCTCGATGGCTTGGATCTCCTGTCCGAAATTGGCGAAATCGGCGGATAGGATCGACGGAGCGATCTTGATCTTGCGGTCAAAGCTCATGGCGGCCTCATGTGACAGATCTGACGTTTCAGGTGTTGGGCCCGCGTATAGACGGGACGAGCGGCATTGCCCAGCCCCACCGTACCGCGTCAATGTCGCGCCTTTGCAAAAGTTTTACCAGACCGACACACAGACGTTGAACAGGTTCAGTAGCTGACCGCCATCAACAACTGGGGGTGGCCCGTGCTGCGCATCGAAAACCTGACCAAGCGCTTCGGCGACATTACCGCCGTCGACACCGCGACGCTGGACGTCGACAAGCCATGCATGATCGGGATCATCGGGCGGTCGGGTGCCGGCAAGTCCACCCTGCTGCGTATGATCAACCGCCTGACCGATGCCAGCGCCGGACAGATCCTGTTTCACGGGCGCGACGTGACCACCCTGAAGGGGCGCGACAAACGCGCCTGGCAGGCGGATTGCGCGATGATCTTCCAGCAATTCAACCTTGTGCCCCGCATGGACGTGGTTTCGAACGTGTTGCATGGAACGCTGAACCGGCACTCGACGCTGGCGACCCTGTTCAACCTGTTCCCGACCGCGGACATCCACCGCGCCATCGACATTCTGGACCGTCTGGGCATCGCCGAACATGCCCCCAAAAGAGCCGAGGCGCTGTCGGGCGGGCAGCAGCAACGCGTCGCCATCGCGCGGGCGCTGATGCAGGACCCCAAGATCATCCTGGCCGATGAGCCCATCGCCTCGCTGGACCCGATGAATGCGCAGGTCGTGATGCAGGCCCTGCGCCGCATCCACGAAGAGGATGGCCGCACCGTGATCGCCAATCTGCACACGCTGGACACCGCGCGCCGCTATTGCGACCGCGTGGTCGGCATGCGCGACGGACGCATCGTGTTCGACGGCCTGCCCGAGCAGCTGACCACCGGCGTCGCCCGCGAGATCTACGGAGCTGATGCCAGCTTCTCCGAGGCCGCGACCTCGACCGAGATCGAAACGCTGGATGCCTCCCGGAAGGCTCTGATGGAAGCCGAGGCCACGATCTGAGCCCCAACTACCTCATTCATCGCCCGGCCCGATGAACGGGGTGGGCCAATCAACCCGGAGAGAGACAGATGAAGAAACTTGTTGCCGCCCTGGTCGCGACCACTGCCCTGAGCGCGCCTGCCATGGCCGAGGAGATCGGGGAATTCCGTATCGGCATCCTGGGCGGAGAAAACGCACAGGACCGGCTAAACAACAACGAATGTCTGCGTGAGTACACCGAGGACGCGCTGGGCGTCGAAACCAAGCTTTTCGCCCCGGCGGACTACAACGGCGTGATCCAGGGACTGCTGGGCGGCACGATCGATATGGCTTGGCTGGGGGCCTCGGCCTATGCCAAGACCTATCTGAGCGACCCCGAGGCGGTCGAGCCGGTTTTGGTCAAGGTCAACACCGACGGCGGGTTCGGGTATCATTCCATCGGTTTCGCCCGCAAGGACAGCGGTATAGCGTCGCTGGCCGACATGAAGGACAAGGTCTTCGGCTTCGGCGATCCCAACTCGACCTCGGGCTACCTGATCCCGTCGATCGAGATCCCTCGGGCCATCGGCGCCACGATGGAGTCGGGTGACTATTTCGGCCAAGTTAAGTTCACCGGTGGGCACGAACAGACCATCGTGGCCGTCAGCAATGGCGACGTGGATGCCGGCGTGACCTGGGCCGACGGTCTGGGAGAATGGGAAGACGGCTACAACTCGGGTGCGCTGCGCAAGGCGGTCGATGCCGGTCTGGTGGACATGAACGATCTGGTGGAGATCTGGCGGTCCAATCCCATCCCCGAAGGCCCGGTCGTGCTGCGCAAGGCGCTGCCGGCCGAGATCAAGGCGAAGATGACGGCGCTGATGGCCGGATTGGCCGAAAAGGACCGTGACTGTTTCTATGGCGTGGCGGCGGGAGAAGCCAAAGGGTTCGAACCGATCACCCATGCGGCCTATGAAAGCATCATCGAGGCCCGCAAGCTGAAGTCGAACTGACGCCAAGCCTTGCCGCCCCGGGGTCCGGCCTGAGGCCGGGCCTCGCCGTCCATCCGGGAGAATTCCATGACAGATCTGACCGCCAGCGCCCGAAGCGTAGACGATGTCCGCGACGACTATGTCGCGATGACCCGCCGAAAGCGGGTCTATGGCGGAATTCTTCTGATCCTGTTCGTGGCCTTGATGGCTGCGGGGTTCCGCACCGCCGACAGGCGCAATGCCGGCAGTTTCACCGACGGCCTGCACCGCGTTCTGGACTATCCGGCCGAGGTGCTGTCCGAGGCGTGGGACAAGATTGCGGACATGCCCGCGAACCTTGTCGCGTATTTTCCGGCCCTGGTCGAAACGTTGAACATCGCGGCAGCGGCCACACTGGTCGGCACGCTGGCAGGAGCATTTCTGGCGCTGGTCTCGACACGGGGGCTGGCGCCCTGGCCTCGGCTGATCCCGCTGTTTCGCCGCCTCGCCGATATCTGCCGGGCCGTCCCCGAGATCGTGATCGCGCTGGTTCTGATCTTCGTGCTGGGTGGCGGTCCGGTTCCGGCCATGATCGCAATCGCCATCCATACCGCCGGTGCGCTCGGCAAGTTGTTTTCTGAGGTCAACGAAAACGCGTCGCTGAAGCCGGTCGAGGGGCTGCAGTCGGTCGGTGCCACCTGGACGCAGCGGATGGCTCTGGGCGTGATCCCACATGTTGGCCCGAACTATGTCAGCTATGCCCTGCTGCGGTTCGAGATCAACATCCGCGCCTCGGCCATCCTGGGTTTCGTAGGCGCGGGTGGCCTTGGCTACGAGCTGCGCAATGCGATGTCGTGGGGGCAGGGGCGGTATGACGACGCGGCGGCGATCTTTCTTCTGCTGTTCGTCACGATCGTGATCGTCGACCAGGTTTCGGGGTCGGTGCGAACCCACCTGACCGAGGGCGCGCAGAAAGGAACCGCCGCATGACGACTTTTGCCACCGATCTGCCCCGCGAGGCGCTGAAGGCCCGGGCCGACCGCCTGTTCGCGCGCAAACGCCTGACCAGTCTCGCGCTGCCCGGTCTGGTTCTGGTCTACCTGATCTATGTGTTCTTTGCCTTCGACATGCCCGGTCTTGCCGGACGGGCGAACTGGGAAAACGGCCGGACTCTGATTTCGGACAGCTTCAGCTACAAGACCCATGTGACCCGCGACAACCGCACTGGCGACGTCTCGGTCGCCATCGAAGGCGAGCGCAAGGGCGCCTATCCCGAGGGTCAGGCGCCCGACTGGGTGACCTTCGGCGAAACCACGGTGATCGACCTTGAGGGCGGCCATGTCGTTCGCTTCGGTCCTGACTCTGTCGAATTTGACATCCCCGGCTATGGAACGGTGCGCGCCACGCCCAGCCGATCAGCGGGAGTGCAGGCCCAACTGCCTTCGGACGCGGTGCCCGAGTGGATCAGCCTGTCGCGAAACCGGCTGGCGATCACCACCGAAGCCGGGCGCCTGACCGTGACGCGCAACCGGGCCGAGGTGTTCCGATACTTCACTGGCTGGGAGCTGTTCTGGTTCACGCTGGACAGCCCCTATCATGGCAAGTCCTTTGCCCAGTTGGCCGGGCTGGCCGCTAGAGGTCAGGCAGGGGCCATATTCAACGATTTCTGGACCAACAAGATGTGGCGCCATCAGGACGTGGCCTGGGCGATTTTCGAAACCATCCTGATGGCCTTTCTGGGAACATTCGGCGCCGCGCTGATCGCCCTGCCGCTGGCCTTCGCGGCGACGCGGAACTTCAACCCTTTGCGCTCAGCCCGGTTCATCGTGCGGCGCGTCTTCGATTTTCTGCGCGGGGTGGATGGCCTGATCTGGACGGTGGTGCTGGCGCGCGCCTTCGGGCCCGGGCCGCTGACTGGGGCGCTGGCCATCCTCGTCACTGATACCGGCACCTTCGGCAAGATTTTTTCCGAGGCGCTAGAAAACGTCGACCAAAAGCAGATCGAAGGCGTAGAGTCCACCGGGGCCAATGCGCCGCAGAAATATCGTTTCGGGGTAATCCCGCAGATCACGCCGGTTCTGCTCAGCCAGGTCCTGTACTTCCTGGAATCCAACACCCGCAGCGCGACCGTGATCGGGGCGATCACCGGCGGTGGGATCGGTCTGTTGCTGACACAGGCGATCATCACCCAGAAAGACTGGGAGGAGGTGGCCTATTACATCGTGCTGGTCATCCTGATGGTCATGCTGATGGACTGGTTCTCGGGCTGGCTGCGCAGGCGGCTGATCCAGGGCGGGCCACCCAAGGCGCGAAAACCGTGCGACCCGCAGGCCAAGCCCCTGATGTTGCCCTGAATCGCATACGAGGACTTGCAGACCATGGCGCGCTTGCGACCGGACCAGCCCGTCATCCACCCGGATTGCCAGATAACCGGCAGCAGCTTTGGCGCCTTTGTCGAAATCGGTGCCGGAACGCGGGTGACGAATTCGGTTATCGGGGACTACTCCTATTGCGACCGGACCTGCGACATCGCCAATGCCCGGATCGGAAAATTCGCCAATATCGCCAGTTTCATCCGGATCGGGGCCACCGACCATCCGATCGAGAAAGCGTCTCTGCATCACTTCCACTATCGCTCGGCTGACTATTGGGACGATGCCGAGGATGATGCGGACTGGTTCGCCCTGCGCGCGGGGCGGCTGGCGCATATCGGGCACGACACCTGGATCGGCCACGCGGCCATCATCAAGCCCGAGGTGACGATCGGGCACGGGGCAGTCGTCGCCTCCGGGGCGATCGTGACCAAGGACGTGCCGCCTTATACCATCTTCGGCGGTGTCACCGCCAAACCCATCCGCCGCCGGTTCCCGGAGCGGGTGGCCGAGCGGATGATGGCTCTGGCCTGGTGGGACTGGGACAATGCCCGCCTGCGCGCGGCGCTGCCCGATTTCCGCGCGTTGCCCGCCGAGGCGTTCCTGGAGAAATACGAAGATTGACCGGCATCACCCGTGGTCGTCATCCAGCGTCAGGGTGACCCGCTCACCGGCAAAGACGGTCTTGCCGTATTCAACCGGATGCCCCTGCGGATCGGCATTGATGCCGACCGAATGCAGAACCGGCGCGCCCTCGATCAGTTGCAGGTGCCGGGCCTGAACTGCGTCGGCCGCGCGGGCAGTCAGGCGGGTCGAGATCCGGGTATAATCCGCCACGCCGCAGTACCGCAGCGCCCGCGTGACCGAGCCGTTCTCGGCCAGCGCCTCGGGCAGGTCCGGCAGGCGGGCGGCAGGAAAGACGCTTTGGAACACCGCGATCGGTTGTCCATCGGCCAGCGACAACCCGTCATAGACATGCACCGGGTCGCCGGGGGTCAGCTTCAGCGCCTCGGCCTCGGTCTTGTCGGCGGCGCGGGTGATCAGCGACAGTACCCGCTTGCCCGGAATCTTGCCGCTGGCCGAGATGTTCTGGTGGTACCGGACCCGTTTGCCGATCGGGTAATCGGTCGCTGCTGCCGAAACGAACACGCCGGCCCCGCGGCGCGGATGCACCAGGCCTTGCTTGGCCAGTTCGGCCAGGGCCCGGCGCACCGTGTGGCGGTTCACGCCGTGGGTTGCGGCCAGCTGCGCCTCGGTTGGCAGGCGGTCGCCGGTGGCAAAGCGGCCCTCGGCGATGTCGGCGGTCAGCGCCAGCGCGATGGTCTTCCAGATCGGTGTTTGGCTCATGTCATCAAAACTTCACAGCATATTCGTTGCGAGTCACCCATTGCCTCGTTATGATTTGTCTAGTTGTATAGTAGTTGTAGACAACTTGGCCAAGAGGCTTTGATGGCGGAACAGACAAAAATTGCGACAGGTGATCGACGGGCCTGGCTGGGCCTTCTGGCACGTGCGCCGGCCGAGTCGCTGGCGGCCTTGTGGTCCGGCTATGGCGCGCGTCCCGAGTTCCAGTGGCTGCGCACGCCCGAGATTGGCGGCGTCATGGTGCGGGGGCGGGCAGGCGGTACGGGCGCGCCATTCAACCTGGGCGAGATGACGGTCACGCGCTGCGCTCTGGTCTTGGCCGATGGAACCGAGGGCCACGGATATGTGCAGGGGCGCGACAAGACCCATGCCGAAACCGCCGCTCTGATCGACGCGCTGATGCAGACCGGGGACGCGGACGAGGTGCGTGCGAAAATTCTGGAGCCGCTGACCCGCCAGGTCCAGGCGGCCAGATCGGCCCGGGCCGCGAAGGCCGCGGCCACCAAGGTCGAGTTTTTCACGATGGTTCGGGGAGAGGATCAATGACCCCACAGACCCGTTTTTCAGGCGGTTTCACCGACGCGCCGGTTCAGGCGGCCCACGCCTTTCGTGCGGTCATGACCGTGATGGCCCGGCCGGGCGAGTTGCGGCAGCTGGTCGGCGCGACCCCGCCCGACGGCCTGTCGGTCGCCGCGGGAACGCTTCTGCTGACGCTATGCGACCCGGATACAGGCGTTTATCTGGCGGGCGGGGCCGATAGTTCGGCCATTCGCCAATGGCTGACCTTCCATACCGGTGCGCCCCTCGTGCCCGCCGAGCAGGCGGATTTCGCCGTAGGCTGCTGGCCGGACCTGGTGCCGTTGGACCAATACCGGATCGGCACACCGGAATATCCGGACCGATCCGCCACCCTGATCGTGGAGTGCGACGCGCTGGACCTTTCCGGTGCAGTCCTGCGAGGTCCTGGCATCCGCGACGCCGCACGCCTTTCCGTGCCCGACGTTGCGGCGCTGCAGGCCAATTCGGACCTGTATCCGTTGGGGTGCGATTTCTTCTTCACCTGCGGGGATACGGTCGCGGCCTTGCCGCGCAGCACCCGCATCCAGCCCGAGGGTTAGGCCATGTACGTAGCCGTCAAAGGGGGCGAAAAAGCGATCGAAAACGCCCATGCCTGGCTGGCCGAGGAACGCCGGGGCGATCCCAGCGTGGCTGAATTGTCCTTGGCGCAGATCCGCGAACAACTAAGCCTTGCGGTGAACCGCGTGATGGCCGAGGGCTCTCTGTACGACCCCGATCTGGCCGCACTTGCGATCAAGCAGGCGCGCGGTGATCTGATCGAGGCGATCTTCCTGATCCGCGCCTACCGTACCACCCTGCCGCGGTTCGGTTATTCGACCCCGGTCGATACCGGCGGCATGGCCTGCGATCGCCGGATCTCGGCCACGTTCAAGGACGCACCGGGCGGGCAGGTTCTGGGCCCGACCTTCGACTACACGCACCGTCTGCTGGATTTCAAACTGGCCGCCGATGGCGCGGTGCCTGCAGCCCCCACCGCCGCGCCGCGCCATGAGCCGACCCCGTGCATCACCGAATTCCTCAAGGACGAAGGCCTAATTCAAGATGAACCCGCCAGCGATGAACCGCCGGGCGACCTGACGCGCGAACCGATGGAGTTCCCGGCCGACCGCCCCCTGCGCCTGCAATCGCTGACGCGTGGGGACGAGGGGTTTGTGCTGGGCATGGCCTATTCGACCCAGCGCGGCTATGCCCGCAACCACGCTTTCGTGGGCGAGTTGCGCATCGGCACCGCCGCGGTCGAGATGGAAATCCCCGAACTGGGTTTCGCGATCGAGATCGGCGAGATCGCCCTGACCGAATGCGAAACGGTGAACCAGTTCAAGGGATCAAAAACCGAGCCGCCGCAGTTTACGCGCGGCTATGGGCTGGTCTTTGGCCATTCCGAACGCAAAGCCATCGCGATGGCGCTGGTGGACCGCGCCTTGCGCTGGGAGGAATTGGGCGAAGACGATCTGGGTGCCCCGGCGCAGGATCAGGAATTCGTCCTAAGCCATGCCGATAACATTCAGGCGACCGGCTTTCTGGAGCATATCAAGCTGCCGCATTACGTCGATTTCCAGTCCGAACTGGAACTGGTGCGCAAATTGCGCCGCGAGGCCCAAGAACGAGTGGCATCACCGGAGGCGGCAGAATGACTTCCGTGATCTGCCTGCATCCTGTCCGCTTGATGGGTTGTCTTGTCGGCAGCAAACGGCCGTGTGGCGGTTTCCGAGCCGATCGCGGCCCATTCGCCATGTTGGTCGCGTCGCATGGCCCGGCGCCGTCGCCGGGAGTGTATCCTGCGCCAGAGAAAGTACACCATGACGACCGCGAAGGCCGAGGCAACCAGATAACCGTCCACAACAACACCAAAAACCGAAAGTGATACATCAAATGAATGAGTATAACTTCGCATATTTGGACGAACAAACCAAGCGGATGATCCGTCGGGCCATTCTCAAGGCTTTGGCGGTGCCCGGCTATCAGGTGCCTTTTGCAAGCCGCGAGATGCCCATGCCCTATGGCTGGGGCACGGGCGGGGTTCAGGTCTCGGCCGCGACGCTGACCCCCGACGATACGTTCAAGGTCATCGATCAGGGTGCCGATGACACGACCAATGCCGTGTCGATCCGAAAGTTCTTTGAAAAGACGGCGGGCGTGGTCACGACCGAAGAGACCGGGAAGGCGACCATCATCCAGACCCGCCACCGTATCCCCGAGGCCCGGCTGCGCGCCGATCAGATCCTAGTCTATCAGGTCCCGATCCCCGAACCACTGCGGTTTCTGGAACCGCGCGAAACCGAGACACGCAAGATGCACAGCCTGCAGGAATACGGGTTGATGCATGTGAAACTCTACGAAGACATCAGCCAGCACGGCGCGATTTCCACGGCCTATGCCTATCCGGTCCGGGTGGCTGAGCGCTATGTGATGGACCCGTCTCCGATCCCGAAATTCGACAATCCGAAACTGGAAATGGACGCGATCCAGCTGTTCGGGGCCGGGCGCGAGCAGCGGATCTATGCGGTGCCGCCGCATACGCGGGTGGTCAGCCTCGATTTCGAGGACTACCCGTTCGAGGCCGCCAAGGCCGATCATGCCTGCGATCTGTGTGGGGCCGAAGACAGCTATCTGGACGAGGTAATCACGGACGATGCAGGCAACCGGATGTTCCTGTGCTCGGACACCGATTTCTGCCGGTCCCGCCGCGAGGCCGGACACCAAGGGCATTTGACGCAGGAGGGCGCAGCATGACCCCGCTGTTGCAGGTCAAAGGCATCGAGAAACGCTATGGCGCGCGGATCGGCTGCAGGGATGTAAGTTTCGACCTCTACCCCGGCGAGGTGATGGGGATCGTCGGCGAAAGCGGATCGGGCAAATCGACCCTGCTGAACTGTCTGGCCGGGCATCTGAAGCCGGATGCCGGGCAGGTAATCTTCGACACCCGCACCGATGGGCCGGTGGACACGGTCACGATGTCGGAACCGGCCCGCCGGATGCTGGGGCGCACCGACTGGGCCTTTGTGCATCAGCATGCCCGCGACGGACTGCGCATGTCGGTCAGCGCCGGTGGCAATATCGGCGAGCGGCTGATGGCCGTGGGGAGCCGGCATTATGGTCAGATCCGCGGGCAGGCGCTGGATTGGCTGGGCCGGGTCGAGATTGCAGAATCTCGTGTGGACGACCGACCCAGCGCGTTTTCGGGCGGCATGCAGCAACGGTTGCAGATCGCGCGCAACCTGGTGACCGGTCCGCGGCTGGTCTTCATGGATGAACCGACCGGCGGGCTGGATGTCTCGGTGCAGGCGCGGCTGCTGGACCTGCTGCGCGGTCTGGTGCGCGAGATGGGGCTGAGCGCCATCATCGTCACCCATGATCTCGCCGTGGTCCGGCTGCTGGCGGACCGGTTGATGGTGATGAAGGATGGCGAGGTGGTCGAGGCGGGGCTGACCGATCAGGTGCTGGACGACCCGCAGCATGCCTATACGCAACTGCTTGTGTCCAGCGTTCTGCAGGTCTGACACCGTGCGAAAGGGTGAACCGCGATGATCGAACTGACAGATGTGAGCAAGAGTTTCGTCCTCCACAATCAGGGCGACGCCGTGATCCCGGTGATGGCTGGCGCGTCGCTGCGGGTCGAGGCCGGAGAATGCGTGGCCCTGACCGGGGCCAGCGGGGCCGGGAAGTCCACGCTGATGCGGGTGATCTACGGCAATTACCTGGCGGCCTCGGGTCAGGTGCGGGTGGGTGGCCTGGACGTCGCACGGGCCCAACCGCGCGAGATCCTGCAACTGCGCCGCGAAACTCTGGGCTATGTTAGTCAGTTTCTGCGCGTGGTGCCGCGGGTGCCGACGCTGGACGTCGTGGCCGAGCCGTTGCTGGCGCTGGGCGTGGATCGGCAGGCCGCACGCGGGAGGGCCAGCGCACTGCTGCGCCGGCTCAACATCCCGGAACGCCTTTGGGGGCTGAGTCCGACGACCTTTTCGGGCGGCGAGCAACAGCGCGTGAACATCGCCCGTGGTTTCGTGCATGACTATCCGGCGCTGTTGCTGGACGAGCCGACCGCCAGCCTAGATGCCGAGAACCGCGAAACCGTGTTGTCGCTGATCGGCGAGGCCAAGGCGCGTGGCGCCGCCATCGTCGGCATATTCCACGACGCCGAGGCGCGCGATCGGGTCTGTGACAGGGCGGTGGATGTTTCGGGCTTCGCGCCGGAGCGGATGATATGAGTCTGGCGCCGGTCATTGCCGTGGTGGGGCCGTCTGGCGTGGGCAAGGACAGCGTGATCCAGGCGCTTCTGGACCGGGAACCGGGATATTGCCGCGTTCGGCGGGTGATCACCCGACCCATGGGCGAACAAGGCGAGGATTTCGAACGCGTGACCGAGGCGCAGTTCCATCTGCTGGCGTCCAATGGTGCCTTTGCGCTGCACTGGCCCGCGCATGGGTTGCTCTACGGAATCCCGGCCTCGATCCTGGACCAGCGGCGCGCGGCCCGTGGCATTCTGGTCAACCTGTCCCGTTCGGTCCTGCTGCCGGCGCAGGAAGTGTTTGGAGATCTGGTTGTCGTCTCGTTGACTGCCTCCCCCGAGGTTCTGGCGCGACGGCTCAGAGATCGCGGGCGGGAAAGCACGTCCGCGCAGGCCAATCGGTTGGGGCGGGCCAAGACCCCGCTGCCGGACGGTTTGCGGCGGGTGATCACCGTGGACAATTCTGGCCCGCTCGCGCGGACCGTCGATCAGATCCTGCGGCAGCTTCAGGGCGAAAGGGCATAGCGATGGATCACGTGAAACCGCCCGTCCTCGGCCTCGCCGACCAGCGCCAGATCCGCAATGTGGAACGGGGCTGGCAACAAGGGGGCAAGGTGATACTCCAGAACCGCCTGGGTTCGGCCGAGGGTGTCTTTGTCCAGCTTGCCGGACAGGGTGATGTGAAATCGAAAGGCATCCAGCACGTAAGGATAGCCCCAGGCCGCCAGGTTGGCCTCTTGCGCGGGCGTCAGGCGGGCCGCGCGCCGGCGGGCCAGATCCGCATCGCTCAAGGGTGCCCGAAACCTGTCCAACTCGCGGACGCAGGCCGCGGCCAGCGCGTTCAGCGCGTCGGTATCACCCAAGGGGCGCAGGGCCAGGAACCGGCCCAGCCGGGCGATTTCCAACCCGTCCAGTGTCAGCGTGCGCTGTACCGCCGCGAGGCGCGCACAGGCCGCCTCGAGTGCAGGCAGTGTCTGCCCGGCGCGCAGGCGAAAGGGCGGCTTCAACGTCGCGTGCAGGCCGTATTTGCGCGGAACCTCGGTGATGCTGGCAATATCGAGGCCATCGACCGCAGGATGCCCAACCTCGGTCCCGGTCTCGGCGTCCCAGCCCAGCCAAGCCGTTGCGAATGCGGCCCAATCCGCGCTGCGGGGGGGAACGAAATAGATCGCGTAGCGCCTGTATGTCACCTTGGCCTCCTGTTGCGTGGCCTCTTGTTAGAACAAATCGTGTGAAATTCCGATGACAGATGAACTGATCCTTGCCAATGCCGCACTGGTTCTGCCCGACGAGATCGTACGCGGCTGTGTCCGGGTCGCCGGCGGAACCATCGCCGCGGTCGATCCCGGCCCTCGGGTTCCCAGGGGCGCGATCGATTGCGAGGGAGATTTCGTCGGCCCCGGTCTGGTCGAACTGCACACCGACAATCTCGAGCGTCACATCCAGCCGCGGCCGGGCGTCGACTGGCCCCACGCCGCCGCGATCATCGCGCATGACGCCGAACTGGCCGGTACCGGCATCACCACGGTGTTCGATGCGATGCGGGTCGGGTCGATCCCGTCGGGTGCGCGGCGGTATCTGCCCTACGCGCGCGGGCTCTCGCGCGAACTGTGGGACTTGCGGGCGCAGGACGCGCTGAAGATCAGCCACTTCCTGCATTTGCGGGCCGAGCTCTGCTCGGAAACCCTGATCGAGGAGTTGGCCGGTTTCGGCCCCGAGGACCGGGTCGGCATCGTTTCGCTGATGGATCACACGCCGGGGCAGCGCCAGTTCCGCGACCTGTCCAAGTTAGAGGCCTATCTGAAGGGCAAATACGCGATGAACGACGACATGTTTCTGCAACATGTTGCCCAATTGAAGGCCTTGCGGGACCGCAACGGAGACCGGCACGAACACGAAGCCGTGCGGGCCGCGCGTCGGTTTGGGGCGGTTCTGGCCAGCCATGACGACACCACGCCCGAGCAGGTGCGGGTGTCGGCAGGTCACGGCATTCGCCTGGCCGAGTTTCCCACCACCGTCGAGGCCGCCCGGGCCTGCCATGACCTCGGCATACAAGTGATGATGGGGGCGCCCAACGTGATCCGAGGTGGATCGCATTCCGGCAACGTGGCGGCGCGCGACCTGGCCCGACACGGATACCTGGACATCCTGTCGTCCGACTATGTGCCTTCGGCCTTGCTGTTGTCTGCCGTACAACTGGGCCGAATGTGGGGGGATATGGCGCGCGGAGTGAAGACTGTGACTTTGGCCCCGGCGCGGGCCGCCGGATTGACGGATCGGGGCGCGATTGAAGCCGGAATGCGCGGCGATCTGATCCGGTTCCGGATGCGGGACGCGGTGCCGGCCCTACGCGCGGTGTGGTCACGCGGGCGCCGCGTGGCTTGATCAGGCGCGATAGAAAAGATAGCGGTCGGGCGCGATGCTGTCGGGGCCGCGTATCTGTTCGAACCCCACCAGCGGCTGACCCGAGATCAGGAAGCCGCCGGGTACCATGACCCGGGCGATCAACGGGCTGAGCCGGGCGGCTTCGGCCACGTCTTCGTGCTTGATGCCGCGTCCAAAATCGTA
This sequence comes from Ruegeria sp. BHSC276, assembly GCF_059612945.1. Classification (NCBI taxonomy): domain Bacteria; kingdom Pseudomonadati; phylum Pseudomonadota; class Alphaproteobacteria; order Rhodobacterales; family Roseobacteraceae; genus Ruegeria; species Ruegeria sp. BHSC276. The sequence goes on along the minus strand of NZ_JBXWRP010000001.1, from coordinate 536,475 downwards.
ATGCGCCAGCGCCACGCACGGGCCGCGATCGGCCAGTCTGGCCAGCATCGGCTCGGCCTCGCCCTGCAGGAAATCCTCGGCGGGGGGTGTGCTATCGGGGTGGCATTGCAGCACCCGGTCCATCACCCAGATGCGCCTTTGGGGCAGCATTTCGCGCAGATGATCATAGGTGCGGCCGTTTCCCAGACCCATGTCCAGCACGTCGCCGTCCAGGCCCGCGATCTGCGCCGCAGCCCAGTTCAGTCCGTCGCGCTGGGCGGTCAGACGGCGCAGCATGGAATCCAGTCGGCTCATCGGGGTCTCCCTTGGTCGTTCAGTGCGCGGGTACTGTCCAGATGCGGACCGGACCCTGCAGCAGGTGCGTCAGCAGTGCTTCGGTGAAATCCCAGATCTGTTGATCATGGACCAGATGGTGGGTCAACACGCCAAAAGGCTCCTGGGGGTCCGCGCGGCCCAGCCGGCGGTCGCGCAGCAACACCGTGGTTCGGGCGATCAGCCCATCGGGGTCGGCTAGCCCGCGCGTGCCACGCCAATCAATCGGGTCCAGATGGGTATTCACCTGCTCAAGCTCCGGCGCCGCCAGCCTTTGAGTGCGCGGGGTTGCCGTCGACAGGAACCGATAGCCCAGTTCGGGCAGCGTCGCTGCGACTTCGGGCGCGATCCGGTTCCAGGGCGGCACGAACATCGGGCGCAGCCGGTCCCGGAAATGGTCGCGCAATTGCGCAAGGCCGCGGCGGGCATCGTCCTTGATGGCCTCAAGTGGCCGATGCAGGCGGAATTCGGCCTTCTTCTCACCGGCAGGTGCGTGGTTGTGGTGGGCCCAGCCATGAACCACCGGAATCAACTCGGGCGTCCGGGCGATCAGGGTGGCAAGATCCGGCTGGGCCGCCTTCGGAATGACGGCCAGATGAACCGGCAGGCCCAGCCGCCGCGACAGGTCCGTCAGGCGTTCGAGTTGCGGCGTCGCCGCCATGGCATCATCATCGCGCCACCACAGCGGCAATGTCTGCCCGGCCCGGGACCAGATACGCAGTTCGTCCGCCAACGGGGTCCAGTCCCAGGTCATCCGCGCGCCTCCCGCAGCTGCAGGGCGATTTCGACCGTCCGATGCGCACCGTCAAAGCCTTGCGTGGCCGGAATGCGGGGGCCCTGTTCCATGACTGCTGCGACCGAACGGGCCAAAGCGTCTCCGGTCAGCTCCGCCGAGGACAAAACGCGCATCGCCGGCAAATGGGCGAGGCTACGGGCTCGCAGGGTCTGCTCCACCTCCTTGCCGTCATCAAACGGGATCAGGACGCCCGGTGTACCCGCTTGCAACAGGTCCATTGCGGTGTTGTACCCGCACATGCTGACGGACGCCCCCGCCAGAGGCAGCATGTTGCGAAAATCCGGGCGGACCGGCTCGATCGTGATCGGCCAGCCTTGGGCCAGTGTGCGCAGTTCATCCATGCGGGTTTGGGCGTCGCCGCCGCCGACCAGCAGCCGCCAGCGGCTGTCTGGCATCTTTCGGGCGGCCTCGATGGCCGCGCGAAAGATCGGCTGCCCCACCGAACCGCCACCAGCGCTCACCAGAACCTCGCCTGTCCCGATGCCGTCGCAATGGGGCAGCGGCGCCGGCGGTGCGACGAAACCGGTATAGTGCAGGCGGCTTTCCAACCGCTCAGACACCGGCCAGCTGACGCTAAGGGGTGTGACTTGTGGGTCGGAATGCACCAGCACGCCGTCGAAGAATTCGGCCACGATCTCGTCGGCCCGTTCGGCCTTCGCGGGCTTGGAAGGGGGTGCCAGGATGTCGCGGATCGAACTCAGCACAACCGGTCGCGCCGGTAGGTCCTTTGCCGCCGACAGCAGGGCAAGAAACTCGGCGCTCAGGCTGCGGCGGCCGAAGGGGAACAACTCGGTAATCAGAATGTCGGGCTGACCGGTTTGCACCGCGTGCGCCAGCATTGCGGTCCGTTTCGCCAGATAGTCGGGGTCAGCGGGCTGGCCGCTTTCGGTCAGCAACCGCGTGAAATCGGTGCCGTCCGAGCGCAGCGGCGGCAGTTGAACGAGGCTCAGGCCGGCACGATCCAGTTGCGGCGCGGGCATCCCGCCCGAGACGACCGTGACCGCGTGCTCGGCCTGGGCAAAAGCCCGCCCCAGCGTCAGGGCCCGGCTGAGATGCCCGGTTCCCAACAGATGGGTGACGGCGATCATGACCTTCATGACATGTCCTCGCGCGGGGTCAGGCTGACCGGTTCGGGTTCGGGCTGCATCCGGTCCAGATCGACAACATACAGGCGGTTGCGTTTGATACGGAATGGCGCAGGGCCGGCAAACCCCCACCCCCAGGCCCGGGCCAGAATGACGCGCATGATCCCGATATGGCAAACGGCGACCGCATCGGTTTGCAGACCGGCCAGCCAGGGCTCGAGCCGGGCCCAGAGCTCAGCCGGGCTTTCGCCGCCGGGGGGGCGGTAATCCCAGCCCCAATCCTCAATATGGCGGTAGCCGCTGTCGGGGTCGGCGATCAGGTCCCGCCCGCGCTTTCCTTCCCAGTCGCCCCAGTCCATCTCGGTCAGGGCCGGATCGGTGCGCGGCGCGCGCCCGGTGACCAATTGTGCCGTTTCGGTCGCGCGGCTCAGAGGGCTGGACCACAACTCAGCCTCGTTCCAAGGGGGCGGCAGGCGCAGGCCGGACAACTGGGCGCGGGCTTCGTCGTCCAGAGGAATGTCGCTGCGGCCCTGAATGCGTCCGGCACGGTTCCAGGTGGTATGACCGTGTCGCAGCAGGGCCAGACGTGTCATGTGCGGTCCTCCAGCAGGGGTGCGACGCCAGCCCAGAACTGGTCCGAGGCCGCAGGCATCAGGTGGCGTTCGGCGATATGAACGCGAGCCTTCCCGCCTTCGGTTCGTCGCAGGTCGGTATCGGCCAGAAAGTTGTCGATACGGGCGGCCAGCGCCTGCGGCCCTTCCTCCGGCTTGGGATAGCACGAGGGCGCCAGCACGTCCCGCACTCCGGGGCGATCCTGCGCCACCACCGGCACTCCGGCGGCCTGCGCCTCGAGATAGGTCATGCCATAGGCCTCGTTCACGCCCGGCCAGACCAAGAGCGCGGCGCGCGTATAGGCATCCTGCATCGCGGGGGCGTCCAATTGCCCAAGAAAGCGCACCCGCGCGCCGAAAGGGGCCATCAGGGCCTGAACCTGCGCCCGGGCCGGGCCGTCGCCGGCGATGTCCAGCGACCAGTCCCCTTGCAGCAGGGCCAGCGTCTCGGCCAGGATCGTATACGACGCCAGTTTGTCGCCGGGCCGCATCATGCCCACGGCCAGCATCGGTCCGTCGCAGCGCGACCGGGGCGGCAGATCCGTACGCGGCAGGAACGGCGGCAGCTCGATCAGCGCCTGATCGCCATACCGTTCCCGCTTCAGCGTGATAAGGTCATTCGCCGTGTGATAGAAGATCACCCGGGCCGCATCGCACGCGTCATGGGCAGCGCGGGCGAACCCGGCCCATGGCCCGGTCAGGCGCGACAGGGCGCGGGTGCTTTCAAGTTGCACGTAAGGAAGGCCGCGGGCCTTGGCCACAACCGGCCCCAGCAGATCGGGCGCCTTGTAATAGTTGTGGTAGGTTACCCAAAGCCCGGTATCGCCGGGCAGGTCGGCGATCAGCCGTTCGGCCTCGGACCGGGCGGCCCGACGCAGCGCGGCCTGGACCGATGCGTCCCCCGTCTTGTCATAGATGCGCAGGCGCGAGACCAGATCGACCGGGGTTCCATTGGCCCCGATTGCGGCCATCAGGTTACGAGCCATCTGCCGGTCGCCCGACGGTATCGGACTGTCCGGCGCTTTCATCGGCGCGTAGAAGGCCACCCGCGTCATCACCCCTGATCCGCGCACAAGGCCCGCAGCCGGGCCGACAACCGTGCGATGCCGGGTTCCATGCGGAATTCGGAAATTAACCGGTCATGGGCCGCGTCGGCCATAGCCGCGGCTTTCGCGGGTTCTGCCGCCAGGGCCGAGATCGCACCCGCCAGTGCGTCAGGCTTGTCGGCGGACAGAACCCCGTGCACCCCATTTTCGATGAATTCAGGGATGGCCGAAACCGGCGTGGACAGGATCGGCAGCTTCTGAGAAGCGGCCTCCATCAACACATTGGGCAAACCATCCCGGTCGCCATCCGCCGCGATGCGGCTGGGCAGAACGAACAGGTCGGCCGCGCGCATGGCCGCGATCACCTCGGGCTGGTCGCAGGCACCCCGCCAGGTGATGCGGCCCGACAGACCCAGGGATGTGGCCAGGTCTCGCAGGCCGTCCGACAAGGCACCGCCGCCGATATGGGTCCAGTGCCAGTCGAGCTGCGCGGGCAAAAGCGCCAGCGCCTTCAACAGACGGTCAAAGCCTTTCTTTTCGACCAGCCGGCCCACCGAGAGCATGCGGAACGGCGCGCCGACCTTTCGCAATGGGCGGTCTGGCGCGTGCGGGAATCTGGACAGGTCCAGCCCATGATAGATCAGCTCGACCCGGGCCGGATCGTCGGCCAGCTCGCGCAGGTGGCGGGCGCCGACCGCAGTGCAGGTGGCGCCGAAGGCCGCGCCATGGGTGCCGGCCTGCAGCTTTTCGCGCTTCTCCCAGTCGGGCGAGGTCCAGATGTCCTTGGCATGGGCCGAAAAGCTCCACGGCAGACCCCGCATAATCGCGGCATAGCGCGCGACCGAGGACGGCGTATGCATGAAATGCGCATACAGTGCGCGGGTTTCGGCGGGCAGTTCGGCGGCCAGAACGCAGGCCTGACCGAACCGGCGGATGCGGTTGTGCGTGGGGTCGCGCCGCAGATCCTGCCGCCACTGCCGATAGGCGCGGTCGTATCCCGGCAAGGCTTGCGCGGCCCGGCGCCCCGCCCAGACCCGTTCGGGTTCTTCGAACAGGTATTCCGGCAGGTAATGGACCGTGCCGGCGAACCGGTCGTGCAGCGGGTGGCGCTTGGTGTCTGTCGGGTGGCGCAGCGACCAGATGTCGAAGTCGTGGCCCGCCTCTTGCAGGGCAACCAGTTCCTGGGCGATGAACGTCTCGGACAGGCGTGGCCAGCCCTTGACCAACACCGCCAGCCTAGGCGCGGTTCTGCTCATCCGGTGGCGCGCTCCCGTTCCTGCGACAGCAGGGCATCGACGCGGCCGGTAACATAGTCGAGCCCGTCCAGCAGGCCGGCGCGGATCGCCTGCGACGGCAGTGGCTGGTTCGGCAGGTTGCGGATGGCAGCAATCATCGCCTTTGGCGTCAACCCATCGCGGGTTTCGTCCAGCATGCGGACGAGGCCCAGGTCTTCGGCGCGCGAGGCGCGGATCCATTGTTCCAGTCGCGGCGTGGTGCGCGGCACGATCACGGCACGTTTGTCAAACGACAACACCTCACAGAAGGTGTTGTAGCCGCCCATGCACACAACTCCCGCCGCACCCGCGAACAGGGTCTCGATCTGCGATTCGAACCCCACCGCGGTCACCCGCCCGTTCAGGGCCGCGACACGGGCTTCGAACTCGTCGCGCAATTCGCCCGACAGGAAGGGGCCATAGACCAGCACGGCGCGCGGCGACAGGTCCGGGTCCTGCTCGTAGGCCGACAGCACAAGGTTGACCATGGCCTTGCCATCCCCGCCGCCGCCGGGCGTGATCAGGATGTACGGCTGTTCCGGCGGAGTGCCGACCGGGCCCAGGTCGCGGCGCAGATAGCCGGTCCAGTGAATGCGGGCCTGGGTCGCGGGGCTGAGCGGCAGGCCCCGGGTCGGGTCATAGACCGAACGCAGACCATAGACCCAGATTTCGTGGTAGAATTTTTCGGTGGCGGTAACCGCATCCTTGCGGGCCCATTCGGCGGCCAGAACTTCGGGTTCATCGAGCACGTCGCGCAGGCCCAGAACCAGCTTGGCATGGCCGGTTTCGTGCAACTGCTCGAGCGTCGGCAGCAGTTCGCCACGGAACCCAGTGGGCTCTTTGTCGACGATCAGAACATCGGGGGCGAACTGGCGTACGGCGGTCTGGATCAGGCCTGACCGCAATTCGGTCACTTCGTCGATCCCCATGCCGATGGTCTGCGCCGCATAGGAGCCATCCGCGCGTTTGGTCACGCCGGGCAGGCGCACATGGTCGACGCGTCGTGGAAAGGTGAACCGACCGGCGACCGGGGATCCGGTCAGGATCAGCGCCGAGGCCTGCGCGTTGGCCTGCGTGATCGCGGACGCCAGCGCGCGTGATCGTCTGAGGTGGCCCAGACCGAACGTGTCGTGGCTGTAGAACAGGATGCGCGGCGCGCGGCCGGTGATTTGGTCTTTTGTGCCTAGGCCCATGCCTTCGCCCGTTTCATTGGTCTCGGTGCATTTTCCGCGCGTTCGCACCTGATAGCGTATCTTTTCCGGGTCCGCTTGCCAAAGGCGCTGTTTCAGCGCCGCAAATGCGTCAGGCATTGCGATTCGGCAACAGCCCTAGGGCATTTGCCGACGTGGACCCGAAACGGGTTTGCTGGCGCGGGATGGCCGGTCTCGGATGTGTTACTCGGAAATCAGGCATTTGAAAATATGCCGGCCGTCAGGAATGTTGGAAAAAAACACGCCACTACACGTTGTCGGGAAATCCCGGCCGGACGGTTTGAACAGGGCCGCGCGCGCCTGTAGGCTGGCGGACAGCCGATATGAAATTGGGTGCAAAGCCTTATGAATCTGACAATTCTTGTCCGCGTGATGTGCCTGTGTTGGGCGATGATGGTCGCAGGTGCGGTGCAGGCGCCGGCCCAGACCTCGCTGATTCCGGGGTATCCGACGGGGTCGGACGACCAGGTCGCGACGAGCAGCGACTCGGATATTGCCGCCGCCATACGCGCGGCAACCGAGGCAGGGGCCAGCGTCATCGTGATTGACAGTGCCGGAAAGGTGGTGCCCTCGGGTGCCGGGTCCACCGCTCGGGCTGAGGACGCGCCGCATGATCCGATGTCGGAAAGCTCGCAGTTGATGAAGGCGCAGGAGCGCGTTGCCAAATTTAGCGAGGCCGTCCGTTCGCGGTTCGAGGCGTTGCCCTATTCGATCTTCGAGGTGCGATACATTCTGGAACAGACCAGCCCCGATGGTCGGATCATGACCTATGTCGAGGTTCTGGGCTGGAACATCCTGTTCCTGCTGCTGGGTCGGTGGCTGTCGATCGAGCTGTACGGCAAGCGTTTTGCCCGACGGTGGGTCGTCGCCCGGATCAAGGAAAACCCGCAAGGGTATCGAGAAAAGATGCCATTCCTCGTGTTCCGGTTCCTGATGGGAATCGGGGCCACCGTCTTTGCCATGCTGATGGCGCTGTTGGTGGGCTATCTGTTCTTCGGCCAGTCTGAGGACGTCTCGATCCAGTTCACGGTGACCGCCATCTTCACGGCCTTTTTCCTGTCGCGTACGGTTTCGGACCTGTGGCGCATGGTGCTGTCACCCTATCTCAGTCAATATCGCCTGCCGCCGTTTTCGGACCGGGACGCCAAGCGGCTTTACATCTGGGCCTCAGCGCTGGCGACTTACGACATCACCGCGGTTCTGTTTTCGACTTGGGTGGCGGATTTTGGCCTCAACTACAACGTTTATGCCATGGTATATGGCAGCCTGACCCTGATCGGGCTGGTCGGAAACATCCTGATGATCCTGTTCAACGCGCGGGCGATCTCGAACGCGATCCGGGGCGGGCGCAGGCCGGATCAGGTGTCGTGGCTGCTGCGTTTCGTATCCTTCGGCTGGGCGCCGGTGCTGATCGTCTACCTGGTGTTCAGTTGGTTCAAGTTGGCGGTGGATCTGGTTCTCGAAACCGAGGATTCGATTCCGATCGTGGCCAGCAGCTATCTGATCTTCATGTCCGTGGTCATCGCCTACGGGGCCATGAACTATGTTCTGGAACGGTATTTCGACCGCAATCGCCAGATCGAGGCGATAAACGCCGAGGCAGACACGGATGACGAGGCGCGCGAGACTTCGGAAACGCCCGAGGCCGAGCAGCGGCGCCACACGATGGTCACCTACGAGGATCTGGCCCGGCGGGTGGCCGGCATTCTGGCCTTCGTGGTCGGCATCTATGCGCTGGTGGTCATCTGGAATCCCGAAGCCAGTTGGAGCGAGGATCTGCCCGTCGGGCGCGCGCTGGACGTGATGGTGATCCTGTTCATCGGGTATATCCTGTTCCATTTCTTCCGGATCTGGATCGATATGAAAATCGCCGAAGAAGTCGAGGATGGTGGCGGTCAGGCCGAATTGGGCGACGAGGGCGGCGAAGCCAGCCAGAGCCGGTTGGCAACACTGCTTCCGCTGTTCCGCGGCGCCATTCTGGCCATCGTGGTGGTCTCGATCGGGTTGATCGCCCTGATGGAGGTTGGCATCAATGTCAGCCCGTTGTTTGCCGGCGCCGGTGTCGTCGGCCTGGCGGTGGGCTTTGGGGCGCAGACGCTAGTGCGGGATATCTTTTCGGGCGCGTTCTTTCTGTTGGACGATGCGTTCCGCAAGGGCGAATATGTTGATATCGGCGACGTGAAGGGGACGGTCGAAAAGATCTCGGTCCGGTCGATGCAGCTGCGCCACCATCTGGGGGCGCTGAACACCATACCCTTCGGCGAGATCAAGGTGCTGACCAACTATTCCCGCGACTGGGTCATCATGAAGCTTCCTCTGCGGGTGACCTATGACACCGATGTCGAAAAGGTGCGCAAGCTGATCAAGAAGCTGGGGCAGGAATTGCTGAGCGATCCGGTGATCGGCGACAATTTCATCCAGCCTCTCAAATCGCAGGGCGTGATCGAGATGCAGGATTCCGCGATGATCATCCGGGTCAAGTTTATGACCAAGCCGGGCGATCAATGGCTGGTGCGCAAGCGGGTCTATCAGGAGATCAGGGAACTGTTTGCGCGCGAAGGCATCCAGTTCGCCCACCGTGAAGTGACTGTGCGACTGGCCGACGGCAAGGAGGCCGGCGACCTGACGCCGCAGCAGCGCGAGGCGGTGACCGGTGCGGTTCAGGCCGCGATCGACGAAGACTATCTGGACGATATCGGGCCGGGCGGCGATGACCGCTGACCGAGCGGCGGTGGCGCGTGGGGTCAGGACGGCTCCCACACGGGGGAGGAGGTGCCCAGCTGGGACGCGTGCAGGGGCCAGTGCATGCCGGCCGGCCCGACGTTCAGTGCGGGCTTCAGACGATGACCCGGCCCCCACCCCGATTGCTCGGTGTCGTGGGCATAGTCCGCAGGGGTCGGCTTGGTGATGTCTTCGGTGGTCTCGGTCTTGGCGAGGCTGGCCAGAAGCTCGGCCGTGCGGGCCAGCGACAGCCGGGCATCCATGACGGAACGGCCCAAGGTGGCCTCGGTCAGGGCCGAGAGGACAGCGGCGGCCATCAGGTACCCGGTCGCGTGGTCCAAAGCCTGAACCGGCAGCGGGGTCGGTTTTTCAGCCTTGGCCCACAGGCGGCCGGCATCGGCGATACCCGCGCTCATCTGCACCAGGCTGTCGAACCCGCGCCGGGTCGCCCAAGGCCCCTGCCAGCCATAGGCGTTCAGCGTGACCTCGATGCGGTTGGGGGCAATCGCGTCGCGTTTGGCCTTGTCGAGGCCCAGTGCGTCCAGCGCCCCCGGGCGATAGCCGTGCACGAACACGTCGGCTTGGGCCAACAGGTCCTGCAGTCGGTCCACGCCTGCCGGCGATTTCAGGTCCAGATGGGCACAGCGCTTGCCCAGTGAAATGTCGGGGATCACCCCGGGCTCGTCCCAGCCCGGAGGGTCGATCCGCAACACCTGCGCCCCGAACCCCGCCAGCGTCCGGGTCGAGACCGGCCCGGCCAGAACGCGGGTCAGGTCCAGAACCCGCAGCCCCGACAAGGGGCGGGCAGCGGTTGCCTGGGGCCGGTCGCGCAGCGTGATCCGGCGCGGACCGTGCCAGCCGATCAAGGGGTCGCGAGCGACGGCGCGGCCCTGCGGGTGGTCGAGCCACTCGGTGCGGCTGCGCATGGCTGCCGCAACGCCGCCCTCGGCCACGATCCGGGTTTCCAGATCCGAGATCGACCAGCCGCGGATCGCTTGCGTCACCGCAGCGCGGTCGGCCGGGGTGCCCAGCACTCTGAGCGCGGCCGCCCGGTGATGCGGCAGGTTGGTGTGCAGCCGGATCCAGCCGTCGGCGGCCTGGTAGTCGCCGGCGATTGGATCCCACAGGTTCGGCATTTCCCACCCGTCGGGTTTGAAGGAATACCCGAACCAGAGCGACGCACAACGACGATCGACCGACACGGCCGGCGCCGTGGCGGCAAGGTTGGCGGCCTGCATGAACCGGGCAAGTTCGATCCCGACGGCGGCGAAGCTGGCAGTGGCCAGGTTCGAGACGGCAAAGGCGCTGGCAAGCGCACCGGTCCCGCTGACCCGATAGGCCTCGGCCGGCGGAAGCGAAGCCAGCAGGCTCATTGTTGATAGGGGTCCAGGCTGTCGCGCAGCCCGTCACCCAGGAAATTGAAAGCCAGCACCACCACGATGATCGGCAGCATCGGGATGGCGGTCCAAGGGTAGATCTCGATCGAGGCAAGGTTCTGCGCGTCGTTCAGCATCACGCCCCAGCTGACCGCCGGTGCCCGCAGTCCGAGGCCCAGGAAGCTGAGCGCCGTTTCCCCCAGGATCATGGCCGGGATCGACAGCGTGGCCGAGGCAATCAGATGCGACATGAAGTTGGGCAGCAGATGCTTGCGGATCACCCGGCCGGAACTGGCGCCCATCATCTCGGCGGCGCGGACATATTCCTCTTCGCGCAGCGACAGGAATTTGGCGCGCACGGAACGGGCCAGGCCGGGCCAGTCGAGGATGCCGAGGATGATCGAGATGATGAAGAACACTGCCACCGGTGACCAGTTCGACGGCACCGCCGCCGACAGCGCCAGCCACAGGGGCAGTTCGGGCAGCGACCGCAGGATCTCGATCACGCGGTTGATGACCCAATCGATCCGCCCGCCGAAATAGCCGGCCAGCGATCCGAACAGGATACCCAGGAAGAACGAGACCGAAATGCCGATCAGGCCCACCGTCAGCGACAGCTGCGCGCCGTAGAGGATGCGGCTGAACACGTCGCGGCCCAGCCGGTCGGACCCCCACAGGAACAGGGTCGTGCCCTCGGGCGGGCAGAACAGGTGCGTGTTGGAAGGGATCAACCCAGCCAGTTTGTATTCCGAACCCTCGCAGAAGAACCGGATCTTGCGCGGGTCGTCCGTGTCGGTCACGAATTTCCACTGGAAGGTCTCAAGATCGGCCTCGGCCACGGTCGGATAGACGAAGGGCCCGATGAACTCTCCGTCGTGAAACCAGTTCACCGATTGAGGCGGGGCGTACAGGTGCTCTCCGTTGCGGTCATTCGGCCCGTAGGGCGCAATGAACCCGGCAAAGGGCAGCATCAGGTAGCACAACAGCAGGAAGATGCCCGAGATCAGGCCCAGCCTGTGCGTCTTGAACTTGCGCCAAACCAGCACCCAGTTGGGAGCGTCTAGGTCCTTGCGCTCCAGCTCCTGCAGGGCGGCCTGCGGGTCGAACGGGGCGTCATCGACATAGCGGCCATCGGGAAGTCTACTCATGCCTCACGCCCCTCGTAGCGGATGCGCGGGTCAAGCATGACCAGCAGGATGTCGGAAATCATGGTGCCGATCAGGGTCAGCAGGGCCACGAACATCAGGATGAAGGCCGACAGGAACTGATCCTGTGTTTTAAGCGCCGTCAGCAGAGTGGGGCCGATGGTCTGCAAACCCAGCACCACCGACACCAGAACCGAGCCCGACACCATCGAGGGCAGCAGGTTGCCGATATCGGCCACGAAGGGGTTGAATGCCACGCGCAGCGGGTATTTCGTCAGCATCCGCGACGGCGCCATCCCCTTGGCGATGGCGGTTTCGACATAGGGCTTGCCCAGTTCGTCCAGCATGTTGGCACGCAGGCGCTGCATCATCGCCGAGGCGCCCGAGGTGCCAATCACGAAGGTGGGTACGATCAGATGCACCAGGATCGACTTCATCTTGTCCCAGCTCATCGGCTGGCCTTCGTAGATCGGGTCCATCAACCCGCCGATGGGCAGGTTGAAATAGCGGTGGCCGTAGTAGAACAGGATCAGCGCCAGCAGAAAGTTGGGTGTGGCCAGCCCCAGATAGCCCACGAAAGCGGTCGTGTAATCGACCCAGGTCCGGGATTTGGCCGCCGCCATCACGCCCAACGGCAGGGCCACGGCATAGACGAACAGGATGGCCGCCAGGTTGACCACGACCGTCAGCCACAGCGTATCGCCCACGATCTCGGCCACGGGGCGGTCGAATTCGAAAGACCAGCCATAGTTGCCTTGCAGCAGCCCCTCGAACCCGTGGGGGCCGGGGATAAACCCCATCCAAATCAGGTATTGTTGCCACATCGGCCGGTCCAGCGCATATTCCTTGCGCAGGAACTCGGCCTTGGCCACGCCCGCCGACTGCCCCGAGGCCTGCAATTCCGCGATCTGGTTGCTGAGATAGTCGCCGGGCGGCAGGTTGATGATCACGAAGATCATCACCGACACCACCAGAAGCGTCAGCAGCATCGTGAAAAAGCGATACACCGCATAGCGGAGCATGATCATCGGTCAGCCCTCGTCAGTCCGCCAAGAAGAATTCGTCGGGCCGGTGCACTCCGAAATGTGCGCCGGGTTCCCATGCCCACATGGCTTGTTCCGGCACGTTGCGCAGGCGGTTGGATAACACGATCGGTTGCGGCGCTCCGTTCAGGATGCCGATGGCATAGACCTGTTCGGCGTGGATTTTGAGCATGGCTTCCCAAGCCGCGCGGCGCTGGTCGTCGTCGGTGGCGACCTGCCAGTCATGGGCCAGTTCCAGAAGGCGCTGCGCCTCGGGCAGATCGGGCGGCTCGCCGGAACCGCCGCCGGTTTGATAGTGCTGACCCCATTTCGGCCAGGACAGAAACACCTGGTCGGTGGGCGCCACATACAGCGGCGAAGTATAGACCTGCGGAATACCGTTGTCCCATCCGTACCAGACCGAGGCCATCGTGTTTCCGGCAAACACCCGGTTGCGCAGAATGTCCCGGTCAAGCGGGCGCATCACCAGCTTGACGCCAATCTCGCGCCAGGTGTCGGTGACGATCTGCAGCGCGTTCTCGACTTCTTGCCTTTCGCCGGCGGTTTCGATCACCAACTCCATCGAGCGGCCGTCGGGCAGCAGACGGATGCCGTTCCTGTCCCGCTTGTCCAAGCCGGCTTCGTCCAGCAGGGCATTGGCCTGGTCGACATCGAACTGCGCCCAGGCCTGCGCGTTCTCCTCACTGTAGAAGGGCGAGGCCGGCAGGACCGACATGGCCGCCGGATGCGCCAGTTTGAAATACAGGGCCTGATTGATGGTCTGCCGGTCGATCGCCAGCGACAGCGCCCGGCGGACGCGTACATCGCGCAGCACATCGCGCCAGACCGCGTCTTCATAGTTCAGATTGGGATAGATCGCGATTTGCGAGGCGACACCGGTCTTCCACAGCAAGGTCTTGTAGTTGCCCTGCGCCTCGCCCTTTTTCAGGATCGAGGCATCGCGGAAGTCAAGCCCGCGGCCCTGCAGATCGGTCTCGCCGGCATTGGCCTTGGCGGCGACCAGGCCGGGCGCGATGATCTCCATCTCGACCACGTCGATATAGGGCAGTTGCACGCCCTTGGCGTCGATGCGGTGATAGTAGGGATTGCGTACGAAATTGTGCCGGATCTTCTTGCCCGAGCTGGCATTCAACCAAGGCTGAAGAGTCGGCAGTTCGTGGTTGTCGTACTTGTAGAGGTTGTCCAGCTTGTTGTGCAGCGCGGCCCAGCTTTTGACGCGGGCATCGTCAACCTGGAATGCAAGCTCTTCCTTGTCGGCGTATTTCTCGTGATAGCGTTTTAGGAATTCGGCCGGCCGATAGATGAAGGGCGGGCGCGCCTGCGCCAGCGACTGAAGGAAGTTCGGGTTGGGATCTTCCCATTCATAGATCACGGTCGTTTCATCGGGAAACGAGACCTTGGGAAACTTGCCCTCAATCCGCAGGAAATCGGGTGGGCCCGAGGGGCTGAGCAATTCGTTGTTGGCGACGTCCTCCCACCAGTACCGGAAATCTTCCGACGTGAAGGGCTCGCCGTTGGACCATTTGTGGCCTTTGCGCAGATGCAGCGTGAACTTGCGGTTATCCTCGTTCTCGTAGCTGGCCAACAGGTCGGGAACCAGGTTGTAATCGGCATCATAGCCCACCAGCCGCGCATAGCCATAGACGACCATCTGGCGGATGTCCTTGGACCGGGTGACCATGGTGCGCAGGGTGCCCCCCTGTTTGCCAAAGGCGCGGCCCTTGGCCTCCAGATCCACGATCAGCGGCTCTTGCGGGATACGGTCCTGTATCGGTGGCAGGTTCCCGGCATCGACCTCGGTTTTCCAGAATGTGCTTTCCTGCAGATCGGGCGGGGTGTCCGCCTGTGCGGCAAGCCCGAAGGCAGAGGCCAGAACGGTGGCCAGCGTCAGTAATCGAGGGGTCTTAAACATGGCAACGTACCTTATGGCCGGGCTCCATCTCTACCAGTGAAGGTATCACGGTGTCCGAGAAACGAAAGGCGTCATCCCAACTGTCCGGTGATCCGGCGCCTAGGGCGACGAGCTTCAGGTCGATAGGGCGGTTGATGTCGGGCTCGGGCTGGGCCGCGATCAGCGCCTTTGTGTAGGGGTGGCGGGGATTGTAGAACAGCGTCTCGGGCGGGGCCTGTTCGACCACCAGCCCCTGCCGCATCACGGCGACCTCGTCCGCGATTCGGGCCACCACTGCTAGGTCGTGCGAGATGAAGAAATAGGACAGGTTCAGGCTGTCCTGCAGTTCCTCAAGTAGTGTCAGGATCTGTTCCTGCACCGAAACATCCAGCGCCGAGGTCGGTTCGTCGCAGATGATCAGCGTGGGGTCCAACATCATCGCACGGGCAATCGACAGTCGCTGGCGCTGTCCACCAGAAAAGGCATGCGGATAGCGTTTCAACATGTCGGCGTTCAGCCCGACGCGCTTGAGCATCTCGGCCGCCTTTTCGCGTTGCTCCGCCGAGGTGCCGATCCCGTGAATCTCGAGCGGTTCGGTCATCGCGTCTTGAATGCGCATCCGCGGGCTGAGCGAGCTGTAAGGGTCCTGAAACACCATCTGCGCTTTGCGCTGGAACACGGTACGTTCGGCGCGCGTCATCTGATGCACCTGGATCGGATCGTCCTGCGGCGTAGCGCGAAACAGAACCTCGCCGCCGGGATCGGGCAGTTCTGCGCCCAACGCGATGCGCGCGGCTGTGGTCTTGCCCGACCCGCTTTCGCCGACCACGGCCAGCGTTTTGCCCCTTGCCAGCTTCAGGTCGATGCCACGACAGGCGTGGATCAGCTTGTCGGCCTTCCACCCGCGGCCCGCCCGCATCGTGTAGGTCTTGGAAACGCCCTTCATCTCGAGGATCAGATCCTCGTCCGGCATGGGGATGCCCACGGCGTCCTCGTCTGGGATTTCCGGCGCGGCCTCGAACAATTGCTGCGTGTAGGGATGCGCCGGTTCGCTCAGGATCAGCGCGGCGGGACCCGCCTCCATCACGCGGCCCTTGTGCATCACGACCACCTGTTCGGCCATGTTGGCCACCACGCCCAGGTCATGCGTCACAAGGATCAGCGCCATCCCGGTTTCCTGCTGCAGGTCCTTGATCAGCCCCAAAACCTGCGCCTGCGTCGTCACGTCCAGCGCGGTGGTGGGCTCGTCGGCGATCAGCAGGTCGGGCTTGGCCACCATGGCCATGGCAATCATCGCCCGCTGTCGCATCCCGCCCGACATTTCAAAAGGATACGAGTCATAGGCCCGCACGGGATCGGGAAAGCCGACACGTTCGAACTGTTTCAGCACTTCCTTGCGGGCCTCGGATTCCGAGGCCCCGCGATGCAGCCACAAGACTTCGCTGACCTGGTTGCCGATCTTGTGCAGCGGCGACAGCGACCGCATCGGCTCTTGAAAGATCATCGAGATCCGGTTCCCCCGGATGTCGCGCATCCTGCGCTCGCCGAGCGTGGCAAGATCAAGCTGATCCTGCCCGGTGCCGAAGGTGATCGTGCCCTTCCGTATCTGCGCCGCGCGGGGCAGGATACGCAGCACTGCCCGGCATGATATGGTCTTGCCCGACCCGGACTCTCCGACCAAAGCCAGCGTTTGTCCGGCCTCGACATCGAAGCTCACATCTTTGACGACGGAGTCTCCGTCCCCGAAACCGATGCTTAGGTCTCGGACAGACAGCAAGGCCGTCATGCGGAGGTTCCGCCCGTTTGGCCGCCGGTGGGCATGGCTTTGATCAACTCCCTGTTTTTTGGACGCAGTTTCGCGCGCCCGGGGGCAACTAGTCAAACACCTTCTTGGGGGAAAACGTCGCGGACTCGCGTCCCTTGGTGCATTGTCCCTACACAAAGCCTTGAGTTTTTGTCATCCAAGGCCCGACCGGTCCGCGCCAACGGGCCTGCAAAGGTATCACGGAGAGATCAGATCGTGCCACATCAACAAAGCCGCTTGGACCTGTTCATCGACCGCATGGTTTCGCAGCGGGCCTGCCTGGATGCCGCCATCGCCCAGACGTCCGGCATGGCCGGTCCGGTGTTCGAACTGGGGCTGGGCAACGGGCGGACCTATCATCACATGATCCAGCGCATCCAGGATCGTCCGGTCTATGTGTTCGAGCGCGCGGTGGCCTCGCACCCGGATTCAACCCCGTCCGAAGATCGTCTGATTCTGGGTGACGTGCGCGAGACGCTGCCCGCCGCGCTGGATCGGTTCGGCGCAACCGCCAGCCTGATTCACGCCGATCTGGGCGGCCACAACAGGGAAAAGAACGATGCCTTCGCCCGCTTCGTGTCGCCGCTGATAGAACCACTACTGGCCGAAGGCGGTTTGATGGTCTCGAGCGACCGGATGTATTTCGAAACGCTGACGGAACAGCCCCTCCCCGAAGGCGCGGTTCCGGGTCGCTGCTTCATCTACCGGCGCTGAGCGGCGTTCCGCAGGGTCACTTTGCGCAGGGACTCGATCCCGGCACGGCGGGCGGTCTAACCTTCGCGTGACGTTCACGCAAAGGACCGCCCATGCTGTTTTACGATTGCTCTACCGCTCCGAACCCGCGCCGCGCCCGCATGTTCATCGCCGAAAAAGGGCTGCAGATCGAAACCCGCGACATCTCGATCGCCAAGGGCGAGCAACTGAGCGAGGCGTTTCGCAAGGTGAACCCCCGCGCCACCATTCCGGTGCTGGTTACCGACGAGGGCGCCGTTCTGACCGAGAACCTCGGTATCGCCGCCTATCTCGAGGCGCGCTTCCCCGAGCCCCCGCTGATGGGGCGGACGCCGGACGAGAAAGGGCTGGTGCTGATGTGGAACGCGATCGTCGAACAACAGGGCGGGGCGCCCATCGCCGACGCGCTGCGCAACACGCATCCGGCCTTCAAGGACCGCGCCATTCCCGGCCCGCAGAACCACGCGCAGATCCCTGAACTGGCCGAACGCGGCATCGCGCGCGTCGGGGCGTTCTTCGACCTGCTCGAAGAACGCTTGCAAGACAGCCCCTTCATCGCGGGCGAGGCGTTCTCGCTGGCCGATATCTCGACCTTCGTTTTCGTGGATTTCGCCCGTGTCATCAAGATGCGCATCCCCGAGGGCAACACGGCAACCCGAGCCTGGTTCGACAGCGTGCAGGCGCGGCCCAGCGCCAGTGCCTGACAGCACTGTACAGAAATGTCTAGACAGAAGTGAACAGTGCCCCTAGCGTCCTTTGGGAATCGTCCAGGGGAGGTCGGGATGAAATCGCAGTATCGCGTTGTGGTCATCGGGGGTGGCGTCGTCGGCGCCTCGGTTCTGTATCATCTGGCCAAGTTCGGTTGGTCGGATGTGGTCATGCTGGAACGACGGCGTCTGGCGTCGGGGTCGTCATGGCATGCGGCGGGGGGCATCCACGCGCTGAACGCCGATCCGAACATGGCGGCGCTGCAGGCTTACACGATCGACCTTCTGAGCGAGATCGAGAAGGAATCGGGTCAGAATATCGGCCTGCACATGACCGGTGGTCTGACGTTGGCCGGAACCCCCGAACGGTGGGAGTGGTTGCAGGCGAATTACCGCATCTTCCAGTCCATCGGCATAGACGATTGCGAATTGCTGAGTCCGGAAGAAGCGCAGAAACGCTGCCCGATCATGTCCACCGACGGCATTCTGGGTGCGATGTGGGCCGACCGCGAAGGCTATATTGATACCACGGGCACCGTGCAGGCTTATGCTACCGCAGCCAAAAAGCGCGGGGCAGAATACTATGAGGAAACCAAGGTTGAAGAACTGATCCAGACCGCCGATGGCTGGCAGGTGGTGACCGACCGGGGCACGATCACCTGCGAACATGTGGTCAACGCTGCCGGCCTGTGGGCCAAGCAGGTGGGGCGTATGGCCGGGGTCGAGCTGCCGGTCTCTCCGCTAAAACACCACTATCTGATCACCGACACGGTGCCCGAGGTCGCGGCGGCCGATTTCGAGATGCCGATGACCGTGGATCTGGAGGGCTTCACCTACATGCGGCAGGACCAGAAGGGCGTTCTGGTTGGCATCTACGAGGTCGATCACGAGCACTGGGCCATGGACGGCGCGCCGTGGAATTATGGCGAGGAGCTGTTCCAGGAGCAGCTGGACCGCATCGAGAACGAACTGACGCTGGGCTTCCAGCGCTATCCGGCGATCCAGAACGTGGGCATCAAGACATGGGTGAACGGTGCGTTCACCTTCTCGCCTGACGGCAACCCTCTGGTCGGTCCGGTGCCGGGCAAGCGCGGCTATTGGACCGCCTGCGCGGTGATGGCCGGGTTCCTGCAGGGTGGCGGCGTCGGCAAGACCTTGGCCGAATGGATGATCCATGGCGAGCCCGAGGCCGATGCCTGGCCGATGGATGTGGCGCGCTATGGCGACTTTGCCCAGAACAAGCGCTACATCCGCGAAACCACCGGCCAGTTCTATTCCCGCCGCTTCGTGATGACCTATCCGAACGAGCAACTGCCCGCCGGACGCCCTTTGAAGATGTCGCCGGCCCATGACGCAATGACCGAGGCGGGTTGCAAATGGGGCATCAGCTGGGATCTCGAGGTGCCGCTTTATTTCGCGCCCAAGGGGTTCGAGGAAACGCCGACGCTCAAACGCTCGAATGCCTTCAACATCGTGGCCGAGGAATGCCGCACCATCCGCGAGGGCGTGGGCCTGATGGACATCACCGGGTTTTCACGGTTCGAGGTTTCGGGGCCGAATGCGGAAATCTGGCTTAACAAGGTGATGGCCTCGAACCTGCCGGGACCGGGCCGCGCGAAACTGGCGCCGATGCTGGGCGAGAACGGGCGGCTCAAGGGCGACCTGACGGTTCTGAACTGGGGCGACGGCACTTGGTGGATCATGGGCAGCTATTACCTGCGGGCCTGGCACATGCGCTGGTTCGACGATCACATGATCGACGGGGTCACCGTGCGCGACCTGGGCGAGGAGGTCTGCGGCTTTGCCGTGATTGGCCCGAAATCGCAGGCGGTGGTCGAGAAACTGGCCGAGCAGGATATCTCAACCCTGAAATTCATGGGCTGCGGTGACTACGACATCGGCCTCGTGCGCGCCCGCGTGGCCCGCATGTCGGTCACCGGCGAAAAGGGCTATGAGATCAACTGCCGCTATGGCGACCACATCGCCCTGCGCCACGCGCTGCTTGAGGCCGGAGCCAGCGAAGGCATCCGCGAATGCGGCTTCAACGCGATGCTGTCCACGCGGCTTGAGAAGAGCTTTGGCATCTGGTCGGCCGAATTCACCCAGGCCTACACACCCGGCATGACCGGCTTGGACCGCTGGATTGACTGGGACAAGGATTTCGTCGGTAAGGACGCAGCTCTGGCCGAGCGTGAGGGCAACGGCCCGGCGCAGGTTCAGGTGACGCTCGAGGTGGACGCGCTGGATGCGGATGCCAGCGGGTACGAGCCGGTCTGGGCGGGCGACCAGCGCGTGGGTTTCGTGACCTCGGGCGGGTATGGCCACTATATCGGCAAGTCGCTGGCGATGGCGCTGGTGGACCGGGACAAGGCGCAGCCGGGAACCGAACTGTCGGTGCACGTGGTCGGGGTCGAGCGTCCCGCGCGGGTGATCGCGCCGTCGCCTTATGACCCCGAGGGCAAGGCGATGCGGGGCTGATCGTGGCGGCGCGGGGCAGGGATCGCCGTCGGCGGGGCCGGGGCGCTGAGGCCGTACCCGCGACCCATCGGGATGTTAACTATCGCCAGGTGCGCAACCCGTTTCCGGTGATGGAGGTCTTTCCCGCCGACCAGATCGCCGACATGCACGAAACCGCTCTCCGCACGCTGGAGGAACTGGGCGTCAAGGTCCTGCTGCCCGAGGCGCGGCGCCTGTTCGCCGCCGCGGGGGCGCTGGTGGATGAAGACAGCGAAATGGTGTTCATCGGTCGCGATCTGGTCGAGGCTGCGGTGGACTCGGCCCCGAAATCCATCGCCTGCCGGGCAGGGGCGCGGCATCGCGACTTCACGCTGGAGCTGGGCAGCCTGGTGTTTCAACCCGGCGCAGGCGCGCCCAATGCCACCGATCTGGAACGCGGCCGCCGCCCGGCCAGCGGGCAGGATTACCTCGAGTTCCTGAAGCTCACCCATCATTTCGACGTGTTCCAGATGATTTCGCCCCAGGTTGAGCCGCAGGACGTGCCGACTCACCTGCGCCACTATTTCACGACGCAGTCGCAGATGGAGTTGACCGACAAGTTTCCGTTCTTCTTCTCGCGCGGGACGCCGCAGGTGATGGATTGTTTCCAGATGCTGGCCGTCGCGCGGGGCCTGTCGGATGACGAGTTTCGCGCCCGGCCGCATTGCTACACCATCATCAACACCAACAGCCCGCGCACGCTGGACATTCCGATGGCGCAGGGGCTGATCGACTTTGCCCGTCACGGGCAGATGTCGATCATCACGCCGTTTACGCTGATGGGAGCGATGGCGCCGATCACGGTCGCGGGCGCGATCACCCTGTCCCATGCCGAGGCGCTGGCCGCCCTGACCCTTACCCAACTGGCCAATCCCGGCGCGCCGGTCTGCTATGGCACCTTCACCAGTAACGTGGACATGAAATCAGGCGCCCCGGCCTTTGGCACGCCCTCGCATTTCCAGGCCTCACTGGCGGCGGGGCAACTGGCGCGGCATCTGGGCCTGCCGTGGCGGTCGGCGGCCGGGTCGGCCTCTAACGCCAATGACGTGCAGGCCGCCAATGAAAACCAGTTCGGGCTGTGGGGTTGCCTGATGGCGGGGGCCACGGTGATCATCCATTCGGCCGGCTGGCTGGAAGGGGGGCTGACCGTGTCCTTCGAAAAGCTGATCTGTGATGCCGAGGTGCTGAACATGGTGGCCGAGCTGTGCGCAGGGGCTCAGGCGGGTTCGGCCGAGATCGGGTTCGACACTGCCTTGCGCGAGGTCGAGCCCGGCAGCCATTTCTTTGCCGCCAGCCAGACGATGGAGCGCTACACCACCGAATTCTATGAACCGCACCTGCATGATTATGCCAATTTCGGCACCTGGACCGAACGCGGATCGGTCGATGCGAACCACCGGGCCAATGCGGTTTGGCGGGACATACTGGCCAATTTCGAACCACCCGCGCAGGATCAGCCGGGGCTGGACGCCATGCGCGACTTCATCGCGCGCCGAACCGCCGAGGGCGGCGCACCCCCGGAGAGTTGAGATGAACAGCAAACCCATCCTGCATCGTGACGACCCCAAGGCCGAGCCGCTTGTCGGCAACGTCAAGGTCACGCGCGATGACTGGTTGAACGTTGCGATGGATGTCTTGATCTCGGACGGGGTCGAGCAGGTCAAGGTGCTGAACCTGGCTGACCGCATGGCGGTGTCGCGGTCCTCGTTCTACTGGTACTTCAAGTCCCGGCAGCACCTGCTGGATGCGCTGCTGGATCGCTGGCAGGCCACCAACACCGCCGCCCTGATCGCGCAGGCCGAAGCCCCGGCCGAGACCATCACCGCCGCCGTCTGCAATGTGCATCGCTGCGTGGTCAACACCGCCTTGTTCGACACGGCGCTGGATTTTGCCGTGCGCGACTGGGCGCGGCGGTCGGGCAAGGTGCGGCGGATGCTGGACCAGTCCGATGCCCGCCGCTTGGCCGCGCTGCGCGCCATGTTTGCCCGCTATGGCTATGAGGCGGTCGAGGCCGAGACCCGCGCGCGCGTGCTGTACTACATGCAGATCGGCTATGATCTGGCCCAGTTGAACGAGCCATTGGCGACGCGCCTGTCGTTGGTGCCGCATTACCTGTACGTCTTTACCGGGGTCGAACCGAGGCCCGAGGAAATCGAGGAATTCAGCGCATATGCCAAGCGCTGCTGGGAGGGAGGATCAAGCCATGAGCCAGCCTGACGCAATCATCATCGGAACCGGCGTGATCGGCGCGGCCATCGCGTTCGAGATGGCCAAGGCCGGGTGGAAGACCCTCTCGCTGGACCGCAACGCGCAGGTGGGGCATGGCTCGACCGCCGGGTCCTGCGCGATCATCCGGATGCACTATTCCACCTTCGACGGCACCGCCTTTGCGTGGGAGGGCTATCACTACTGGCGCGACTGGGCCGACTATCTGGGCCTGCCCGACGGGGCCGATCTGGCGCAGTTCCGCGAGACCGGGTGCCTGGTCATGAAGGCCGAGGCCAACGGCCACTTGGAAAAACACAAGAAATACAGCGCCGAGTTGGATTGCCCCTTCGAAGAATGGTCAGCCGAACAGATTCTCGACCGCCTGCCGATCTACTCTCTTGAAAGTTTTGCCCCGGCCAAGCGGATGGACGACCCGGAATTCGGCCAGCCGAACGGGGCGCGGATGGGCGGCGGGGTATTTTGGCCTAAGGCGGGTTATGTAACCGACCCGGCCTTGTCGGCGCAGAACCTTCTGGATGCTGCCAAGCAACACGGCGCGCAGGTACGGACCGGGGTCGAGGTCGTGGAAATCTTGCAGGAAGGTGGCAGGGTCAAAGGCGTCCGGCTGGCCTCGGGCGAAGAGATTCACGCGCCCGTGGTGATCAACGTGGCCGGGCCGGGATCGTCGATCATCAACCGCATGGCGGGTGTGCTGGACGACATGACCATCGAAACCCGCCCGCTGCGGCAGGAGGTGGTACATGTTCCGGCGCCCGAAGGGTTCGATTTCGAGCGTCAGGGAACCATCGTATCGGACAGCGATATCGCCTGCTACTGTAGGCCGGAACACGGCAACCACATCCTGATCGGATCCGAGGACCCGGACTGCGACCCGCATCAGTGGTGCGAGGACGATGTGCACTACAACCACGACTTCACGGACCAGTGGACGACGCAGGCGATGCGATACGCGCAGCGCGTTCCCAACCTGGGCATCCCCTCGCGGATGCGGGGGGTCGTGGATCTTTATGACGCCTCGACCGACTGGATCCCGATCTATGACAAATCCAGCCTGCCGGGCTTTTACATGGCCTGCGGCACCAGCGGGAACCAGTACAAGAACGCGCCGATCGCAGGCAAGATGATGGCCGCGCTGGTGGAGTATTGTGAGGGCGGTGCGGATCACGACGCCCAGCCCCTGCAATTCGAGCTGCCCTATATCAAACGTACCATCGACGTGGGTTTCTATTCCCGCAAGCGGCCCATCAACGATGAAAGCAGCTTTTCGGTCCTTGGCTAGCCATGCCGGACAAATGCGCTAGCTCTCGGGAAACACTGAGAGAGGGCGTGTTCGATGGCGGAGAATGACACCAGAGTTCTTATCTTGGGAAGTGCGCCCGCAGCACTGGCGGCGCGGGATTGGGCGCGCGGGGCGTTCACTCATATCGTGGCCATCAACAACGCCTGGCGCATCCGCGAAGATTGGGATTTCCTGATCCATCCCGAGGATTTTCCGGCCGAGAACCGCCCCGACTGTCTGACAGCGACGCAGCGCATCGTGACGGCGCAGGATTATGTCCCGATCCAGAACGCGTATGGCGGCTTCGTCTATGCCGGTGGCACCATGGCCTTTACCGCCGGGTACTGGGCGCTGGGCGATCTCAAACCATCGGTACTGGCCTACTTTGGCTGCGACATGGTCTATCCGCGCTCGGGCAATACCCATTTCTACGGCCAGGGAACGGCCGATCCCTTGCGCGCCGACGTCACCTTGCGCTCGCTCGAGGCGAAATCGGCACGGCTGGCGCTGCTGGCGGCGCGTCAGGATTGCTATGTGGTGCGGTTGTCCTCCGGACCCAGCCGGCTGGTCTATCCATCCGTTTCGCATACAGAAGTGATCCCCGAGGCCCTGCCGAGCACCGAACACGTCGATGCTCTGCTGCAGGCCGAGTGTGAGGTCGGTTACGTGGTGCCATCCGGCCGGTATTGGGAGGTCGAAGACCGGTTCGATCCAGCCGTTGTCGACCGGCTGGATGCGGCTTGGCTCGCGGCTTACAAGGCCTCGGTGCTGGATCAGGCGGCCTGAGCGCGCGGCGCGCGCAACAAGTCTTCGACCTTTCGTCTGGCAGTCTCGGCCGCTTGTATCCGAACCGGGCCATAACCGCGGATCTCGTCAGCGCAGGCCAGGATGCTTTGCCACGTTTCGGCATCCCGATCGCCGTACTCGGCCACAAAGCGGTCCAACAGCCCCTGATACCAATTCAGCAGATCGCGGTGGAGGCGCGCTTCGGCGTGATAGCCAAACGGATTGAGAGCTGTTCCGCGCAGCGCCCGCATCTTTGACAGGCCCCGCAGAACCGGCTGCATCCAAGGTCCGAACGCCTTTTTCAGCGGTCGGCCCCGTGCGTCCGTTTTGCGGCTCAGCAGGGGCGGAGCCATGTGAAAGCGGACCGCAAAATCGCCCTCGAACTGGTTGGCTAGGTCCTGGGCGAAATGGTCCGAAGTCATCAGCCGCGCGACTTCGAACTCATCCTTGTAGGCCATGAAGCGGAACAGGTTGCGGGCGACGCTACGCAACAGGGTCTCGTCAGCCTGCGGCAGCGCCGAGCGGAGGGCGGCGATACGATCGGCATAGGCCTGCGCGTATTTTGCATTTTGATACTCGGTCAGGTAGGCAGTGCGGCGCGCAATTATCTGATCCAGTGTTTCGTCCGAACCAACGTCGTCGGAAGGCAGCGCCAGAACGTCCGAACGAACCGCCATGTTGCGCCCGATTGCAAAAGCCAGACGGTTCTTCTCGACAGCGACACCGTTCAGCAGGATCGCCTGACCCAGCGCGACATGCGATACCGGCACAAGACCGTGCTGCCACGCAAAACCCAGCATGATCACATTGGCAAACACGGCATCACCCAGCAGGTTTTCCGCCACCGCGTTGGCGTCGAAACCGAACAGGTTTTCCGCCCCAACCACGTTCTGAATTGCCTGTTCACGGGCTTTTACCTGCAACTGAGCGTCGCGGCGCAGAACGATATCGCCGGTCGGCATTTCCGCCCGGTTCAGGACCACGCGCGTACCCTTGCGGTAATGCGCCGAGGCTTTGGGGGCCGAACTGACGACGACGTCGCAACCAATCACCGCATCGGCCGCGCCCTGATCAATGCGGACCTGGTTCAGCGCGTTTGGAGTGTCTCCCAAACGGATATAGCTGAGAACGGTTCCGAATTTCTGAGCAAAGCCTGTGAAATCCAGGACCGAGGCGCCTTTCCCCTCGAGATGGGCCGCCATCGTGATCAGCGCACCAACTGTCACCACGCCTGTGCCGCCCACGCCGGTGACCAGCAGCTCGAACGGTTTGTCCAGGCGGGGCAGGGTAGGGTCGGGGAGCCCGTCCTCGAGTTTTGCCAGATCCAGCTTTGCCATGCGTTTGCGGCGTTCGCCGCCTTCGATGGTCACGAAGCTGGGGCAGAATCCGTTGAGACACGAGAAGTCCTTGTTGCACGAGCTCAAATTGATCTTGCGCTTGCGGCCGAGCGGGGTTTCGCGCGGCTCGACGCTCAGGCAGTTGGATTCGACCGAGCAGTCGCCACAGCCTTCGCAGACCAGGTCGTTGATCCAGACGAACCGCTGGGGGTCCTCCATCGTGCCGCGCTTGCGGCGGCGGCGCTTTTCGGTGGCGCAGGTCTGTTCGTAGATCAGGACGGTGACGCCCGGCGTCTCGCGTAGTTCGCGTTGCAGCGTGTCCAGTTCTGCCCGGTCGTGGAACGTGGTTTCCGACGGGAAATCCGCGTGGTGGAACTTCGAGATGTCGTCAGACACGATAGCGATCCGCTCGACGCCCTCGGCGCGGCAGGTCTGGGCGATGCCGGCCACGCTGACCGGCCCGTCCACCGGCTGACCACCGGTCATGGCCACGGCGTCGTTGTAGAGGATCTTGTAGGTGATGTTGGTCCCGGCCGCGACCGCCTGCCGGATCGCCAGCGAGCCCGAGTGATACCAGGTGCCCTCACCGAGGTTTTGGAAGATGTGCTTGCCGCCGTTGAACTTGGACGCCACCACATGCGGCACACCTTCGCCGCCCATCTGGGCATAGCCGACGGTGTGGCGATCCATCCACGAGGCCATGACGTGGCAGCCGATGCCGCTGGCCGCCATCGAGCCCTCGGGCACCTTGGTCGAGGTGTTGTGCGGACAGCCCGAGCAGAAATAGGGCGTGCGGGTCGCGCCGGGCACGTTGATCAGTTGCGGCGGCCGTTCGGTCAGCGCCTTGGCTTTGGCGGGCAGGCCTTCTTCGGGGAAGAACTTGTCCAGCCGGGCCGCCACGATCGGGACCAGCATCAGCGGGTTCAACTCGCCCGTCCAGGGGATCAGCGGTTCGCCGTGGCTGTCGTATTTGCCCACCATCTTGTGCGGCTTGTCGCCCGGCCAGTCATAGAAATATTCCTTGAACTGGCTTTCGATGATGCCGCGCTTTTCTTCGACGACCAGCACCTCGGCCTTGCCCTTCACGAAGCGCAGCGCGTTGCGCCGCGCCAGCGGCCAGACCATGCCGACCTTGTAGATGTCGATGCCCAGACGGCGGCAGGCGGTCTCGTCCAGTCCCAGCAGGCGCAAGGCCTCCATCAGGTCCAAATGCGCCTTGCCAGTGGTGACAAAGCCGAACTTGGCGTTGTCGATGTCATAGACGCGCCGGTCGATCGGGTTGGCCTCGGCAAAGGCGCGCACGGCGCGCAGCTTATGCTGGATGCGGGTCTCGATCTCGGGGGAGGGCAGGTCAGCCGAGCGCACATGCAACCCGCCGGGGGGCAGGTCGATCTCGGGCAGGATGAACTGTCGGTCGGGGTGCAGCTCGACCGAACGGGCGCTTTCGACGGTTTCCGAAATCGCCTTGAACCCGACCCAAGTGCCGGAGTACCGCGACAGAGCAAAGCCGTATTCGCCGAATTCCAGATACTCCTCGACCGAGGCCGGGTTCAGCGTGGGCATGAACCATGCCATGAAGGCCACGTCGGACTGGTGTGGCATGGATGAGCTGACGCAGCCATGGTCGTCGCCGGCCACGACCAGCACGCCGCCCTTGGGGGCCGAGCCATAGGCGTTGCCGTGTTTCAATGCGTCGCCTGAGCGGTCGACGCCTGGCCCCTTGCCGTACCACATCGAGAAGATGCCTTCGAATTCGCACTGCGGGTCCAGGGTCGCCTGCTGCGCGCCCAGAACGGCGGTTGCGCCCAGATCTTCGTTCACGGCGGGCATGAAGGTGATGTTGTCGGATTTCAGCCGTTCGCGCGCGCGCCACAGTTCCAGATCCAGCCCGCCCAAGGGCGAGCCGCGATAGCCCGAGACGAACCCGCCCGTGTTCAGCCCGGCATCGCGGTCGCGCCGTGCCTGATCCATCAGGATGCGTGCCAGCGCCTGCGTGCCGGTCAGGAATACCCGGCCGGTGGTCTGTTCATAGCGGTCTGCAAGTTGATAGGTCCGAAGTGCGCTGTCGTGGTGGCTCATGGCTGGGGTCCGCGCGTAGTTTTGAACCCGAGAATTCTGGACCGATCTGTGTGAAAAATCGTTCCAATTTCTCCGAGAAAATAGGTATTATCCGAAAAATTTGTTCACAAATATGCGATTTTTGAAATAATCTGGGCGCATGTTGGAGCTGGACGACAGAGATCGCCGCATCCTGGCGCTTTTGCAGAAGAACAGTCGCATGTCGAATGCCGATCTGGCGGATGCAGTGGGCATGTCGGCTTCGGCCCTTTGGCGGCGCGTGCGCGCGCTGGAAGAGGCCGGTGTCATCGAACGCTATGGCGCGGTCGTGAACCCGGCCGCGATGGGGTTGGCGTTCGAGGCGATCGTGCATGTGCATCTGACCCGCCACGACCCGGACCGGATCGTGGAATTCATCCGCGCGATCGAGACATGCAAAGAAGTGCAGGAGTGCTATTCCACCACCGGCCAGGCCGATTACCACCTGCGGGTCCTGTGCCGGGATCTGGCTGCCTACAATGAGTTTCTCGAGAATTTCTTGTTTCGATTGCCGGCAGTTGCCAGCGCGCAGACGAATGTCGTCCTGCGCCCGGTCAAGCGCAACCGGCCGGTCGAGCTGTGATCATCTGGGCACGAACTCGACCCATGCCCAGGCCATACCGACATAGGTCAGGTTGTGTAAAAACTGATCCAGCCCCGCCGCGCGCCAATACGCCGCCTGGTTCGGTTGCAACTGCTTTTTGTCGGAATAGCTGGCCTTGGCGAAATCGATGTTGAAGTGGATGATCCACTCCAGCGCCACGATCATCAGAATGAAGGACAATGGGGCGCCGAAGATCACGAATACGATGACCGAGCCGATGACATGCACCAGCGCATGCTGGGCGCGCCCAGCATGGAGATATACCCCGCGCCCCGACAACATCTTGGGGGTCTGGAGATAGAAGTCGGCAAACATGTGCTTGACTTGAAGCAACGCAACCAAAAGCAGCACTGTGCCCAGTGTGGCAGGCAAATGAACCCTCCCGATATCATCCCCAGCACAGATTAGGTGCAAATTCCCGCGTTCGCAAATGAACTAGTTCACACAAGCCGAATTAGTTTCCCGCCACCTGAATCCGTTTGCGTCGCCGATTGCGAATGCTGTACCGTCGGCCTGCTTTGTTCATTCGAACGTTGCCAGTTTTGAGATTTGGTTCATCAGCAGGGGCAGGCGCCATAGAACGTTCGATTTTCGGGTTTATCTGGAAGTACTCAAAACGCGATCAGCTGATCCTGTTGGCCGTGACGGCGACCCTTTTCCCACTGCTGTATCTGACGCTGGAACTGCCCAAGCGTATCATCAACGATGCGATCGGCGCCTCGAGCGAGGTGGTCGATGTCTGGGGCTTTGCCCTGGAACAAACGACATTCCTAATCATTCTTTGTTTTGCGTTTTTGGCCGCCGTCCTGGCGCATGGCTTGATGAAAATGCGCATCAACACCATGAAGGGCGTTCTGAGCGAGCGCATGCTGCGTCGGTTCCGCTATCAGCTGATCCGGCGGGCGGTGCGGTTCCCGCAGCCCTATTTCGAACGGGTCAGCCAAGGCGAGCTGGTTTCGATGATCACCGCCGAAAGCGAGCCGATGGGCGGCCTGATGGGCGACGCGATCAGCCAGCCGGTTCTGCAGGCCGGGCAGATGCTGACCATCCTGTCCTTCCTGTTCCTGCAAAGCGTCTGGTTCGGCCTGGCCGCTGTGGCGCTGATACCAGTGCAGGCCTGGCTGATTCCGCGGCTGCAACGGCAGATCAACCTGCTCAACAAGCGTCGCATTCAAGAGGTCCGCGTTCTGGCCGCCCAGATCGGCGAAAACGCGGCCGGCGCGGCCACCCTGCGCCAGAACGGCGGATGGCGCTATCGTCTGGCGTTGATCTCGGCGCAGCTGGGCCGATTGTTCGGCATCCGGTTCGAGATCTACCAGAAGAAATTCTTCATGAAGTTCATCAACAACTTCATCACCCAATTGACGCCGTTCATGTTCTACCTGGTGGGCGGTCTGTTGGTGCTGCAGGGGTCGGTGTCATTGGGGGCGCTGGTGGCCGCCCTGGCCGCGTACAAGGATCTCAGCTCGCCCTGGAAGGAACTGTTGACCTACTACAACCAGACCCAGGACATGTCGCTGCGGTGGGAGGTGGTGATCGAACGCTTTGCCCCCCAAGGAATGTTGGATGAAAGGCTGTTCGAGGGCACGCCCGAGGACGTTCCGCACCTGAAGGGCGACATCGTGCTGGATCAGGTGACGGTGCGCGATCTGGACGGGAACCAGATTCTGGACGATCTGAACCTGACCTTCGGTGCCGGCCGGACCATCGGCATCGCCGCCCCCAGCGAGGAAGACCGCCGCGCGCTAGCCGATCTGCTCACGCGCGAGATCCTGCCCGGATCGGGCAAGGTCGAGGTCGCCGGGCAGGATCTGTCGGGCCTGCATCAGGCGGTGATCGCCGCCCGGATCGGGCATGCGACCTCGCGCCCGGTGATGTTTCAGGGAACCATCGGCGACAACGTGATGATACCGCTGCGGCAGCGCCCGTTGACCCCACCGCCCGACGATCCGGACTTTCAGGAAACGCTGCGCGCTGGCAACAGCCCCGATCCGCTCGACGCCGAATGGCTCGAACCGTTGCTGGCCGGGTTTGAAACCACCCAGGACCTGCGGGACTGGTGGCTGCAGCTGATCGAGGGGATGGGTTCGGGACCGACCCTGTTTCAGCGCGGGGCCGAGCAGGTGTTCGATCAGGACCTGCACCCCGAACTGGCCGCCCGATTGATCGAACTGCGGCCGGTGGTGCAGGATGCCATTCGGACGGCCGGTCTTGAACAGCAGGCGCTGCTGTTTGACCGTGCGTCCTACAATCCGGCGCTGCCTGTGGCCGAAAATCTGTTGTTTGCGGTTCCGCGCGTTCCGGTGACCCAGCAGTTGCTGGCGCGGCAGACCGTTTTTCTAGGTCAGTTGCGAGAGCTGGGGCTGGACGAGACGCTGGTGGCGTTGACGCGCGACGTGATCGAAATGTTGCGGCAGATCTTCGGGCTGGATGGAACCGACCACCCGCTGTTCCGGAAACTGGGGCTCGAGGCCGCAACCTACGAGGCGGCGGTCGAACTGGTCGAGCGGACGCGCGAGACCGGGGCTGCCGGGCTGGATGACGAGCAACTGGCCAGCTTGCTGGCGGTGCCGTTCGTGATCTCGGCCGAGCAGATCGGGCCGGCCTTTTCCGACGAGTTGAAGAACCGCATTCTGGAATTGCGCCACAGCCATTCGAACAAGCTGATGGAGCGGCTGAACGACGTATTCGCGCCGCTGGATCCCAACCAATTCGCCCCGGGCCTGACGGTGTTGGAGAACGCGCTGTTCGGCAAGGTCAGCCAGATCGGCGGCGCCCGCTCGGACGAGGTGCGCAAACTGGTCGCCGATGTGCTGGCCGAGAACGGCGCGCGCCCGATGGTGATCGAACTGATCTACGACATCCCGGTCGCGCTGGGCGGGCAGAACCTGCCGGCGGCCCTGTCCGAGCCGCTGGCCTTCACCCGCGCCACGATCAAGAAGCCCGACATTCTGATCCTGGAAAACGCGCTTGCCAGCTATGGCATGGAAACTCAGATCGCGGTGTTCCGGAACCTGCGGGCGCTGCTGCCCGACACCACGATCATCTATCTGAACGATCAGTTCCAGACTCCGGGCGTGTTCGACATGTATGTCGAAATCCGGCAAGGTCGGGTCGTGTCAGATCAAATCGCATCCGAATCCGAAGGCGAAGGCGCAGCCTCGGCCGATCTGGTCCGCAAGCTGCGCGCACTTGAACAGACGCCGTTGTTTTCGGGGTTGGACCGGCGGCAGTTGCGCCTGCTGGCCTTCGGGGCGCAATGGTATCGCGCCAGCGCCGGAGAGGTCGTTTTCCTGAAAGACGATCAGCCCACCGACGGGGCCTATATGATCATCGAGGGCGAGGCGGGATTGTACCTGCCGCAAGAGAGCGGCCCCGACCAATTGGTGACCCGCGTCGGGCCGGGCACCCTGGTCGGCGAATTGGGGCTGATCCGCAAGGAGCCCCGCGCGCTGAGCATGGTGGCCGAAACCGATTTGACCTGTCTGCGCATCGGCGAAGAAGAGTTCCTGGCCGTGGTCGAAAACGACGCGGCGACGGCGTTCAAGTTGATGCAGGTGATCGCGGGGTATGTCTCGCGCTGATCCGGGTCAGCTTTGCGGCTGGCAGTACAGCGAATACAGCAGATCGATGACCTGCGCCGTGTTCCCGTCCGCAAGCGAATAAAAGACCGCCTTGCCCTCGCGTCTGGTCGAAACCAGCCCTTCAGCCCGCAGCCGCGCCAACATCTGGCTGACTGCGGCCTGGCGCAGATTCAGCAGTTTCTCCAGCTCTCCCACCGACTTTTCGCCGGCGCTCAGGTGGCACAGGATCATCAGCCGCCCTTCATGGGCGAGGGTCTTGAGGAACGCGGCGGCTTGGGTCGCGCTTGCGGCCATGTCCAACGTTGGTTTGGCGGGCTGAAATGTTCGGTCAGTGTCTGGACGGGTCAAGATACACCTTGCAGCGCTGAAGATCGGGCCGGGCCTGTATGCACCAAGCCGCCCGGCCTTGTCACCCCTCGGTGGCAGGGGCGCCGCCTTGGAAGGCATTGCCGTTGACATAATCGCAGGGGTCTTCCTGCATCTGCAGGTGCAGACCGTCGCCGGAATAGGGATGGGCGCGGGCCAGATCCTCATCGACCTCAATACCCAGACCAGGGGCCAAAGGCGGTTCGACAAAGCCGTTCTCGACCCGGATCGAGCCCTTAATCAGCCGGTCATGAAACGGCGTTTCGATGGTCTCCAACAGCAGCAGGTTCGGGATCGAGGCCGCGAGATGGATGTTTGCGGCCCATTCCACCGGCCCGGCATAGAGATGCGGCGCCATCTGCGCGTTGAAGACCTCGGCCATGGCGGCGACCTTCTTCATCTCCCAGATGCCACCAGCCCGCCCCAAAGCGGGTTGCAGGATCTCGGCCGCACCGGAGCGCAGGACCGCGCCAAATTCGGCCTTGGTGGTCATCCGCTCGCCTGTGGCCACGGGAATGCGGACATTGCGCGCGACGCGGGCCATGTCCTCGATCATGTCCGGGGGGGTGGGCTCTTCGAACCACAGCGGCGAGTAAGGTTCGATTGCCTGCCCAAGGCGGATGGCGCCCGCGGTGTTGAACTGGCCATGGGTGCCGAACAGCAGGTCGGCCTTGTCGCCCACGGCCTGGCGGATCGCCTTGCAGAAGGCCACCGACATCGAGATGTCGGACATGGCCGGCATATGCCCGCCGCGCATCGTGTACGGACCGGCCGGGTCGAACTTGACCGCGGTGAAGCCGCGCCGGACCATTTCGGCGGCGCTTTCCCCGGCCTGTTCGGGCGAGGTCCAGAAATCGGTCAGATTGTGCTGCGGCAGCGGGTACAGATAGGTGTAGGCGCGGATGCGATCGTTCATCCGGCCGCCGATCAGAGCGTATACCGGGCGGTCCCGGTCCTTGCCCAGAATGTCCCAACACGCGATTTCCAGCCCCGAGAATGCCCCCATCACAGTCAGGTCGGGGCGCTGGGTGAAGCCGCTGGAATAGGCGCGGCGGAACATCAGCTCGATATTCTCGGGGTTTTCGCCGGCCATGTGGCGGTCGAACACGTCACGGATGACGTGTTTCATCGCCTCGGGGCCGACCGAGGAGGCATAACATTCTCCCCAGCCCGTGATGCCGGTGTCGGTGGTGACCTTCACCAGAATCCAATAGCGCCCGCCCCAGCCCGGCGCGGGCGGAGCGGTCACGATGATGTCGAGATCCTGTAGTTTCATCCGGTCTCCTCCCGCCGGTGGTCCGGGGCCGTCAGCCCCGGTCAAATACGATGACGTTGCGCTTGGCCGACCCGGTCTTGGTGTCCTCGATGGCCTCGTTGATCTGTTCCAGCGTCCAGCGACCCGAGATCAGCTCGTCCAGCTTCAGCCGCCCCTGTTCATACAGATCGATCATCCACGGAATGTCGCGTTGGATCACCACGTCGCCCATCTTCGACCCGACCATGCCCTGACCCAGTGCTGCCAGAATGACCGGCTCATAGCTGGATTGCGCGCCGGAATGCGGCATGCCGATCATCACCGCCTTGCCACCACGACCCAAATAGCGAGGCGCCTGATCATAGGCGGGGATGGCCCCAACGGTGATCAGAACCGCATCGGCCCCCCGACCGCCCAGGGCTTTGTACGCCGCTTTCCACGGTTCTTTCAGCGTGGCCAGAACCCCGTGCGTGGCGCCGAACTCCTTGGCGATCTCGAGCTTTTCTTCGGTCATGTCGACGGCCACGATCCGCCGGGCCCCGGCCAGCCGCGCGCCCTGGATGGCGTTCAGGCCCACCCCGCCCGCGCCGATGACCACGACATCCTGACCCGGGCGCAACTGCGCGGCGTTGACCGCCGCCCCCACGCCGGTGATCACCCCGCAGGACAGCAGGCTGGCCACGTCCTTGGGCATCGCGTCGGGGATCTTTACAATCTGGCGATGGCTGACCACGACTTTTTCGGCAAAGGCACCACAGGCCATCGCCTGTTCCAGCGCCCCACCGTTCGCCGTGCGCAGCGGCCCGTTGACCGTGTCATAGGGCGTTTCGCAGATCACCGGCTTGCCGCTGGCGCAGGACGGGCAGGACCCGCAAGCGCGGATCAGGGTCACCACGACCGAATCGCCAACCTTGAATCCGCCGCTGGCTTCTCCGACGGCCGAGACCACACCAGCGGCCTCGTGCCCGTAGACGGCGGGCAGAAACCCGCCCCACGCGCCGCTGGCATAGGTGATGTCGGAGTGGCAGATTGCCACCGCATCCAGCGTGACCTCGACCTCGCCCATGCCGGGCGGCGCGATCTGGATGTCTTCGATGACAAGCGGTTGGTTGAAGGCGCGGCATACGGCGGCTTTGATGGTCTGCATGGATCCCTCTTTTGGTTTGGGTCACGGTGGCGTTTGAAACCGTGGGCTGCAAGACGGAAAACGTCATTCCCATGTCGTTGTTACATATCGGAAGCCCGGACCCGTAAAAACAACGCGAAGCCCGCCAGCATCAGGCCCATCGCCAGCAGGAAAGGCGCCCCCGGCAGATAGATCGCGGCATCGGGCCGGGCGAACTGCGCAAACACTGCCGTCATGACCAGTGGGGAAAGGATCATGGACAAGGCGTGCAGGGCGGCCAGCACACCTTGCAACTCGCCCTGTTGCGAATCCGGCGTGGCGCGCGACATCTGCGCCTGCAGCGCCGGGGTGACCATCGCGCCCAAGGCGGTGATCGGGATCAGCATCAGGGCGATGGTGCCATTGGTCAGAAAGCCCAACAGCAGAAAGCTGACGATCTCGAACACCATGCCCAGCAGGATCGTTCTGCGCTCGCCCAGATGCCGGGTGGCCGGGCGGATCAGCCCGCCCTGAACGGCAGCCATGCCCAGCCCGTAAACGGCCAGAGACAGCCCGATCATCTGGGTCGACCAGCCGAACCGCTCGACCGTGAAATAAGACCAGATGGCCGGGTAGACATAGATCGACACCGAATACAGGAAATAGACCCACAGCAGCGGCCTGATACCGGGCAGGCCGGCAATCGCGCGCAGGGCGCTGTCGGGCCGGGCGCGCCGCCACTGGAACGGGCGGCGGTTTCTGTCGGTCACCGTTTCCGGCATGACCAGAAATCCAAGGCAGAAATTCAGCACCGACAGCCCCGCGGCGGCCCAGAAAGGTGCGCGTGTGCCATATTCGCCCAGCAGCCCGCCCATCAACGGCCCCAGCACGAATCCGACCCCGAATGCCGCGCCCAAAAGCCCGAAATTGGCTGCCTTGTCATGGGGTTTCGACACGTCGGCGATAAAAGCCGCGGCGGTGGAATGCGTGGCCGCCGTGATGCCGCCCAGAAGGCGCCCGGCCAGCAGCAGCCAAATGCTGCCCGCAATCGCCATCACGACATAGTCCAGCGCCATCATCAGCAGCGACACCAGCAGAACGACCCGGCGCCCATAGGCATCGGACAGATTTCCCAGAACCGGCCCGAACAGGAATTGCATGGCCGCGAAGGCGGTGCTGAGAATGCCGCCCCAGATAGCGGCCGAGGCCAGAGACCCGCCCTGCACCTCGACGATCAGCTGCGGCATGATCGGCATGATCAAACCGATGCCCATTGCATCGATCATCACGGTTCCGAACGCAAAAAGAAAAGGAAGCCGCATGCCTGTGCCAACTGTTATTTTTCGGGCCGAGCCTAGCGAGGCCATGCCGGTCTATGAACCCGCTCGGGGTGGTTTGCGGCGGCAAACGGCTTGTGACGTGCGGTCACTTCCCAACCGCTAGAGCCGGGCGGCCAATCCGCTCAGTTGCTGTGCAAGATGTCCGGGTTGCGAAAAGAAGGGCGAGTGCGAACTGTCGATGGATAGGCGCAGATCCGGTGGTGCGATCTGGCTCATGTCCTCTTGGTATTCCGGGGGAATGGTCCGATCGTCTGTGGCGCGGATATAGGCCTTGGGAACGCGGGCAAAACCGCCGCTCAGGTCCAAAGGCGTGTCCTGGGGGCGGATGGCCTGGGGGCACAACCGCGCAAGGGCATAGCGCACCGTTTCAGGCGCGCAGTCATGATAGAACAGGCCCTCCACCCGTTCCGGCAGGACGGTGTAGGATAGGCCGTCGGCCGATTTTTCAACCGCATCCGCAATGAGTTGTCGCGGAGACTGCCGGCGCATGTCGATCATCGAAAGGCCGGGCCGGGGCACGTAGGCACACAGGTATATCAGCGCCCGCATCCGGTCGGGCGCATGGTCGGCCGCGGCACTGATCGGATAGCCGCCCCAGGAATGCCCGACCAGGATGGTGTCGGGAGTGGACGCCGCAAGTATCGCGTCACGGCAATCGTCAAGGGTGACGGCCGACACCGGCGTCGGGTCCGCGCCGTGGCTGGGCAGGTCGATAGCGCGCGCGCTGTGCCCCAGCGATCTGAGTTTGGGGATCAGGTCGCGCCAGCACCAGGCGCCATGGCACGACCCGTGGATCAACAGAAAATTCGCCACCGGTTCCTCCTTCTCAGACGTGCCCGGTTTCGGCCAGAAAATCCGACAGCAGCGCCGCGTAGTCGCCGGGCCGTTCGACGCAGGGCAGGTGTCCGGCCTTGCGGATCAACTCGAACCGCGAGCCGGGGATCAGATCGACCGTTTCGCGCACAAGGTCCGGGGGTGTTGATCCATCCTCGGACCCGGCGATGCCCAGCGTCGGCAGGCGCAATCCGCTGGTCGGCGTGAAGAAATCGGTTCCCGATATCGCGGCGCTGCAGCCCAGGTACCCTTCCAACGGCTGCCGCAGCATCATGTTGCGCCACAGGTGGACGTCCGGCGAGGACCGGAACGCCTTGGAAAACCATCGCTCCATCGTCGCGTCGGCCAGGGCTTCGATCCCGCCTCTGCGCGCAGCCGCGATCCGGTCGGCCCATATCGCCGGAGTGCCAATCTTGGCTGCCGTGTTCGACAGCACCATCGCCCTGATCTGGTCCAGTCGTTTCACGGCCAGACCCTGTGCAATCATACCACCGATGGACAGTCCGACAAAGACACAGTCGCGGACCTGAAGGTGATCCAGCAATCGCTCGGCATCGCGCACCAAAGCGCCCATCGAATAGGGGCCGGGCGGCTGCGAAGACAATCCATGCCCGCGCTTGTCATAGCGGATGATGCGCAGACCGTCGGGCAGCAACGGCAGGATCGGGTCCCACAGGCGCATATCGGTCCCCAGCGAGTTTGCAAAGACGACGGGTGCCCCGTCAGGGGTTCCGTCCTCGCGATAGTGCAGCTTGACCTCTCCGAAATCCGCGATGTGCATCTGGGCGACCTTTTTCTTCTATTGGGTTTCTGCAGCGTTTGCCGCACCTTATGGCATCTGTCCCGACCGCTTGTCAGGTCAGGAATTCCAATGCCCCGGCAAAGACCTGCGGATCGACATTCCCGCCCGAGGCCACGACGATCACCGCATCGCCCGCGATCTCGTCCTTTCGGAACAGCGCCGCCGCCAGCGAAACCGCACCGCCGGGTTCCAGCACGATCTTCAGGCGCAGAAAGGCCTGGGCCATCGCCTGCAGCGCCTCGGCCTCGGAGACCGCCAGACCGGGCTCGCACAGGCGGTTGAGGATGGGAAAGGTGATCTCTCCGGGTTGCGGCGTCAGGATCGCGTCGCAGATATTGCCGGAGGTGGCCGCATTCGCCTGGATGCTGCCTGCGGCCAGCGAGCGTTTCACATCGTCGAACCCCTCGGGCTCGCAGGGGCGGGCGCGCAGGCCGGGCGCGTGGCGGTCCAGCGCCAAGGCGACGCCGGCAGTCAGCCCCCCGCCGCCGCAGCATACCAGAACATCGGCAGTCTCGACACCCAGATCGCGGGCTTGCTGCGCCAGTTCCAGGCCGACGGTGCCTTGCCCGGCGATCACCTGCGGTTCGTCATAGGGGCGGATCAGGGTCAGGCCACGTTCGGCCGCCAGCGCCTCGCCGATATCCTCGCGGCTTTCGGAGGCGCGGTCATACAGCACGACCTCGGCCCCCAGAGCGCGGGTGTTCTCGATCTTCAGCCGGGGCGCGTCTGCGGGCATCACGATGATCGACCTGGTGCCATGCAGCGTTGCGGCATGGGCTACCCCTTGCGCATGATTGCCCGAGGAATAGGCAATAACTCCGCGTTTGCGGGCCGCGTCGTCCAGCACGGAAATGGCCGACCAGGCCCCGCGGAACTTGAAGCTGCCAGTGTGCTGCAGGC
The DNA here is from genome assembly GCF_059612945.1 of Ruegeria sp. BHSC276. Classification (NCBI taxonomy): domain Bacteria; kingdom Pseudomonadati; phylum Pseudomonadota; class Alphaproteobacteria; order Rhodobacterales; family Roseobacteraceae; genus Ruegeria; species Ruegeria sp. BHSC276. The sequence goes on along the minus strand of NZ_JBXWRP010000001.1, from coordinate 497,707 downwards.
ATTCTGGTTTCACCAGCACCCGGCGCCCCGCGATCTGGTCCAGAAAGGGCGAGGTCAACAGCGGCGTTTTGCGCACATGGCCAGCCAGACGGTCGGCGGCGGCTTCGATCAGGTCAATGGTGCTCATGCCAGTTCCAATGTCTTGCGGATGATGTCGAGGGATTGTGGCTCGTCCAAAAACGGGACATGGCCGCGATCGGGCACGTCGCCCGTGATCAGGCCGGGATGGCGCGCGCGCATGGCATCGACCGTGTCGCGGCTTAGAAGGTCCGAGTTGGCGCCGCGGATCACGCCTGTTGGCACGGCGCGCAAGGCATCGAACAGGGGCCACAGGTCCGGGGTTTCGCCGGCTTCGATCTGTTCCATCAAGGCGGTGCGCAGGGCCGGGTCATAGCGCAGGGCCAGTCCGTCGTCGGTTTCTTCGTATTGGAACGCGGCCTGTTTGCGCCAGACCGCAAGCGGAATGTCGGGGAATTGCGGCTCCATCATCTGTTTCAAGGCCGCTGCCGCCTGATCAAGCGTTTTCGACACCGGTTTGCGGCCCACATAGTCGATGATCCGGGCGATGCCCTGCGGCTCGATCACCGGGCCGACATCGTTGAGAATCACGGCGGCCAGACGGTCGGGATGGGTGGTTGCCAGCGTCATGGCGATCAGCCCGCCGCGCGAGGTACCCAGGATGCTGGCCCGGTCCAGGGCCAGATGGTCCATCAACGCGATTACGTCCTGCGCCTCGTGCGCGACGGTATAGTTGCGGTAGTCGGGGTCGTGGGCCGATTGCCCCCGGCCGCGATAATCCAGCGCGATCATGCGCAGATCGGCGACATGCGGTGCCAGGAACGAGAAATCGAGACTGTTGCGGGTCAGCCCGGCCAGGCACAGAAGCGGCTGCCCCTTGCCGGTGTCCGCGTAGTAAAGGTTCAGTCCATCGGTGGTCGTGAAACGCGGCATCACAGGCCCGCCAGTTCGGGGATGCGCGTTAGATCGGACAGCACATGGGCGGGTGTCCAAGGCAGCCGGTCCATCGGCTCACCCGCTCGGTTCACCCAGGTCGTGACGAAGCCGTATCCGCTGGCGCCGGCCGCGTCCCAGCCGTTCGAGCTGACGAACAGCACTTCGGACCGGTCGCAACCGAACCGGGCGGGAACAAGATCATAGACCTTGGCATGGGGTTTGAACACGCCGACGCTTTCGACCGACAGTACATCGTCCAGCAACGCGCCGATGCCCGCCGACCTGACGGCGGCGTCAAGCATCGGTGGCGAGCCGTTCGACAGGATCGCGGTCTGCAGACCGCCGGATTTCAAGGCCTTCAGCATCGCGGGTACTTCGGGATAGGCCTGAAGCTCCCAATACAGATCCAGCAGACGCTGGCGCAGGTTTGGGTCGCCCTGAAGGCCGGTCGCGTCGAGCGCCCAGTCAAGCCCGTCCTGCGTAACGTCCCAGAAATCGGCATGGGCGTCGGCCACGGCGCGCAGCCATGTGTATTGCAACTGCTTCAGGCGCCAGTGATTGGCAAGCTCGGGCCATTTGGCCTGCAACGCTTCAAAGCCAGGCTCGGCTGCCGCCTGCCGCGCCGCGGCGGTCACGTCGAACAGGGTGCCATATGCGTCGAAAACGCAGGTCGTGATTGCCATGTGATCCTCCGCCGTGATTGCGCGCAGGTTTGCACAACTGCCCCAGTGGGAAAAGCGCAAAAGGGTTTACAACGGCGCGGCAGGCTCTAGGTTGGGCGGCTCTTTCTACTTCAAGGCCGGAGGCCACCATGACCGCAATCAAACAAGGCGACACCGTTCGCATTCACTACACCGGCACTTTGCAGGACGGCAAAGTCTTCGACAGCTCGGAAGGGCGCGAGCCGCTGGAATTCGCGGTCGGATCCGGCCAGATCATTCCAGGGCTGGATTCGGCCCTGCCGGGGATGGAAGTCGGCGACAAGAAACGGGTCGAAGTGGCGTGCGAAGACGCCTATGGCCTGGTGAATCCTGCGATGCGTCAGGACATCCCGCGCGAAGGCATTCCGGCCGACATTCCGCTGGACCCCGGCACCCAGTTGCAGATGCAGACCCCGGACGGGCAAGCCTTGCCGGTCACCGTGGTCGAGGCCACCGACACCACTGTTACGCTGGATGCCAACCATCCGCTGGCCGGGCAGGATCTGACCTTTGATATCGAGGTCGTTTCGGTCAACTGACCGGTCCGGGCCTATAGCCCGGGCACCAGATCCAACAACGACCCAACCGCGGACCGCAGCTGCGGTTGGGTATAGAACACCCACAAGATCAACAGTGTCGTGAGGGTCAGCAGCAGTTTGCGCGCACGCTCGCTGAGGAACCTTTCCTTTCGACGGGCCTGTTGCGCGCGCGGGCTGCTGGCGATTATTCGGTCAAGTTTGCTCATGTGCCGAAACCTGCCGCCGAAAATTGGTCAAATCTTGGCGGCGACAGGGAAAGATCGAGTCACATGAAATCGGGCTGAGGCATGCCCAGAACGTGGAACCCGCCATCGACCCGGATGATTTCACCGCTCGTGCAGGCGCCGGCATCCGAAGCCAGATAAACGGCGGTGCCGCCCACCGCTTCGAGCGTGGCGTTCGAGCGCAGCGGCGCGTTCTGGTCGCAGAACTTGTATGTCTTGCGCGCACCGCCGATGGCCGCACCTGCCAGCGTCTTCATCGGGCCCGGCGAAATCGCGTTGACCCGGATGCCGTCGGGCCCCAGGTCGTTGGCCAGATAGCGGGTCGCCGATTCCAGCGCCGCCTTGGCCACGCCCATCACGTTGTAGTTCGGAACCACGCGGTTCGACCCCTGATAGGTCAGGGTCAGCAGGGTGCCGCCATTGTCCTTCATCATCGGATAGGCGCGACGCGCGACTTCGATGAAGGAATAGGCCGACACATCCAGCGAGTGCTTGAAGTTGGCCCGCGTCGTGTTCAGAAACCGGCCGGTCAGTTCGGTCTTGTCCGAATATGCGATTGCGTGGACCAGAAAGTCGATCGTCGGCCAGCGCGCGGACAATTCGCCAAAGGCCCGGTCCAGCGAGGCGTCGTCGGTCACGTCGGCATCGACCATGAAGTCGCTGCCCAAGCTTTGCGCCAGCGGCTCGAGCCGCTTGCCGAAGGCCTCGCCCTGATAGGTGAAGGCCAGCTCGGCCCCGGCCTCGTGCATGGCCTTGGCGATGCCCCAGGCGATCGAGCGGTCATTGGCTACGCCCATGATCAGACCGCGTTTTCCCTTCAGACAGTTTGACATCTCGATCACCCGTTATACTTGGACAGAACCATGGAGCCATTTGTGCCGCCAAAGCCGAAGCTGTTGGTCATGACACTATCCAAGCCTGCGTTTTCAACCACTTGCGTGGCAATTTCGCCGGGCTGAATGCCTTCGGCCAATGTGTCGACGTTGATCGACGGTGCAATGAAATCATGTTCGAGCATGAGCAGGCAGAAGATCGCCTCGAGCGCGCCCGCCGCGCCCTGCGCATGGCCGGTCATCGACTTGGTCGAAGAAATCGGCGGCACGCTGCCCTCGCCGAAAATGCGGCGCACAGCCTCGACCTCGCCCACGTCTCCGACCGGGGTCGAGGTACCGTGCGCGTTGATATAAGAGACCTTCCGGCCCTCGGGCAGGGTCTGCAGCGCCAGGCGCATGGCCCGCTCGCCACCTTCGCCCGACGGGGCGACCATGTCATGGCCGTCGGACGTCGCGGCAAAGCCGGTCACCTCGGCATAAATCTTGGCGCCCCGCGCCAGCGCATGGTCCAGATCTTCCAGCACGACGATGCCCCCGCCGCCGGAAATGACAAAGCCGTCACGGTCCTGATCGAACGCGCGCGAGGCTTTCTCGGGCGCGTCGTTGTACTTGGACGACATCGCGCCCATCGCGTCGAACAGGCACGATAGGGTCCAGTCCAGTTCCTCGCCGCCGCCGGCGAACATCACGTCCTGCTTGCCCATCATGATTTGCTCGGCCGCATTGCCGATGCAGTGCAGCGAGGTCGAGCAGGCCGAGGTGATCGAATAGTTGATGCCCTTGATCTTGAAGGCGGTGGCCAGGTTGGCCGAAATGGTCGAGCACATGCACTTTGGAACGGCAAACGGGCCGATCCGCTTGGTCGCGCCGGTTTTCAGAACGGTCTGATGCGCCGTCAGCATGGCGCTGGTCGACGGCCCGCCCGAACCCGCCACCAGGCCGGTGCGCGGGTTCACGACCTGATCTTCGGTCAGGCCGGCATCGGCGATCGCCTGGCTCATCGCGATATGCGCATAGGCGGCGCCGGGGCCCATGAACCGCAGTGCGCGTTTGTCCACGTGCTCGGCCACGTCGATCTTGAGTGAACCGGCCACCTGGCTGCGAAAGCCGTGTTCGACCATCTGTTCGTTGGCCTCGATGCCGGATTTACCTGCCTTGAGCGAGGCCAGAACCTCTTCGGCATTGTTCCCAATGGAGGAAACGACCCCCAATCCGGTTACGACGACGCGACGCATAAGCGTACTCCTGTATTCCGTTCTGTGCTTGTTGCCGATCAGCTGAGGTCAGCTTTCTGACAATGCAACCTTCATGTCCTTGACCTGATAGATGACTTCGCCATCCGCCTCGACCCGGCCATCTGCCACTCCCATGGTCAGACGGCGGGTTTGCACGGCCTTGGTGAAATCGACGTAATAGGTCAGCATCTTGCGGTCGGGGCGCACCATGCCGGTCAGCTTGACTTCGCCCACACCCAGCGCATAGCCACGACCCTGCCAGCCCCGCCAGCCCAGGTTGAACCCGGTCAGCTGCCACAGGCCATCCAGGCCCAGGCAGCCGGGCATGATCGGATTGCCGGGGAAGTGGCATTCAAAGAACCACAAGTCCGGGGTGATGTCGAACTCGGCAACCACATGGCCCTTGCCGTGCGCGCCCCCGTCGGCCGAGATCTCGGTGATCCGGTCCATCATCAGCATCGGCGGCGCGGGCAGCTGGGCGTTGCCGGGGCCGAACAATTCGCCGCGGGCGCATTTCAGCAGATCATCCTTGTCAAAGCTGCTAGGGAATTGGGCCATTCTGCCGCGTCTCCTGCCTGGGGTCTGTTGGTTCAATCTGGCCTCGTCTAGCACCCGTTTGCAAGGTCCTGCAAGAGCAGCCGAACACATCGGGCGGATGGGGCCGATCGGATTGCGAATGAATTTCAATTGAAATTGCCGGCGGACGGCACTTATATATTGGATCAGACAATCGGATTGCGAATTCATGACGGATCAAAGCCGGGACATTGCGACGAACTGGTTGGTGCACGCCGGGCTGCGCCCGACGCGTCAACGGGTTGCCTTGGCCGAACTGCTTGTCGGAGACGGGCGGCACCGCCATGTCACCGCCGAAAGCCTGTTCGAGTCGGCCAAAAAGAGAGGTGATGCCGTTTCGCTGGCCACCGTCTACAACACGCTGCGCGCCTTTTGCGATGCGGGTGTACTGCAAGAGATCACGGTGGACGGGTCCAGAAGCTATTTCGACACCAACACCCATGACCACCCCCATTTCTTCTGGGAAGACGAGGGCCGGCTGAGTGATGCGCCCTCGGATCAGCTGGTGATCCAGCGTCTGCCCCAGGCGCCCGACGGGGTCGAGATCGCATCCGTCGATGTGGTCATCCGCCTGCGCAAGAAGGCCTGACAGGCGCGGCCTTTTCCCCCTTGGTGTCTGCGGCATTTCACGTCGGAACTTCCGGTTGAACTTAGTCGTCGATCGTGCACAGATCGCCGGGCACGTCAGTCGGAGTTCATCATGCCACACCCCCTTGTCACTCCACAGATGATCGATGCCTTTCAGAAGGACGGCGTGGTTCTTGTCAAAGGCCTGTTCGCTGATCACGTTCAATCCCTGCGTGACGGGGTGGCCCTGAACATGGAACAGCCCGGCCCCTATGCCTCGGAAAACAGGAAAAAGGGCGAGACGGGCCGGTTCTTCGACGATTACTGCAACTGGTCGCGCATTCAGCAATTTCAGGAGGTCATCCAGTCTTCGCCTCTGGCCGAGGTCGCCGCCGACCTGATGCAGTCCGAAACCGTGCAGATGTTCCACGACCATGTGCTGGTAAAAGAGCCGGGCACCTCGATGGCCACGCCGTGGCATCAGGATGGGCCCTACTATTTCGTCGAGGGGCGGCAGACGATCAGTTTCTGGTCGCCGCTGGATACGGTGCGCGAGGCCACGCTGCGGTGCGTCGCCGGCTCGCATCTGTGGGAAAAAGAGGTTCTGCCGACGCGCTGGGTCTCGGAGGAGGGGTTCTTTCCCGACGAAGGCCAGTACATCCCGGTGCCCGACCCCGAGGCCGAAGGGATGCGGATCGTCGAATTCGAGATGGAGCCGGGCGACGCGGTCGCCTTTCATTTCCGCACCCTGCACGGCGCCCGGGGCAACCGCTCGGACCGGCGTCGGCGGGCGTTTTCGGTGCGTCTGGTGGGTGACGACGCGCGCTATGTCGAGCGTCCGGGGCGGACCTCGCCGCCTTTTCCGGGTCATGACATGCGGCCGGGTCAGCGTCTGCGCGAGGACTGGTTTCCGATACTGCTGAGGCGCTGAAGGCGCGGCTTCAGAACCACTGGCCCGGCTCGATCAGGCCCAGTTCGAGCAGTTGGTTGGAATTCCACTGGAACGGAACCGAGTTGGGCCAGCGAAAGCTGGTGATCGGGCCGCCAGGCCCGGACGTGCTGCACAGCGCCTTGGCCGCGCGGAACGAACAGATGGCCGCGGTCAGGTTGTGGTGCCAGGGGCAGGCATACGTGTTGTACTCGGGCTCGTTGAAGCTGTGGTCTGGCAGAAGCGTCAACCCTTTGCGGGTCTTGAACAGGCCGATGCGGTCGATGCGTCGCCGTTCGTAGGGGATGCGGTCCTCGAACCGCCAGCGCAGCCCGCCCGACATGTCCAGTTGGCGTTCCAGCGGGGTGCCATCCCGGTCGTGCCGGCTGTGGGCGTAGTATCCGGTGCTATCCAGCATGGCGTGATCGGGGGCGACCCCGTTCGGATGTGCGGTCAGGTCGTCGGCATAGATGTCGATGACATGGCACAGCATCGCATCTCTGCGTTCTTCGGCGTGAAAGGTCAGCATTTCGCCAATCGATCGCGTCTCGCAGAAGGGAAAGACCAGGTATTCCGAGTTGTAGCAGTAATACATCCAGATCGACGGCGCCGCGCGGATGATGCGGTTGATGGCGTCAAAGACCGCCTCGCGCGGGGTGCAGCGCATGGACACCCGGTGGACGCGCTGGGTAAGGTCGGGCGCCATCGCGAAATCCGGCGGCATGAAAGCGATCACCGATTTGAATCCGAGGTCGAGGTGATGGCGCAGCGTGCCGTCGATTTCCACGTCGTCCTCGGCAAAGATCAGGGCCACCGGCCCCTTGGACAGGGCCGCCCGCCCGGATCTGAGGAAATCATCGAGAGAATCGTGCTGCATCGCCTGTTTGCTGCCTGCCTCGCTGGAATTCTCGGTCAAATTCGGGTAATTGCGCCGGCATTGCAAGCGGCGTTCGATGCGTATAGACGACGCCGGTCCAGCGAACGTAGAAGGCCCAGCCCATGTCCGAACCGAAAAAGCTGTATATCAAGACCTATGGCTGTCAGATGAACGTCTATGACAGCGAACGCATGTCCGAGGCGCTGGGCGGGCAGGGCTATGTGGAAACGCAGTCGCCCGAAGATGCGGACATGATCCTGCTGAACACCTGCCACATCCGCGAAAAGGCGGCCGAGAAGGTGTATTCCGAACTGGGCCGCTTCAAGGGGTTGAAGGCCGAAAAACCCGATCTGAAGATCGGCGTGGCGGGCTGTGTGGCGCAGGCCGAGGGCGAAGAGATCATGCGCCGGCAGCCGCTGGTCGATCTGGTTGTCGGACCGCAGAGCTATCACCGCCTGCCCGAACTGGAAGCCAAGGCGCGTGCGGGCGAAAAGGCGCTGGATACCGATTTCCCCGAAGAGGACAAGTTCGAGAAGCTCAAGAACCGTCCAAAGGCCAAGCGCGGCCCGACGGCCTTCCTGACCGTGCAGGAAGGCTGTGACAAGTTCTGCGCCTTCTGCGTTGTGCCCTATACCCGAGGGGCCGAGGTCAGCCGTCCGGCCGACCGCATCCTGCGTGAGGCGCAGGACCTGGTAGAGCGCGGCGTGCGCGAGATCACGCTGCTGGGCCAGAACGTCAACGCTTATCACGGGGCCGGTCCCGATGGCGACATGACCCTGGCCGGGCTGATCTGGGAGTTGAACAAGATCGACGGGCTGGAACGCATCCGGTTCACCACTTCGCACCCCAACGACATGACCGACGATCTGATCGAGGCGCACGGCACCTGCGAAAAGCTGATGCCCTATCTGCACCTGCCGGTGCAGTCGGGGTCGGACAAGATCCTCAAGCGGATGAACCGCAGCCACACCGCCGAAAGCTATCTGCGTCTGATCGAGCGGATTCGGGAAGCGCGCCCCGATATCCTGATGTCGGGCGATTTCATCGTGGGCTTCCCGGAAGAAACCGAAGAGGATTTTCAGGCCACGTTGGATCTGGTCGAGCAGGTTCGCTATGGCTATGCGTATTCGTTCAAGTATTCGACCCGGCCGGGCACGCCCGCAGCCGAGCGCCCGCAGGTCGATCCGCAGGAGGCGGATGAGCGCCTGCAGCGTCTGCAGGCCCTGATCACGCGGCATCAGCGCGAGGTTCAGGACGCCATGGTCGGTCGCACCGTGAACGTCCTGTTCGAGAAACCCGGCCGGCTGCCGGGGCAGATGGTTGGGAAATCCGAGTACCTGCACGCGGTGCATGTCAGCGGAGCTGAGCTGTCCGCCGGCGATCTCCGGCCAGTCCGGATCACGGCGTCGGGGGCGAACTCGCTTGCGGGGGAGCTGCTCTGATTCGCTTTGGATGGTTGTCGCGCCCCACGAATTGACGCGCAGTCTCCAAATTTACCCTTGATTTAGTGTTTGCTCCTATGGTCCGAGGGGCCCAGTCGAGTTTTGGGCTGGCATGGCCCGGTTTGGGATCAGGCGCTCTCGGATGGTGTCCGTCACGGGGCGAAGGAGGTGACGAGTGAAACGAGTATGGGGTGCGCACGCGCGACAGGTGCGGATGACTCTTGCAGGCGCGGCAGTGGCGGCAATGGCTGGAACATCGACAACGGCGAGTGACTTGGGTGGAAATGTTCGCGATCCTCAGGTGGTCGGGCCTCAGCGGTACGCGGATGATGTCAGCGCCTTCTATGTCGGGATCACCGGGGCCTATGGGTCTGGTGGTTCCGATCGGTTCGGTCTGACCACGCCCATCCGCACCTTCCCCATCGGAGAACTGGATCTGAAAGGGTACTATGGCGGGGTCCGCGGCGGTTGGCGCGGTGTCGTTCCCGCCACGGGGGGCCGAGATTATGTCTACGGTTTCGAATTGGGGTACGACTGGTCCGGTCTGGACGATGACGTGGTGACCGATATTGCGGGCACGGTGGTTCGCGGCGGCTCTGAAATCAACAACGTGATGTCTGTTCGTTTCAAGAACGGCCTGACCAATCCCAATGGTACTGTGCTTTACTTCCTTACGCTTGGGCTGGTCTATGGCGATATCACCACCACAAATAGCATCACCAGCGGTGGGACCACACAATCATTCGACAACGACGACAGCCGCAACGGTTTCACGGCCAGCATCGGGGCCGAACACCAGTTGGGCAACAACTGGTCCATCACCGGTGAGTTCGAGTATGTTCAATTCCAGTCGGAAGTCATCGATTTCGGTTCGGGTTTCTCGACGAAATCCACACCCAGCTACAAAGGGCTGAGGTTTGGTTTGAACTATCGGTTCTGAAACCGCGTTGGGCATTGTGCCCGCGCACTCGGTATTGGCGGATTTGTTCACACCCAAGCAAATTCCTGAAACTGTGGCTTGCGCCCACCGATCCTTGTTGTCTACGCTTGGGATGACAACGCCAAGACAGGAGAACGGATTGGCCATCGGTGCCCTGACCCCACCGCAAAACGAAATGCCCCACGGCGAGGCGTTTCTGGAATTTCCCGACAACCGGCTGTTGATTGACCTTTGCGGTGAATATGACCGCAACCTGGCCGACATCGAAAGCAAGTTGACTGTTCAGATCGTCCGCCGCGGCAATCAGTTGGTTGTGATGGGCGACGAGGAGGCGCAGAAACAGGCGATTGAGGTTCTGCAGGCCCTGTACGCCCGGTTGGAAGGTGGCCGCGATGTCGCAGCCGCCGATGTGGATCGCGAATTGCGGATGGGCAACTCCGAGGCCGGCACCGGCTCACGTGATGGCGATCAGCTCGAGATGTTCAAGGGCGGACCGGTCGAAATCAAGACCCGCAAGAAGCTGGTCGAACCCCGGACCGACGCGCAGAAGGCCTATGTTCAGTCCCTGTTCCAAAACGAGCTTGCCTTTGGCATCGGGCCGGCCGGGACGGGCAAGACCTATCTGGCCGTGGCGGTCGGTGTTTCGATGTTCATCGGCGGGCATGTGGACCGGATCATCCTCAGCCGCCCGGCCGTCGAGGCGGGCGAAAAGCTGGGCTATCTGCCGGGCGACATGAAGGACAAGGTCGATCCCTACATGCAGCCGCTTTATGATGCGCTGAACGACTTTCTGCCGGGCAAGCAACTGGCCAAGTTGATCGAAGAAAAGCGGATCGAAATCGCGCCGCTGGCCTTCATGCGCGGGCGGACCCTTTCGAATGCCTTCGTCGTTCTGGACGAGGCGCAGAATGCCACGACCATGCAGATGAAGATGTTCCTGACCCGCTTGGGCGAAGGCAGCCGGATGGTCATCACGGGGGATCGGTCGCAGGTCGATCTGCCGCGGGGCGTCGCTTCGGGGCTTGCCGATGCGGAACGGTTGCTGAAAACGATCCCGAACATCGGTTTCAACTACTTCACATCCAAGGACGTCGTGCGCCACCCGCTTGTCGCCGCGATCATCGAGGCGTATGAGGCCGATTCAGGCCGGGAGGCCGGCTGAAATCCGACAGCCCGTCGGCCGTGGAGCAGTGCGACATGAACCTGGAGATCTCCATCGAGGATGCCCGCTGGCAGCGGTTGGAGGCGCTGTCCCGCAAGGCGGTTTCGGCAACGCTTGCGCATCTGGGGCTGGACCCCGAGTTGTGCGAGGTCAGCATACTGGGCTGCGACGATGCCCGAATCGCCGAGCTGAACGCCGAATTCCGAGGCAAGCCCGCACCCACAAACGTGCTGAGCTGGCCGGCCGAGGATCTGGCCCCCGAAGATCCCGGTGCCACGCCGCCCTTACCGGAACCGGATTTCACCGGCGAGATCGCGTTGGGCGACATCGCGATCTCGTTCGATACCTGCCGGCGCGAGGCGGAGGAGGTCGGAAAACCGATGGACGACCATGTCACGCATCTGATCGTTCACGGAATGTTGCATTTGTTGGGCTATGACCACGTTCGTGACCAGGACGCCACTGTGATGGAGCGGTGCGAAATCGAAATACTTGGCAAAATGGGTATCGGTAACCCATATAATGCGTGACATGGGGCCTTGTGCCCGATCAACTGGAACAGGAAAATGGGCGACATAGACGGCAGTTCTGGGGCAGCGCAAAGCGCGCATTCACGGAACGGCGACGAAACCAAAGAGAAAAGCGGGCTTTTCTCGCGCTTGCTGGAAGCGTTCTCTCCAAACAGCGAAGACACGGGCGGCGCGGTCAACGGGCATGCGGCCGAAACAGTGCAGCCTCGTGGCATGATCAACCTGCGGCGGATGCGGGTGGAGGACGTGGCCATACCGTCGGCAGATATCGTCTCGGTTCCAGTAACGATCGGCAAGGATGAGCTGGCGCAGGTCTTCCGCGAGAGCGGCCTGTCGCGCATTCCGGTCTATGAGGGCACGTTGGACACGCCGCTTGGCTTCGTCCACCTGAAGGATTTTGCGCTGACCCACGGGTTCAATGGCAGTACCAAGCCGTTCGACCTGCGCTCGATGCTTCGGCCGCTTCTGTTCGTGCCACCGTCCATGCCGATTGGCGTTTTGCTGGCCAAGATGCAGACCGAGCGGCGCCACATGGCGCTGGTGATCGACGAATATGGCGGTGTTGACGGTCTGGTGACCATCGAAGACCTGATCGAACAGGTGGTCGGCGAGATCGAAGACGAGCATGACGCCGACGAAGACCAGATGTGGGTCCAGGAGCGGCCCGGCTGCTACATCGTACAGGCCAAGGCGCCGCTTCAGGATTTCGAGGCCGAGATCGGCAGGTCTCTGACCAATCACGAGGACGTGGACGAGGAAGAAATCGAAACTCTGGGCGGTCTGGTCTTCATGCTTTCAGGGCGCGTGCCGGCGCGAGGCGAGGTGGTCCAACATCCCGACGGGCCGGAATTCGAGGTGATCGATGCCGACCCGCGCCGGATCAAGCGTTTGCGCGTGATGGTGCCGGATATGGCTGCATGAACCCAGCAAAGCGGTGGTCGCCCGCTGTGCGGTACCTGGCGGCCGCCGGGCTGGGTGTGGTTGCGGCATTCGGTCTGGCGCCCTTTGGGTATTGGTGGGCCACTGCTGTATCGTTGGTTCTGTTGACGCCGCTGTTCTTGGCCAGCGAGACCCGCACGGGCGCGGCCGCAGTCGGCTGGTTTTTTGCGACCGGCTATTTCGCGCATGCGCTCTCGTGGATCATCGAGCCGTTTCTGGTTGAGCCCGAACGCCATGGCTGGATGGCGCCGTTTGCGCTCGTGTTCATGGCGGGCGGGCTGGCCCTGTTCTGGGCGGTGGCGTTTGGGCTGGTGCATCGGGTGCGGGGAACGGCGATCCGCCGGGCCATGTTGCTGGCGCTGGCCGTGTCCCTGGCCGAGTTTGCGCGCGGATATGCTCTGACGGGGTTCCCTTGGGCGGGTCTGGCGCAGATCTGGGTGGATACGTATGTCGCGCAGGTATTGGCCCTGGTCGGCCCCTATGGTCTGGGTGCGCTGACCCTGTTTTTGTTTCTGCCGCTGGGCGCTGCTTTGGTTGGCGATCGTCCGGCGCGGCATGCGGTGGGGTCTTTGGTCGCGATTGCGGTCTGTGCCGGGCTGGGTACGGCCTATGCCGCCATGCGGCCACCGGTTGCGCAGACCGGAAAGATCGTTCGCCTGAACCAGCCAAATGCCCCCCAGCACCAGAAATGGGACCCAGCCTTCACGCCCGTGTTCTTTGCGCGCCAGATCGAGTTCACGGCCGCCGAACCCAGGCCCCACCTGATCGTCTGGCCCGAAACCTCGGTGCCGGCGTGGCTGGACAGCGCGCAGCCCTATCTCGACGCCATTGCCGATGCCGCGCAGGGCACCCCGATGGTTCTGGGAATTCAGCGGGCCGAGGGGCTGCGCATCTACAACTCGGTGGTGTATCTGGATGAATCCGGAAAGCGGGCAGGCCTGTATGACAAACATCATCTAGTGCCGTTTGGCGAATACATCCCCTTGGGCGATCTGCTGGAGCGGTTCGGGCTGAGCGGCCTGGCCGCCACGACCGGAAGCGGATTCAGCGCCGGTCCCGGTCCGCGCCTGTTGCGGGCCGGAGATCTGGGGAGCGTTCTGCCGCTGATCTGCTACGAGGCCATTTTCCCGCAGATTGCCGCCGCCGGACCTGAACGGCCCAGCCTGCTGTTGCAGGTCACCAACGATGCCTGGTTCGGGACTCGGTCGGGCCCGTACCAGCACTTGGCCCAGGCCAGAATGCGTGCGATCGAACAGGGGCTGCCGCTGGCCCGGTCTGCCAATACCGGCGTTTCGGCGATGATCGACCCGCTGGGCAACGTGACCGCTGCGCTGCCGCTGGGCCAGGCGGGGCATGTCGATGCCGGCCTGCCGCTGCCATTGCCGCCGACCCCTTATTCGCGGTTCGGGGATTTTCCGGTGTTTGTGCTTCTGGTGGGCCTGTTCGTGCTGCTTGGGCGCAACGTTCGGCCTGTTGGCGAATAAATACCGATTGACCGTCTGTTTCTGGGGGCGTATCCCGTCGGATGCCCGTCACAACGGCTTCCTGGCGTGACGGGGGAAATCTTAATGGAGCGCTTTCATGTCCCGACAGAACTACACCTTTACTTCGGAATCCGTTTCCGAAGGGCATCCCGATAAGGTCTGTGACCGTATTTCCGATGCAGTCCTCGATGCCTTTCTGAGCGAAGAACCCGAAGCGCGCGTAGCGTGTGAGACCTTTGCCACTACCGATCGTGTTGTGATCGGGGGTGAGGTCGGGCTGTCGGATCAGGAGCGGCTCCATGACTACATGGGCCGGATCGAAGAGATCGCGCGCGCCTGTATCAAGGATATCGGGTACGAGCAGGACAAGTTCCACCACGAAACGGTCGAGGTGACGAACCTGCTTCACGAGCAATCCGCGCATATCGCACAGGGGGTGAATGCGTCGGGCGACAAAGACGAAGGCGCAGGCGATCAGGGCATCATGTTCGGTTACGCCACAACGGAAACCCCGGCCCTGATGCCGGCGCCGATCCAGTATGCGCATGCAATCCTGCGCCGCCTGGCCGAGGTTCGCAAAAGCGGCGCCGAGCCTGCGCTGGGACCCGATGCCAAGTCGCAGTTGTCGGTGATCTACCGCAACGGCAAGCCGGTGGGCGTCAGCTCGATCGTGCTGTCCACGCAGCATCTGGACGAAGCGTTGACGTCGGACGACATCCGCCAGATCGTCGAACCCTATGTGCGAGAGATCCTGCCCGAAGGCTGGCTGACCGACCAGACCGACTGGCATGTGAACCCCACCGGCAAGTTCGTCATCGGCGGCCCCGACGGCGATGCCGGCCTTACCGGGCGCAAGATCATCGTCGATACCTATGGCGGTGCGGCCCCGCATGGGGGTGGGGCGTTTTCGGGCAAGGACCCGACCAAGGTCGACCGGTCGGCGGCCTATGCCGCGCGGTATCTGGCCAAGAACGTCGTGGCCGCCGGCATGGCCGAGCGTTGCACGATCCAGCTGAGCTATGCGATCGGCGTGTCCAAGCCGCTTTCGATCTACGCCGACACCCACGGCACCGGACAGGTTGACGACGCCTCGATTGAACGGGCCGTCGGGCAGGTAATGGACCTGACCCCGCGCGGCATCCGCGAGCATCTGCAACTGAACAGGCCGATCTATCAGCGCACCGCGGCCTATGGGCATTTCGGGCGTGAACCGGATGCCGACGGCGGCTTCAGCTGGGAGCGGACCGATCTGGTCGAGGCCTTGAAAAAGGCTGTCTGAGCCGGCATCGGCAAACAAAACACGGCATGGCGCGTCCGATGTGGCGCGCCGTTTCCGTTTCGAAGGGCGCCCCTCCGGCGCGGCCCGACCCTTGCAACGCAAACGCCGCCGCAGTAAGGGCACCGGCATGAGCACCCAGTCACCCGAACGCCCCCGCAGAAACTTCTACGGCCGCTTCAAGGGCAAGACCCTGAAGCCCAGCCAAAAGACCTATCTGTCCGAGGACCTGGCCGCCCTGTCGCCGGGCGCGGTGGATTGGGACAGCAACCCCGACCGCACCCCGATCGACCTAGACGCGCTGTTCGGCGGCAAGCCGGTATGGCTTGAGGTCGGGTTCGGCGGTGGTGAGCATCTGGTGCACCAGGCGCAGCAGAACCCCGATATCGGCATCATCGGCGCCGAGCCGTTCATCAACGGCGTGGCCATGCTGCTGGGCAAGATCCGCCGGGCCGAAGTGACCAACCTGGCGGTGCATCCCGGCGATGTGCGCGACCTGTTCGACGTGCTGCCCGATGCCAGCATTTCGCGCGCGTTTCTGCTCTATCCCGATCCGTGGCCCAAAAAGCGGCACCACCGCCGCCGCTTCGTGACGCCCGAGCATCTGGAGCCGCTGGCACGTGTGCTGAAACCCGGCGCGATTTTCCGCGTGGCGACTGATATCCCGGACTACGTCCGCCAGACACTCGAGGAAGTGCCCCGCGCCGGTTTCGAATGGCTGGCCGAGGGCCCCGAGGATTGGCGCAAGCCGTGGGACGACTGGATTTCCACCCGCTACGAGCAGAAAGCCCTGCGTGAAGGCCGCACGCCGCACTACCTGACGTTCCGCCGCAACGGGTGATTGCGGCTGGACGCTGCGGCGCCAATTCGCTAATCGGCAGGGGCACTGATAGCGCAAAAGGAGCCCTCATGTCCGGACACGGCACGCCCATCCCGATGACCTCGCATCCCTGCGGCCCGCTGACCGGCACGGCCGAAGTGCCGGGCGACAAGTCGATTTCGCACCGCTCTCTAATCCTTGGGGCGATGGCCGTGGGCGAGACCCGGATCTCGGGCCTGCTGGAAGGCGAAGACGTTCTGGACACTGCCAAGGCGATGCGCGCGTTCGGAGCCGAGGTGATCTCGCACGGGAATGGCGAATGGACGGTGCACGGCGTCGGCGTGGGCGGCTTTTCCGAGCCGGATCAGGTGATCGACTGCGGCAACTCGGGCACGGGCGTGCGCCTGATCATGGGCGCGATGGCCACCAGCCCGATCAGCGCGACCTTCACCGGCGATGCCAGCCTGAACAAGCGCCCGATGGCGCGGGTGACCGATCCGTTGGCCCTGTTCGGGGCACAGGCCGTGGGCCGCTCGGGCGGGCGCCTGCCCATGACGATCGTCGGCGCGGCCGATCCGGTGCCGGTGTGGTACGAAGTGCCGGTGCCCTCGGCCCAGGTGAAATCAGCTGTTCTGCTGGCCGGCCTGAACGCGCCCGGCAAGACCGTGGTGATCGAGAAGGAAGCCACCCGTGACCATTCCGAGCGGATGTTGGCGGGGTTTGGCGCCGAAATCACGGTCGAGGACACCGACGAAGGCCGGGTCATTACCCTGACCGGCCGGCCCGAGTTGAAGCCGCAGGTGATCGCCGTGCCGCGCGATCCGTCCAGCGCTGCCTTCCCGGTCTGTGCGGCGTTGATCACGCCGGACTCGGACGTTCTGGTGCCGGGCATCGGCCTGAACCCCACGCGTGCCGGCCTGTTCACCACGCTGCGCGAGATGGGTGCCGATCTGACCTATGAAAACATGCGCGAGGAAGGCGGCGAGCCGGTTGCCGATCTGCGTGCGCGCTACTCGCCCGACATGAAGGGCATCGACGTCCCGCCCGAACGCGCGGCCTCGATGATCGACGAGTATCCGGTGCTGTCGGTGGTTGCGGCCAACGCGACCGGCAAGACGATGATGGGCGGCGTCAAGGAACTGCGCGTCAAGGAAAGCGACCGCATCGACGCCATGGCGCGTGGCTTGCGGGCCAACGGCGTCACGGTTGACGAGGGCGATGACTGGTGGTCGGTCGACGGGCTGGGCATTGGCGGCGTGCCCGGCGGCGGCACCTGCGCAAGCTTTCTGGACCATCGCATCGCTATGTCTTTCATGGTGATGGGCATGGGCGCGCAACAGGCGGTCTCGGTTGATGATGGGAGCCCCATCGCGACCTCGTTCCCGATCTTCGAGCCGTTGATGAACGGCTTGGGCGCCAAGGTCGAGCGCACATGAGCTTTACCGTCGCCATCGACGGCCCGGCCGCTGCGGGAAAGGGCACGATCTCCAAGGCCGTGGCCGCGCATTTCGGGCTGGCGCACCTGGATACGGGGCTGCTGTATCGTGCAGTCGGCCGGCGCACGCTGGACGGCACCGACCCGGTCGAGGCTGCGCGGTCCCTGACGGCCGAGGAGTTGGAACAGGGCGATCTGCGCACTGCCGAGATCGCGCAGGCGGCGTCGAAGGTGGCGGTGATTCCCGAGGTGCGCGCAGCCCTTGTCGATTTCCAGCGCAGCTTTGCCCGGCGGGCCGGCGGCGCGGTGCTGGACGGGCGCGATATCGGTACGGTGATCTGCCCCGAGGCCGAGGTGAAGCTGTTCGTCACCGCCAGCCCCGAAGTCCGCGCCGAACGGCGCTATCTGGAACTGGTGGGAAAGGGCACGGATGTGACCCGCGCGCAGGTTTTGGCCGATGTCCGCGAGCGCGACGCGCGGGATGCCGAACGCAGCACAGCCCCGATGAAACCGGCCGACGATGCCGTTCTTTTGGACACCACGGACCTGAGCATCGAGGCCGCTTTGGAAAAGGCGATCACCGTCATTCAGGAAAAGCTGTCCTCGGGCATGTGAGGCCGCGGATAAACCGTTTGAAAATGCCGGGCCGCGAACAGCAGGGTGGCCGCCCGGGCGCTGGAGTGACCGCCCGAGCCTGCATGGCATCGCCGAATGCGCCGGAATCGCCCGGAAACCCTTGCGGTGCGGCCGCCAAGTTGCTACAGAGCGCCCGTCGACAAGGCAATTTGAGCCATAAAACAATGAGACGAGCAGGGTCGGACACAACCGGCCCTCTTTGTTTTGTGGCACTGTTTCAGGTTGCCGGACCAACTCCAAGACCGGCGGAGACAACCGCTCGGCCAGAAAAAACGTTATGCAAAGGAAAACAACGCCACATGGCTAACGCAACCATGGAGGAATTCGAAGCCCTCCTGAACGAAAGCTTCGAAATGGACACCCCCGAAGAGGGTTCGGTTGTCAAAGGCAAGGTCATCGCGATCGAAGCGGGCCAAGCCATCATCGACGTCGGCTACAAGATGGAAGGCCGGGTCGATCTGAAAGAATTCGCAAATCCCGGCGAAGCCCCTGAAATCGCTGTTGGCGACGAGGTCGAAGTGTACCTGCGCGCCGCGGAAAACGCCCGTGGCGAAGCCGTCATCTCGCGCGAGATGGCCCGCCGTGAAGAGGCCTGGGATCGTCTGGAAAAAGCCTATGCCGACGACGAGCGCGTCGAAGGTGCCATCTTCGGCCGCGTCAAGGGCGGCTTCACCGTGGATCTGGGTGGCGCAGTTGCGTTCCTGCCCGGCAGCCAGGTTGACGTGCGCCCCGTGCGCGACGCGGGCCCGCTGATGGGTCTGAAGCAGCCGTTCCAGATCCTGAAGATGGACCGCCGCCGTGGCAACATCGTCGTGTCGCGTCGCGCCATCCTGGAAGAATCGCGTGCCGAACAGCGCGCCGAAGTCATCGGCAACCTGTCCGAGGGCCAGACCGTCGAGGGTGTCGTCAAGAACATCACCGAATACGGTGCCTTTGTTGATCTGGGTGGCGTTGACGGCCTGCTGCACGTCACCGACATGGCATGGCGCCGTGTGAACCACCCGTCGGAAATCCTGTCGATCGGCGAGACCATCAAGGTTCAGGTCATCAAGATCAACAAGGAAACCCACCGCATCAGCCTGGGCATGAAGCAGCTGCAGGAAGATCCGTGGGATCTGGTTGCCGCCAAATACCCGCTGGGTTCGGTGCACAAGGGTCGCGTCACCAATATCACCGACTACGGTGCGTTCGTCGAGCTCGAGCCCGGTGTCGAAGGTCTGGTGCACGTGTCCGAGATGTCCTGGACCAAGAAGAACGTCCACCCCGGCAAGATCGTTTCGACCAGCCAGGAAGTCGACGTCATGGTTCTGGAAATCGACGGCGCCAAGCGTCGCGTGTCTCTGGGCCTCAAGCAGACCCAGCGCAACCCGTGGGAAGTGTTTGCAGAAACGCACCCCGAGGGCACTCAGGTCGAAGGCGAAGTCAAGAACATCACCGAATTCGGTCTGTTCATCGGCTTGGAAGGCGACATCGACGGCATGGTGCACCTGTCCGACCTTTCGTGGGACGAGCGTGGCGAAGATGCCATCCAGAACTACCGCAAGGGCGACGTCGTTCAGGCGGTCGTTTCGGAAGTTGATGTTGAAAAAGAGCGGATCTCGCTGTCGATCAAAGCCCTGGGCGGTGACAAGTTCGCCGAAGCCGTGGGCGGCGTGAAGCGTGGCTCGGTCATCACCGTCGAAGTGACCGCGATCGAAGATGGCGGCATCGAGGTGGAATACGAAGGCATGAAGTCCTTCATCCGCCGTTCGGACCTGAGCCGCGACCGTGCCGAACAGCGCCCCGAGCGTTTCTCGGTCGGTGACAAGGTCGATGTCCGCGTGACCAACGTTGACAGCAAGACCCGCCGTCTGGGCCTGTCGATCAAGGCGCGCGAAATCGCCGAAGAGAAAGAAGCCGTTCAACAGTACGGCTCGTCGGACTCGGGCGCATCGCTGGGCGACATTCTGGGCGCCGCGCTGAAGTCGGGCGACTAAGCCCGGCCCAACGGCACAGACCCGAATTGGCGGCCCCGTACATCCGTGCGGGGCCGTTTCTTTTTCGAATCAACGCGTTCTGAAAATCCGGGTTAATCGGCATTAGGTTCATGCTTGTTTCCCCGAAATTACACGTCGCTGCGCGAATTTCGCGTTCTTTTCTGCAAATTGCGCCCCGGACGGCCAGAGTTTGCGTTCCCCATGCCAGCGTTTTTTCCTATACTGTCCAAACCAGTAGACGAGACGACACGGTGACCTGGGAGGGTAGCACGCATGATCCGTTCAGAACTGATTCAGAAGATTGCCGATGAAAACCCGCATCTGTACCAGCGCGATGTTGAGCGGATCGTGAATACCGTTTTCGAAGAAATCACTGACGCCATGTCACGTGGCGACCGTGTCGAGCTGCGCGGTTTTGGCGCATTTTCGGTGAAAAAACGGGATGCACGCGTTGGCCGCAACCCGCGCACCGGTGAAACCGTTCAGGTCGAGGAAAAATGCGTGCCGTTTTTCAAGACAGGGAAGTTGCTAAGGGACCGTTTGAACGGTAAGGCGTGATCTCATGATGCGCTACATTCGATACGGGTTCCTGGCGGCGCTGGGAATCGTCCTGGTCTCAGTCTCCTTGGCCAACCGGCAAATGGTACAGTTAAAGCTGATGCCAGATGCCTTGGCCGAGTTGCTGGGCTTCAATCTTTCGACAAATCTGCCCCTGTTTCTTGTGGTCCTGGGCGGCGTGGTCGCCGGTCTTGTCATCGGTTTTCTGTGGGAGTGGTTGCGCGAGCACAAGCATCGCCGCGATGCGTCGGTGAAATCCACCGAGGTGCGCAAGCTTGAGCGAGAGGTCAAAAAGCTGAAGAAAAAACAGAGCGAGGGTGAGGACGATGTGCTTGCCCTGCTGGACGAGGCCAGCTGAGCGTACTGATGCCCGGCGAAATCAGCGTCAAGATCTGCGGCCTGACCGCACCGGATGCGTTGCGTGCCGCCGTTGATGCGGGCGCGCGCTATGTGGGGTTCGTGTTTTTTCCGAAATCTCCGCGGCATCTGGAACCCGCCGCAGCGCGCGACCTGACAAGCCATGTCCCCGTGGGGGTGGCCAAGGTCGCTTTGACGGTCGATGCCACCGATGCCGAGCTGGACCGGCTGTTGGACATGGTTCCGCTGGACATGCTTCAGCTTCACGGCAAGGAGAACCCCGCGCGCGTTTCCGAGATTCGTAGCCGTTTCGGCCTGCCGGTGATGAAGGCCATTGGCGTTGCGGACGAGGCGGACCTGGCAGCGATCGACCTCTATTCCGACGTGGCCGACCAGTTGCTGATCGACGCCAAGCCTCCCAAGAACGCCGATCTTCCGGGGGGCAATGGGTTGGCCTTCGATTGGCGGCTGCTGGCCGGGCGTAAATATTGGCGCCGGCCTTGGATGCTGGCCGGAGGGTTGACGCCTGACAACGTGGCCGAAGCAGTGCGGATGACCGGCGCACGGCAGGTCGATGTCTCGTCGGGCGTGGAATCGGCGCCGGGCGTCAAGGACCCGGCTCTGATCGACGCCTTCATTCGCGCGACGCGATGACCGCCCAGGGCTGTTGGCGCCGGGCTGAGCGGTTTGCCTCGCCCCGATTGCCGCGATTTGCGATGGCAAATCCCGCCGCCAGCACCTATGAACGTTGGGCAAGATGATGGAGACCACCATGGCCAATGATCTGTTCAATTCCTTCATGTCCGGCCCGGATGAAAACGGCCGCTTTGGCATCTTCGGCGGGCGGTTCGTCAGCGAAACGCTGATGCCGCTGATCCTGTCGCTGGAGGAGGAGTACGAGAAGGCCAAGACCGACCCGAGTTTCTGGGCTGAGATGGATGATCTGTGGGCCAATTATGTCGGCCGTCCGTCGCCCCTTTATCATGCCGAACGCCTGACCGAGCATCTGGGCGGTGCCAAGATCTATATGAAGCGCGACGAGCTGAACCACACCGGCGCGCACAAGATCAACAACGTGCTGGGTCAGATCATCCTGGCGCGTCGCATGGGAAAGACCCGGATCATCGCCGAAACCGGGGCCGGGCAGCACGGTGTCGCCACCGCGACGGTCTGCGCCAAGTTTGGTCTGAAATGCGTGGTCTACATGGGTGCGCATGATGTCCAGCGGCAGGCGCCCAACGTGTTCCGCATGCGTTTGCTGGGGGCTGAGGTGATTCCGGTGACCTCGGGCCGCGGTACCCTGAAGGACGCGATGAACGACGCGCTGCGCGACTGGGTGACCAATGTGCGCGACACGTTCTATTGCATCGGTACGGTCGCCGGGCCGCACCCGTACCCGGCGATGGTCCGCGACTTCCAGTCGATCATCGGCAAGGAAGCCAAGGAGCAGATGATGAAGGCCGAGGGTCGTCTGCCGGACACGATCATCGCGGCGATCGGCGGCGGCTCGAACGCCATGGGGCTGTTTTATCCGTTCCTGGATGATCCTTCGGTCAACATCATCGGCGTCGAAGCGGGCGGCAAGGGCGTCAACCAAAAGATGGAGCATTGCGCCTCGCTCACGGGCGGTCGGCCCGGCGTGCTGCATGGCAACCGGACTTATCTGCTGCAGGATGACGACGGCCAGATCCTCGAGGGGTATTCGATCTCGGCCGGACTCGACTATCCGGGCATCGGCCCCGAACATTCATGGCTGCACGATATCGGGCGCGCGCAATATGTGTCGATCACCGACAAAGAAGCTCTTGAGGCGTTCCAGCTTTGCTGCGCGACCGAGGGCATCATTCCCGCGCTCGAACCCAGCCACGCACTGGCGCATGTCATGAAGATCGCGCCGGAGCTGCCCAAGGATCACATCATCTGCATGAACATGTGCGGACGCGGCGACAAGGACGTGCAAACAGTCGCCAAGTATCTGAACTTCGATATGTCCGACACCGAAGGGCGCGACGCGGGCTGACCGGCCTCCCAGCGTCGGAAGATTGCGTTCTCGGGGCCTTGCAGCCCCGGAACCGCAGCCTTTGGCCGACCTTGTTTCCGGTGCGGGTCGAGTGCGCATTAGTCGTTCAAATTGTTGACAGCTCAGGCCTAAGCCGATGGTCGTCCAACACCAGGGTGGTCGCGTATCCGGGCAACGGCGTTGGGATGCCGGTTGCCATAGAAACTACATTTTTCGATATCCTAAGCCGGTCCATCGATCCCGCGCGCCCGTGTGTGGAAATCAACCCTTGTGTCGCGGAGGCAGCAGACGAATGGTGACTCGCTTGCGGAATCTGTACAGCGGATTTCGGTTCAATTAGCCTCAAGTCAAGAATGTATGTGGGTGCGGTGGGAACAGACCCCCAAGCATGATTGACGATTGCACGGCGCGGCTTGGCAAACCTTGGCCGCCCGCGGTGGTGACTTAGGAGATTGGGATGGTTTGGTCGGTCTTGCGCAAGTCTTTGGTTCTGCTGTTGGCGGCCATGTTCGTGTTAATTGGCGAGTGGCGGCAGGCCCGGGCCTTCGGTCCGCCACAGTTCATCGGATCGACAGTGACGACGCCGAATGGCGGCAACATCTTCTTTACTAATCTTCAGGGAACTTCGACAGCTTTCGTCTCGCTTGGCGGTTCGGGCGAGGTGCCGGGTGGGGCCATCTACAGCGGGGGTTTCATCTTTCCTTTGCCGGCGGTAACGCCTGCCGGCTTGACAGCTTTGGGCTGGGTGGACGTGACCATCCTCAGCCAGAACGGAGCCGATGCGACCTATTCCACCGATGGCTACATGGGGGTGGTATTCACCGCCCGCGAAACACCAGGCGGCCAACTCTACCGATACGAGATCGCGCTGTCTGGCGTCACCACCACGCAGATCATCAACACCCGAACTGCCGTGGACACCACACGCCCGACAGTGACGATCAGCCCCTTGTCGGCGACTTCCGGCGGGCAGTATCAGGCGACGATCACGCTCAGCGAGCCCAGCACGAATTTCGTGGTGGGCGATCTGTCGGCTACCAATGCCACCGCCGCGATGACGGGTTCAGGAGCAAATTACGTGGCGACGCTGACGCCGCAAAGCAACGGGCCGATCGAATTATTCGTGCCTGCAAACGTGTTTACCGATGCAGCCGGAAACCCGAACTTAGCTTCGAACCGGGTCAGCTCGGTCCAGCCCGTGGTGAATACCCAACGGTTGATTCAGGCCTTTCAGAATGCGCGGGCTAACAGCCTGGTTTCCAATCAGCCCAAGCTGACGCCGTTCCTCTCGGAACCCGGAGGCGGCGTTCTGGATGCCACTGCGACGCAAGGGGCGGGATATCTGAACTTTGCCAGCAGCCGGGCCTATCCGATCTGGTTCAACCTGACCGGGAACTGGAGTTCACAGGACGATTTCGACAGCTCTTATGCGCTGGCGGTCATGGGCGCGCACCGGCAGATCAATCCGAATTTGCTTGTGGGGGGCATGGTGCAGATCGACTATGCCAAGACCGAGGATGGTGTGGGCGATGTCGATGGGACGGGCTGGCTGATCGGCCCCTACGTCGTGGCCAAGATGCCCGGGCAGCCGGTGTTCTTCGAAGGCCGTGCGCTGTATGGGCAAGCCAGCAACGAAATTTCGCCGTTCGGCACCTACACGGACAAGTTCGACAGTGATCGCTGGCTGGTTCAAACTCGCGTGACCGGTCAGATGCAGTATGGGGACCTGACCCTGATGCCGCTTCTGGACGTCAGCTATGCCTCCGATGACCAGAAGGCTTATTCCGACGGGTTGGGAAACCGGATCCCGGATCAGGACTTCAGCCTGACGACGGCCAGGCTGGGTCTGGATTTCAGTCGCCCCATTGTGGTGTCGCGTGGCGAGATGACGCTGACCGGCGGCCTGTCGGGGGTCTGGAGCAGCACCTCGGGCGCCGGGACCGCCGTCGGAGTGGCTCCGATCGGGGATACCACACGCGGCCGGGCCGATCTTGGGCTTGACTACCGGTTGGAAAACAGCAGCACGCTGTCAGCCGGGATCTATTATGACGGTATCGGCGAAAGCGGTTTCGAAAGCTATGCGGTCAACGTGATGTGGCGAATGGCGTTCTGACGCATCTGGTCGGGCATCGCTTCGCTGTCAGTCGGCTGGCGCCCGGTAGGATGCAAGCACGCTCAGCGGCACGATTTCGAGCGCGCGCTGATGGGTCGCTTCGAGATGCACGAGGGGCGCGCAGCCCTCGTCATGCGCCTGCAGGAACCGGCCGGCGCAAAGGCACCAGCGGTCGCCGGGCTTTAGACCGGGAAAGTCGAACTCGGGCCGCGGCGTGCTGAGGTCGTTGCCGACATATTTCGAATAGGCCAAAAACTCGGCCGTCATCACCGCGCAGACCGTGTGGTTGCCACGATCTTCGGGGCAGGTATTGCAGGCCCCGTCACGGAAGAACCCTGTCAGCGGTTTCCGCGAACACGGGGCCAGAACCCCGCCCAATACGTTGATGCTGTCCTGTTTCTGCATGACCCCATCTTACAGGCTTTGGGCGATCTTGCGGAACATTTCGATGTTCTGTTCGTTGACGCCGGACTCGCGGAACTTTCGATCAGCCCCCGTGGCCACGATCAGGACGCCGCGAGGTTGGTCGAAATACATGTACTGCCCATAGACGCCGCGGGCCAGAAACTCGCCTTCATGTGCCCCAACCGGGATCCACCATTGATAGCCATAGCCGATTTTTTCCGGTTCGGTCGGAGCGGTGGGCCAGGTCGATTCCGGGATCCAGTCGGCCGGCACCATCTGGCGGCCGTCGTGTACACCGTTCTGCAGGATCATCTGCCCAAACCGCGCATAGTCGCGGGTGGTGAAGTTCAGCCCGCCCAGCACGAAGGCCACGCCAGCCCCGTCGGTGACATAGTAGCCATCGCGCGCCAATCCCAGCGGCTGTACGATTTTCTCCGTCAGCAGGTCGGGAATACTGCGGCCGGTGGCGCCGCGGATAACCATCCCCACGACATGGGTGTCGATCGAGACATATTGCCAGACTTCGCCGGGGGTGGCGAAACTCTCGGTAAGCGCGG
The DNA here is from genome assembly GCF_059612945.1 of Ruegeria sp. BHSC276. Lineage (NCBI taxonomy): Bacteria > Pseudomonadati > Pseudomonadota > Alphaproteobacteria > Rhodobacterales > Roseobacteraceae > Ruegeria > Ruegeria sp. BHSC276. Next base: position 471,623 of record NZ_JBXWRP010000001.1, on the reverse strand, counting down.
CAGTGAAATCGTCCAATTCTCGACCCAGGGCCACCACGCGCCCCATCCGGTTGATGTCGGAATTGGGGTCCAGGTAGTCTTCGTCAAAGGTCACGCCGCTGGCCATGTTCAGCACATTGCGGATCGTGGCGGGTTCGTAGGCGCTGCCTTTTAGCTTGGGGGCATATTTGACGACCGGATCGTCCAGTGACTCGATGGCCCCTTCGTTCATGACGATGCCAAACAGCGCCGACAGATAGCTTTTGGCCATCGACCATGAAACCCGCCGGTCATCCGGCCCGGTGCCCATATAGTATTCCTCGAACCGGATCTGGCCATCCTGCATCACCAGCAGGGATGTCACCGCCCTCTCCTCGATCCAGTCCTGGCTGCCCTCAGGCAGGTCAAACGCGGGGCCGTAGGGCAACTCCCAGGTCGGGCCATCTCCGCGGGGCAGGGGGGTCGTCAGAAAAGCCTGATCCATGTGCGAGAAGTTGTGGACGATCTTTTCCTCGGAAAACAGAGAGTTCACGGCCAGCAACCGCTGGATCTCTTCCCGTTTCCAGACGCCGACGACGACGGCGGCCAGCGCCAGCATCAGCACGATGCGCAGCAGCCATTTCAGGACCGTTTTCATGTTTCCCTCCCCTGTTGACGGCATTGGAGCGCGATGCCGTTCAATCCGCAATCGCTACGTTGCGGCAGGCTTCGGGGCCTATTTGAACTTGTCCAGCAGCTTCTGCATCGCCGAACGCGTGTCGGCCTCGGGCGCGGTGGGGTGGGTAGCAGGTTTGGGCGCGGGCTTGGTTGCCGTGGTCGAGCTGCGCGGCGGCGCGGTGCGCAGGGCGACGGCATTCATGAATTTGGCCGTATCGCCCTCGGCCAGATGCACGGCGCCATCGGAAACCCCGCGCAGAACGTCCTCCAGCCACTGAGAATCAGCCTTGGCGAAGTCGCCCAGTACGTAGGCCGAGACCAGTTCCTTGCGGCCGGGATGCCCGATGCCCAGACGCACCCGGTCATAGGCCGCCCCGATGTGGTCATGGATCGACCGCAGGCCGTTATGCCCCGCATGTCCGCCGCCCGATTTGGCACGCACCTTGCCGGGGGCTAGGTCCAGCTCGTCGTGGAACACGGTCACGTCGGTCGAGTCGAGCTTGTAGAACCGCATCGCCTCACCCACGGACTGGCCCGACCGGTTCATGAAGGTCATCGGCTTGAGCAGCAGAACCTTTTCGCGGCCCAGCCGGCCTTCGGAAACCTCGCCCTGGAATTTGGACCGCCAGGGGCCAAAGCCATGCGCGTCGGCGATGGCGTCCACGGCCATGAAGCCGATATTGTGCCGGTTCCTCGCGTATTTCGCGCCCGGGTTGCCCAGTCCGACGAACAGTTTCATCCTTGGTTCCTTGCGTTGCACGGAATGTTGGTTGCACCGATCAGGTAAACAAGCGCGGTCCGCGGTTCAAACGAAAAACGGGGCGCCTTGCGACACCCCGTTTGAATTCGGAACAATCCGGGACTGGATTTATTCCTGATCCTCGCCGACGACTTCGACTGCATCGGCAGCTACTTCTTCTTCGCCGTCCTCGTCATCGGTGACCAAGCCGGTCGGGGCCGAGATGTTGGCGATCACGAAGTCACGATCGATGGTCGGCTTGGTGCCGTTGGGCAGATCGACCGACGAGATGGTCACGACGTCGTTGATGTTCAGGCCGGTCAGATCGACGGTGATCTTTTCGGGAATGTCACCGGCGGTGCAGACCAGTTCGACCTCGGGGCGGACGACGGTCAGAACGCCGCCCTTCTTGATGCCGGGGGCCGCGTCTTCGTTGATGAACTCGACCGGGATGTACAGCGCGATCTTGCTGGTGCGGCGCAGACGCATCAGGTCCAGGTGGGTCGGCAGGTCCTTGACCACGTCACGCTGCACGTCGCGGCAGATGACGCGGACGTCTTCGTGGCCCTCGACCTTCAGGTTCCACAGAGTCGACTTGAAGCGGCCTGCCTTCAGGCGCTTGAACAGTTCGTTGAACGGAATCTGGATCGGCAGCGGGTCTTTGTCGCCACCAAATACGATGCCCGGAACCATGCCGTCGCGGCGTGCCTGACGAGCGGCGCCCTTGCCCGTCCCCGTCCGTTCCAGAGCTACGAGATCAGGAATCTCACCAGCCATGATAAATCTCCAATGTTAGGGCAGGGTGCCTCCAAGGCTGTCACCCCGCGTGAAGCGGCGTCCTTAGACCGAATCCGGCCATTTGGAAAGGGGTAAAAACGATTTCCGCGTCATTCCTGCCAGCGGCCGCAGAAATCCTGCGGGACAAGCAGGTTGTGCGGCCCCAGATCGGCCACGTTGCGCTCGCCGCACAGGGCCATGGTGGTGTCCAGTTCCTTCTGGATCACTTCCAGCGCTGTGGTCACGCCCTTTTGGCCCATCGCGCCCAGCCCGTAGACGAAAGCGCGCCCGATATAGGTGCCTTTGGCCCCCAACGCCAGCGCCTTGAGCACGTCCTGCCCCGAGCGGATACCGCTGTCGAGATGCACTTCGACATCGCCGCCCACCGCATCCATGATCCGCGGCAGCATCCGGATTGAGCTGAGTGCGCCGTCCAATTGCCTCCCGCCGTGGTTCGAGACCACGATGGCGTCGGCGCCCAACTTGGCCGCCATCTTGGCGTCTTCGGGGTCAAGGATACCCTTCAGGATCACCTTGCCGCCCCATTGCTCCATCAGTTTCTCGATCTTTTTCCAGTCGAGGCTGGGATCGAACTGTTCAGCGGTCCACGCACCCAGCGACGAGGCGTCCGAGATGCCCTGAACATGACCCACGATATTGCCGAACTCGCGCCGTTTCGCGCCCAGCATCTCGATGCCCCAGGCCCATTTCGTCATCAGGTTGGCGATGGTCTTGGCGGTCAGTTTCGGCGGGGCGGACAGGCCGTTCTTCAAGTCCTTGTGCCGTTGGCCGAGGATTTGCAGATCAAGGGTGATGACCAGGGCCGAGCATTTGGCATCCTTGGCGCGCTGGATCAGGCGGCGGACATAGTCCTCGTCCTTCATGGTGTACAGCTGGAACCAGAACGGCGCACCGGTATGTTCGGCCACATCCTCGATCGAGTTGATCGACATGGTCGACAGCGTGAAGGGCACGCCGAAATCCAGCGCGGCCTTGGCGGCCTTCATTTCACCATCCGCATGCTGCATCCCGGTCAGGCCCACGGGCGCAAGGGCCACCGGCATGGCCACGTCCTGTCCTATCATCTGCGACGCGGTCGAGCGGCCGGACATGTCCACCGCAACCTTCTGGCGCAGGCGGATGTCGTGGAAATCCGCGCTGTTGTCGCGGAAGGTCTGCTCGGTCCAGCTGCCGCTTTCGGCATAGTCATAGAACATCCGGGGCACCCGGCGTTCATAGATGCGTTTGAGGTCGTCGATATTGGTAATGACAGGCATGGCCGCGCCCTTCTGCAGATTGGTTAGGTTTCTTTACCAATTCTTCCGCCAAGGCGCAACGGCCAGTTGCGCATGTGGTCAGATGGGTCAAAGACGCAAAGATAAACCGCCGCGGGCGTGCGGCCTGCAGCGGCTGAAATCCGTTTCGGATTTTGCCGTCAGGCGCTGTGGGCGCCGTCTGACAGCGATTTCACGAAGTCCAGAACCTCGGCCACCGGTTTTCCGGCGGCGATCTGGCTGACGATGGCCGAGCCGACCACCGCCCCGTCGGCAACGCTGGCGATGGCGCGTGATTTCTCGGGCGTGTTGATGCCGAACCCCACGATCACCGGAAGATCGGTCGCCGCCTTGATGCGCGCGACCTCGGGGCCGACATTGGTGGCCTCGGCCTCGGCCGCACCGGTGATGCCGGTGATCGAGACGTAATAGACAAAGCCCGAGGTATTCTGCAGCACCCGCGGCAGGCGCTTGTCATCGGTGGTGGGTGTGGCCAGCCGGATGAAGTTCAGCCCGGCCGCCTGCGCGGGCAGGCACAGCTCGTCGTCTTCCTCGGGCGGCAGGTCAACGACGATCAGTCCGTCGATGCCGGCCTCTTTGGCGTCGGCCAGGAACTTGTCCACGCCGCGGCTGTAGATCGGGTTGTAATAGCCCATCAGCACGATCGGCGTGGTGTCGTCGGTTTCCCGGAACGCCTTGGCCAGATCCAGCGTGCGCTGCAGCGTCATGCCGCCGTCCAGTGCCCTTTGACCGGCGGCCTGAATTGTCGGGCCGTCAGCCATCGGATCGGTGAAGGGCAGACCCAGTTCGATCACGTCGACGCCGGCCCCCGGCAGGCCGCGGACGATTTCAAGCGAGGTGTCATAGTCGGGATCCCCGGCCATGACATAGGCGACAAAGGCCTTCTTACCCTCGGCCTTCAGGGCGGCGAACTTGGCGTCGATACGGGTCATGGACGATCCTTGCATACAGGTTTGGACCCGATGTGCAGAAAGTTTGGCCGAAAATCAATCCCGTCCTGACCGCCGGGGTCAGAAGTTCAGATGATACCGCAGCATAAGGGCGTTCATGCCGGGGTTTTTTTCTTGCGTGCTTGCGTTCGATTTGTGGGTGATCGCAAGCGATACGTCGTTGCCGCCGTTCAGCGTATAGCCGACGCCCAGCAGGCTGCGGATCTGAAAGCTGCCGCCCAGGTCATTCAGCGCCAGCGACTCGTTGTAATAGCCGGGCATCACGCTGCCTTCGACGAACCATCGGTTGGCAAACTGGTAGGTTCCGATCAGTCCGGCCCCGATATGGCTGTCGCCGTCCTTGTCCGACGAAATCGCCGCACCCCAGGTCGCACTGAACCGTTCGGCCTGATGGAACGGCCGGTGCTGATATTCCAGCGAGAAAATCGCTTGATCTGCAGACAGGCGGTCCGAGAAATCGGCATAACCGGCCCCAAAAATGATGGTTTGCGCCGGTGCTATGGTCGCAAAGGCTGAAAGCGCGGCTGAGGCAAGAAGGTTTTTCATGTCAAATCATAACCTTTGAAGAACTCGGATCGTAAATCGGAACCGTATGTCGGTAAGTTCAACACGGGAAGGCGCACGATTCCGCGACTTTTCGTGATGTTGCCGATGGGACTCAGTCTGGCGGCAGACCAGCGCCTTGCGGATTCCCCGTGAGATGCATAGAAGCAGCCGTCGAATGGCATCAGGAGGCCGCAATGGGCTTTAAAATGGGTATCGTGGGTCTGCCGAATGTCGGCAAGTCGACCCTGTTCAACGCGCTGACCAAGACCGCGGCCGCGCAGGCGGCGAATTTCCCGTTCTGCACGATCGAACCCAATGTGGGTGACGTTGCGGTGCCGGATGCGCGCCTGGACAAGCTGGCCGCCATTGCCAAATCCAAGCAGATCATCCCGACCCGGATGACCTTCGTCGACATCGCCGGACTGGTCAAAGGCGCCTCGAAAGGCGAAGGGCTGGGCAACCAATTCCTGGCCAACATCCGCGAGGTGGACGCCATCGCCCATGTGCTGCGCTGTTTCGAAGACGGCGACGTAACCCATGTCGAGGGCCGCGTCGATCCGGTTGCCGATGCCGAGACGATCGAGACCGAGCTGATGCTGGCCGATCTGGAAAGCATTGAAAAGCGACGCGCCAACCTGGTGCGCAAGCTCAAGGGCAACGACAAGGAGGCCCAGCAGCAGGACCGCCTGTTGGCCGCCGCACAACAGATGCTGGAGGACGGCAAGCCCGCCCGCCTGGTCGAGGTCAGCGACGAGGATGCGAAGGCCTGGAAAAATCTGCAACTGCTGACGACCAAGCCGGTTCTCTATGTCTGCAACGTATCCGAGGAAGATGCGGCCACCGGCAATGAGTATTCCGAACGCGTGGCCAAGATGGCGGCCGAGCAGGGTAACGCCCACGTCATCATCAGCGCCAAGATCGAAGAAGAGATCAGCCTGCTGGAGCCGGACGAGGCACAGATGTTCCTGCAGGAAATGGGGCTGGAAGAACCCGGCCTCGATCGCCTGATCCGCGCGGGTTACGACCTGCTCAAGCTGGAAACCTATTTCACCGTCGGCCCGAAAGAGGCACGTGCCTGGACCATCCGTCGCGGCACGCTGGCCCCGCAGGCCGCGGGCGTGATCCACGGCGATTTCGAAAAGGGCTTCATCCGCGCCGAGACCATCGCCTATGACGACTTTGTCGCCTGCAACGGTGAACAGGGCGCCAAGGAAGCCGGCAAGATGCGGGCCGAAGGCAAAAGCTATGTCGTCAAGGATGGCGACGTGCTGCACTTCCTGTTCAACACCTGATCGCGAAACGTCTTTTCCCGGCGGGCAAACCCGGTATCCTGCGGGCATCCTCCGCAACCCCGAGGCCCGCCCGTGTTCGACCTTCGCGACCTGCACCTGCTGTCCGCGCTTGCGCGCCATCGCCATTTCGCCAAGGCGGCCGAGGAATGCGGCATCTCGCAACCCGCGTTCTCGATGCGCATCCGCAACCTCGAGGATCGGCTGGGCGTGTCGATCGTGCGCCGGGCCAACCGGTTTCAGGGCCTGACCGAAGAGGGCGAGATGATCGTCCGCCGCGCCCGCCGTATCTTGGATGACGCCAAGGCGCTGGAGCAGGAGGTGCAGGCGATCAAGGGCGAGATCACCGGCACCCTGATCCTTGGCGTGATCCCGACCGCCATCGCTTTTACCGGACGCCTGATCAAACGGTTGCAGGCGGCGCATCCCCGCATCCTGTCGCGGATCGAGACGATGTCGGCCACCGCGATTCAGTACCGGCTGGACGAAGGCAGCATTGATGCCGGGATCACCTATGGCGACAGCATCGGCACCGATCTGCGCCATGTTCATCCCCTATACGAGGAAACCTATGTGCTGCTCGTGCCCGAGCACATGACGCAGGAAACCGGCCCGATCCCTTGGGCACGCGTGGCCGAGTTCCCGCTCAGCCTGCTGGAGCCGCAGATGCAGAACCGGCGCATTCTCGACAGGATTTTCGCCGAACAAGGGCTACATCCTCATGTAGTGGCCGAAACCAGCGGTTTCACCGCCTCGATGGTCATGGCGCGCGAAGGGCTGGCGGCGACGGTTGTGCCGCGCGTTCTGGTACGGGCGCTGGGCGATCTTGAGGGGACGCGGGTCCTGCCTTTGGTCGATCCGGTGGTCAGCAAGCCGATCTGTCTGGCGACCTTGGCGCGCGACCCGGAACTGCCGACGGTCGATGCCTTGCGACGGGTGGTGACGTCTTTGCGGTGATAAACCGTCGTTATCGTGCCATTCGGTTTTGCGATTTGACGATATGGTTTGCTGATGAGACACGGGGCCTCAATTCGGAGGGCATCATGGCACCATTGGACACCAAGCCATCAAGCGCGCCCAAGGGCGTCTGGAAGTCAGGCAAAGGCAAGGGGCGGCACACGCCCAAGGGCCGACAGTTCACGGACGAAGCGCAGGCCGAGATTCAGCGCCTGCTGGGCGACCGCCCGCGCCGCCGCGACCTGCTGATCGAGTTTCTGCATCTGATCCAGGACACGCACGGCCATATCAGCGCCGACCACATTGCCGCGCTGGCCGTTGAGATGCGAGTCGGTCAGGCCGAGATCTACGAGACCGCGACTTTCTATGCCCATTTCGACGTGGTCAAAGAAGGTGAAACGCCGCCCCCCGCGCTGACCATCCGCGTTTGTGATTCCCTGTCCTGCGAATTGGCCGGCGCACAACAGCTGAAGAAGGCGCTGGAAGATGGGCTGGACCCGTCCGAAGTGCGCGTTCTGCGCGCGCCCTGCATGGGGCGCTGCGACACCGCGCCGGTGCTGGAAATCGGGCACAACCATATCGACCACGCCACCCCAGAAAAGGTGCAGGCCGCCATCGCGGCGGGCGATACCCACGCCCATCTGCCCGACTACGAGACCTTCGCGACCTATTTCGAAAACGGTGGTTACGCCAAACTAAGAGAACTGCGCGAAGGTGGCGACTGGGAAGCGGTTCAGGAACAGGTTCTGGCCTCGGGTCTGCGCGGCTTGGGCGGCGCCGGTTTCCCGTCGGGCAAGAAATGGGGCTTTGTCCGCATGAACGACGGCCCGCGTTACCTGGCTGTCAACGGTGACGAGGGCGAGCCCGGCACCTTCAAGGACCGCTACTATCTTGAACGCACGCCGCATGTTTTCCTCGAAGGGATGCTGATCGCCGCATGGGCAGTCGAGGCTGAGACCTGCTTCATCTACATGCGCGACGAATACCCGGCGGTGCTGGAAATCCTACGGCGCGAGATTGCAGCGTTGGAACAGGCCGGGATCGTCGAGAAAGGCTATATCGACCTGCGCCGCGGTGCGGGCGCCTATATCTGCGGCGAAGAATCCGCGATGATCGAGTCGATCGAGGGCAAGAAGGGCCTGCCGCGCCACCGCCCGCCCTTTGTGGCGCAGGTCGGCGTGTTTGGCCGCCCGACGCTGGTGCACAATGTCGAGACGCTCTACTGGGTGTCCAAGATCTGCCGGGAAGGCCCGGAAATCCTCAATTCGGTTGAAAAGAATGGCCGCAAAGGCCTGCGCAGCTACTCGGTCTCGGGCCGGGTGGCCAAGCCGGGGGTCTACCTGCTGCCGGCAGGGTCGACCATTCTTGACGTGATTAATGCCGCCGGGGGCATGGCCGAGGGTCACGTTTTCAAAGCGTATCAACCGGGCGGGCCGTCCTCGGGCCTGTTGCCCGCGTCGATGGACGACATCCCGTTGGACTTCGACACTCTGCAACCGCATGGCACCTTCATCGGGTCCGCCGCCGTAGTGGTCCTGTCCGATCAGGACACCGCGCGCGACGCGGCGCTGAACATGCTGCGGTTCTTCGAGGACGAAAGCTGTGGCCAGTGCACGCCCTGCCGCGCGGGTTGCGAAAAGGCGGTGAAGCTGATGCAGGCCGAGAAATGGGACACCGACCTGCTGGAAGACCTGTGCCAGGTGATGGGTGATGCCTCGATCTGCGGTCTCGGGCAGGCGGCTCCGAACCCGATCCGCCTGGTCATGAAACATTTCGCCAATGAGATCTGAGGGAGACAGCTATGCTTGACGCGAGCGAAACCAAGACCGTCACCTTCAACCTGAACGGCGAAGACGTGACGGTACCCGAGGGCACCACGATCTGGGAAGCGGCCAACGGCAAGGGTCTGGTCATCCCGCATCTGTGCCACAAGCCCGCGCCGGGCTATCGCCCTGACGGCAATTGCCGCGCCTGTATGGTCGAGGTCGAGGGCGAGCGGACGCTGGTCGCCTCGTGCATCCGCCCGGCGGCTGAAGGGATGGTTGTGAAAACCGACACCGACCGCGCCGAGAAATCGCGCGCGCTGGTGATGGAATTGTTGGTGGCCGACCAGCCAGAGCAGCCGCATGATACCTCCAGCCATTTCTGGGACATGGCCAAGCTGAACGATGTCAGCGACAGCCGCTTTCCCGCGAAAGAGCCCGAGAAGATCCCGCTGCTGGATGACAGCCATGTGGCGATGCGGGTCAATCTGGATGCCTGCATCAACTGCAACCTCTGCGTCCGTGCCTGCCGCGAGGTGCAGGTGAATGACGTGATCGGCATGGCCGGCCGCGGGCATACCGCGCAGGTGGTGTTCGACCAGAACGACCCGATGGGCGAGTCGACCTGCGTGGCCTGCGGCGAATGCGTTCAGGCCTGCCCGACCGGCGCGCTGATGCCCGCCACCGTGCTGGACGACCAGCAGCGCGGCGACAGCAAGGATTACGACTCCGAGACCGAAAGCGTCTGCCCATTCTGCGGCGTGGGCTGCAAGGTCAGCCTCAAGGTCAAGAACGGCAAGGTCAAATATGTCGAGGGCATCAACGGTCCCGCCAACGAAGGCCGCCTGTGCGTCAAGGGTCGGTTCGGATTCGACTACATCCACCACCCGCACCGCCTGACCAAGCCGCTGATCCGGCGCGAGGATGCGCCGCCCAAGGGGTTGAACGTCGATCCCGCCGACTGGAGCACCCATTTCCGCGAGGCGACCTGGGACGAAGCGCTGGACCTGGCCGCCAAGGGGCTGATGAAGCTGCGGGATGAGGATCCGCGCAGCGTGGCGGGCTTTGGCTCGGCCAAATGCACCAACGAAGAGGCCTATCTGTTCCAGAAGTTCATCCGGCAGGGCTTTGGCCACAACAACGTGGACCACTGCACGCGGCTGTGCCACGCCTCGTCGGTGGCGGCGCTGATCGAGAACGTGGGCTCGGGCGCAGTGACCGCGACCTTCAACGAGATCGAAAATGCCGATGTGGCGATCATCATCGGCGCCAACCCGATCGAGAATCACCCCGTCGCGGCGACCTATTTCAAGCAGTTCGCCAAGCGCGGCGGCAAGCTGATCGTGATGGACCCGCGCGGCGTGGGCATGCGCAAATTCGCGACCGAGATGCTGCAGTTCCGGCCCGGTGCCGATGTCTCGATGCTGAACGCGATCATGAACGTGATCGTCGAGGAAGAGCTGTATGACAGCCAGTACATCCACCGCTGGACCGAGAACTGGGAGGCCGAGAAGGAGCACCTGCGCCAGTTCACGCCCGAGAAGATGGCGCCGATCTGCGGCATCGAACCGGACCAGCTGCGCCGCGTGGCCCGAATTTTCGCCAATGCGAATGCGGGGCTGATCTTCTGGGGCATGGGCGTCAGCCAGCATATACACGGCACCGACAATTCGCGCTGCCTGATCTCGCTGGCGCTGATGACGGGCAATGTGGGCAAACCGGGCGCGGGTCTGCACCCGCTGCGGGGGCAGAACAACGTGCAGGGGGCTTCGGATGCGGGCCTGATCCCGATGTTCCTGCCCGACTACCAGTCGGTCACCGACGACGCTGTTCGAGCCAAGTTCAGTCAGGTCTGGAATTCGGGCGATTTCTCGAACGAGAAGGGCCTGACCGTGACCGAGATCATCGACCACGCCTATGTGGGGAAGATCAAGGGCATGTACATCCTGGGCGAAAACCCGGCCATGTCCGACCCCGACGTGAACCACGCCCGCGAGGCGCTGGCCAAGCTGGACCTGATGATCGTGCAGGACATCTTTTTGACCGAAACGGCAAACTATGCCGACATCATCCTGCCGGCCTCGGCGCTGTATGAAAAGAACGGCACGGTGTCGAACACCAACCGCCAAGTGCAGCGCGTGCGCCCCGCGGTGCCGCCGCCGGGCGATGCGCGCGAGGACTGGGCGATCACCGTCGATCTGGCAAAGCGCATCGGGCTGAACTGGGATTACACGGAAGTCTCGCAGGTCTTTGCCGAGATGAAGCTGACCATGGCGTCGCTGGACAACATCACATGGGAGCGGCTCGAGACCGAGAGCATCACCTATCCGTCGCTGTCCGAAACCGATCCGGGCCAGTCCATCGTGTTCGGCGACGGCTTCCCGCGCCCCGATGGCCGTGCGAAATTCACTCCGGCCAGCATCATCCCCCCGGATGAGGCCCCGGACGAGGAATTCCCGATGATCGCCACCACAGGGCGGCAGCTGGAACACTGGCACACCGGGTCCATGACCCGTCGTGCCAAGGTTCTGGACGCAGTCGAGCCCGAGGCGAACTGTTCGATGAACCCGCGAACGCTCAAGCTGATGGGGATCGAGCCGGGCGAGATGGTGCGTCTGAGCACCCGGCGCGGCTCGATCGAGATCATGGTGCGCGCCGACCGGGCGATCGCCGAGGACATGGTGTTCATCCCCTTCGCCTATGTCGAGGCGGCGGCCAATATCCTGACGAACCCGGCCATCGACCCCTATGGCAAGATCCCCGAGTTCAAGTTCTCGGCCATCCGTGTTGAAAAGATCGAGGACGCCATCGCGGCCGAGTAACGACTGCCACCACTCACCAAAACCTTGAAAAGGCGGGCCTACATGCCCGCCTTTTTCTTGGCTTGACAGATGCTTGCAGCCAGCCAACCCTTGAGCCGCGCAATCCCGGAGGAGTTCATGGCCCGCCGTTTCGTCGATCTGTCCGTCCCGCTGGAAACCGGCATCGTGTCGGACCCACCGATCATGCTGCCGCAGATCGAATACATGAGCCACGACGAGACGGCCGAGCAGGTGATGGCATTTTTCCCCGGCCTGAAAAAAGAGGACCTGCCCGGCGGCGAGGGCTGGGCCATCGAACGGCTGCAGATCGCCACCCACAACGGCACCCATCTGGACGCGCCGTACCACCACCACTCGACCATGAACCGGGGCGAGCGGGCGATCACCATCGACGAGGTGCCGCTGGAGTGGTGTATGAACCCGGGCGTGAAGTTGGATTTCCGGCATTTCGAGGATGGCTACGTCGTCACCGCCGCCGATGTCGAGGCCGAGCTGAAGCGGATCGGGCATGACCTGCAACCGCTGGATATCGTCGTGGTCAACACCTCCGCCGGCACCTGCTATGGCCAGCCGGATTACCTGATGAAAGGCTGCGGAATGGGGCGCGAGGCCACGCTGTGCCTGACCGAGCGCGGCGTACGGGTGACCGGCACCGACGCTTGGAGTTGGGACGCGCCCTTTCCGCTGACCGCGCAGGAATACGCGGAAACCCATGATCCCTCGATCATCTGGGAGGGGCATCGCGCGTCGATGGAGATCGGCTATTGCCACATGGAGAAGATGACCAATCTGGAAAGCCTGCCGCCCACGGGGTTCGAGATCTCTTGCTTTCCGTTCAAGATTAAGGGCGCCTCGGCCGGGTTCGTCCGCGCGGTGGCGATCTTCGAGGAGGACAGCGCGCAATGACCCCGCAATCCGAGCCTTTGGGCGGCCATGACGGCCCGTACCCCGCACCAGTCGAAATCACCGGTTTTTCGGTCCGGCCCGACTGGATCGACTATAACGGCCACATGAATGTGGGGTATTACGGCGTGGTGTTCGATCTGGCCTTCGAACGTCTGCTGGTCGATCATCTGGGCTTGGGCGAACCGCAGGTCGCGGCGCTGGGGCAGGGGCCGTACATCCTGCAGTCTCATCTGCATTTCCTGCGCGAGGTTCGCGAAGGCGAGGCACTGGTGTTCCGGTTTCGGATGCTGGACGCCGATTACAAGCGTGGTCACTATTTTGCACAGATGGTGTCGGCCGAGGATGGCGTGGTCTGTGCCACCCAAGAGGCCCTGTTCATGAATGTCAGCCACACAACAGGTCGGTCGGAACCCTACCCGGACTGGGCCGTAGCGCGTCTGGCCCGGATGGTGGCCGATCACGCGGGTCTGGAGGCCGCGCCGCAAATCGGGCAGCCGATCGGCATCCGAAGATCCTGACGGGCCCCGCGATACTGGCCTTCAGTAATCGCGATCGAAAAAGATGCCGATCCCGGTTTCCCCTTTGCCATCCACCGTGCCGCGCACGGTGATATTGTCGGTGACGTCCAGGTTGAGGTTCACCTCGGTATCGCCCTCGGTGTTCACGGTGAAATCGGTATAGAGGTTGTCGCTCAGATAGGCGCCGGCACCCAGCCGCCCGCCACCGCCTTCGGTCGCGCCGACATCGACGGTATCAACCCCTGTCGCGTCGCGCACGCCTTTGGTGGCATCGCCGCCCGCACCGCTGAGCTGCGCCAGCGAGGCCGCCATCTGCGCGATCACGAAGGGCGAAAGCTCGGAAAACCGGTTGCCGAACAGCAACATGGCCAGCGCCTCTTCGGCCGGGCGTTCGGGGTCGGAAAACACGTCGACGGCGGGGGCGTCCAGCGGCCCGGCGATCTCGATGGTCGCGGTTCCGTCCGAGGTGCTGGCCGAGGACACGAATTCGATATACGGCTTCAGGTCGCCCTGCAGGCTGACGATCCCTTTGGTCAAGGCCAGCCGACGCCCGAGAATGTCCAGATTGCCCCGGATCAGGTCGATCTGGCCCGAAGGCACAACGGAGGCGGTGGTGCCCCTGATGAAAATCGCACCGCCAAGTTCCGCGTTGACGCCACGCCCGCGCACGAAGACGCTTTTGGGCGCAAGCAGGCTGATGTCCAGCGCGATGCGGGACTCGCCTTTCTGGGTGCGCTCGGTTTCGACCAATTGGGCATGCTGGCGCGTGACGAGGCTGGCGGCGCTTTCACCCACATGCTCGATCACCGGGATGGGTGCGGCGCCGACGGCCCCCGAGGCGGCTGCCAGGTTGATGTTGGTTTCCCCGAAGGTGATCTGCCCGGCCAGCGTGCTGTTGCGGGCCAGCGCACCGGTCATGGCGAGCTGTCCGTTCAACGTGGTTTTGTACAGCAGGTTGTCGGTCACCACCAGGTTGTTGATCGCGGTGGTGATCTGCGCATTGAAGGGCGGTGTCAGATCGACGGGGCCGCTGACGGTGAACCCGCCGCCTGCCCGCATGCCGCCGTTCAACGCGATCGTCGCGCGGCTTTGGGCAAGGTCGATCCGGCCGGTGATGCCGGTAATGGTTTGACCGGCGGTTGGTATGGCCAACGAAGTCTCCGAGGTCGTGACCGAGCCGCTGAGCGCGTCCAGCGAGGGTTGGCCATTGAGGGCCAGATCGAACTGGGCTGAGCCCTCGATCTTGTTCGGGGTAATGAACGCATTGGCGATGCCAAGATTTACGCCGCCCTGCGCGGTGATGTCGGCCGTGCCTGCTGCCTCGGAATAAGTGCCCTTGACGGTACTGTTGATCTCGGCCGGGCCGGTTGCGGCGGCGTCGATCGTCCAGACACCATCGTCACGCCGGGCATTTCCCTTGGCGGTGACGCTGCCCGGGAAGTCCGGCGCGAAACGCTCGATACGGTCGAACCTGGCGTCAAAGTCCAGATCGGCGGACCCATCCGTATTCACCGCGCCAACAAGCGCCGCGAATGAGCTGTCAGGCCCTTGCAGACGCGCCGACCCTTCCAGCCCCGAAGCCGTGGGCGCCACGTTACCATCCAGTTTCAATGGCCCCGAAATCGTGTTCGAGATGCGTGCCAGATCGTCCAGACCGGCCGAGAAACTCAGCCCGCCGGATGCCCGGTCCAACTGACCCGAGGCATTTGCCGACAGCGCGGTGCCTGCCAGCCGGAATGTGCGGATGTTCAGGCCCTGGTCGTCGTTCGCCGCGTCCACGGTCAGGGTCGTGCGACCCGGTACCAGAGCGTCGGCCAATGCGACCCCGGTCTGGATGTCGTCGGCCTTGACTGTTCCGCGAATGTCGAAGGTCCGGCTGTCTCTGGCGGCCTTGCCCGACAGTTCTGCCGAAACGGCCCCGGCCACGGGGCGGCCCGCCAATGCCGCGAACAACGACAGGTCCGGGATTTCGGCCTTGGCCCGGCCATCAACGACCAATGTCCCAGTCGGGTCGTCGATGGTGGCGGCGATCTCGGCCTGCACGGCGGCGCTGTTCAGGCTGGCCTGCCGGATGTCGATTCGGTCGCGGCCGTACGCCCCGTCGAACGCCGCCTCAACGCGGCCGGTCAACAGCGGGTCGATCTGGTCCAGTCCGGTTTGGACATCGCGGGCGTCCAGGCTGGCGGTGCCGTCGAACGTCAGCGTTTGGAACGCGCCCTTGCCATCCACCCGCGCTGACAGCGCGCCGGTCAGCGGGCGCTGGGCCAGACCCGAGAAAATCGACAGATCGGTCGCCCTCACCTCGGCCTGTCCGTCGAGCGTCAGATTGCCGCCGGGGGTCGTCACGTCTCCGCTGGCCTGCGCGGTCAGGGTCTCGCCATTGATGGTGAGCGCGCGGATCGTTATGCCGCCCGCATCGCGCCGCGCGTCCAGCGCGATGTCGGTCTCTCCGGCGATCACCGGGTCGATGTCGTCGCGGCCGGTGGACAGGTCGTACCCTTCAACGGTCAGCTTGCCGTCGAAACTCCCCTCCAGCGGCGAGCCCGCGCCTTCGACACGCAGGCTGGCCCGTCCGCCCAAGTCCAGTTTCGCCAGGCCCGAGAACCGGGACAGGTCCGTCACATCGGCGGTGGCGGTCCCGTCGACCTTCAACCCGCTTGCCAACCCGCTAATCTGTGCGTTGGCCCGCATGGCATAGTCGGTTCCGACCAGTTCGAACCCCGACAACCCAAGCGTCTGGTCTGCGCCATAGTCGAACCGGCCATCCAAGGTGATCTGGTCGCCAACCGCCGCCTTCAAGGCGGGATCGTTTGGATCGACACCGCCCAAATAGGCCTGAAGATCGCCGCTCAGGTCCAGGCCGGCGGTTTGCGTCAGAGTGCCCTGTGCCGTCAGCCGCGCCCGAGCGACGCGCAACTGCGGCGTATCGATTGCGTTGGCGGTCAGGCTGAGATCCCAGTAGTTGCCGTTCTTCTGGTCGAACAGGGCCGAGAACTGGGCTGCGCCCACCGAGGTATCCCCGCCGCCGAAGGGCAGAACCACCTCATCGCCGGCAGGCGGAGTGATCCGGCCCTGAATGGCTGCCATCTGCAAGGCATTGCCTGCGGCAAGGTTCACCTGCGCCTCGAAGCGCAGCGCCTGCGAGGTGATTTCGGCCTTGGAGACCTCCATCCCACCGCCCGGCAATGTCCGTCCGTCGATGAACAGGCGTGTGCGCGCGCCGAAGAACGGGTCGATTTCGGGGGCAAGAAACGGCCTGAGGTCGCCGCCCAGATCCGCTGTAAAGACAATGCCGTCCTGTGCGGAGGTTTGCGTTTGTTCAAGTCCCCGCAGACGTATCTGGCCGCTGACATGGTCCATCCCGTCGCTGCCCAGACCGATATCGGCGGTGAAATCCGTGATCGGCCCAGACCCTTTGGCCGTCAACCCGATGGCCGGGCTGTCGGGGATTTTCAGGGCTTGGGAAATCAGGCCGCCGGGCGCCTCGGACACGGTCAGATCAAGGTCGATCTGACGGCTTTCGTTCTGGAACCCGGCGGTCAGGGCGATCCGGTCGCCTTGGCGGTCCAGTCGGTCAATACCCAGCTTGGTGTCAAGGGTGCCGTCGGCCAGCGTCAGGTTGCCGTCTACCGACAACTTGGCCGCGACGCCGATCAGCGGTTGACCCAGCGACAGGCTGTCCACCCGGAGTTCTCCGATTTCGATGGCAACAGGCAGTTCCGGCAGTTGAAAGGGCTGGGCCTCGGCTGTGGCGGTTGGTTCATCTGACGTCGTCTTGCCAGGCGCGCGGGCGATGTCGATTTCCTGCGCCGTAAGGGCGTTCACGGAAAACCGTCCGCGGATCAGGGCCAGGCGGTTCCAGTCCAACTCGGCGTTGCGGATGGTCAGCCAGACGCCGTCGTCATCGGCGACGGTGATTTCCTCGATCGTGGCGCGGGCGCTCAGCGCGCCTTGCAGCCCCACGACGCGCACGTTGCGATTGTCGGCTGACAGGGTGTTCTGAAGGAAATCGGACAGCATGCCACCGCCGTCCGAGTCCTGTGCTGCAACGGGACCCGACAAAGTCAGCGACAGGGCGGCGATCGCAAGCGGATATAAAAGATGACGTGTCAAAATGCCTGCCCGATCCCGATGTAGAATTGCAGCCCGTTGCCGGTGTCTCCCTGGACGGGAACGGCCAGATCCAGCCGCAGGGGCCCAAACCCACCCAGATCATACCGGACCCCCAAGCCGGCGCCCGAATGGGTTTCGGCGCCGCTGCCAACGAAGGACGAGATGTCCACGGCACCGTAGTCGTAGAACCCGACCAGCGACAGTTTCTCGGTCACCTTTCCGCGGACTTCGCCGGACAGGCCCAGGAAGGATTTGCCACCGGCGATTCCGGTTCCGACGGGCACGCCCAGGCTTTCATACGGTTGGCCGCGCACGGTGCCCGCGCCTCCCGAGAAGAACAGGAAGTCGGGCGTGACCCCGTCGGCCGGCGGGCCGATCACCGAACCCAGCTGAATGCGCCCGGCAAGCACCAGCCGTCCGCCGGTGCCCAAGCTGGCATAACCACGCCCGTCGACAAACAGCCGAATCCCCGTATCGGTTCCAGACAGCCCGACAAACGGCATAACCTGGGCGTCAAGGTAATAACCGCGCGTGGCGCTGACCTTGCTGTCGCGCAGATCCCATTCGGATCGGGTCGGCAGGATGAAATACCGGAACTTGCGGCCTGTACCATAGGCGTCATCCGCTTCGGAGTAGTAGAAACCCGTGGCGGCTTCGGCATAGAGACTGTCTGAAAATGTCCGACGTGCGCCGAAGACCAGCGACGCTGCCGAGACGGTGTAATTGTCGGTGTCGCGCCGTTCCAGCAACGCGCTCCAGAATGTGCTGTCGTCGGGGCCCAGCCTGTCGGGCTGGTCCAGGCGCAGGCCCAGGCGGTAATCGACGTCTTCGGACCCGCCGATGTTGCGGATCGCGGCTTCGAGCCGCAGACGCTGGGCGCGTCGGAAAACGTTTCGGTGGGTCCAGGTGGCCGCCAGATCCAGCCCATCGCGCGAGGCGAGTTCGAGCCCGAAGGTCAGGCGGCGCTTGGGCAGGTCCTCGAAGGTGGCGTCAAAATCCAGCGTGCCGTCGGGGTTGGGTGTTTCACGCTCGACGATCGAAACGCTGCTGAATGTTCCGGTGCGACGCAACCGGGTGCCGACTCTCTGCAGCTTGTCCGGCGAATAGACCTCGCCCGAAGGGAAACCAGCGATTTTCTCGATTGACCTGTGTCTGACATCGGTGTCGCCTGCGATATGCATCTTGCCGAACCGCAGGCGTGGGCCCGGGTCCAGCCTGATCCGAGCATCCAGCCGGGCTTGGGCGTGGCGGGCGATGATCTCTTGATCGGACAGGGCGGCCTTGGGGTGGCCCGCGTTTTTCCAGCCCTGCACCCCGGCCGACGCCGCATCATGGATCGCGCCGGTAGTGGCGCGCTTTCCGGTGGCGAAGCCTTCGGGCAGGTCGGTTTCGGGGGCCACGGGGCGGATGACGGCGGTTCCGAAAGAAAACGCGGGCCCGGGATTGATCGAGATCACCGCACGGTTGATCCGCGCCGGAACGTTCACCGAGCTGAGGTCAGCGGCTTCGCGCCCGTCCAGCTTGATGCTGACCGAAGGCCCGAAATACCCCGCGTCATACAGGATCTGCACGATGGTGCGATAATCGGACAGGGCGGCCGAAAAGACCTCCAAAGGTGTGTCCAGGCCCCGGGATTCGGCCGTGATGACCGAGGACGTGTTTTCGATCTTCTTGACAACGTCCGGCGGCAGGCCCGGCGCCGACAGGGAGGTTTCCAGTGCAAGCAGGCTGTGCGGGGCCACGGCCAGCATCGCGCCAATGAACCAGCCCCTCAGACTGCACTTCCGCCTGCCTGCCCGCATCAATTGGCTCCACCCGTTCTGCATTGCGGTTTTTCAGCCGAAATGCGGCCTCCGCAACGTCCTTGATCGGCATGTTAGAACATCGCGCGCGGGAAAGGGACAGAAATATTGGGTGGACAAGCTGGATTTTCAGCCGGCTGTCATGACCCGGCGTTGCGGAACCAACGGACGATGGCCGCGCGGTCCGCGGGCTCCATGTAGGTCACGTTCGCGGGCGGCATCGCGTGGCTGATCCCCGCCTGCAGATAGATCTGCTTGGCGTTGCGCGCGATGTCGGCCTCGGTTTCCAGCAGAACGCCCTTGGGCGCCCACAGGATGCCGTCCCAGACCGGCTCGCGCGCGTGGCACATCGAACAGCGGCCCAGAACGACGTCATGGGCGGCCTCGAAGCCGGGGGCCTCGGCGAACCGCTGTTCATAGGGCGTCAGCGGCTGCGCCTCGGCCTCTTCCAGCGGGTCCTGCATCGGGGCGGTGGACAGCCACATGATGGCGATGAACAGCAGGGCCGTCACAAGCCAGGTCCAGGTCGGGTTGCCGGCCCGGGCGTGGCGCGTGTTGAAATAGTGGCGGATGGTGACGCCCATCAGAAAGACCAGCGCCGCGATGATCCAGTTGTACTTGGTCGCAAAGGCCAGCGGATAGTGGTTCGACAGCATCAGGAAGACCACCGGCAAAGTCAGATAGTTGTTGTGGGTCGAACGCAGCTTGGCGATCTTGCCGTATTTCGGGTCGGGGGTGCGGCCATTTTTCAGGTCGTCCACCACGATCCGTTGGTTGGGCATGATGATGAAGAATACGTTGGCCGTCATGATCGTGGCGGTGAAGGCGCCCAGATGCAGCATCATCGCGCGGCCGGTGAAGATCTGGTTGTATCCCCAGCCCATTGCCACCAGCAGAACGAATAGCAGCAGCATCAGCAGGGTCGGACGCTCGCCCAGATCAGATTTGCACAGGAAATCATAGATCAGCCAGCCCACGGTCAGCGACGCCGCCGAGATCAGGATGCCCTGCCACAGCGCCAGATCGGCCTTTTGCGCGTCGATCAGGTACAGCTCTCCACCCACCCAATAGACGATCATCAGCAGCGCCGCGCCGCTGAGCCATGTGGAATAGCTTTCCCATTTGAACCAGGTCAGGTGATCGGGCATCCGTTCGGGCGCCACCAAGTATTTCTGGATGTGATAAAACCCGCCGCCATGCACCTGCCATTCCTCGCCATCCGCCGGGCCGGGAATGTCGCGGTTCAGGCCGAGGTCCAGCGCGATGAAATAGAATGACGACCCGATCCACGCGATCGCGGTGACCACATGCAGCCAGCGCACGCCAAAGGCCAACCAGTCCCAGAACACGGCAAACTCAAACATCCATGGCTCTCCGATTGTTTGCCTGCACACTAGGCAAGTGATGGTTTCTTCGGTATTCCCGCATATTGTCAAACTGTATCAAAAAAAACGATAAGATGTCCTATCTCGACAACATTCGCACCTTTGTCCGGGTCTATGATCTGGGCAGCATGTCCGCGGCGGGCCGCGATCTGCGGATTTCACCGGCGGTAACATCGGCGCGTATTTCCCAGCTCGAGGATCATCTGGGCGTGCGTCTGTTCCAGCGCACCACGCGCAACCTGTCGCCGACCGAGCAGGGCCGGGCCTTTTATCCCGGCGCGGTTGCTGTGCTGGACGCGGTCGATCAGGCCGAGGCGCAGGTTATGCACCTGACCGAGGCCCCGCGCGGCACCTTGTTCGTGGCGGCGCCGCTTGGGGTGGGGCGGCGGTTGATCGCGCCGCAAGTGCCGGAATTTCTGGACAAATACCCCGAGATCGACGTGCGGCTGCGCCTGACCGACCGCTCGGTGGACCTGACGACCGAGGGGCTGGATCTTGCGTTCTTCATCGGCCTGCCCGAGGACAGCACCCTGCGCATCCGCAAGATCGCCGATTGTCAGCGCATTCTGTGCGCGGCCCCGGATTATGTCGCGCGCCGGGGCATGCCGCGATCGGGGGCTGATCTGATCGCGGACCGGCACGAATGCCTGAACCTGCGCTATCCCGGCGCGACCGAGTTTCAATGGCTGTTGCAGACGCCCGACGGCCCCAAACGCTTTGCCGTGTCCGGCCGGTTTGAGTGCGATGATGGCGACGTGCTGACCGATTGGGCACTGGCGGGGCAGGGGATCGCGATGAAGCCGGTCTTCGAAGTGGCCGAGCATCTGAAGGCCGGCCGCCTTGTACCGGTGGCGCAAGACACGCCGCCCGTGCCGGTGCAGATGGCGTGCCTGTACACGCATCGCCGCCATCAAGACCCAAAGGCGCGCCTGTTCATGGATTTCGTGATCGCCCGGATCGGTGCGGTCGTCCGCCGGGCCGAGGCCTAGGCTCTCAGCTGCCGCGATAGGTGGAATAGCCGTAGGGCGACAGCAGCAGCGGCACATGGTAATGCGCCTGCGGATCGGACATGCCGAACCGGATCGGCACCTGATCCAGGAACAGCGGGTCCGCTCCCGCCTGGCCGGTGGCGCGCAGATAGTCGCCGGCAAAAAAGATCAACTCGTAGGTTCCGGTTTGGAACTTGTCCTGTGGCAGGATCGGGCTGTCGGTGCGCCCATCGGCGTTGGTCTGCATCTCGACCAGCTTGCGGTGCGAATTGCCCGACACGCGGTACAACGCGATTTTCAGCCCTTGGGCCGGACAGCCGCGGGCCGTGTCCAGAACGTGGGTCGTCAGGTATCCTGTCACGGGTCTCTCCTGCCTGTTGCGTGGTGCAGTCTTGCCGGTCGTCAGCGGATTTGGCAAACGGATAGACCGCATTCTGAGGCGAAACCCATGCCCGAGGAAACGGCCAAATAACCGAAACAGCGTTCGGATTGATTTGATAATCCCTTGCGGTTTCATGCAATAAAAAGCCAGTGAATGGTCGCAACAAAAGGCGGAACCCAACATGCAGCCCCCCAGATACCCGCGCGACATGATCGGATATGGCGCCACCACGCCCGATGCGAAGTGGCCCGGCGGCGCCAAGCTGGCAGTGCAGATCGTGCTGAACTATGAAGAGGGCGGCGAAAACTGCGTGCTGCATGGCGACGCGGCGTCCGAGGCGTTTCTGTCCGAAATCGTGGGCGCCGCGCCCTGGCCCGGCCAGCGGCATTGGAACATGGAATCCATCTATGAATACGGCGCCCGCGCCGGGTTCTGGCGGCTGCATCGCCTGATGGCCGACCTGCCGGTGACCGTCTATGGCGTGGCCACCGCGCTGGCGCGCTCGCCCGATCAGGTGGCGGCGATGAAGTCCGCCGGGTGGGAGATCGCCAGCCACGGGCTGAGATGGATCGAACACAAGGACATGCCCGAAGACGAGGAGCGCGCCCAGATCGCCGAGGCGATCCGCCTGCACACCGAGGTGGTCGGAGACCGCCCGCGCGGCTGGTACACGGGGCGGTGTTCGGACAACACCGTGCGGCTTGTCGCCGAGGAAGGCGGGTTTGCCTATGTGGCCGACAGCTATGCCGACGATCTGCCTTATTGGGTGCACACCGGCGGGCGCGACCAGCTGATCGTGCCCTATACGCTGGACTGCAACGACATGCGCTTTGCCACGCCGCAGGGGTTCAACTCGGGCGATCAGTTCTTTGCGTATCTGCGCGACAGTTTCGATGCGCTCTATGCCGAGGGGCAGGCCGGCGCGCCCAAGATGTTGTCGATCGGTCTGCATTGCCGCCTGATCGGCCGACCGGGCCGGGTGATGGCGCTGAAGCGGTTTCTGGACTATGCGCGCGGCTTTTCCGATGTGTGGTTCGCGACCCGGTTACAGATTGCCGAACACTGGGCCGCGCATCATCCGCCGCAGGACCGCCCGCGCCCCTCGCAGATGGACCGCGACTCCTTCGTGGCGGCCTATGGCGGCATCTTCGAACATTCGCCCTGGATCGCCGAGCGCGCCTGGGCGCTGGAACTGGGGCCGGCGCACGATACGGCGGGCGGGCTGCACAACGCGCTGGCGCGGGTGTTCCGTTCGGCCTCGCCCAAGGAGCGCTTGGGCGTTCTGACCGCGCATCCGGATCTGGCGGGCAAGCTGGCACAGGCCAAACGCCTGACGGCTGAAAGCACCGCCGAACAGGCCTCGGCCGGGTTGGACGCCCTGACCGACGCCGAGCGCGACGCCTTTACCAATCTGAACACGCGTTACACCCGGAAATTCGGCTTTCCCTTCATCATCGCGGTGCGCGACCACGACAAGGCCTCGATCCTGCAGGCGTTTCAGCGACGCATCGAGAATGACCGCGAGACCGAGCTCGCCGAAGCCTGCCGTCAGGTCGAGCGCATCGCCGAGTTCCGTCTGCGCGACCTGCTGCCCTCATGACCCGGGTCATCCATATCGCGCCGCTGACGGCCCAGGCCTTTGCGCCGTTCGGCGACGTGCTCGAGGTTTCCGGCGCGCCGGACAAGATCATCAACCAGGGTCAGTGCGGGCGATACCATGACCGGGCGGTTCTGGATTTTGCGGACGGGCGCGCGGGGATCAGCCTGTTCGACGCCAACCCGCGGGCATTGCCCTATCAACTGGACATGGTCGAACGTCACCCTCAGGGCAGCCAGGCCTTCATTCCGATGACCCACCAGCCGTTCCTGGTGATCGTCGCGCCGGACGAAGATGGCGTTCCGGGCAGGCCGCTGGCCTTCGTGACGCAGCCGGGGCAGGCCGTGAACTATCATCGCGGCACATGGCACGGCGTGCTGACGCCGCTGCGCGCGCCCGGCCTGTTCGCCGTGGTCGACCGCATCGGCGACGGCACCAACCTTCAGGAGCATTGGTTCGACACCCCTTACGAGGTGCGGTTGCCCTGACCGGGTCAGCCCGCCATCAGCCGGGCCACATCCAGCATCCGGGCCGAAAACCCCCATTCATTGTCGTACCAGCCAAAAACTCGCACTTGGCGGTCGCCGACCATGCGGATCTCGGGGCCGGCGATGACCAGAGACTCGGGCCGCGCCCGCAGGTCGGACGACACCAGGGGCATGTCGGTCCAGCCAAGAACGGCCGACTCGGCAACCGCATGGCGCAACCGTTCTGTGAAGGTGTCGATGTCCATCGGAGTTTCCAGCGTCGCCACTAGGTCTACGGCCGAGACGCTGGCCGTCGGCACCCGCACCGCCGCGCCCGAGATGCGCCCGGCTAGATGCGGCAGCACCACGTCGATCAGGTGCGTCGCGCTCGAGGTCGTGGGCACCATCGACAGCGCCCCCGCGCGCGACCGCGCCAGATCGCCCCGCGGTGCGTCTACCATCGGCTGGCTGTTGGTGTAGCAATGGATCGTGGTCATGTGCCCTGATGCGATGCCCCCGATGCCGTCCAGCACCTTGACGAGCGGCGCCAGCGCATTCGTGGTACAGGACGCGTTCGACACGATCCGAGCATCGCCCAAGACGTCTTCGTTGGCGCCCAGAACGATGGTGGTGTCGGCGGCCGGTGACGGCCCCGAGATCAGAACCTTTGACGCCCCGGCCTGCAGCCCCCGTGCGGCCACGTCCGAGCTGCGGGCGATGCCGGTGCAGTCCAGCAGCACATCCACCCCCGACAGATCGACCCGCGCCACATCTTCGCTGTTGGTGACGGGGATTTCTACGCCATCCACCACCAGCGCGGCGTTCCGGGCCGCGACCGTCCCGGCATAGGGGCCGAAGGTACTGTCGTATTGGAACAGATAGGCACAGGTTTCCAGCGGCGCGATGTCGTTGATCAGCACCACCTGAACATCCGACCCGGCGGGCAGCGCCATGACCTGCCGCAGGATCGTGCGGCCGATGCGGCCGAATCCGTTGATCGCAATCTTCATGCGCAAGCTATGGCAGGGCGCCGGGGCGACCTCAATGCCCGTTCGGAGGGATGTCAGCGGCAGCTGACTTGCGAGAAGAACTGACCCGAGATGTTCTGGTACATGCTGGACCGGATCACCTTGCACCCGGTCGCTTGCTGGATGGCCGCGATGGCCTGAAGCGTGCGCAGGCGCGGGGGCGGACCGAACGGGTTAAGGTTGTTGTTGTCGCGGGTGGCGCGGTACACGACCGGTTCGTCGGCCACCTGGGTGACGGCCCAGGTGCGGCTCATCACCGATACGGTTCGGGTTTCTTCGTTTGCAAGGGCCGGGGCGGCGACGCTGAGAGGCGCGATCGTGGCCAGAGTCAAAATGGATCTACGCAGTTTCATTGGGCAATCTCCGGGAATGAACACATGAAATCTGCCCCGATCAGAGCAAATTTCGGCCCCCGAGGGAAGTCTCGGCCCCGGAAAGCCGGTTTCGGGAGGGAATTTCTCGCTATCGCCCGGCCACGGACAGGGGCATGTGGCGGTTGACGTCCTTGTACAGCAGGTACCTGAACCGCCCCGGCCCGCCGGCATAGCAGGCCTGCGGGCAGAACGCGCGCAGCCACATGTAGTCGCCGGCCTCGACCTCGACCCAATCCTGGTTCAGCCGATAGACCGCCTTGCCTTCCAGCACATACAGCCCGTGTTCCATCACATGGGTCTCGGCAAAGGGAATGACGGTGCCGGGTTCGAAGGTGACGATGTTGACATGCATGTCATGACGCAGGTCGGCCGGGTCGGCAAAGCGGGTGGTGGCCCAGCGACCCTCGGTGCCGGGCATCGGGGTGGGGGCCACGTCGCACTCGTTGGTGATGATCGGGTCGGGGGCGGGCAGGCCGGGCACCGCCTGATAGGCCTTGCGCACCCAGTGGAACCGCGCCACCGCGTCGGACCGGTTGTGCAGCGCCCAGTCGGATCCGGGCGGCACATAGGCGTATCCGCCGGGGTCCAGCACGTGCTTCTGCCCGGCGAGGGTCAGGACCACGGTCCCTTCGACCACGAAGAGGACGCCTTGCGCCGCCGGGTCGGTCTCGGGTCGGTCGCTGCCACCGCCGGGCTGAACCTCCATGATGTATTGCGAAAAGGTTTCGGCGAAGCCGCTGAGCGGACGGGACAGGACCCACAGCCGGGTCTTCTCCCAGAACGGCAGAAAGCTGGTGACGATGTCGCGCATCGTACCGCGCGGGATCACGGCATAGGCCTCGGTGAACATGGCGCGATCGGTCAGCAACTGATCCTGACCGGGGTGGCCGCCATAGGGCGCGTAATAGGTGGGATGAGCCATCGTAAAACCTCGGGTAGGTGTCTCGGCCACTATGTGCCGATCGTGCGGGGGCCGATAGCGTCACGGATGCAATAGGTTTGTTCGGGATTATTTGAAGGTGCACCCCGCCCGGGGCTTGGCCGCACCGCACCCGCGGTATAGGCTTGGCCCCGGACCCATTTCGACGAAAGCGAGTTTCAAGGCATGCCCCGGTTTTTCTTCCTCTTCTGCGCAGCGGTTCTGGTCGGGTTGATCGGCACGGCGCAGGCCAAACCTCTGTCGCGGATCATTGCCGAAATGGGCCTGAGCCCGGCTGATTTTCAGATTCTGGACGCGGCCTCGACGGCACTGCTGTCGGGCGGGACGCCTAGCGTCGGGCAGGAACGCAGCTGGGAAAATGAACAGACCGGCTCGAAAGGGACGATCCGGGTACGCGACGTGCGGGGAAACTGTGTACATCTGCAGCATTTCATCCAAGCCGAAGGCGGTGATCAAACCCGCGAAATCCGGACGCGGCGTTGCAGGGACGCTGGCGGAAACTGGATCATGACACCCTGATTGCCTGAGGAAACGCTCGATCCGGGCCAAACGTCCCCAAGTCGTTTGAACAAATGATTGCGCGTGACGTCCCGTCACCCGACTGGACACGGTCAGTGACCCTGCGCCATCCTCGCGTCAGAAATTCGGCCCTGCGCCGGGCCATTTGGGAGGGACCATCCATGAACATGTCATTCGTCTTGCGCGAGGAGAACCGGGCGCTGCTGGAGCGGGTCCGCGACATGATCCGCAACGAGATCATGCCGTTGGAAGAGGAATACCAGGCCGAGATCAACAAGGGCGACCGCTGGCAGTACACCGACCGCCAGGCCGAGATCCTGGAGGGGTTGAAGGCCAAGTCAAAGGCGGCGGGTCTGTGGAATTTCTGGCTGACCGACAGCGACAAGGGATTTGGCCTCACTACGGTCGAGTACGCCTATTTCGCCGAAGAGATGGGTAAGACCCCGCTGGGCGCCGAGGTGTTTAACTGTTCCGCCCCCGACACCGGCAACATGGAGGTGTTCGAGCGCTATGGCACCGAGAAGATGAAAGAGCAGTGGCTCAAGCCGCTGCTCGCGGGCGAGATCCGCTCGGCCTATCTGATGACCGAACCGGATGTAGCCTCGTCGGATGCCACGAATATCTCGATGTCCTGCGTGCGGGACGGGGATGACTATGTTCTGAATGGCGAGAAATGGTGGTCGTCCGGCGCGGGCGATCCGCGCTGCAAGGTCTACATCGTGATGGTCAAGACCGGCGGCGACGACCTGCCCAAGCACCAGCGCCAGTCCATGATCGTGGTGCCCGCCGACACGCCGGGGATCGAGATCCTGCGCCCGATGGAAGTGTACGGCCATGACGACGCGCCGCACGGGCACATGCATATCCGGTTCACCGATGTCCGAGTGCCGGCCGAGAACATCCTGCTAGGCGAGGGCCGCGGGTTCGAAATCGCACAGGGGCGCCTCGGGCCCGGTCGCATCCATCACTGCATGCGCGCGATCGGCCAGGCCGAGATGGCGCTGGAGCAGATGTGCAAACGCGCCCTGCAGCGCGAAGCCTTCGGCAAGAAGCTGGCGCAGTTGGGTGCCAATTTCGACATCATCGCCGAGTGCCGGATGGAGATCGAGATGGCCCGCCTGCTGTGTCTGAAGGCCGCGTGGTACATGGATCAGGGCGATGCGCGCGCGGCTGCCCCGTGGATCAGCCAGATCAAGGTCGTCGCGCCGCGTGTTGCGCTGAAGGTGATCGACGAGGCGGTGCAGATGTTTGGCGGGCAAGGCGTCAGCCAGGATACGCCGCTGGCCACTGCCTGGACACATGTGCGCACGCTGCGGCTAGCCGATGGCCCGGATGCGGTGCATCGCCGTCAGGTGGCGCGGGCCGAACTGAGAAAGCATACCCAGGAAAAGATCTGACATGCAGGACGCGGCGATGCAGCCAGTGGTGGGTGAGACCGCATATTTTCGGGTCGCGCCCGACGGGGCCTTTGTCGGCAATGACCCGGCGCGCGGGCCGTGGTCGGCCGATCACTGTCATGCCGGCCCGGTTGCGGGCCTGATCGTGCGCGCGGCCGAGATCGAGGTCGGCCTCGACAAGATGCTGACCCGCCTGACGGTCGATCTGCTGCGCCCGCTGCCTCTGTCCGGTCTGCGCGTGGCCGCCGAGACCGTCCGCCACACCAAGACGCTGGCCACCACGCGCGTCACCGTGCATGACCTGGACGATACGCTGTGCGCCACCGCCACCACGATGCATCTGGCGCGCCGGGATCTGGGGCCGGTGCCGAATGTGGCGATCCAAGGCCCCGACCTGTCGCAGATCGAAGACGGCCCGTTTCCCATCGGCGAAATGCGGCATGACCTGCCCGGCTTTGCCCATCATTCCGAGGTGGCTTATCCCAAGGGCGGCAACCAAGGGGCGGGGCCGAAAACCATCTGGATGCGCACCCCGCCTCTGCTGCAGGGCGAAACCCCCTCGCCGATCCAGTCGCTGTGCCCGCTGGCCGATTGCGGCAACGGCATTTCGTGGAATGCGCCGACCTCGGAAATGGGGTTCATGAACACCGACCTGACGGTGCAGATCCACCGCGAGCCGGTGTCTGACTGGCTCGCCTCGGATTCCGTGTCACACTGGCAGCCCAGCGGCATCGGGATGTCGCAGTCGGTTCTGTACGATACTCAAGGCCCGATTGGCACGGCGCTGCAGACGCTGGTCCTGTTTCCGCCGAAATGAGCGGCAAAATCCGTGCTCACCGCCGAACTGTGTTGCCAGCGCCGGTCGGGCACCCTATCTTCGCGTTCATGCGCTGGATACCCGCCGTGATCGCCTGTTGCCTGCCGTTTTCTGCGGTGGCGCACCCGCATGTCTTCATCGACACCGGGTTGGAATTCATCGTGGATGAGTCGGGCAACCTGACCCATGTCCGCGTCACTTGGGCTTATGACGAATTCTACTCGTTGCTGGTGCTCGAGGACATGAGGTTGGATCAGGACGGCGACGGCGTTTTATCCGAGGCGGAAGAACAGCGCCTTGCTGGCTTCGACGCGCAATGGGTCGAAGGATACAACGGCGATCTGGTCATCCTGGCAGCCGATCAGCCGGTTGCCTTGTCTGGTCCGCTAGAGCCGCGCGCGACGACAGAGGATGGCCGTATCGTGACCACCCATCTGCGCAAGGTCGAGGGCGAGCCAGTACCCGCGCAGGCTCTGTCGGCCAAACCCTATGACGAGACATTCTATACCGCCTACGAGGTGACGCGTCCGGTCACCGTTTCCGGGCCTGAAACCTGCCGGATCGACAGGTTCGAGCCGGATATCGACGGCGAACTGGCCCAGATGCAGGCCTTTCTGCTGACCTTGGACGCCGACTATGACCTCGAGGAGAACGACATCCCTCTGGTCGGTGAACGCTTTGCCACCGAGATCCGCGTTTCATGTCCCGCTACCTGATCCTGCCGGTCAGCCTGGCGATTGCGCTGCTGCTGTGGTTCTGGGGCAGCGGCGGGTTTGACAGCCTCGCGTCTTGGGCCGCGGGCGAGCAGCGGGAATTCCAGAACCAGATCGCCCGTGCCCTGCGGGCCGCGCGGGCCGAACAGCCCGAGGCCGTGGCCACGCTGCTGG
The DNA here is from genome assembly GCF_059612945.1 of Ruegeria sp. BHSC276. NCBI lineage: Bacteria > Pseudomonadati > Pseudomonadota > Alphaproteobacteria > Rhodobacterales > Roseobacteraceae > Ruegeria > Ruegeria sp. BHSC276. The sequence goes on along the minus strand of NZ_JBXWRP010000001.1, from coordinate 441,728 downwards.
CCGTGTGTTTTGCCTATGGGTTCTTCCATGCGGTGGGGCCGGGTCATGGCAAGGTGCTGATCGGAGGGTACGGGCTGGGCCGCAATGTCGCCTTTCTGCGCCTGTCGGCGATCAGCGTTCTGTCCTCGCTGGGGCAGGCCGTGACGGCGATCGTTCTGGTTTATGCAGGCGTTCTGGTGTTCCAGATGTCGCGGGAAAGCTTGGTCGGCACCACCGAGCAGATCATGGCCCCGGTCAGCTATGGCGCAATCGCGGCCATCGGGCTGTGGCTTGTTCTGCGGTCGCTGCGCAGTTTCGCCCGGCGCGGCCGTGCGGACAGTGCTCCGCACGACCATCACCATCATCATGATCACGGGCATCACCACCACGACGGCGAGGTCTGTTCCGATTGCGGGCATCGTCACGGCCCCACCGCCGAAGAGGTGGCCCAGGTCGGCAGCCTGCGCGAGGCGCTGATTCTGATCGCAGGCATCGCCGCGCGACCCTGTACCGGAGCTTTGTTCGTGCTGATCCTGACCTGGCAGATGGGCATCGCGATGGTCGGTATCGCCGGGGCCTTTGCCATGGCGCTGGGCACCGCGACCGTTACCACCCTGGTTGGTTGGACGTCGTTCGGGTTGCGGGGCGGGTTGCTGGCCTCGGCCTCAGCCACGCGGTTTGCGGCCGTGTTGGCGCCCACGATCGAACTGGTGGCCGGGCTGCTGATCGCGGTGATCGCGGGCGGATTGCTGCTGCGCGCGCTCTGACGTCAGTCGAAAACAGGATCGGGGTAGCCCACCCGCGCCAGGTACAAACCTTGCGGCGGGCAGACCGGCCCGCAGGCCGCGCGGTCGGCGGCCTCGAGCGCATCGCGCACGTCCTGCGGTGTCCAGGCGCCCGCGCCGACCCGTTCAAGCGTGCCGACGAAACTGCGTACCTGGTTGTGCAGGAAGGACCGGGCACGGACATGGAAATGCACTTCGGGGCCGGAAAAGCCCTGAACATGTTCGACGCGCAGCTCGTCCAGCGTCTTGACCGGGCTGGCCGCCTGGCAGATCGAGGACCGGAAGGTGGTGAAGTCGTGCCGCCCGATCAGCATGTCGGCCCCTTCCTGCATCGCGGCGACATCCAGCGGGTGCCCGATCTGCCAGACCTGGCCCTTGTCATGGGTCGCGGGTGCACGGCGGATCAGGATGCGGAACAGGTATTGCCGCTCGATGGCCGAGAACCGCGCATGCCAGTCTTCCGCCACCCGCGCGGCCTTGAGAATCGCCACCGGCAACGGCTTGAGGTGATAGTTCAGCGCCTCGGACAGGCGGAACGGGTCCCAGTCTTTTTCAAGGTCGCAATGGGCCACTTGCCCCAGCGCGTGAACGCCCGCATCCGTGCGCCCAGCGGCCGCGATCGTGTGCGCACCGGGCTGCAGTTTCGACAAAGCCGCCTCGATGGCGCCCTGGACCGAGGGCAGCTCTTTCTGCCGCTGCCATCCGGCAAACGGCGCACCTTGGTATTCGACTTTCAACGCGTATCTGGGCATGGGCTGCTGGTACCTTGCCGGACGCGCCCGGGCAAGGGCAGGCGGCAAAAGCGCTGGCAACCGGGGCAGCGGCTACCTATCTTGGGACAAACAAGAAATGCGGGGCGGCGGTTTGGTCATCTCATCACTGGCAGACAGTCTTGTGCGCGGCGTCGAATCCGTCGGCGACCGCGTGTCCGAGACGTTTTTCGAACCGGTCGTCCGGCTGGGGGTCACCGGTCTGGCGCGGTCGGGCAAGACGGTGTTCATCACGTCGCTGGTGGCCAACCTTCTGGACAGGGGGCGGATGCCCGGCCTGGTCGCCCAGCAGGAGGGGCGCATCAACGCCGCCTACCTGCAGCCGCAGCCCGACGACACCGTGCCTCGGTTCGACTATGAATCGCACCTGTCGGCTCTGACCGGGCCGCAGCCCCACTGGCCCGACAGCACCCGCGCCGTGTCCGAGCTGCGTCTGTCGTTCAAGGCCCGCCCCGCCGGGCTGCTGGCCGGCCTGCAGGGGCCGCGCACCGTGCATCTGGACATCGTCGACTATCCCGGCGAGTGGCTGCTGGATCTGGCCCTGCTCGAAAAATCCTATGACGACTGGTCGCGCGAAACGTTGGAGCGGATCGCGCAGCGTCCGGCCGCCGCTGATTTCCTGGCCCAGATCAAATCTGTTGACCCGGCCGACCCCCATGATGAACCCACCGCGCAGGCCCTGGCGCGGGGCTTTGCCGACTATCTGACTGCCGCGCGGGATGCGGGTTTCTATGACTGTACGCCGGGCCGGTTTCTGCTGCCGGGTGATCTGGCCGGGTCGCCGGTGCTGACCTTTGCGCCTTTGCCGACCGAGGGCGCCTCGCGCCGCCGCAGCTTGCATCGCGAGATGGAGCGCCGGTTCGAGGCCTACAAATCGCAGGTCGTGAAGCCCTTTTTCCGGGATCATTTTGCCCGGATCGACCGGCAGGTGGTGTTGGTGGATGCGCTGGGCGCGATCCATAAGGGGCCGCAGGCGGTCGAGGACATGCGCCGCGCCATGGGTGATATCCTGTCTGCCTTCCGGCCCGGCCGCAATGCGTGGCTCAGCCAGATGCTGCTGGGCAAGCGGGTCGAACGCATCCTGTTCGCTGCCACCAAGGCCGATCACCTGCACCACCTGCAGCACCCGCGCCTGACCGCGATCATGGAGGCTCTGACGCGCGAGGCGCGCGACCGCGCTAGGTTCGCCGGGGCCGAGACCGCTGCCATGTCCATCGCCGCGCTGCGCGTGACGACCGAAGAAATCCGCAATCACAACGGCGTCGAACTGCCCTGCGTGCGCGGTACGTTGGACACCGGCAAGCAGGCGGCCTTCTATCCCGGAGAACTGCCCGAAGACCCCGCCCATCTGCTGGGCCCCGCGCGCAAGGGGGCCGACACTTGGTTGGGCGAGGATTACGGGTTCATGACCTTTGCCCCGGCGCATCTGTCGCTGCGCCCCGGCGACGGCCCGCCGCATATCCGGCTGGACCGCGCTGCGCAGTTTCTGATCGGGGACCGGCTGTGACCGTTACCCTCAGGCCCGCGCGCAGCCTCGACGCCGGGGCGGTCGGAGAGATCCTGCACGGCTTTGCACGCGAAAACGACTGGATGCCCGAGCTGCATTCCGGGGCCGAAGCCATCGCCTTTTGCGGGCGGATGATCGACAATGGATGGGTCACGGTTGCCGAACAGGGCGGCAAGGTCGCAGGCTTTCTGGCCGTGGACGAGACCGAGGTTCATTGCCTGTACCTAAGCCCCGCCGCGCGAAGTCAGGGGATCGGCGCACAACTGCTGGACAGCGCCAAGGCAGGTCGCCGAGAACTGGCGCTGTATGCCTTTCAGGCCAACACGGGCGCGCGCCGGTTCTACGAACGGCACGGCTTTGTCGAAGTGGCCCGCAGCGACGGGGTCGACAATGATGAACAGCTGCCGGACATTCGGTTCGTCTGGCAACAGAAGGAGTGACGCATGGCCAAGGGTCCGGTTCTGATCGAGCTTGACGAGGATGCCCCGGCCGCCGACGTGGCGAACGCCGCGCCGGTACCGGATATCGCGCCACCCCAGGGGCAGGCGATGCAGGCCGCGGCCCGGCTGGCCGCGCGCAAGCCGTCGGTTCTGGGCCGGTGGTTCTGGGGGCTGGCGGTTGCCGTCGTGGGGGCGGCGGTCTCTGTAGCCGCGTGGAATTTTGCCACCTCGTTGATCGCCAGCGTTCCGGTGCTGGGCTGGATCGTGACCGGCCTGATCTGCGCGCTGGTGCTGGTGGCTCTGCTGATCGCCCTGCGCGAACTGGCCGCGCTTGGCCGGCTGTCGCGGGTGGACGGGATGCGCCGCGCCGCCGATGCCGCGCTGGCCGATGCTGATCTGGCGCAGGCCCGGGCCGTGACGCAGCGCCTGATCGCGTTCTATCGCGGGCGCGAAGATACGCGCTGGGGCCGCGACCGTCTGGCCGAACGGGTCGAGGAACAGTTCGACGCTTCGGGCCTGCTGGGACTGGTCGAGGATGAATTGCTGGCCCCGCTGGATGCTGTTGCCAGCCGCGAGGTCGAGGCCGCCGCGCGCCAGGTCGCGACCGTGACGGCGCTGGTTCCTCTGGCGCTGGCCGATGTTGCGACGGCGCTTCTTGCCTCGCTGCGGATGATTCGCCGGATTGCCGAAATCTATGGCGGTCGGGCCGGGTTTCTGGGGGGCTGGCGGTTGACCCGCGCGGTGTTCGTTCACCTGGTGGCCACCGGTGCGGTGGCCGTGGGCGACGACCTGCTCGAACCGGTTCTGGGCGGGTCAGTCCTCAGCAAACTGTCGCGCCGCTTTGGCGAAGGGCTGGTCAACGGCGCCCTAAGCGCCCGCGTCGGCGTGGCCGCGATGGAGGTCTGCCGTCCGCTGCCCTTCTCGGACCGGCACAGGCCGTCGACCCGCGGCATGGTCTCGCGCGCGCTGGGCGGGCTGTTTTCCAAGGGTTGATCTGCCGCAAAGCCAACGGGCCGCTGCGCAGGGCAAAATCTTCCGGAAGGGAGACCAGCCATGGCGGATCACGGCCACAGCCAACAGGAAATCGCAGAACGGATCGACACCCCACCCGGGCGCGGGTTCTTGCGGGACGTTGTCTATGGCGGGATCGACGGATCGGTGACCACGCTGGCCATCGTGGCAGGCGTGGCCGGGGCCGGGCTGTCGCCCTTCGTCATCGTGGCCTTGGGCCTGGCCAACGTGCTGGCCGACGGGTTCTCGATGGCTGCTGGGAATTACTCGGGGACCAAGGCCGAGCTGGACAATATCCGACGGATCCGCGCCATCGAAGAGCGCCACATCCGCCTCTACCCAGACGGCGAGCGCGGCGAGGTGCTGGAAATCCTGTCCCGCAAGGGCCTGTCGGGCCGGGTGCTCGAACAGGCAACCGATGCGATCACTGCCGATCGTGACACGTGGATCAACCTGATGATCGAGGGCGAGTACGGGTTGGGCAGCGTCGATCCGCATCCGCTCAAGGCCGCCGCAGCCACGTTCGCGGCCTTTGTCGTGGCCGGTATGGTTCCGCTCGTGCCGTTCTTGTTGGGTGTCGAGGGCGCGTTTTCAGCCTCGGTCCTGATGACGCTGGGCGTGTTCTTTGCCATCGGCGCGATGAAAAGCCGGTGGTCGCTGGCACCCTGGTGGCGCTCGGGGCTTGAGACGCTGGCGATTGGTGGAGCAGCGGCGGCAATTGCCTATCTCGTCGGGTCTCTGTTCCATCCTTAGATTACTGGCGTCAGACCACAACAGGCTGAAACCATTTGGGATTTCCCGACTGTCTTACCGCGCCTGCACAGGATAGCCTATAATGCAGATTTGCCCGGAGGTGCGGTTTGGAATCTCTGCTTGTTCTTGTTGGCTTGGTCGTTTTGGCGATGCCGGTATCTATTGTCGTCTTGCTGGTCGGCCATGCCCGACTGCGGCGGCGGGTCGAGCAGTTGGAGATCAGGTCGGGTGTCGAGCCGCAGCCCGACATGGCGCGGCCCGCGCAGACGCCGCCCGCGCCAGCAGAAGCGTTGAAGCCAAAACCCCGACCGGCCCCTTGGGGCCCGCCGAAACAGGAAAGCCCACCCACGCCGGATCAACAGCCCGAGCCTGAAAAATCGGCAACTGTTGCCGAGACCGCATCCCCTCCGGCCGCAGTCGTGTTCCGCGCCGAGCGCTTCGACGATCTGGGCGCGTGGCTCCGCGAGAACTGGTTCTATGCCGTATCCGCCCTGTCGCTGGCGCTGGCGGGGATATTTCTGGTGCAATACGGGGTCGAGAACGGGTTGCTGCCGCCCACCGCGCGCGTGTTGGCGGCCTTGGGCTTCGGCTCGCTGCTGATCGTGGCGGGTGAAGTCGTGCGGCGCCGATACGGCGATGACGAGTCGTCGGCCACCGCCTACCTGCCTTCGGTGTTTTCCGGCGCGGGGCTGGTCACGCTGTTCGGCGGTGTGCTGGCGGCGCGCCAGCTCTATGACCTGATCGGCCCCGAGGCGGCTTTGGCGGGCATGATCGCCATCGCCCTTGTCGGGCTGGTTCTGGGCTGGTTCCACGGCCCACTGCTGGCGGCGATCGGGTTGATCGGCGCCTTTGCCGCGCCATTCGTCGTAGGTGGAGAGTCGGCCGACCCTTCCTGGCTGCATGGATATTTCTTTGTGATCACCGGGCTTGGGCTTGGGATCGACACGGTGCAGCGTTGGGCCTGGGTGTCGGTGCTGTCGCTGATGGGAGCCTATTTGGCGGGCCTTTTGCTTGTGGCTGGTTCGCCGATCACAGAACCGGCTTTCCTCATCTACGTGGCTGCCGTTGCCGTGATCGCCATTGCCATTCCCGTGCGCCGGATCTGGCCTGATCATGACGGCGCGATGTTCAGCGAAATCTTTGTCAGAAAAGCCAGTGGTCCGTGGCCCGAATTTCCGACGCGTTTGGCCTTTGGGGCGGTGCTGGCAAGCTCGGCCATTCTGGTGTTGCAATGGGCGGATACGAGCGGTGAGTTCTGGCTGGGTGTGATCCTGCTGGCAGTCCTGACGTTCGCCCTGCTGATCTGGGCCAAGGACGCACCGGCCCTGCAGGACATGACCGCGCTGCCTGCCCTGGGGCTGGGTGGTTTCGTGTTCACGCACGGGTTTGATGGCGGCGCGGTGGCGCGTGGGTTCTGGCAGACCTACTCCGAAACGCCCGAAGTCGATTTTCCGTTGGCCGCGACGTGGCTGGTTGCGCTGGGCGCGGTGATCGCTGTTCTGGCGGCATGGCGGTCGTTCCGGGGTGGGCGGTACCCGCTGGTCTGGGCCGGTGCCGCCGCGCTGTACGCCCCGGCGCTGGCCATCGCGCTTGAGCTTGGCTGGCGCCCGGCCAGCGTTATCGGAGCCTACCCCTGGGCCCTGCATGCGGTCGCGCTTGCGGCGCTGATGGTGGTGCTAGCCGAGCGCTTTGCGCGTGTGGATGTTAAGGCCCGGATGCGTCCGGCTTTGGCCACGCTGTCGGCCCTGTCCTGCCTGACCTTCGGCTGCGTGATCGTGCTCAGCTCGGCGGCGCTGACCATCGCATTCGTGGTCACGATCATCGCGGCGGCGGCGCTGGACCGGCGGTTTGCCCTGCCGCCGATGAGCTGGTTCATCTGGGCCGGAGTCGTCACCGTCACGTTCCGGCTGATCCTGAACCCGGGTCTGGGCTGGGCGCTCGATGCGCCGGTTCCGGAAATGGCGCTGGTCTATGGAACTGCGGTTGCAGGCTATGTCGCCGCATGGTGGATGCTGCGCCCGCTGGACCGACCTGTCGCCAAGGTCATGTTAGACAGCGCGGCTTGGGCGACGGGCGGCGTTCTGGTGTCGCTGCTGCTGCTGCGCTGGTTGGAAGGGCTGGGCGAGGGCGGTGCCGACGACAGCCATTGGGGGCTGGGCCTGCTGTCGGCCATTTGGCTGCTGTTGGCATTCGCGCAGGGGCAGCGGTTTGCGCTGGGCGGGCGATTGAACTGGGTGCGGGTCGCATTGGGCGTGTTTTTCGCCGCGCATGGCCTGTTGTGGCTGGCGCTGGCTGCGACAGTGGCCAACCCTGTTTTGCGTTTTGGCGCAGATCCTGTTCTGGGACCTCCGATCGTGAACACGCTTGCCATTGCCTATTTACTGCCGGCCCTTGTCATCGGTCTGTTCGCGTGGCGAATCCCCACGATGCCGGCCCAGTTGCGGCTGGTCTGCCAGGGAGTGGCCATCGCGCTGGGTGCCTTGTGGCTGGGCCTGACCATCCGGCATTTCTGGCAGGGTGCGGCAGGAATGTATGAAGGCAACGGCGTGTCCCAGCCCGAGCTTTATACCTACACGCTCGCGCTGCTGGTGATCGGCGCGGCGCTGTTCTATCAGTCGTTGGCCCGCGGTTCGAACCTGATGCGCAAGGCCGGGCTGGCGGTGATCGGGCTGGCGGTGGCCAAGGTGTTCCTGATCGACATCTCAGGCTTGGGCGGCCTGATCCGGGTGTTTTCGTTGCTGGCTTTGGGGCTGGCGCTGGCGGGTTTGGCTTGGCTGAACCGCTGGGCCAAGCTGCGCCATTCGCCGCAGGGGCCGGAAGCTCTGGACCAATAGGCACAACCGGCCTATAAGCCCGGCTATGCAAGACGTTTTGGCCATTATCATTCGAATTATTTCCCCGGCGCTCTGAGTTTCCGAGACGCCGGGCAAAGGTGCTTGAGTTCATCGCACCGACCGCTTCGATCCAAACACGCCAAGAATATCCAAGGGACGCCTCTCCATGTGCGCCGACATGACCCAGACACCCGACTACAAAGACACGCTGAACCTGCCCCGAACCGAATTCCCCATGCGCGCCGGCCTGCCCAAGCGCGAGCCCGCATGGCTGGACCGCTGGGAGAAGATCGGCGTCTATGACCGCTTGCGCGAAAAGCCGGGGCGCAAGCCGTTCATCCTGCATGACGGCCCGCCCTATGCCAACGGGCACCTGCATATCGGCCACGCGCTCAACAAGACGATCAAGGACATGATCGTGCGGTCGCATCAGATGATGGGCTTCGACGCGCGCTATGTGCCCGGCTGGGACTGCCACGGCCTGCCGATCGAATGGAAGATCGAGGAACAGTACCGCAAGAAGGGCAAGAACAAGGACGAGGTTCCGGTCATCGACTTCCGCCAGGAATGCCGCAAGTTCGCCGAAGGCTGGATCGATATACAGCGCGAAGAGTTCAAGCGCCTGGGCATCACCGGCAACTGGGCCGATCCCTACGTCACCATGGACTATCACGCCGAGGCGGTGATCGCGGACGAGTTCATGAAGTTCCTGATGAACGGTACGCTGTATCAGGGCTCGAAACCGGTGATGTGGTCGCCGATCGAGAAGACCGCTCTGGCCGAGGCCGAGGTCGAGTATCACGACAAGGAAAGCTTCACCATCTGGGTGAAGTTCAAGGTGGTGAACACCGGCGACACCACGCTGGACAACGCCTATGTTGTGATCTGGACCACGACGCCCTGGACCATGCCTTCGAACAAGGCCGTGGTCTATGGCAAGGACATCTCGTACGGGCTGTACGAAGTGACCGGCCGCCCCGAGGAATGCTGGGCTCGGATCGGTGACCGGTACCTGCTGGCCGACAACTTGGCCGCCGACGTGTTCGCGCGCGCGCGACTGGACGACACCATGTACCGACGCCTGTGTGACGTCACGCAGGACGATCTGGCCAAGATCCAGCTGCAGCACCCGCTGGCAGGGGCCGAAGGGTCCAACGGCGAATGGGACGACATCCGCGATTTTCGCGCGGCCGATTTCGTGACCGATACGGAAGGCACCGGCTTCGTCCATTGCGCGCCCTCGCACGGGATGGAGGAATTCGAGCTGTACCGCGATCTGGGCATGCTCGAGCAGGTCATCACCTACAACGTGATGGACGATGGCAGCTTCCGCGCTGACATGCCGTTCTTCGGTGGCAAGTACATCCTGTCGCGCAAGGGCGGCGAGGGCGACGCGAACAAGGCCGTGATCGACAAGCTGGCCGAGGTCGGCGGGCTGCTGGCGCGTGGCAAGATCAAGCACAGCTATCCGCATTCGTGGCGGTCCAAGGCGCCGATCATCTATCGCAACACACCGCAATGGTTCGTGTCCGTGGACCGCAAGCTGGACGACGGCATGAACCAGATGGGCGACACCATCCGCGAACGCGCCCTGCGCTCGATCGACGAACTGGTGAAATGGACGCCGCCGTCGGGCCGCAACCGCCTGTATTCGATGATCGAGGCACGCCCCGACTGGGTTCTGTCGCGCCAGCGTGCCTGGGGCGTGCCGCTCACGTGTTTCACCAAGAAAGGCGCTCTGCCCACCGACCCGGATTATCTGCTGCGCAACGCGGAAGTGAATGCCCGCATCAAGGCCGCGTTCGAAGAACACGGTGCCGATGTCTGGTACACCGACGGGTTCAAACAGCAGGTGCTGGACGGCATCGTGAACCCTGACGACTATGACCAAGTGTTCGACGTTCTGGACGTGTGGTTCGACTCGGGCTCGACCCACGCATTCGTTCTGCGCGATCGCGAGGATGGTGCGCCCGAGGGCATCGCCGATGTCTACATGGAGGGCACCGACCAGCACCGCGGATGGTTCCACTCTTCGATGTTGCAGGCCTGTGGCACGATCGGTCGCGCGCCCTACCGCAACGTGGTCACGCACGGGTTCACGCTGGACGAGAAGGGCAACAAGATGTCCAAATCGCTCGGCAATACCATCGTGCCGGAGGAGGTCATCAAGCAATATGGTGCCGACATCCTGCGCCTGTGGGTGGCCCAGACCGACTATACCGCCGATCAGCGGATTGGGCCGGAAATCCTGAAAGGGGTCGCCGACAGCTATCGCCGTCTGCGCAACACGATGCGTTTCATGCTGGGTTCGCTGGCCGATTTCACCGAGGCCGACCGGATCGACCCGGCCGAGATGCCGCGTCTGGAACGCTGGGTGCTCAGCCGACTCGCCGAATTGGACGAGCAGGTCCGCAAGGGCTATGCCGCGTTCGACTTCCAGGGCGTGTTCAGCGCGGTGTTCAACTTTGCCACGGTCGACCTGTCGGCCTTCTATTTCGACGTGCGCAAGGATGCGCTGTATTGCGATGGGGACACCCCGCGCCGCAGGGCCGCGCGCACGGTGCTGGATATCCTGTTCCACCGTCTGACCACCTGGCTGGCACCGATCCTGCCGTTTACGATGGAAGAGGTCTGGCTGGAGCGGTTCCCGGGCGAGGACAGCTCGGTGCATCTGGTCGACTTCCCCGACACGCCTGCCGATTGGCGCGACCCCGCGCTTGAGGAGAACATGGCCAAGATCCGCCGTGTACGTCGTGCGGTGACCGCCGCGCTGGAAGTGCAGCGCCGCGACAAGGTCATCGGCTCCAGCCTCGAAGCCGCGCCGGTCGTGCATGTCGAGGATGCCGAAACCCGTGACCTGCTGGCCACTTTCGACGTGGATGACCTGTGCATCACCTCGGGCCTGACTGTCACCGCCGACCCGGCCCCGGCCGAGGCCTTCCGCCTGCCCGAGGTCGAAGGCGTCGGCGTCGTGTTCGAAAAGGCCGAAGGGGCCAAGTGCCAGCGTTGCTGGAAGATCCTGCCGGATGTGGGGCGCCACGCGCATCCCGGTGTCTGCGGTCGCTGCGACACCGCCCTGAGCTGAACGTAAACCCCGAAAGCCCCCCGCCATAGCGCGGGGGCTTTTTTTGCGACTTGCGGGCGGCGTGCTGATCTGAAACCCTGCAGCCATGCCGATGATTGCGGTTCAAACCCAGTTCGGATGCCTCGGGATCGAGGAAGAAGGCGGCGCCATCACTAGGCTGGTCTGGGGCGGCCAAACGGAGGGCGATACGACTCCGCTGCTTGCCGAAGCCGCCTCGCAGGTGATGGCCTACGCCGAAGGCAGCCTGCGCCGCTTCGACCTGCCGCTGCACGTCAACGGATCAAAGTTTAAGCGTGCGGTCTGTGCGGAGATGTCGGCGATTCCTTTCGGTGAAACCCGCACCTATGGCGACATTGCGCGCGAACTGGGGCACCCCGCACAGGCCGTGGGACAAGCCTGCGGAGCCAATCCGATTCCGGTGATCATTCCCTGCCACCGGGTGTTGGCTGCGAACGGGCTGGGCGGGTTTTCCGGCCAGGGCGGAATCGAGAGCAAGGTGGCCTTGTTGCGCCACGAAGGCGCCGCGAGCCTGCTGATCTGATCACCGGAATCCAGTTGCAATCCCCCGCAAAGCGTCCCAACCTGAGATGGAATTCGTCAGCGAAGGACCGCATTGCATGACCGCTCAGACAGACCCGGCTGCCCGCAAGAAAGCCATCATCGACCGCCTGATGGCCCTGGAAGCCCAGGAGCTTGAAGTCGCGCAGGCCCATCACGAGGCCTTTTTGAAAGAGTCGCAGCTGGACGATCGCGAGGTGCATGACAAGGACGACATCGCCGCCTCGCGCGAGAGCGCCGATCTGGCGGCGGCTTTCGACGGGCCGGTGCATGCACATCACGCCAAGATCGACGTGATCGAAAACACCGATTTTGGTCCGAAACAGACGGTCGAGCCGGGCGCGGTGGTCAAGCTGAATGACCGGCATTTCGTCGTCTGCGTCTCGACCACGCGATTCGACGTTGACGGGGACACCTATATGGGGATTTCACCCCAAAGCCCGATTTACCTGGCGATGGCCGGTTTGCAGAAGGGCGACGTGTTCACCCACAATGGAACCGAATTCGAGATCCAGGAAATCCTGTGAGCTTCGGCCTCGCCCTGCGCGGCGGGGTCATCCGGTCCTTTGCGGGATCAGTTGCTGGGCAATACCAGCAAACACCAGATACAGGCTGGTGACGACAAGGCCCCAATGCGCCCAGCTTTGCGGGTGGAAATCGACCCAGGCGGCCCATCCGGCGAAAAACGTCCAGGCGAAGGCCATGGGCAGGGAAAGGTTGCGCCAGCGTTCCGTACGCACGGGGTGGATGAATTTCAGCGGCAGGAACATTGCCACGGCCAGCAGCGCCACAAGGATCAGGCTGAACCAGAAATCGGGTTTCAGCGCGAAGATCACCACCACGACCATGTTCCAGCAACCCGGGAAGCCGGAAAAGGAATTGTCCTTGGTTTTCATCCGCGTGTCGGCGAAATACATCGCGCTAGCGAAGGTGATGACGATAATTGCGAACCAGCCGGTCCAACCGTCCATCAGGCCGGATTTGAACAGCGCATAGGCCGGAATGAACACGTAGGTCAGATAATCGATGATCAGGTCCAGCAGCACCCCGTCGAACTCGGGCGCGTTTTTCTTGACGTGGTAGTGCCGCGCCAGAGGACCGTCGATTCCGTCGACAATGAAAGACACCACCAGCCAAAGGAACATCAGGCTCCATTTTTCCTCGACCGCTGCCAGCATGGCCAGCATGGCAATAACGGCACCAGTCGCGGTGAACAGATGAACGGCTAAGGCTTTGAATCTGAGTGTCATGGCCCGTGTCATGTACGATGCGCGCCCGAGATGCAAAGCAAAATCCCGCCCCTAAGGGTCTATGCAGGCGGTCGTGGCGATTCCGTTGCGTTCAGGCCTTGGGGTGGGTGCGGTTGTAGACCTCCATCAGCCGCGCGGTATCGACGGCGGTATAAGCCTGCGTGGTGGACAGAGACGCGTGTCCCAGCAGTTCCTGAATGGCTCGGAGGTCGCCACCGGCCGACAGAAGGTGCGTGGCAAAGCTGTGGCGCATGGCATGGGGCGTGGCCGTTGCCGGCAGGCCCAACTGCATGCGTGCCTTTGCCATGACGCCTTGGATCGCCCGTGGGTTCAGCGCCTTGCCACGCACACCGCGGAACAGTGGGGCGGTTGCACTTTGCGGGTGCGGGCACAACTCCAGGTACCGGTCCACCGCCTGCCGTGCGGCGGGAATGACCGGAACGATTCGCTCCTTGTCGCCCTTGCCGACGATTCTGAGCGTCTCAGGCAGGGGCGCGTCAGCGCCGGTCAGCGAGAGGGCCTCGGAAATGCGCAGTCCGCAGCCATAGAGCAGGGTCACCACGGCCACGTCGCGGGCCGCAACCCAATCCGAACTGGATTGCAACTCGACCGCCTCGATCACGGCGCGGGCGGCGTCTTCGGCTAGGGGGCGCGGCAGCTTTTTGGTGAATTTCGGCGCGCGGGTGGACAGGACGGCGGTGGGCTCGAACCCCTCGCGCTCGGCCAGCCAGCGGTAGAAGCTTTTGACGGCCGACAGCTTGCGCGCCAGAGATCGGGCGCCGACGCCGGAGTCGCGCTGTTGCGCCATCCAGGCCCGCATGTCCGACACGCTGATCCGTTCCAGCGCGGCCAACCCCTGACGTTCGCTGTGATGCAGGGTCATGAAGGCCAGGAAATCGGTGACATCCCGACGATAGGCGTTGGTGGTGTTTTCCGACCGGCCCGCAAGCGCCGAGAGACTCTCCAGCCACACTTGTAGCGCATCGCGGCAGGCCGGAGAGATCAGGCTCATGACAGCCAGTGGCGCATCGACCGTTCGAACACGCCGGCGAAAAACGCCAGCAGATCGGTGCCCAACTGCGGAGAGAAATGCCGCGGGTCGCGCGCGCCCATTACGATCATGCCCGGCAGGCGGCCCGTGCCCAGGTCCAGCAGCATGCAGGCTTCGGATTGAAGTTCGCCGGCCTGATCACCGTGCACCAATCGGTTGGGTTGGTGAATCTCGCGCAGCACGACGTCGCGGGCCGGGCCGCCGCGGTCGTGGCTCAGGTAGCGGTCGATGAAGCCGGGTTCGGCCACCGTTAGAATACCGTCCAGCCTGGCGATTCCCGGATCGTGTTGCGCGGCCGTAGTTTCCAGAACAAGAGTGATCCGGTCGACCCGCAGGATGTCGGCGACGTCGGTGCCCAGTGTGCGCAGGAAATCCTCGAACTCCGCCGGTTCGAGAAGACGCAGGATGGCGCGGTGCACCTGGTTGGTGCCGGCCAGGTTCTCGTAGGCGGCGGCGATGACCGAGCGGTGCGTGTCCTCCAGACGATCCAGCCGCGCCTCGAGCCGCTGCATGGCGATTCCGCGCAGGTCGATGATGTTGTCTCCGCGGGCGCGTTCGTTCGCGGCGACCAGCGCCTGCATCAGGTCCTTGTCGTCCAGCACCGCATCCGGTTTTGCCAGAATCGCTGCGCGGAGGTTGTCCTCGAGTTTGGGGTTGCTGCTCATATCCTGTCCGGTCTTTTTTTGTTGGGGGCGTTATAGCACGGGTGCCCGGAAATACCTTGGGAAAAATGCACGTTTAGGTGGATTAGGTGCCGAGTGTGGGGACTTGGCTCCCGCCTGCACGGGCCTGATCGCTGATCAGGCCCGTGCAGGCGGGCCAGGCGCGGCCCCTGGCGGGGCCGCGCGGTGGTGCTTGGGATTAGCGGGTCACAGGATTTTCTGGCCGGTCTTGGCCCAATCCGACAGGAAGGCCTCGAGCCCCTTGTCGGTCAGCGGGTGGTCGGCCAGCTTCTTGATCACGGCGGGCGGGGCGGTGATCACGTCGGCGCCGATGCGGGCGCTGTCGGCCACATGGTTCACGCTGCGGATCGAGGCGGCGAGGATTTCGGTTTCGAACCCGTAATTGTCATAGACCTGACGGATGTCGGCGATCAGGTCCATGCCGTCGAGGTTGATGTCGTCCAGACGTCCGATGAAGGGCGAAATGAAGGTCGCGCCCGCCTTGGCCGCCAGAATCGCTTGGTTGACCGAGAAGCACAGGGTGACGTTAACCATCTGGCCCTCGTCGCTGAGCGTCTTGCAGGTTTTCAAACCGGCCCAAGTCAGCGGCACCTTGACGGCGATGTTCGGTGCGATCTGCGCCAGCTTGCGGCCTTCGGCGATCATGTCCTCGGCCTCGGTGGCGACGACTTCGGCGGAAACCGGGCCATCGACCAGGTCGCAGATTTCCTTGGTCACTTCCAGAATGTCGCGACCCGATTTCAGGATCAGCGAGGGGTTGGTGGTGACGCCGTCCACCATGCCCAGGTCGTTCAACTCGGCGATGGCGTCGATTTCGGCTGTGTCTACGAAGAATTTCATCGGGGCAGTCCTTTGATGGGTTGGCCTTGCTCGAGGATGCCTTTACCTCAAAGAGACCCGTGCTGAAACCCCTGCTGAAGAAAGGCGCGCATTGAGCGACCCGGTGCATTTCGACCAAGGTGAGCTGGTGGCGGTTCTGACGACCCAGCCGCTGGACCGGACGTTGGATTACAAGGCGCCCGAGGGGGGGTGTTTCCTGGGGGCCTTCGTCGAGGTGCCGCTGGGTCCGCGCAAGGTGTTGGGCGTGGTCTGGGGGGCCGGGCGCGGTGATTTCGATCGCAGCAAGATCCGCTCGGTCATCCGGGTGCTGGACGTGGCGCCCATGCGCCAAGAGATGCGCCTGTTCCTGCAGCGTGCGGCCGACTACACGCTGACGCCGATGCCGGCCATGCTGCGGCTGGCCACCCGCGCGCCCGGGCTGGGCGACCCGCTGTCGATGCGCAAGATCTATCGGCTGGGCAGCGGCACACCCGACCGCATGACCGACGCCCGCGCCCGGGTGCTGGAGGTGCTGCGTGATTATGGCGGCCTGGCCTTTACTCTGAAAGAACTGGCCGAGATGGCCGGGGTCACTTCGTCGGTCGTCAAAGGGTTGGTCAAGCAGGGCGCAGTGCGTGAGGAGGACAGCCCCCGCGACCTGCCTTATCCGACGCTGGATCCGGACCGGCCCGGCAAAGCTCTGACCCCCGACCAGACCGCTGCCGCCGACACGTTGCGGGCGGCACTGCGCAGCGGAACTTATGGCACCACGCTGCTGAAGGGCGTGACCGGGTCGGGCAAGACCGAGGTCTACCTTGAAGCGGTGGCCGAAGCGCTGCGCATGGGCCGGCAGGCGCTGGTGCTGCTGCCAGAAATCGCGCTGACCGCCGAGTTTCTGACGCGGGTCGAGGAGCGGTTCGGTGCGCGCCCGGCCGAATGGCATTCCGGTGCCACGATGACTGAACGCCGCCGTGTCTGGCGCATGGTCGGGCAGGGCGATGCGCAGATGGTGGTGGGCGCGCGGTCGGCGCTGTTTCTGCCGTTCCGCGATCTGGGCCTGATCGTGGTGGATGAGGAACACGACACCTCTTACAAGCAGGAAGACGGGGTGCATTACAATGCGCGCGACATGGCGGTTCTGCGGGCGGCGATCTGCGGGTCGCGCGTGATCTTGGCCAGCGCGACACCGTCGCTGGAAAGCTGGGCCAATGCCGAGGCCGGCAAGTATGACCGACTGGACCTGACCTCGCGCTTTGGGGCGGCGGTGCTGCCGGACATGAAGACCATCGACATGCGCGCCGAGAAGATGCAGCCGGGCACCTGGATTTCCCCCAGCCTGCGCCAGGCGGTGCAGGCGCGCATCGAGAAGCGCGAACAGTCGCTGCTGTTCATCAACCGCCGGGGATATGCGCCGGTGACGTTGTGCCGGGCCTGCGGCGAACAGATCGCCTGCGACCACTGCGATGCGCGCATGGTCGAGCACCGGTTCCTCAAACGTCTGATGTGCCACCAGTGCGGTGAGACCAAGCCCATGCCCGAGGCCTGCCCCGCCTGCGGGGTCGAGGGCAAGCTGGCCCCGGTCGGCCCCGGCATCGAACGTCTGGCCGAAGAGGCCGAGGCGACCTTTCCCGACGCCCGCATCGCCATGCTCAGTTCCGACCTGTTCGGCTCGGCCCGGGCGCTGAAGTCCAAGATCGAAGAGATCGCCGAGGGCGACGCCGATATCGTCATCGGTACGCAGCTGGTGGCCAAGGGGCACAATTTCCCGAACCTGACGCTGGTCGGGGTGATCGACTCGGATCTGGGCCTGCACGGGTCCGACCTGCGCGCAGCCGAGCGGACCTTTCAACTGATGCGGCAGGTGGCCGGCCGGGCCGGGCGGGCCGACAAGCCGGGGACGGCGCTGCTGCAGACCTTTCAGCCCGAACACCCGGTGATCCGCGCGATCCTGTCAGGGGACGAGGAAGGATTCTGGCGGGCCGAGGCCGCCGGGCGTCAGGCGGCCGGGGTGCCGCCCTATGGCCGGATGGCGGGAGTCGTGCTGTCCGGCCCCGAGGTCGGGCCCGTCTTTGACATCGGCAACGCATTGGCGCGCAATGACGCGCCGCTGCGGCAGATCGGGGCACAAGTCTTTGGGCCAGCCCCGGCGCCGATTGCCCGTATCCGCGGGCGGCACCGGGTGCGGCTGCTGATCAAGGCGCCCAAAGGGGCGCCGATCCAGGACGCCATCGCCCGCTGGATCGCACCGGTGCGCCTGAAGGGCGACATCCGCCTGACCGTCGATATCGACCCGCAGAGCTTCTACTGACCCTGCATGAGCGCAGACCCGATGTGCACGGGGGATTTCCTCTCGCCAGCCGGGCGGATTGGGCGTAGAGAACTCTCATGCTGAAACCGATGCCCCTGTCCCAGGCCCAGAGCCTGCCGTTCTGGCGCCGCCCCGTCACGTTGCTGTTCGTGATGGCGCTGACCATGCCGATCGCCTTCAACGCATGGAGCGCACTGCTGAACAACTTCGTGATCGAAGTCGCGGATTTCGATGGGGCAGACATCGGCCTGCTGCACACGGTGCGCGAAATCCCGGGCTTTCTGGCCGTTGGCGTGATCGCGGTGATCCTTTTCGTGCGCGAACAGGTGCTGGCCATGATTTCGCTGATGCTGCTGGGCGTGGCCACGGCGGTGACGGCCTGGTTTCCCAGCCTCGGCGGGCTGCTGTTTGTGACCCTGTTCAGCTCGATCGGGTTTCACTACTACGAAACGGTCAATCAATCGCTTCAGCTGCAATGGCTGCCCAAGGACCGCGCCCCGCAGGTGCTGGGGTGGCTGGTGGCGATGGGATCGGCCGCGACGCTTGTGGTCTATGGGCTGATCGTGCTGACCTGGGATCGGTTCGATCTGTCCTACAACACGGTCTTTATGGCGGCTGGTGGTTTGACCGCGGTGCTGGCGCTGTTCTGCCTGATCGCCTATCCGCAATTCGATGCGCCGACACCGCAGACCAAGAAAATCGTGCTGCGCCGCCGCTACTGGCTGTATTATGCGCTGCAGTTCATGGCGGGCGCGCGGCGGCAGATCTTCGTCGTGTTCGCGGGGTTCATGATGGTCGAACGCTTTGGCTTCGAAGTGCATCACCTGACCAGCCTATACCTCATCAACCTGATCATCAACATGGCCGCCGCCCCTCTGCTGGGCAAGGCCGTTGCGGTGTTTGGCGAGCGGCGCACGCTGATCTTCGAATATCTGGGCCTTGCTATCGTATTTGCGGCCTATGGCGGCATCTACTGGTTTGGATGGGGCGTGCTGCTGGCGGCCATTCTCTACGTCATCGACCACGTGCTGTTCGCGCTGGCTTTGGCGCTCAAGACCTATTTCCAAAAAATCGCCGATCCGGCCGATATTGCACCCACCGCGGCGGTGGCCTTTACCATCAACCACATCGCGGCGGTGTTTCTGCCGGCGCTGCTGGGGCTGTTGTGGGTCGTGTCGCCGGGGGCGGTGTTCGGCCTGGCGGCGGGCATGGCGCTGATCTCTCTGGCGCTGTCGCTGCTGATCCCGCGCCATCCCGAGCCGGGGAACGAGACCGTCTTTTCGAAATACGCCCCCGCACCGGCCGAATGACACCCGGGACGCTTGACCTCGACGGCTGACGGCCCTAGGCGCAAAGGCGGTTTCTGCAGGAGGTTCCCATGCCTACATTCACCGCCTTGACTACCCTGAAAGGCAAAGCCGCGGCCGAAAGCCTCGGCGAAGCGATGGAGCGTCTGGATCCCGAACCCACCGGCGTGGGCGTTTTTGAGGTCGAGGACGGCTCGGGCCTCTGGGAGGTCGGCGGCTATTTCACCGAAACCCCGGACGAGGCTGCACTGGCCCTGCTGGCGGCGGCCTTCGAAGCCAAGCCGTTCGTGGTGTCGGAACTGCCGGAAACCGACTGGGTCGCCCATGTCCGGCGCGAGCTGGCCCCGGTCGAGGCCGGGCGGTTTTTCGTCTATGGCAGCCACGATGCCGACAAGCTGCCCGAGGGACGCATCCCGCTGCTGATCGAGGCGGCGATGGCCTTTGGTACGGGGCACCACGGAACCACGCTGGGGTGTCTTAGGGCGCTTGATAAGCTGATTGAACAAGGGTTCAAGGCCAGCAAGGTCGCTGATATCGGCTGCGGTACGGCGGTTTTGGCGATGGCGGCGGCGCGGGTCTGGTCGGGCGAGATTCTGGCCAGCGACATCGACGAGGTTGCCGTAGAAGTGGCCGAGGCCAACTTGAAGGCCAACGGCATGGCCGGGGCCGTCCGTTGTGTCGAGGCCGCCGGATTTGACCATCCCGACCTCCAAGCGGTGGCGCCTTACGATCTGATTTTTGCCAACATTCTGAAGGGTCCGCTGGTGGCCCTTGCGCCGGAAATCGCGCAGAATCTGCGCGGAGGCGGACATGCGATCCTGTCGGGAATCCTCAACGAGCAGGCCGACGAAGTGGAATCGGTTTATACACGAAACTGGTTCAATACGATGGATCGATCAATGATTGGTGAATGGACGACGCTAGTCTTAACCAAACACGGCGCAAATTAGACTATTTGCAGGAGTTTTGTGGATTTTTGCCACGGTTTTGACGCATTCTCCTTCTACCGTCATCCAATGAATTTGGGGGGCGGTTTTTGGAGGCTGCCATGACAGGAAAACAACTTGAATTCGATCAGCGCGTTCATCGGCTGACAAAGAAACACAACAAGATGAGCCGCGGCTATCGCGCGACCATGCGCAAAGATGGGTTGGTCGTCATGAAACCCCAACGGGTGCGCTCGGCCGTTCCGCTGAAGGTTCTTGTTATGTGTCTGGTCGGGGTGTTTGCATTCAAGGCTTTCCTGTTGTCCAGCCTGGGACCGTCCGGGTACCAAACCCGGCTCGACGTGCTGAACGGCGGGACAGCGATCGAACAGGCCGGTGCATGGGTCATGCAGATCGATCCGGTGACACAATTCATGTCCGATCAATTCAAGGCGATCATCTACAAGCTGTCTTGAACGCAAACACCGCGCACCTTCCGGTCCGCGGTGTTCGTTTTTTGCCCCCGCCTCTGAACCGATGGCTGGAGTGAGCAAGTGAGTGGTGGTGGCCGTCGTTCAGCGGCAGCCTTCGGCGACTGCGTCGATGTCGCCCCGGCACAGGCCGATGTCTTCCAATTCACGATCGCTCAGGCCGTTCAGCGCCTTGCGGGTGATGCGGGCATCATTCCATTCGATGACGGCGTTCACGATCGAGGCCAGAAAAGCGCCGATACGGCCTGCAAAGCCGATCGAGCCAATTGCGGCGCGGGTGGGTTCCAGTGCAGCCATATCCTGCTTCCTTCTGGTTGGTGCTTCATTCCAAATGCTGCGCGGCAGCTAATGACGAAGGTGCGCCCGAGCAAGGCACAAAATTGCATGTGTCCCATGCAGATTTTGCAAGGGTCCCGATACCTGAAAAAGCCATGAAAAAAAGGTGAAAAATGACCCCCGAGCCATGTCGATTTCAGACCTTCCGGCGTCGGATTCAGGCCGCCGTGTCGCAGGTGGAGCATAGGTGTCGTTTTTGGGTGTGGTGTCAATTCGCTTGGAAAATGTTCACGCTTCGTGCTAATCGATGAAAAAGATCACGAAAACCCGAGCAGGCCGAGGCACAACATGCGAATTCTGGGCATCGATCCGGGGCTGCGCACCCTGGGATGGGGCGTCATCGAATCACATGGCAGCCGGCTGAGCCACGTTGCCAACGGCCTGTGCAAATCCGACGGGGATGATCTGGGCGAGCGGCTTTTGTCGCTGCACAACCAGATCGTCGAGGTGATCGCCGAGCATCAACCCGACCAGGCAGCGATCGAACAGACCTTCGTCAACAAGGACGGCGCCGGGACGCTGAAGCTGGGTCAGGCGCGCGGAGTGGCGTTGCTGACCTTGGCGCAGGCCGGGTTGCCGGTGGGCGAATATGCGCCCAACCGGGTCAAGAAAACCGTGGTGGGTGTAGGGCACGCCGAGAAGGAGCAGATTCTGCACATGGTCAAACTTCAGTTGCCGGGATGCCAGCCCAAGGGGGCCGATGCGGCGGACGCGCTGGCGATCGCGATCTGCCATGCGTTCTACGGGGCGACGCCGCAGGCCCGCATCAAACAGGTGGTCTCATGATCGGCAAGCTGACAGGACGCATCGACTACCGCGCGGCGGATCACCTTCTGATCGACGTGCGCGGGGTCGGCTACATCGTCTATTGCTCGGACCGCACCATGGCGGCCCTGCCCGGGGTGGGCGAGGCGGTCTCGCTGTACACCGATCTGGTGGTGCGCGAGGACCTGATGCAGCTTTACGGCTTTCTGTCACTGGTCGAGAAAGAATGGCACCGGCTGCTCTGCTCGGTTCAGGGGGTGGGGGCCAAGGTGTCTCTGGCCATTCTTGGGGCGCTGGGGCCGGACGGGGTCAGCCGGGCCATCGCGCTAGGCGATTGGGGCGCGGTAAAGGCGGCCAAGGGTGTCGGGCCTAAGACCGCGCAGCGCATCGTGCTGGACCTGAAAGACAAGGCGCCCGGCGTCATGGCGATGGGCGGCACGGTGACCGAGGCAATGGACGGCCCCGTGGCCGAGGTGGTTGAACCCGCAGACCCGGCGCCGGCCCCCGTGCGGTCCCCGAAACCCGGCGCGGGTGCGGCGTCGGCGGGTGCTTTGTCGGCGCTGTCGAACCTGGGGTATGGCCCGTCCGAGGCCGCCTCTGCCGTGGCTGAGGCCGCCGCCAACCTGCCCGATGCCGGCGAGGCCGAATTGATCCGCGCGGCGTTGAAACTGCTGGCTCCGAAAGGCTGAATGAATGGTTGATGCCGACCCGACCCTGCGCCCGCAGCCTCTGCCCGAGGACAACGACCGCGCCTTGCGCCCGCAGGGGCTGGACGAATTCATCGGCCAGGCCGAGGCGCGGGCCAATCTGCGCATCTTCATCCAGTCGGCCCGCCAGCGGAACGAGGCGATGGACCACACGCTGTTCCACGGCCCTCCGGGCTTGGGCAAGACGACGCTGGCGCAGATCATGGCGCGCGAACTTGGGGTGAACTTCCGCATGACCTCGGGGCCGGTTCTGGCCAAGGCCGGGGATCTTGCGGCGATCCTGACCAATCTCGAAGAGCGCGACGTGCTGTTCATCGACGAGATTCACCGCCTGAATCCGGCGGTGGAAGAGGTGCTGTACCCGGCGATGGAGGATTTCGAGCTGGATCTGGTGATCGGCGAGGGCCCCGCGGCCCGTACCGTGCGGATCGAGCTGCAGCCCTTTACGCTAGTCGGGGCGACCACGCGGATGGGCCTGCTGACCACCCCGCTGCGCGACCGGTTCGGTATTCCCACCCGGCTGCAATTCTACACCGTGGACGAGCTGCACGAGATCGTCACCCGCAACGCCCGCAAGCTGGGCGCGCCGGCCGATGACGACGGTGCGCGCGAGATCGCGCGCCGGTCGCGGGGCACCCCCCGTATCGCCGGACGGCTGCTGCGGCGGGTCGTGGATTTCGCCATTGTCGAAGGCGACGGTCGCATCACGCGCGAGCTGGCCGATGGCGCGCTGACGCGGCTGGGCGTCGACAATCTGGGTCTGGACGGGGCCGACCGCCGCTATCTGAAACTGATCGCCGAGAATTATGGCGGTGGCCCGGTGGGGATCGAGACCTTGTCGGCCGCCCTTTCGGAAAGCCGCGACTCGCTGGAAGAAGTGATCGAGCCCTATCTTTTGCAACAGGGCTTGATCCAGCGCACGCCGCGCGGCCGGATGCTGGCACAGAAGGCCTGGACGCATCTCGGCATGACCGCGCCCAAGGGACAGAGCGACCTGTTTGGTTGAAGCCGCCGGCTTCAGACCTTAAGGCTGGGGCGAGAGAATTTTCAAAAGACGAAGGGCAGGGCGTGACACCCGAAGAGATCCAGGCGTTGTTTACCCGATCCGATGGCGCGTTCCTGTTTGCGCGCTGGGGCCGTCCGATCGTGCCTATCGTGTTCGGGGTCGAGGATGAAACCCTGGCCACGGTCAAAGGCGCGTTCGAGGCGGTGGTTGCGCTGGCCGATCACAAGATGGCCGAGACCGACCCCGAACTGGGTGCCAACTGCATGGTGTTCTTCTTTCGCGAGTGGAGCGAGTTGCCCGAGGTTCCAGACCTGGATCGTCTGATACCCGATCTTGTCTCGCTGGTTGCGCGGCTGGAGGGCGCCGGGGCGAACCAGTACCGGATTTTCCGCTTCGACGAAGACGGTGCGATCCGAGCGGCTTTCGTCTTTCTTCGGATGGATCGCGAGTTGTCGAAGGTGCCGGCTGAAACCCTGGCCCTTTCGCAGGTCGTTCAGACCATTTTGCTGTGGTCCGACACGGCGTTCCGCGACCGCTCGCCCCTGGCCGTGGCGGGCGAGACGACGATCCTTCGGCCCGACATTGCCGGGCTGATCCGCGCCGCCTATGATCCGGTTCTGCCGGCGGTGGCGCAGGACCCTTCGCACGCGCTGCGCCTGTTCGCCCGGATGGAGCGTCCGCAATGAAACACGTCTTTCCCATTCGCGTCTATTACGAGGACACCGACATGGGAGGCGTCGTCTATCACGCCAACTACCTGCGCTATATCGAGCGCGCCCGGTCGGATTGGGTCCGGAATCTGGGCAATGACCAGAACGCAATGCGTGAGGCGGGTGTCGTCTGGGTCGTGCGGCGCGTCGAGGCCGACTATCTTGCCTCGGCCAGGTTCGACGACGAGTTGATCGTCGAGACCGAGGTCGTCGCGATCTCGGGCGTGCGTCTGACCATGGCACAGCTGATCCGTCGGGGTGACACCGAGATCTTCCGCGCCACCGTCACCGCCGTCTGCATCAACAAGGACGGCAAGCCGATCCGGTTGCCGGCAGAGATTCGCGCATTGATGTAACAATTTGCTCAGGCCCGGCGGTTCTGATGGCATTTTGCACGCAACTGCGCTAGCGTTCGGTAAAACAAGGCCAAACAACGGCCGTCAGGCAAAACAAAGAGCAGGTTCATGGAAGCTGAAACGCTGGCGCTTGCGCAGGAGATCGATTTCTCCATGTGGGGGCTGTTTGCCCGCGCGACATTCATCGTCAAGGTCGTGATGCTGATGCTGGTCGTCGCATCCTTCTGGTCGTGGTCGATCATCATTCAACGGCTGATCAACTATCGCGCGGCCCGGCGCGAGGCGGAGGCATTCGATCAGGCCTTCTGGTCGGGCAATCCGCTGGACGAACTGTTCGAGCAGATCGGACCGCAGCCCGATGGCGCATCGGAAAAGATCTTCGCGGCCGGGATGATCGAATGGCGCAGGTCGCATCGCAACGACGGCGGGCTGATCGCGGGGGCCACGGCCCGTATCGACCGGTCGATGGACGTGGCCATCGCGAAAGAGGCCGAAAAGCTGAACAAGGGCCTGCCGATCCTGGCCACGGTGGGGTCCACCGCGCCCTTCATCGGGCTGTTCGGCACGGTCTGGGGCATCATGAACGCCTTCATCGAAATCGCCGAGCAGCAGAACACCAATCTGGCCGTCGTGGCGCCGGGCATCGCCGAGGCGCTGTTGGCCACCGGTTTGGGCCTGCTGGCGGCGATTCCGGCAGTGATCTTCTACAACAAGCTGAGCGCGGACAGCGACCACATCGTCGGCGGATACGAGGCATTCGCCGACGAATTCGCGACCATCCTGTCACGCCAGTTGGACAGCTGACATGGGCGCGGCGATGCAGCAATCGTCGGGCGGCAACGGGCGTCGCCGCGGACGCCGCCGCGGCCGTGCCCAGCCGATGGCGGAGATCAACGTCACCCCCTTCGTGGACGTGATGCTGGTGCTGCTGATCATCTTCATGGTTGCCGCCCCGCTGATGACGGTGGGTGTTCCGGTCGACCTGCCCAAGACGGCGGCAAGCGCCTTGCCCGGCGACAACGAGGAACCGCTGACCGTGACCATGACGGCGGATGGGCGGGTGCAGATTCAGACCACGGACGTCGCGCGTGACGAACTGGTCGGCAAATTGCGCGCCATCGCGGCCGAGCGAAGCAGCGACCGCGTGTTCCTGCGGGCCGACGGCGCGATCCCCTATGCGCAGGTCATGCAGGTCATGGGCGCGTTGAACGCGGGAGGCTTTTCCAATGTGGGCCTGGTCACCGACACCGGCGGACCGTCGCTGGACGAAGGCCAAGAGTGAGGCCGCGCGGTGGATACCGGCACCAAGATTTCGGCGATTGCCCACGTCACCCTGATCGGTTGGGCCTTGTTCGGCGGCACCTTCCGCTCCGAGCCCCTGCCGATGGCCGTACAGGAGGTGTCGGTGATCTCGGCCGAGCAATTCGCGGCGCTGACTGCACAGCGGGAGGCTCCGGCGGTGGCGGTGGCGCCTGGTGGGCTTGAAACTCCGGACGCAGAACCCCCGGCGCCTCAGCTCCCTGAGCCGGTTGATGAGGAACCACCGCGACCCGAAACCGTGACTCCGCCGGAACCAGACCCCGAGCCTCAGCCCGTCCCCGTCGAGGCACCGCCCGAGCCGGAAATCATCGAACAGCCCCCGGTTCTGGCGGAGCCCGAACCCGAGGTGGCCGTTTTGCCCGCCTTGCCCGAGTCTCAGCCGCGCCCCGCCGACAAGATCGCGCCGGAACCCATCGCGCCGCCACCGCCGGATGCCAAGCCCGATGACATCGAAACACCGGCCGTTTCATTGGATGAGGGCGCCGAGACCCAGCAAGAACAACAGGATCAGACCGCCCCTGAAGAGGCGACCGACCAGATCGTGACCGAAGCGGAACAAGGCAAGGACCTGTCGCCCCAACGTTCGCCGCGCCCGCGGGTACGGCCCAGCCGGCCGCAACCAACCGCTCAGGCCGAGGTGGCCGAGACCAATACACCATCCGAGCCGGCCCCGCAGGATCAGGCCGCCATCAACGATGCCCTGGCCGAGGCGCTGGGTGCCGCCGAGGAACCGGCCGGCCCGCCCCTGACAAGCGGCGAGAAAGACGCGATGCGTCTGGCCGTTTCGCGGTGCTGGAACGTGGGGTCCCTGTCGACCGACGCCCTGCAAACCGTCGTCGTGGTCGGCTTTTCGCTGAACCGCGACGGCACGATCGTTGCGGGCAGCCTGCGGATGCTGGACAGCTCGGGCGGGTCGGCGGGCGCCGCGAAACAGGCATACGAGGCCGCCCGACGCGCGATTTTGCGCTGTGGTGCCAAAGGATACGACCTTCCTGCTGACAAATACGCGCATTGGAAGGATATTGAGATCACCTTCAATCCCGAGAGGATGCGGATCAAATGATGAAACTACTGACCAGCCTCCTTGTCGGCCTGACCTTGCTGTCGGCCCCGGCGTCTGCCCAGACAGGGCCGCTGAGGCTGGAGCTGGATCAAGGCATCATCGAACCGATGCCCTTCGCTGTGCCGAACTTCGTGCCCGATACCCCGGCCGCCACGCAATATGCCACCGACATCAGCCGCGTGGTCGCCACCGATCTGACCGGCACCGGCCTGTTCCGCGAAATCGCGCCCGAGGCCTTCATCAGCCAGGTCAGCAGTTTCGAGGCCCCGATCCAGTTCGCTGACTGGAAGGCGATCAACGCCGACGCGCTGGTGACCGGCGCGGTGAACCTCTCGGGCAATACCCTGACGGTGCGGTTCCGGGTGTGGGACGTGTTTTCGGGGCAGGAACTGGGCAACGGGTTGCAGTTTTCGGGCCCGATCGATGGATGGCGGCGGATGGCGCACAAGGTGGCCGATCAGGTCTATAGCCGCATCACGGGCGAGGGTGGCTATTTCGACAGCCGCGTCGCCTATGTGTCGGAAAGCGGCCCCAAGGATCAGCGGCGCAAACGGTTGGCCATCATGGACTACGACGGCGCCAATGTGCAGTACCTGACCGACAGTGCCGCCATCGTTCTGGCGCCGCGCTTTTCACCGGCGGGCGACCGGCTGCTGTACACCAGCTATGAAAGCGGCCGCCCGCGCATCTATCTGCTGGATGTGGGCCGGGTGAAAAAGCAGGAGCTGAAAACGCAGGACGGCACCATGAGCTTTTCGCCGCGGTTCTCGCCCGACGGTCGCTCGATCGTCTATTCGCTGACCCAGGGCGGCAATACCGACCTGTGGAAGATGGATCTGGCCTCGGGGCAGAGCGTACGCCTGACCAATACGCCTGCCATCGAAACCGCGCCAAGCTATTCGCCGGACGGTTCGCGGATCGTCTTTGAAAGTGATCGGTCGGGCCAGCCTCAGTTGTATGTGATGCCCGCCAATGGCGGCGAGGCGACCCGCATAAGCTTTGGCCAGGGCCGCTATGGCACACCGGTCTGGTCGCCGCGGGGCGATCTGATTGCCTTCACCAAGCAGAACAAGGGCCGCTTCCACATCGGCGTGATGCGCGTGGACGGCAGCGAAGAGCGTCTGCTGACCGCCTCGTTCCTGGATGAAGGTCCGACCTGGTCGCCCAATGGCAGGGTCATAATGTTCACCCGCGAAACACAGGGGGCCAGCGGGCGGTCTACGCTGTATTCGGTCGACATCTCGGGGCGCAACCTACGCCCGGTCCGCACACCGGACGGGGGCAGCGATCCGTCATGGGGGCCGTTGTTGAAATGAACTGATCGTCAATGATGCCGACGTTCACAAGGTACCTTGGCTGTGATAGACAGGCGTCAAACAACAAAATGGAACCAGAGGCGATTGAAATGAACGTATTGAGCAAGATCGCGGCACTGGGCGCGCTGGCGCTGGTGACCGCCTGTACCAACAATGATCCTTCGGCCCTGGGCGGGGCAGGCGGGGCCGGGGCGCTGGTGCCGGGTTCGGCCAGTGATCCGCGCTCGCCGGCCTATTTCCAGCAGGCGGTCGGTGACCGGGTTCTGTTCGCGGTCGATCAGTCCACGCTGTCCCCCGAGGCGCAGACCATTCTGCAGGGCCAGGCCGACTGGTTGCTGGCCAATACCGACTATACCGCCACCATCGAAGGCCATGCCGACGAACAGGGCACGCGGGAATACAACCTTGCGCTGGGCGCCCGCCGTGCCAATGCCGCGCGCGAGTTCCTGATCTCGCGCGGGGTGGCCGGGAACCGCCTTCAGACCATCAGCTTTGGCAAAGAGCGCCCGATCGAGATTTGCAGCACCGAGGAATGCTACTCCAAGAACCGCCGGGCGGTGACGGTGCTGACCGGTTCGACCGCGGGGTGATGGTATGAAGGTTGCAGGTTTGGTGCTGGCGGCGGCCCTGACCGTCGCCACCGGGGCGCAGGCGCAGGATCAGCAGACCCTGGCGGATATCCGGCAGGAGCTGACCGTGCTGCATGTAGAAATCCAGCGGCTCAAGCGCGAGTTTTCGACCACCGGCGCGCCCGCGCCAAACCTGTCCGGCAGCTCGATCCTGGAACGGGTTGATGCGATTGAGGCCGAATTGCAGCGGCTGACCCGCCAGACCGAGCAGTTGAACCAGCGTATCCAGAACATCGTGAGCGACGGCACCAACCGGATCGGTGATCTCGAGTTTCGGCTTTGCGAGCTGGAGCCGGGCTGTGAGTTCAGCGGCGAGCCGACCGCGCCCCTTGGCGGCGAGGACGCCGCGACGATCGTCACCCCACCGGCGCCGGACATCGCAGAGGGTGCCGGCCAGGTCGAGCTTGCCGTGGGCGAGCAGGCCGATTTCGACGAGGCGGCGCAGGCCCTGGCCGATGGTGATTTCCAGACGGCCGCCGACCTGCTGGCGCAATTCGACGCCAAGTATCCTGGCAGCCCGCTGGCCGCCGAGGCCAATCTGCGCCGCGGTCAGGCGTTGGAAGGGCTGGGGGACACGCGTGAAGCCGCGCGGGCGTTTCTGGCAAGTTTTACCGTCGAATCCGAGGGTCCCGTAGCCCCCGAGGCCCTGTACGAACTGGGCGCTGCGCTGGGCCGTCTGGGACAGGTCGAACAGGCCTGCATAACCTTGGGCGAGGTTTCGGTGCGCTTTCCCGATTCGGGTTTCGTTTCCGCGGCGTCGCAGGAAATGGCGTCGCTGGACTGCTCTTGACCCGCGACACCGAGAGCCTTCTTTCCGGGCTTCGGACGCGGCTGCCCAGCCCCTTGCCGCCTCGGCTGGGAGTCGCGGTTTCGGGCGGCAGCGATTCAACCGCCCTGTTACATTTGCTGGCGCGCGTCGCAGGGGGTGAGGGCATCCGCCTGTTCGCGGCCACGGTGGACCACGGCTTGCGTCCCGAGGCCGGGGATGAAGCGGCCCGGGTGGCTGCGCTGTGCGAACAGATGAATATCCCGCACACGATCCTCGAATGGAGGGATTGGGACGGGTCAGGCAACCTGCAGGATCAGGCCCGGCGGGCGCGGTATCAATTGCTGCGCGGTTGGGCGGCGGAACGGGGCATAGCGGCCATCGCCCTGGGGCACACGGCGGATGATCAGGCTGAAACCGTTCTGATGCGCCTTGCCCGCGCGGCTGGCGTTACCGGCCTGTCGGCCATGCCCGTGATGCGGGACATGGGAGGCGTCACCCTGTATCGGCCCTTGCTGTTTGCCACCCGTGCCGATCTGCGCGCCTATCTGGACACGGAAGGGGTCGGCTGGGCAGAGGACCCTTCGAATCAGGACCGTCGGTTCGACCGGATCAAGGCCCGGCAGGCGCTGGCGGGCTTGTCCGAACTGGGGATCACTGCCGAAACTCTGGCGCGCGTCGCTGAGAACATGGGACGGGCAGATCAAGCCTTGCAACGATATGCGCGGGAAATGGCCCAGAGCATCGCGACCCAGCACGCGGGTAGTATCCAGTTGGACCGGGCGGGCTTCGCCGCCGCTCCGCCAGAAGTTCAGCGACGGCTGGTCGTGGGGTTCGTGCGTTGGATCGCGGGGGAAGACTACCCTCCGCGTCAGGCTACGGTCGCGCGCGCGATGGCCGCGATTGCGGCAGGGCAAGCCGCTGTGATCGGAGGATGCCAGATCGTTCCGTCCGGGAAATTTGCGTGGATTTGCCGAGAGCTGAACGCCGTGTTCGGGAAGGTTGCCAGGCCGGGCGACCTCTGGGATGGGCGCTGGATTCTGCGCGGGCCGGACACCGACGGCGCCGAGACGCGCGCGCTGGGAGAGGTTGGACTGAGACAGTTACCGGACTGGCGCGCCGAGGGATTGCCGCGGGTCGTGCTGAGTTCGACGCCCGCGGTCTGGCGGGGCGATCACCTGCTGTCGGCGCCGCTGGCTGGTCTGGCCAATGGCTGGATGGCTGAAATCGTCCCCGCGCGGGCCCAGGTTCAGGCCGCGTTTTTATCGCATTGAACCTGCGCCAATCATCTCTATTTTAAGGGTCAACACGGCAGGTTGTGATCTGCCGAAGTCTTTTGGGAGATATTTCTTGGGCAACGCGCGCAACATCGCCTTCTGGGTCGTTCTGTTCCTGCTGATCCTTGCATTGTTCAACCTGTTCAGCGGTCCAGGTGGAACGCTTCAGAGCAACGAACGCACCTATTCCGATTTCGTCAGCGCCGTCGAAGCGGGCGACGTCAAGAACGTGACGCTGGACGGGGAACAGATCCGCTATACCACGGGGTCCGGCGGCAACTATGTCACGATCAAACCCGGTGATGCCGAGGTCACCAAGCTGCTGATCGAGAAAGACATCCCGGTTCGGGCAGAGAAGCAACAGCAATCGGGTTTCCAGTCGTTCCTGATCACGCTGCTTCCCTTCCTCCTGTTGATCGGTGTCTGGGTCTATTTCATGAACCGGATGCAGGGTGGCGGCAAAGGCGGTGCCATGGGCTTTGGCAAGTCCAAGGCCAAGATGCTGACCGAAAAGCATGGCCGCGTGACCTTTGACGATGTGGCGGGCATCGACGAGGCCAAGGAAGAACTGGAAGAGATCGTCGAGTTCCTGCGCAACCCGCAGAAATTCTCGCGCCTTGGCGGCAAGATCCCCAAAGGCGCGCTGCTGGTCGGCCCTCCGGGTACCGGTAAGACGCTGCTGGCCCGAGCGATTGCGGGTGAGGCCGGCGTGCCGTTCTTCACCATCTCGGGTTCGGATTTTGTGGAAATGTTCGTGGGTGTGGGCGCGTCCCGCGTGCGCGACATGTTCGAGCAGGCTAAGAAGAACGCGCCTTGCATCGTCTTCATCGACGAGATCGACGCCGTGGGTCGCCACCGTGGCGCCGGTTACGGCGGCGGCAACGACGAACGCGAACAGACCCTGAACCAGTTGCTGGTCGAGATGGACGGGTTCGAGGCCAACGAAGGCGTCATCATCCTGGCAGCAACCAACCGCAAGGACGTGCTGGACCCGGCGCTACTGCGCCCGGGCCGCTTTGACCGTCAGGTGACCGTCGGCAATCCCGATATCAAAGGACGCGAGAAGATCCTTGCGGTGCATGCCCGCAAGACGCCGCTTGGCCCGGATGTCGATCTGCGCATCATCGCGCGCGGCACACCCGGGTTCTCGGGCGCCGATCTTGCCAACTTGGTGAACGAGGCGGCTTTGATGGCCGCGCGGGTCGGTCGGCGTTTCGTGACCATGGAGGATTTCGAGAACGCCAAGGACAAGGTGATGATGGGGGCCGAGCGCCGCTCGATGGTGTTGACTCAGGACCAGAAGGAAAAGACCGCCTATCACGAGGCCGGCCATGCCGTTGTCGGCATGACCCTGCCGCTGTGCGATCCGGTCTACAAGGCCACGATCATTCCGCGCGGCGGTGCGCTGGGCATGGTGGTCAGCCTGCCCGAGATGGACCAGCTGAACTATCACAAAGACGAGTGCGAGCAGAAGCTGGCCATGACCATGGCGGGCAAGGCCGCCGAAGTCATCAAATACGGCGAGGATCACGTCTCGAACGGCCCGGCCGGCGACATCATGCAGGCCAGCCAGCTGGCGCGGGCCATGGTGATGCGCTGGGGCATGTCCGACAAGGTCGGCAATATCGACTATGCCGAGGCGCATGAGGGCTATCAGGGCAATACCGCGGGGTTCTCGGTTTCGGCCCACACCAAAGAGTTGATCGAGGAAGAGGTCAAGCGCCTGATCCAGCAGGGATATGAGCGCGCGCACCAGATCCTGACCGACCATCACGAGGAATGGGAGCGTCTGGCGCAGGGCCTTCTGGAATACGAAACCCTGACCGGAGACGAGATCAAGCGGGTGATGAAGGGCGAGCCACCGCACGCAGGCGATGACGAAAGCGGTACACCCGATCAGGGTGGCGCGGCCAGCGTGACGGCAATTCCGAAGACCAAGCCCAAGAAATCTCCGCCCGAGGGCGGGATGGAGCCCGAACCCACTGCCTGACGCAAAAAACCCGGCCCACGCGCCGGGTTTTTTCTTGCCTTTCCTGCAATGGGACGCAGGCTGCGACGGATAAACCGACAGACAAGGAAACTCCCATGCCCGTTTTGCGCGAAACCGATTTCAAGGCTACGGTCGTCTGGCTGGGGCATGTCCCGGCCGGGGACTCTCTGCGTGCCCGCTCGGTAGACCGGCTGGACCTTGATTTCGCGGGCGACAGCGGTGCGCGCCACCAAGGGCTGAACCGCCCTTCCTGCGTGCGGGTCAGCAATCTGTATCCACGGGGCACGGAGATCCGCAACGTGCGCCAGCTGACGATCCTGTCGGCCGAGGAACTGGCCGATATCGCCGACGAAATGGGTGTCGACAGCTTGGACCCGGGTCTGCTGGGGGCCAGCGTCGTTGTGCAGGGGATTCCGGATTTTACCCATGTCCCGCCATCCTCTCGCCTGCAGGCCAGCGGCGGGATGACACTGACCGTCGACATGGAAAACCGCCCCTGCGTGCTGCCTGGCCGCGAGATCGAGGCTGACGCGCCCGGCCATGGCGCTGGGTTCAAGCCAGCCGCACAAGGGCGGCGCGGGGTGACGGCCTGGGTCGAACGACCGGGGGCCGTGACGCTGGGCGACACCCTGACCCTGTTTGTTCCCGATCAGCGCCCCTGGTCGCCCTGACGCGCAAGCGTTTCCCATTCGAAACCGCTGAACGGTGACAACGCCGTTTCGCGGCTCGAAAATGTCGGAATCCACATCCATTCCCGCAGAGCACGACGGTATGGGTTGAACAGCACCGGCGCTTGGCGTCGGTTTTGCACGGAATTCAATCAGGGACCTTGCCCAATGAGCTACAAATCCGACATTGAAATCGCGAGAGAGGCGAAAAAGCTGCCGATCCAGGAGATCGGGGCCAAGCTGGGCATCTCCAGCGACGATCTGCTGCCCTATGGCCACGACAAGGCAAAGGTCAGCCAAAGCTTTATCAACTCGGTTCAGGACCGCGAGGACGGCAAGCTGATCCTGGTGACCGCGATCAACCCGACCCCGGCGGGCGAGGGCAAGACCACCACCACCGTCGGTCTGGGCGACGGCCTGAACCGCATCGGCAAGAATGCGATGATCTGCATCCGCGAGGCCTCGCTGGGCCCGAACTTCGGCATGAAGGGCGGCGCTGCGGGCGGCGGCTATGCGCAGGTCGTTCCGATGGAAGAGATGAACCTGCATTTCACGGGCGACTTCCACGCGATCACCTCGGCGCACTCGCTGCTGTCGGCGATGATCGACAACCACATCTATTGGGGCAACGAGCAGGAAATCGACGTGCGCCGCGTTGCCTGGCGCCGCGTGGTCGACATGAACGACCGCGCCCTGCGCCAGATCACCTGCTCGTTGGGTGGTGTGGCCAATGGCTTCCCGCGCGAAGGTGGGTTCGACATCACCGTGGCCTCCGAGGTGATGGCGATTCTGTGCCTGGCCAACGACCTGAAGGATCTGGAAAAGCGTCTGGGCGACATCATTGTGGCCTATCGCCGCGACAAGTCGCCGGTCTATTGCCGCGACATCAAGGCCGAGGGCGCGATGACCGTTCTGCTGAAGGACGCGATGCAGCCCAACCTGGTGCAGACGCTGGAAAACAATCCGGCCTTCGTGCATGGGGGCCCGTTCGCCAACATCGCGCATGGCTGCAACTCGGTCATTGCAACCAAGACCGCGCTGAAGGTGGCCGACTATGTCGTGACCGAGGCCGGTTTCGGGGCCGATCTGGGCGCCGAGAAGTTCATGAACATCAAGTGCCGCAAGGCGGGCATCGCGCCGTCGGCGGTGGTGATCGTGGCCACGGTGCGTGCGATGAAGATGAATGGCGGCGTGGCCAAGGCCGATCTGGGCGCCGAAAACGTCGCGGCTGTACAGTCGGGCTGTGCCAACCTGGGCCGCCACATCGAGAACGTGAAATCCTTCGGTGTGCCGGTCGTCGTCGCGATCAACCACTTCGTCACCGATACCGATGCCGAGGTTCAGGCGGTCAAGGATTATTGCGCCGAGCATGGGGTCGAGGCGGTTCTGTCGCGCCATTGGGAGCTGGGCTCGGAAGGGTCCGAGGATCTGGCCCGCAAGGTCGTGGAACTGGCTGATGCCGGCACCGCGAATTTTGCGCCGATCTATCCCGACGAGATGCCGCTGTTCGAAAAGATCGAGACCATCGCCAAGCGTATCTACCGCGCCGACGAGGTGCTGGCCGATGCCAAGATCCGCAACCAGCTGAAGGAATGGGAAGCCGCCGGATACGGCAACCTTCCGGTCTGCATGGCCAAGACCCAGTATTCCTTCTCGACCGATCCGGCGTTGCGCGGGGCACCCACCGGTCATTCGGTTCCGGTGCGCGAAGTACGCCTGAGCGCCGGTGCTGGCTTCATCGTGGTGGTGTGCGGAGAGATCATGACCATGCCCGGCCTGCCCCGCAAACCGGCGGCCGAGACGATCCGACTCAATGACGCAGGCCAGATCGAGGGCTTGTTCTAAGCCGTCGAATAAGACATCTCGTGGTCCGGGGAATCCCCGGGCCATGAGGAGATTGCGATGTCCACTCTGACACCGCCGCAGGACTGTAGAACCATGCAGGAACTGCGGAATCAGATCGACAAGCTGGACCGTCAGCTGATCGAGTTGCTGGTGACGCGCGCAACCTATATCGACCGCGCGTCCGAGCTGAAGCCGGGCGAGGGCCTTCCGGCTCGAATCCCTGAGCGTGTCGAAGACGTGGTGCAAAAGGTGCGTTCGAACTCGGTCGATTTGGGCCTGGACCCCGATCTTGCCGAAAGGCTGTGGCGCATCCTGATAGATTGGTCGATCGCGCGCGAAGAGCGTGTGCTCGGCCCGAGCTGAACGAACCGGGCGCCGCATGCGCCCGGCCCGGTGTTTGAACAGAAGGGATCGAGGGATGGTAGCCCAGGTTATCGACGGCAAGGCGTTTGCAGCAAAGGTGCGCGCGCAGGTGGCCGACAAGGTCGCGAAGCTGAAAGAGGAACACGGTATCACGCCCGGTCTGGCCGTGGTGCTGGTGGGCGAGGACCCCGCCAGCCAGGTCTATGTCCGCTCGAAGGGCAAGCAGACCGTCGAGGTCGGCATGAACTCGTACGAGCACAAGCTGGACGCCGATACCTCCGAACAGGACCTGCTGGCGTTGATCGACAAGCTGAACAACGATCCGGCGGTGCATGGTATCCTGGTGCAGTTGCCGTTGCCCAAGCATCTGAATGAAGACCTGGTTATCAATGCGATCAACCCCGCCAAGGATGTGGATGGGTTCCACATCTCGAACGTGGGCCTGCTGGCCACCGGGCAGAAGGCCATGGTGCCCTGCACCCCGCTGGGTTGCCTCATGATGCTGCGGGATCATCATGGCTCGCTGTCCGGCTTGGATGCGGTGGTGATCGGCCGGTCGAACATCGTGGGCAAGCCGATGGCGCAACTGCTGCTGGGCGACAGCTGCACCGTGACCATCGCGCACAGCCGTACCAAGAACCTGCCCGACGTGGTGCGCAGTGCCGATATCGTCGTGGCCGCCGTGGGCCGCCCCGAGATGGTGCCCGGAGACTGGATCAAGGAGGGCGCCACTGTGATCGACGTGGGCATCAACAGGATCGAGCGCGATGGCAAGACCAGGCTGGTCGGGGATGTAGACTATGCAAGTGCGGCCGAACGGGCAGGTGCGATTACCCCCGTTCCGGGCGGTGTCGGACCGATGACGATCGCCTGCCTGCTGGCGAATACCCTGACGGCCTGCTGCCGGGAAAATGGTCTGCCCGAGCCCGAAGGTCTGACCGCATGACCATAGGTTGCGGCCAGAGCATGGCCGCAACCTGGCGACCGGCCGGACGCAATGGCCGGCCAGCCTGACTGCTCGGATTGCACACGAATAGTTTACTGGCGACCGATCGTATTGGATGCCGGTCGTTTTCATGATAATTCCATCTTATCAGAGTGTTGAAAGGTGAAGGCGCCCGGCAGCCCTGGCCTGAACGGTGTGGGACCGGGGTGGGGTGGTGAGTTGGAATGACGTCGATGTTGCGCGGTATCGGGGCCGAGTGCACGCCGCAACGGCTTGTGGCTGGTTTTGTCTTTGTTCCGTTGTTGGCCTACACGGTCAATCCGTTCAACGAACTGGAATTGTCCTACCCTCTGCGGTTGGCGTTTTGGACCGGACTCATGGCTCTGGCGATTCTGGCGGTCAGAAGTGGGCGAAAATTCGCCTTGCGACGTTTTGGGCATTTGGGAATGACGACGCGCGACTATGCCGTCGCGCTGATGATCATTTTGTTTTTTACGCCGGTGTTCTGGGCCTTCACCGTGCTCCTTTTTACGGCTTGCGGCTACCCGTCTCCGGGATTCGGCGCGGTCGGTGCCTATGGGGTGTTGTTGGGAACAGGCCTTGTTCTGGCGTCCAAAAGCATCAGGAATGACTCTGCCGAGCAGCGGCCCATGGAATGCCCGCGTCTGGTTCGGCGCCTGCCCGAGGATTTCTCGGGCGACATTGTTCGGCTCAGCGCTCGGGGTCACCACGTCGACGTCGTGACGACGCAGGGGGTCTACACCGTGCGTCTTCGCCTGAGCGATGCCATGGACGAAATGGACCCGGTCATCGGCCATTGTGCGCACAGGTCTCATTGGGTGACCGAGGCAGCGGTCGAGGGTGTCGAGAAAGCCGGTGGCAAGCTGTTCCTGCGCCTTTGCAATGGCGATCTTGTCCCGGTCAGCCGGAAATACAAACCGAATCTGGAAGAAGCCGGTCTGGTCTGACAGGTCACCGCGGCATGGCGGTGAGGCGCGGCTGCACCCCGGTCAGGATCGCGCGCGCCTCGGGCCCCATCAAGCCGGACAAAGCGGTATCACTGCTACGCAGCCCTCCGGTATAGGTGCCATAGGCCGGAAGAATCAGCCGCTGATCGTCGAAGAGAAACGCCGGACGTGTGATCAAACGGCCCCGGGCCCGCAGCCGCACCTTGGGGTGATAGTGACCCGAGACTTCGCCCTGCGCATCGTTTTGGGCGATGTGGCGAAATACCAGCGGCGCGCGGCGCCACTCGGCCAGTTGGGCGCCGCTCAGGGACACGGGCCCCGGATCGTGATTGCCCTCGATCCAGATCCACAGGCGGCCGGCCTGCAGGGTCGAGATCCGCAGACGGTCCGCCTCATCCAGCGTATCAGCGGCCTCAATGTCGTCGAAGCTGTCTCCAAGGCAGATCACGGTCTTGGCCCCGGTCCGCTCCAGGTCAGCGGTCAGGCG
Organism: Ruegeria sp. BHSC276; assembly: GCF_059612945.1. Classification (NCBI taxonomy): domain Bacteria; kingdom Pseudomonadati; phylum Pseudomonadota; class Alphaproteobacteria; order Rhodobacterales; family Roseobacteraceae; genus Ruegeria; species Ruegeria sp. BHSC276. The sequence continues at coordinate 403,653 of NZ_JBXWRP010000001.1, read as the reverse complement.
CGTCAGCGTGTCGCGGGTGTCATAGGGGGGCAGGGTTGGGCCGCCCCGCCGTGCCATGCGGGCCGATTTCCCCAGATGCAGGTCCGACACGCACAGCAGGTCATGATCGGGCCACCACAAGGCACCCGAGCCGAGGGCGTGCAGGCGCACGCCGGAAAACGAGAACGCGAGGCTGTTCATGGTCCGGTCCTTGCCTGATCCGCGCGTAGTTTCAACCTGATTCTCAGTCCGGCGACAGACCCGCGGCCGCCAGCAGGCGGGCGCTTTCTTCGGCCAGAATCCGTTCTTCGGCCGCGCCCTTGACCGGAACCTTTCCCACCTCGAGCAGCAACGGCGCCGCCAGCGGTGACACCCGATCCAGCCGGACCAGGTCGATCCGGTCGCCGATACGCGCGATCATCGCCTCGATCCGTCCGAAATCGACCAGCCCGCGCATGGCTTCTTCGCGGGTGATCTGCATCAGCAGGTGGTCGGGGTCGTATTTCAGCAGCGTGTCGTACAGGATGTCCGACGAAAAGGTCGCCTGCCGCCCGCTTTTGCGTTGGCCACCTGTATTGCGCTCGATCAACCCGGCGATGGTGGCCGAGGCGCGGAAGGTCCGTTTCATCACCGCATTGCCCGCCAGCCAGTTGTCCAACCCGTCGCGTAGGGCCTCGATCTGGAACAGGGGGCTGGGGTCGTTCACCGCGTCCAGGCCCCAGATCAGCGTGGCATAGTCGGTCGCGACAAAGCCCAGCGGGGCCAGCCCGGTTTCCTCCATCCGTTTGGTCAGCAGCAGGCCCAGCGTCTGTTGTGCGTTGCGTCCGGCAAAGCCGTAAACGCACAGGTTTTCGCGGCCGTCATTTGGAAAGCTCTCGATCAACAGCCGGTCACGCTCGGGCAGCCGCGACATCCGACGCTGCAGATCCAGCCATTCACCCGTATGTTCGGGCAGTTGCGGCCAGTCGGGCTGTGCGAACATCCGCAGGATGCGATCGCTCAGCTGAGTCGAGGTGGCGAACTTGGTGCCTGAGAAGGTGGCGACCTTGGGCTTTTTGTCCGCACGGCGCGTGACTTCGACAACCGTTTCGCGCAGTCCTTCATAGCGCACGATCTGACCGCCGATCAGGAAGGTGTCGCCGGGGGTCAGCGATGCGGCAAAGGCCTCTTCGACCTCGCCCAAGGGTTTGCCGCCCCGGTTGCGCTTCAGCCTGACCTTCAGGGTATCGCTGTCCTGGATCGTGCCCAGGTTCATGCGGATGCGTTGCGCCGCGCGAGGGTCGCGCAGCTGCCACAGCCCGTCGGGGCGCTGTTGCAGGCGCTGCCAGCGGTCATAGGCCCGCAGCGCATAGCCACCGGTGGCGCAGAATTCCAGACAGGCATCGAAGGCCGCGCGGGACAGATCGGCATAGGGCCCGGCCGAAGTGACCTCGGCATACAGGGCATCGGCATCGAACGGCCCGGCGCAGGCGGCGATCAGGATGTGTTGGCACAATACGTCACGTGGGCCGGAGCCGCGCGGCTCGCCGTCCAGGTCGTGTTCGCGCGCGGCCTCCAGCGCGGCAACACATTCGACCACCTCGAACCGGTTTGCAGGCACCAGCAGAGCCTTGGACGGCGCGTTGTAGCGGTGGTTGGCCCGCCCGATCCGCTGGACCAGGCGCTTGACGTTTTTGGGGGCGCCGATCTGGATCACAAGATCCACGTCGCCCCAGTCGATCCCCAGATCGAGGCTGCCGGTGCAGACGATGGCGCGCAGGTCTCCACGGACCATCGCCGCTTCGACCCGTTCGCGCTGTTGCCGGTCGAGGCTGCCGTGGTGGATGCCGATGGGCAGGCCTTCGTCATTGGCCAGCCACAGGTTGTGAAAGAAGATCTCGGCCTGGGCGCGGGTATTGTGGAAGATCAGCGTCGTCTTGTGCTGCCGGACCTGCTCCAGCACCGCCGGGATGGCATAGGCCGCGCCGCCCCCGGCCCACGGCGGCATTTCGGCCGTTTGCAACATGGCGATATCGGGGTCGGGGCCGGGGTCTGCCATAACGATGTTGCAAGGGTCGGGGTGGCGGGCCAGAAAGCGCGCGATGGCATCCGGGTCCTCGACCGTCGCCGACAGGCCCACGCGCCGCAGATCGGGACACAGCGTCTGAAGGCGGGCCAGGGCCAGCATCAACTGGTCGCCCCGCTTGCTGTCGGCCAGCGCGTGTATCTCGTCCACGATCACGCGCTGGACGCCCCGGAACATGCGGGGCGCATCCTCGTAGGACGTCAGCAGCGCCAGGCTTTCCGGGGTCGTCAGCAGGATATGCGGCGGGTCCACGCGCTGGCGTTTCTTCTGGGAGGGGGTGGTGTCGCCGGTGCGGTCTTCGATCCGGATCGGCAACCCCATCTCATCGGCCGGGCCGCGCAGGTTGCGTTTGATGTCGGCGGCCAGCGCCTTGAGAGGCGAGACATAGATCGTGTGCAGCCCCTCATACCCATCGGCCAGTTCGATCAGCGAGGGTAGGAACCCGGCCATCGTCTTGCCGCCGCCCGTGGGCGCGATCAACAGCGTCGCCGGGGCCTGCGCCCTGTCGATCATGGCCTGTTGGTGCGGGTGGAGGGACCATCCCCTGGCAGAGAACCAGGCGTCTATTCGGGCGGGAGTCTGCGTCATGGACGCAGACTAGCCCGCCCGGTATCAGAGCGGAATGCGGTTTAGGATCGTCTTATTTGACGATTTTCTCGTCCTTGACGAACATGTTCGCCCAGGCGCGGTCGATCAATTCGGGGCTCATCTGATAGGGGATGCCCTCGAACTCGCAGATCGAGATCATCTGGTCGATCAGGAAGATCGGCTGATAGTTCGCATAGACATTGTTGATGGTCGGGTATTTGACCTTCAACAGATGCACCAGCGCGGCCTCGTCCAGCGGCATTCCGCGCTTGCGGGCGACCATGGCAAAGATCTTCAGGAAGTTTTCCTGGTTCGGGCCGTCAATTTTGATCTTGAAGAAGATCCGGCGCAGCGCGGCCTGGTCGAAGATCTCGTTGGGGTGAAAGTTGGTCGAGAAGATGACCAGCGTGTCGAAGGGCACCTCGAACTTTTCACCAGACTGAAGACCCAGAATGTCCTTGCCTTCTTCCAGCGGAACGATCCACCGGTTGATCAGGGCCTGCGGCGGCTCGGCCTGGCGGCCAAGGTCGTCCACGATGAAGATGCCGCCGGTCGATTTCAGCTGCAGCGGCGCCTGATAGGTGCGTGCCGTAGGGTTGTAGACCAAGTCCAGCATGCTCAGCGACAGTTCACCGCCCGTGATCACCGTGGGGCGTTCACATTTGACATAGCGCGAGTCGAACCGCTTGCGGCGGCGCAGGCTGTTGGGGTCGTCGGGTTCGTCTTCGATCGCGTTGTGCACGATCGGATCATAGACGGTAATCACCTGGCCGGCATATTCGATCGCGCGCGGCACATAAACATTGTCGCCCAACGCATCGCGAATCCCGTTCGAGATTGAGGACTTACCGTTGCCCGGCGGACCATACATCAGGATCGACCGGCCAGCGCTGACCGCGGGCCCCAGATGGTCCAGCAGGCTGTCGGGCAGGACAAGATGACCCATGGCGCTGGTCAGTTGCTCGCGGGTGACTTGGATGTTGCGGATCGACTGGCGCTTGACCTGTTCGCGATAGACATCCAGCGGCACGGGCATAGCGCCGAAATACTCGGACTGGCTCAGCGCATCCAGCGCCCGCGCCTTGCCGGCATCGGTCAGTTGATAGCCCATCTCGTTTCCGCTGTTGGCGTTCAGCGTGCCGGTCGCCTCGAGCAGTTTTTGTTCGCGGGCGATATCGACCAGTTCCTGCGTGACCGATGCCGGCAAGCAGACCGCCTGGGAAATCTGTGTGACCGTGTCGACATTCTTGCGGAAGATGGTCTTGAGAAGGATGTCCCGCATCATCACCAGCGGAAGCTGCATTTCCTCCAGCCCTTTCGGGGAAGGGGGGGCCATCACGGAAGTGGTCTGCATATTCATGAGCGCTGCTCGTCCATCAAAATGTCACACGATAGTCCCCCGTTAAGGGGCGGATGTGGAAAATCTGGCGCACCTTTGTGGCAGCACAATGGCGCGGGCGCGGCGCAGGAAAGATGGTTTAAGAACCGTAAATGGCGCCGAGAATTAGGTAGATGGCCAGAGCCCCGGCAAGCGCCAGACCCATAGGGAATTTCTTGCCCTGGTCCCAGCTTTCCCATTCTGGCGCGAACCGGCGCAAGCCGGAATGTTTCGCCAGTCGGTGGGTCGTGAACGCTGCCAAGACCGTGGCCATCAGGATGGCGGCAACCGACAGAAGGTCGCCCAACCAAACATAGGGGGCGGCGGCGGCGCAGAATTTGGCGTCACCGGCCCCCATGACGCCTGCGGCGTTCAGCAGGATGCCAAGAAACAGGACTACGATCAGGTGATACAACTGCCAGGCGTAGACCGGCAGCGAAAAGGACAGCGGGCCAAGCGTTCCGGGCAGCCAATCGCCCGACCAGGGTGGAACCGCGATCAGGCCCACCACCGCGAACACGGCCGCCAAGGCGACGACCGCGTGGTTCTTGATGCGCATCTCACGCATGTCGGTAAAGGCGACATACAGGCAAATGGGCAGGACAAAGGGCAAGAACCACAGTGCCGCGGCAGAAGGGATGGTCATCTATCAGGCTTCCTCGAGTGCGCGCAACGATCGCACCGCCTCGTCGAAATACTGCGGGTGCGTCGCGATGGCCTCGCGGAACAGGTTCTTTGCCAGGTTCACGTCGCCGCGCTTGACGGCCGAGATCGCCATCGTGTTCAACAACTCGGCCCGTTCAGCCTGGGTCATGGGAATCACGGGCATGGAATAGTTGCCCTGTGCGGCTCGGGCCAAGACCAAATTGTTCTTGGCGGTGAACAGGTTTTTGTCCTGGCGGATGGCCTCGGTGAACAGCCGCTCGGCTTCGGCATACTGGCCGCGGCTCAGTTTGGAATACCCCCAATTGTTCATGACACCGGCCGGTCGGGTCGTCAGACCCACGGCAGTCTCATAGAAATGATCGGCGCGTTTCCAATCCTTGTTGGCATCGGCGACCAAGGCTTCGAGGCGGTATCGCTTAAAAGTCTCGTGCGTCGGCGGCACGGAATCAAGGACTGCCTTGGCATCTTTCCAGTTTCCGCTGCGGACCAGCGCATCCGCATATTCCACCCTGTCGGCGCTGGTGGCACCGGGCATCGTGGTCACGCGTTTCCACGCGACCGCGGCTTCGGTGCTGCGTTTGGCGCGAACCAGAGAAATGGCCAGGCCACGCTGCAGGTCGATCCGGTCGGGGTTCTTGCTGGCGGCGCCCTGGAAATAGGTGACGGCCTCGTCCGGGTTCGACGCATTCAACATCACGTCGTTCAGGTTGGTCTCGTCGATGACGTTCACTTCCTGGAACGTGCGTTCGACCTTTTCCTGCTCGGTTTCCTTGGCGCAGGCCGTCAAGATCAGCCCGCATGCCGCGACTGTGGGAATCAGAAAGCTGTGGCGCATTTTTGCGTCCCTTGCTGCTCGTGCCTCTGTTATCGGTTCCTGCGCAACAGGAATGCCCCATCCCCTTGTTGCTCAAGCCGGAATTCTTGTTCTTGCGTAGTATTATTAACAGGATTTTCCATTTTTGCGAGTGCCAAGCGCAGATTGTCCCGGATTGCGTCACTTTCGCCATTGTCCAGCGCATAGGCCCGTTGGAACACCTGCGAGGCTTCGGCATATTCACCGGTTTCCATCAGCAACACGCCCAGATTGTTCCAGGCGATCGGCCATTCCGGGTCTTTCTCCACGGCTTCGCGCAACAGCGGTTCCGCCTGGCCAAGACGCCTGAGCCCAAGATTGGCGGTGCCGATCGAGGTCAGGATCTCGGCGGTCATCCCTTCGGCCAGCGCCGCGCGGGTGAAAGACTCCAGCGCCAGTTCGTATTCTCCGGCGGCCATCAGGCGGTTGCCGACGGCAACTTCGTCGACCGGGCCGCCCTTGGGGTCGATCCCCGGGGGGTAGGGGCCTTGGGTCAGGCCTGTCTCGGTACACGAAACCACCGCGGATGCGGCCGCGGTGGTTGTCAGGATGAAAACCCCTGTTCTTGTGACGCGAAGCAGCGACGTCTGCATCCGGCTATTTGCTCATGTTCGTAAAGTCCATGATCCCCTTGGCCGAAGGCCCGATCAGAATGATCAGCAGCGGCGGGACCGTCAGCATCATTGTGGCAAGCGTCATTTTGGTTGGCAACTTGTTTGCGGCCTCTTCCGCCCGCATAACCCGCTTGTCACGCATCTCGCCCGCATAGACCCGCAATGCATCGGCGATCGAGGTGCCGAAAGTCGCCGATTGGATCATCACGGTCACGAACGAGCTGACGTCCTGCACGCCGCAGCGGGTGCCGAAGTCGCGTAGAACCGTGTCCTTGTCCTTGCCCGCCTTCATTTCATAGGCAACGGTTTCAAATTCCTGGGCGATTTCCGGATAGGATGATTGCATTTCGGACGCCACGCGAACGATGGCCTGATCCAGCGACTGACCCGCTTCCACGCAGACAAGCATCAGGTCAAGCGTATCGGGGAAGCCGGCGGTGATGGCTTCTTTGCGTTCTTCGATGCGGCGCGTGATCCAGTATTTGGGGATGTAATAGCCGATGGCACCGGGCACCAGCACGCGGATCATCATCTGCTGGCCGGTAAATTCCTGCCCGTTGTTGAACACGGTGACCAGCAACACCCCGATGATGATGCCGGAAATTCCCAAAGCGAACTGCGCAAAATGGAAGAACCGAACCGCGTCCTTCGACCGGTAACCGGCCTGACGCAGCTTGAGTTCCATGGCGGAATATTCTTCTTGGTCCTTCGGCTCAAGAAAGTTGGCGAATTTCTCCAGCTGTTCGTTGCGGCTTGAATTGCGCAGCTGGTCCTTTTTGCTCTTTTTTTCGCGCTTGGGCGCCGCGTTGGCGCGCTGCAGCTTCTTCAGGGGGTCTTCGGGCTGGTTCAGCAGAATGGGGATGGTGATTAGGATCATGAACAGGCCCAGCACGCCCACGACGATCAGCGGCCCGAACTCTCCCAACTGCTGGGTCAGAAAATCATTGATTTGGTTCAGGATTTCCATGCTTGCCCCTTCAGACCTTGATGTTGGTGAGGATGCGCATCACGATCAGGTTCAAGGTCAGCATAATGCCGACAACGAAGCAGGCCGGGATGAACCACGGGTGATCAAGGACCGAGTCATAATAATTTGGGTCCTTCACCAGGATAAACAGCAGGCAGCCGACAGGGAACCCTGACAGGAACTTGCCCGACCATTGTGCCTCGGCGGTGATGGCCTTGACGCGCCGAAACAGACGGAAGCGGGCCCGGATCACCTTGGCAAGACCGGCAAGGATTTCGGCCAGGTTGCCGCCGGACTGCTGTTGAATACCCACCGCAACGGCCAAGAAGCGAAGGTCCTGCATGTCCAGACGCTCGGCCATGTCCTTGAGCGCTTCGCCCACGTCGCGGCCATAGGCGCATTCGTCGGCGATCACACCAAATTCGGTACCCAACGGGTCTTCGACCTCGTTGGCGACGATCTGGACGGACGATACGAACGGGTTGCCCACCCGCAGCGAGCGCACCATCAGTTCGACCGCATCCGGCAGTTGTTCCTCCAGCATGGCCATCCGCTTTTTGGCCTTGCTGTTCACCCAAGCATAGACCGCACCGACCCCGATCGCCACCGACAGCGCAACCCGCAACAGTGTCTCGGTGCGGGTGCCGATGCTCAGCCCCATGAAGGCAACGATCGACAGCAGGGCCATCATCATGATCAACTGGCGCGGGCTGAAGGCGATCGCTGCCTTTTGCGCCTTGTCGGCCAACAGGGAATAGAGCGGGATGCTCTGCGATTTCATGTGCTGCTGCATTTCCTTGCGCAGCTGTTCCAGCACCTGTTCGCGACCGACACCCTTGTCAAGCATGTCCAGACGGCGATTGACCTTGCTGTTCAGGCTGATGGACTTGCCGAAAGCCACCAGATAGATGCCTTCGACCAGCGCCAGAACCCCGACGAAGATCGCGACATAGATGAGCGCCTCGGTAGGCAGTTGCATGTCCGGCTCTCCTACATGGTCGTCGGTTCATAGATCGATGCGGGCAGGTCATACCCCCAAAGACGGAACCGTTCCGAATAGTGGCTGCGTACGCCCGTGGCCGTGAAGTGACCGATGATCTTGTTATCGGGTGTCAGGCCAACGCGTTGAAAACGAAAGATTTCCTGCATCGAGATCACGTCACCTTCCATGCCTGTAATCTCGGTGATCGAGGTCATGCGGCGCGAGCCGTCCTGCAGGCGGCTGGCCTGCACGATCAGGTTCACGGCGCTTGCGATCTGGCTGCGCACGGCCTTGATCGGCATTTCGATCCCGGCCATCGCGATCATGTTTTCCAGACGCGAGATACCGTCGCGGGCCGAGTTGGCGTGGATCGTGGTCATCGAGCCGTCGTGGCCGGTGTTCATGGCCTGCAACATGTCGATCACCTCGGCGCCGCGTGTCTCGCCGACGATGATGCGGTCGGGGCGCATCCGCAGGGCGTTCTTTAGACAGTCGCGCGGGCTGACTTCGCCCTTGCCTTCCACGTTGGGCGGGCGGCTTTCCATCCGGCCAACATGGGTCTGCTGCAGCTGCAGTTCCGCCGTGTCCTCGATGGTCAGGATGCGTTCGGCATCGTCGATGAAGCTGGACAAAGCGTTCAGCGTGGTGGTCTTACCCGAGCCGGTACCACCCGACACGATGATGTTCAGGCGGGTGGACACCGCGGCCTGAAGATAAGCGGCCATTTCCTCGGTAAAGGCGCCGAATTTCACAAGGTCGTCGATGCTGAGCTTGTCTTTCTTGAATTTCCGGATCGACACCAGCGATCCATCCACCGCGATAGGGGGGACCATTGCGTTGAAACGCGACCCATCTGCCAGGCGGGCGTCGACATAGGGGTTCGACTCATCGACACGCCGGCCCACGGCCGACACGATCTTGTCGATGATCCGCATCAGGTGCTTTTCATCCTTGAAGGTGACGTCGCTCAACTCTAGCTTGCCGAACCGTTCGACAAAGATCTGATGCGGGCCGTTGACCAGAATATCGCTGACCGTGTCGTCCTGCAGCAGCGTTTCCAGAGGACCGAGTCCGGTCACCTCGTCATACAGCTCTTTGTTCAGCTGCGAGCGGTCTTCGCGGTTAAGAACGATGTTCTTGGCTTCCAGGACTTCGCTTGCGATGGCGCTGATCTCGGCCCGAAGTTCCGCCTCGGACGCGTTTTCCAGCGCAGCTAGGTTCAGGTTTTCCAGAAGCTCGCGATGCAGCTCGATCTTGATCTCGCTCAGGCGCTCTTTGCGCTTGCGCTCGCGGTCCATTCTCTTGACTTCGCCCTGTTTTTTGACCGCGGGCTTGCGCGCGACGGCCGTCGAAGATGACGGCTGGGCCGAGCTCGCAGGTGCTTCCGGAGACTTGGCTGTCTCGGTCGGCGTGGCCACCGGCTGAGCGGCTGGTTGCTTCTTGTATCGTGAAAACACGGCGGCTCCTCCCCTTGGGGGCTGTGATTATGCGGCCTCGGCGCTGTTGCTGCCGAGGCTGTGCAATGACTGAGCAAGTTTGGCGATTTCCCGACGCAGCGGGTTCTTGGCGGCGGAATTGGCCAGAGGCAATCCGTGATCGCCGGCCTGAAGAACCGGTTTGCCACCATCCGGCAGCTGCAGGTCGATTGAAATGCCCAGGCTTTCGCCCATGCGCTTGACCCGGCTCTTGCCATTGAGATCGGTGAATTTCGGCGCGCGGTTCAGCGCGAAACGCAACTTGTTGAAGGGCAGTTCCTCGGCCTGAAGCGCCCGCTTGAGACGCAGCGCGTTCTGGGCCGAGCGCATGTCGAGTTCGATCAGGGCGAAATACACATGTGCAGCCTGCAACACCGTTTCGGACCAATGCACCAGCGTCTTGGGCATGTCGATCAGAACGTAGTCATAGTGTTTGCGGGCCATGTCGATCACGCGCTGAATATCTTCGGGCGTGAGCAGGTCCAGCGGCACCATGTCCGACGGGGCCGTCAGCACGTCGAGCTTGTCATCGAATTTCTGCAGCGCCTGTGCGAACACGTCATCATCCATGGCGGCGGTGTCCGACAGCATCTCGAACACGGCTTCGCGGCGGGGAAGATCCAGATAGGTCGATACTGTCCCGTACTGAAGATCAAGGTCGATCAGGCAGACCCGAGGGGCATCCTTGCCCGAAACGGTCGCAAGTTCCCAGGCAAGGTTCACCGCTATGGTCGTGGCGCCGACGCCGCCGGCCAATCCTTGAACCACCAGAAGCGCGCCTTCCTTCGGCGACCCGGCCGCCAGCGGCACGGCGGTTGGTTGTGGCACCGGTTCGGGATCGGGCTGGTTCATACGGTCGATGGCTTCTTGCAACTCGTTTTCCGGCAGAGGGTAGGGAACGAACTCGTCCGCCCCCTTGCGCAGCAGTTGATGCAGCGCCGCCGGCGTGACGTCTTCGGCGATCAGAACAACCTTGATGTTTTTGTCCTTGGCCTTCGTGATGATCTCGCCCATCAGCGTCAGATCGTCTTCATCCTCGCCATCGATGGCCAGAGCCACGAATTGAAGGGATTCGGCTTCGGGTTGGTTGAAAAAGGCAAGCGCTTCGGCAAAACCAAGATCACCCCAGCGTTCACCCAGGGCGGTTTCCATGTCCTCGATCAGCAGGTCGAAGTTCTGCACGTCCCGGCTGATCGTACATGCCAGAATGGCGGTATCATCATTTTGCGGCGTGGCGCTCGTCATTAACACAATCCTCGTCGTAGGAGCGCAGCAAACGTCGATACGGTCGAGAATCGTGTGTCGGTTTGCTGTCGCCCTGTTGCGGCCAATTTCGGCCGCAGGTCACCCAATTGTTCACAATGTCGCTTGGAACTGGGGCAAGAATGGGGCGCAAAAAAACCAATTGTAGGGAAACGGGCGACGATGTCGCCCGATTTCCAATTATTGTTCGCTGGTCTCGCCCAGCGCCGTCTCGCGGCTCAACTTGCTCGGGTAGGTCGCGCTTTCGACATACTCGCGATAGATGACCTCGGCGTATTTCCCATCCAGGATGTTGGGATGGCGGTCCACAAGGCCGGATACCTCGGTCACGGTGCGCCGGTTGCGGCGGTCGCGATTCGGTGTCGCCACCAAAGGCTTGGTCTTGCCGAACGACACCAACGCCTCGAGGCGCGCGCGTGAGATCCCCTGTTGAACAAGGAAATTCACCGCCGCATTCGCGCGGCGCAGACCCAGGTTGTAGTTGTAGCTCTGCGAGCCGACCGCATCCGTGTGTCCATAGACGCGGAACCGGGCTTCGGGGAACTGTTTGATCCAGTTGGCCTGTTGCAAGAGGATCCGGCGCGCCGACTCGTCCAACTGGGCGCTGTCGAAGGCAAAGTTGATCTGGGTCGGGACCTCGGCCGCGAAGCGCTGAGCCAGGATCTGGCCATAGGACAACTCGCCGTTCATGACCTGAACGTTGTTTAGGGTCGCATTGCCAAAGGCGCCCTGGTCGATCTCGTAGCCGGCTTCTCGGGTGCAGTTGGCAACCGCGACTGCAAGACCCAGTGTGATCATCCACTTTTGCATTGGTCTGTCCTCCCTATCAGTCCAGGACATAGCCGTAGGAGCTGCCGAAATCCTGTTTGGCAACTTCCGACGCCGCGCCGTTGCCCGTGCGCTCGGTGCGGGCTACACGACCATTGACGAAAAGGTCGAATTCGCTTGGCGGTTTGACCCGATCCGTGGGCAAGGCCAGCGCTTCGCCGCGCGTCGGCGACACAAGATGCGCGGTGATGATGATCACCAGTTCGCTCTGCTCGCGCTGGTATTCGGCGCTTCGGAACAACGCGCCCAGCACCGGAACGTCGCCCAGCCAGGGGATCTGATTGCTCAGGTCGGTAAAGTCGTCCTGGATCAGGCCCGCGATCGCAAAACTTTCTCCGTCGCGCAGTTCAACCGTCGTGCTGGTCTGGCGCGTGATGAAACTGGGAACGTTGTCGCCGTTGATGGTGAAGTTCGAGCCGGTGTCGATGCTGGACACCGACGCGGCCATCTCGAGGTTGATCAGGTCACCGTCAACGACCCGCGGCACAAAGTCGATCTCGACGCCGAAGGCCTTGTATTCGATGGCAACCACGCCGTCATCCTGCGGTACGGGAATCGGAACCTCGCCACCGGCGAGGAACGTCGCCTCCTGGCCGGACAGGGCCGACAGGTTCGGTTCGGCCAAGCTGCGGGCCAAGCCTTTGGCTTCCAGCGCTTCGAGCAGCAGGCGAACCTGGGTCGACCCCGCGCCGAAGCCGAACAGGATGGCGCCCGTATTGGACTGGGCCACCGGAATTCTGTTGGCCAAGGCATTGGTCAGGGCGGGCTGGTTGTTCAGAGTGTTGATGCCGCCGGTCACGTCACCGCCGCCAAAGCCCAGTGAGGCTGACAGGTTCTTGGCCACCGAGCGGTTCATTTCGGCAAAGCGGACCTTCAGCATGACCTGCTGCACACCACCGACATTCATCAGGTTCGATACGCGTTCGGGGGCGTAGCGCTCGGCCAGTTCCAGTGCCCGCGCCAGCTTGGCCGAGCTGGAAACCGTGCCAGACAGCACGATCCCGTCATTGGCGGTGCGCACCTCGATCGGTTCGTTTGGCAGAATCTGCCTCAGGCGCTCTTTGAATTCGGTCACGTCCGGTGCGACCCGAACACTCACATTGGTGATCAGATTGCCGGCGCCGTCGAACAAGGTCAGCGTCGTCATGCCGGGCGCCTTGCCCAACACATAGATGGTGCGGTCCGAAAGCGACGAAATATCCGCGATGCCCGCATTCGCGATGCTGAGCTCCGCGAAAGGTGTTTCGCTTTCAACCACGATGGCGCGGTTGATCGGCACATCCAGCGTTTCCGCCGTACCTTTCTTGACCACGCGAAGATTTTCGGCCCAAGCGGCATCGAAGCCGGCCGGGCTCGTAACAAGCGCTACCCCCAAAAGGGTTGCGCCAATCCAGGAACGAAATGTCATGTGACCTGCCTCTCCGATCACCACTCAGTTTTTTGTGGGTCTATTGCCCTATGATGGCGAACTGTGCGCGAATTCGGGTTTTATTGCAATAATCAAGGGTTTCCGGAATTTTCCTTATGTGGAGAATGGGCAACAACCAAAACGAGAGAAGCCGCGCACAAAGCGCGGCTTCATTCCGAATTTGGCTGGCAAGCTATTGAGCAAGCGTCAGTTTGTGCAGGGGATCGGCGTCTCTACGATCTGATCGCCCCGGCGGGTCCGAATGGTGCAGACCTTCTCCTCTTGCTTGACCGGAGCAGGTGCGCTCTCCTTGATGCCCAACAGCTTACGCTGGTCCATTTCGATGGCGCTTGCGACGGTTTCATCCTGTACGCCCACCAAAGCCAGCGACAGCCGCCCGGTGTTCTGCGCCTGTGCCAGTGCCGCGATCTGTTCGGGGGTGGCGGCCACCGTCACCGTTCGGGCAATGGTCGTGCCCGTCACGTCGGAACCGGCCGTCTGGTCCACGGCTATCAATTCGATATTCGGCTGGATCAGGCGCGTGATCTCGCCGTTCGCGCCCTCGACCGCGCCCCGCAACGACCCGGTCCAGTACACATCGACCACATCACCGGGGCGCAGGAAGCCCGAAACGCCCGAGGCCACGTCCACACTGATGGCAAAGGCGCGTTTGCCCTTTTCCAGCAACGAGGTCAGGCCGGCTGGTTCACCCGGTTTGGTGATCTTCACCGCCATGATGGCCTCGTCCTTTTCCATCGCACGCAAAACGAACCGCTCGTTCTGGCCCGTTTCGGGGAACAGCGCGGTCATGTCGGTGAACGTGCCTTCGGGAATCGCGTTTTCGGGCCATTCGACCACGCGCACATCCTCGGTGGTCAGCGGTTCACCATATTTCAGTTTGCGAGTCGAGACGATGACGCCCACGGTTGGCACCACGTTGACTTTGGCATTCGCGAGCGCCTCTTGAGCCGCCTGTTTTTCCCGGGCCAGTGCGTTTTGATACTCGGCAATGTAATTTCGGGCCATGTACACCGCGCCACCAGCTAGGGCGACCCCGATGATCAGGACAAGTCCAAAAACAGCTCGCATGCGTTCACCTCTTTATTTTGTTGGTCGCACGTGTATCGGCCCAAACAAGACATTGAAACAGCATATTTGATAAATCGGAATTGTGTCGAAATGTGGGACAAATTCCGGATTTTCGCCAGGGTTGTTGGGGAAACGCTCCAAGTGACGTCCCCGCGCAGCAAAGCGCCGCGCGAAATTCTGTCTGGTCAACCTTGGCAATGCCCGAGACTCACCCGGGAAGTGTTTCGAGGCCTCAACTTCCGCTGGTGCCCGCGGTCACGATGCCGCCGTTCTCTCCAGCGCTGGTGCCAGTACTGACGGTTGAACCGCTCAACGCGGTATCAACGTTGCCCCCCATGTTGGTGGTGGCCGTTTGAATGACCAGATAGGTCACCATCGACAGTCCAACGACCAGCGCGGTTACGACAACCCAATCAACTGTGACAGCGCCGCCTTCGTTGCAAATGAATTTTTTTGCAAAGCGGATCATTGTGTATACCCCTTAACCGTCGGCGTCCCGTGTCTTGCGCGAACCGCGCAGCAGGTGCCGACCATACCGTTGCTTTCGTCTCCTCGTGCAACCCGGCTGCCCGTCCATGGCGGACAGCAGGTTGGCCGGGCGGGGAACTATGCTCGGTTCAACACACGAAGTCCTACGTTTTGGTTAAAAAAAAGGCCGCGCCAGTTTGGCGCGGCCCAGAATGCATGTTTCGGGGCTTAGCTGCCGCCGGTGCCGGTGCCTGCGGTGGTGATACCACCGGCTGCGCCGGCGTTGGTGCCGGTCGAAACGGTTGCACCGCTCAGAGCGCTGTTCACGTTGGTGGCCAGGCCGGTCGCGCCGCCCGAGATCTGCGTGTAGGCAACGGTGCCCAGGCCCACGACGGCCGCGGTCAGAACGACCCAGTCAACAGTCACGGCGCCGCTTTCGTCGTTGCGGAATTTCTTGAAGAGCTTGATCATGTTACGTCCCTCCTAAAGGATCACTAAGCTAATAAAACCTCGGGGTCTTTCCAGAGCGTCCTCTCTCAGTCTGCTCATGACCGTCTCGGTATGGCATTATGTTTGCCCTGCCCGCATGGCAGGATTTGGGCCAAACAGATGATTTTCTTCCGCGTGCTTAACTTTTTAGTCATTTTTCTTGGAACACATTGAAGTGTAACAAAAAAAAATTCCTCATATCTTCGGGGTGGGGCGCGTTCCGATGCAAAATTGCGGCAAATGAGGCAAAAACGCCCCAATTCATGTGGTTTTTCTGGCCCGCAGCGCGGATTCGCGTAACAAATCAACGCCAAAAGAAGATGAGGCAGGTAAGATGAGAATCCCGAGCGTACTGACATGCGCCGGCGTTTTGGCGTTTGCAGCAGCTTTCGTTGCACCGGCCCAGGCCACCGATATCGAACCGCGCGGCGTCTACAAACGGATCAAGGCGCCCAAGCCGGGCACGCGTCCGCATGTCACCGTCCAGATATCGGCCGAGGAACATGCCAAGGCGCCATCGGCCCCCAGCACGGGCGCCACGCTTGTCGTGCCCGACATCATTGCCCGCACCAAAGTACCGGCGGCCAACCTTCCGCAGATCCAGCCCGAGAAAACGCCCGAAGGTGCATACAAGGCCTTCTGGGCGAGGATTTCGCCTGACATGGCCCAGGCTGGTCCGGGAAGGCTGGATCCAGCGCTTCAGGCGCTGGCAACGGTCGGGGTCGCTTCGCCGCGGCTTCAAACACTGCAGCGCATCGTCGAGCAGCGCGGCGTGGATATCCTGCGCTCGACCGTGGGCACCAAGGTATCGCCCGCTCTGGTGCTGGCGGTGATGTCGGTGGAGTCCGGCGGACGCGAGACGGCCGTCAGCTCGGCCGGGGCGCAGGGTTTGATGCAGCTGATGCCCGCCACCGCCAAGCGGTTCGGGGTGACCGACAGCATGCTGCCGGAGCAGAACATTGCCGGTGGCGTGAAATATCTCGACTGGTTGATGGGAGAGTTCGGGAGCGATCCGATCCTCGTGCTGGCCGGTTACAACGCGGGGGAGGGCGCAGTGCGCAAACACAATGGCGTGCCGCCTTACGCTGAAACCCGCGACTATGTGCCCAAGGTGCTGGCGGCGTTCCAGGTCGCCCGCGCCTTGTGCGCCACACCTCCCGATCTTGTTTCCGACGGTTGCGTGTTTCAGACCATGAAGTGAAAAAGGCCCGCGCAATCGCGGGCCTTTTCAATTCCCAACGCCAACCGGGTCAAGCGACGATGGTCGCCTCGGTCGCCGCGCGCATGTCTTCTTCGGTGACGCCATCGGCCAGTTCTACGATCTTCAGGCCGCCTTCGACGACGTCCAGCACGCCCAGGTTGGTGATGATGCGGTCAACCACGCCCTTGCCGGTCAGCGGCAGGGTGCATTCCTTCAGCACCTTGCTGTCGCCGTGCTTGTTGGTGTGGTCCATCACCACGATGACCCGTCCGACCCCGGCCACCAGGTCCATCGCGCCGCCCATGCCCTTGACCAGCTTGCCCGGAATCATCCAGTTGGCCAGATCGCCCTTCTCGTCGACCTCCATCGCGCCCAAAATCGCCGCCGCGATCTTGCCGCCGCGGATCATGGCAAAAGACGTGGCGCTGTCGAAATAGGCGGTGCGGGGCAGTTCGGTGATGGTCTGCTTGCCAGCGTTGATCAGGTCGGGGTCTTCTTCGCCCTCATAGGGGAAGGGGCCCATGCCCAGCATGCCGTTTTCCGATTGCAGGGTGATGTCCTTGTCGCCCACATAGTTCGCCACCAGCGTCGGAATTCCGATGCCGAGGTTCACATACATGCCGTCTTCCAGTTCCTCGGCCGCACGCGCGGCCATCTGATTGCGATCCCAAGGCATTACGCTTCCTCCTTCTTGCGGGTGGTGCGCTGTTCGATGCGCTTTTCGTGCTGACCTTGAATGACCCGGTGCACATAGATGCCGGGCAGGTGGATGCAGTCGGGATCCAGCGAACCGCGCGGCACGATCTCTTCGACCTCGGCCACGCAGATCTTGCCGCAGGTCGCCGCCGGCACGTTGAAGTTGCGGGCGGTCTTGCGGAACACCAAGTTGCCGGTGTCGTCGGCTTTCCATGCCTTGACGATGGCCAGATCGGCAAAGATCCCCTCCTCGAGGATGTAGGTCTCGCCGTTGAACTCCTTGTGCTCCTTGCCCTCGGCGATCACGGTGCCGACGCCGGTCTTGGTATAGAAGCCCGGGATACCCGCGCCGCCGGCGCGCATGCGCTCGGCCAAGGTACCTTGTGGGGTGAATTCCAGCTCAAGCTCGCCCGACAGGTACTGGCGCATGAATTCGGCGTTCTCACCGACATACGAGCTGATCATCTTCTTGACCTGCCGCGTCTGCAGCAGAATGCCGATGCCGAAATCGTCGACGCCTGCGTTGTTCGAGGCAAAGGTCAGATCCTTCACGCCCGACTCCTTGATCGCCTGCAGCAGCAATTCGGGAATGCCGCACAGGCCGAACCCGCCGGCCGCGATCAGCATGCCATCCCGAAGTATCCCATCGAGGGCCTCGGTGGCATTGGCATAGACTTTCTTCATGGAAAACTCCCCCAATGACATGGTGATGGGCAGGTTGTGCCGCCACGTCATTGGGAAGTCAATGAAACCTGCGGGCGGGTGGTATTTCTACCTAACCGCCCGCGGGGGCCTGGATCAGCTGGCTTTCTTCTTGGTGGCTTTCTTCTTGGGCGCGGCCTTTTTGCGGGTGCCTTTCTTGGCCGCCTTCTCATTGACCAGTTCCACCGCCATTTCGGGCGTAACGTCCTCGGGCTTGATGTCCTTGGGCAGGGTCGCGTTGACCTTTTCCCACTTCACATAAGGCCCATAGCGCCCGTCCAGAACCTGGATCGCGCCGCCATCGGGATGCTCGCCCAGTTCCTTCAGCGGTTTGGCCGCAGCCCGTCCCCGCCGCCCGGGGTTGGCGCGCTTTTCCGCCAACAGTTCGACGGCCCGGTTCATGCCGATTTCGAACACGTCGTTGGGATCCTTGAGATTGGCGTAGACCGGCTTCGCCTCGTCCGGTAGCTGGTGCATGATATAGGGACCGAAGCGCCCGAAATTGGCGCTGATCATACCGCCCTCGGGGTGTTCGCCAATCTCGCGCGGCAGGCTCAGAAGGGTCAGCGCCTTCTCAAGGTCCATGGCATCCTTGTTCCAGCCCTTCGGCAAAGAGGCGCGCGGCGGTTTCTTGTTCTCGGGCGTGGCTTCGCCGCGCTGGACATAGGGGCCGAAGCGTCCGGATTTCAGCCAGATCTCATCTTCGCCATCCATGCCCAGCAGACGTTCCTCGCCCTCGGCGCCTTCACCGGCGATGGGGCGGGTATAGGTGCATTCGGGATAGTTCCCGCAGCCCACGAATCCGCCGGTCCGCGAGGTTTTCAGGTGCAGCCGTCCGACCCCGCATTTGGGGCAGATGCGCGGATCCGAGCCATCCTCGCGCGGGGGGTACAGCTGCGGGGCCAGCGCCTCGTCCAGCTTGTCGAGCACTTCTGAAATCCGCAACTCGGACGTCTCGGCGATCGCGGCCGAGAAATCGCGCCAGAACTTGGATAGCAGGTCCTTGTAGTCGCGGGCGCCGGCGCTCACCTCGTCCAGCTGCTCTTCGAGGTTGGCGGTGAATTCATACCCCACATACTGACGGAAGAAATTCAGCAAGAAGATCGTGACGATCCGGCCCTTTTCCTCGGGGATCAGGCGGTTCTTGTCCTTGCGCACGTAACCGCGGTCCTGAATCGTGGTGACGATCGAGGCATAGGTCGAGGGTCGCCCGATACCCAGTTCTTCCATCCGTTTGACCAGGGTCGCCTCGGTATAGCGCGGCGGCGGCTGGGTGTGGTGTTGCAGCGCCAGAACTGCTTGGTTGTCCGACAGGATGGCCTTCTTGTCCGCGCCGTCGGCGGTGGCCTTGTCAAACTGATCCTTCAGCGTGGTCTTGGCAAAGCGCGCCGGATCACCCTGCATGATCTGGGGCAGACGCTTGTCATCCTCGTCCTCGACATCGTCGCGGCCTTCCTCGTAGACGCGCATGAAGCCGTCGAATAGCACGACCTGACCGGTGGCGCGCAGGCCGACCTGACCGTCATCGCTGCCGATTTCGACGGTGGTGCGTTCCAGCCGCGCAGCGGCCATCTGGCAGGCGATCGTGCGTTTCCAGATCAGATCGTACAGCTTGCGCTGATCGTCATCCGACAGTTTCAAGGCGGCGGCGTCCTTGGTCATGTCCGTGGGCCGGATGCATTCGTGCGCTTCCTGCGCGTTCTTGGCCTTGTTCTTGTACATGCGCGGGCTGTCCGGCACGTATTCGGCACCGAACCGGTCCTTGATCGCGTCCCGCGTGGCCGCGACGGCCTCGGGCGCCATGTCGATGCCGTCGGTTCGCATATAGGTAATGTGCCCGGCCTCGTACAAACGCTGGGCCACCTGCATCGTGTGGCGCGCGCCCATACCGAACTTGCGGCTGGCTTCCTGCTGCAGGGTCGAGGTCATGAACGGAGCGCTGGGGTTGCGCGCGGCCGGCTTGGCCTCGACCGAGGTCACGCTCAGCGCGCGGCTGGTGATGGCCTGCACTGCCAGTTCGGCCTGGGTGGCGTTGGCGATGTCATGCTTGTCCAGCTTCTTGCCGGCCAGCGTGACCAGCCGCGCCTCATAGGTTTGGCCGCGCGGCGTTTCGAACAGCGCCTTGACCGACCAGTATTCGACGGGCTTGAACGCCTCGATCTCCATCTCGCGCTCGACGATCAGGCGCAGGCAGACCGATTGCACGCGTCCGGCCGATTTCGCGCCGGGCAGCTTGCGCCATAGAACCGGCGACAGGTTGAAGCCGACCAGATAGTCCAGTGCGCGCCGGGCCAGATAGGCCTCGACCAGAGGCATGTCGACCTCGCGCGGGTTCTGCATCGCCTTGGTCACCGCATCCTTGGTGATGGCGTTGAAGGTCACGCGCCGAACCTCGGTGTCCTTCTTGATCGAGCGGCGCTTGGTCAGCGCCTCTTGCAGGTGCCAGCTGATCGCCTCGCCCTCGCGGTCGGGGTCGGTGGCCAGGATCAGCGCGTTGTCATCCTTGAGCGCATCCGCGATGGCCTTGACGTGTTTGCGGCTATCGGCGGCGACCTCCCATTTCATGGAAAAATCGTGGTCCGGATCGACCGATCCGTCTTTCGGAGGCAGGTCGCGAACATGGCCGTACGAAGCCAGAACCGTGTAGTCGGGGCCGAGATATTTGTTGATCGTTTTTGCCTTGGCCGGGGATTCTACAACAACTACAGGCATTTAGTCTAAAACCTCGCTCGACGGATTGGGCGGCATGTATGGCCGTGCAAGATGTGGAGGGCAAGGCGGATTTGTCAATGCACTGTATTGCGCGTCCGAATTCCGGTGCGCTGCGAGCCGGTGAAACGACAAATCGAACCCGGGTCAGACGGCCAGAGACAACAGCCCGCCCGCCTGTCTTTGGATGCGCCCCGCCAGCTCCAGTTCGACCAGAATCGGGCCGACGGCGCTGGCCGGAACCTGCACGTCCCGGATCAGTTGGTCTTCGGCCACCGGCGAAGGACCAAGGCGCGACAGGATCATGCCCTGCAAGTCATCGGTCGAAATCGGATGCACGTGATCCGGAGCGGGCTGCGGGGCAGCGGACGCATCGAACAGATCGGTCGTCTGTGGAGGCAGGGCTTCGATCACGTCGTCGACCGATCGCACCAGCGTGGCGCCTTCGCGGATCAACAGGTTGCACCCCGCCGCGCGCGCGTCGAACGGATGGCCCGGCACGGCCAACACGTCGCGCCCCTGGTCCAGAGCGTCGCGCGCAGTGATCAGACTGCCGGATTTGGCAGCGGCTTCGACCACCACCACCGCCTGCGCCAGGCCCGAGATGATCCGGTTGCGACGGGGAAAATGCCGGGCTTGCGGGGTGACGCCCATGGGCTGTTCGGACAGGCGCAGACCCCGCAGCGCTATATCGCGGGCCAAATCCGTGTTCTCGGCCGGATAGATGACGTCGACACCACCGGCCATCACTGCGACCGTTCCAGATTCCAACGCGGCCTTGTGGGCAGCGGTATCGATTCCCCGCGCCAACCCCGAAACTACGACATAGCCTTGTGCGCCCAGCCCGCCTGCCAGTGCGCGGGCCATCCGTGCGCCCAACGACGAACAGTTCCGAGCCCCGACAAGGGCAATCATCTTCCGATGCAGGATTGACGTATCCCCAATTGCCCAAAGCAGGGGGGGCGCATCGGACAAGTCCGCCAGCATTGAGGGGTAGTCAGCCGAGCCAAGGCACAAAAGCCGCGCTTTGGCGGCTTTTGCGGCCTTGAGCTCTGCCTCGATCACGCCGGGTGGGCATGTTTCATACCCTTTGACTCCGGCAGCGCGTGCCACTTCCGGCAGCGCGGCCAGCGCATTCTGCGCCGAGCCATGTTCGTGCAGCAGGCGCCGGAACGTGGCCGGGCCGACCTTGCGCGAACGCATCAGACGAAGCCAAGAAAACCGGTCCTCTTCCGTGGTGGGTGGGAGTGGGGGGTGAATGGAAGATTGCTGCTCTTCGGTCATCCGTGGCTCCGCCTGATTGCAGAACTGGTTTACGGCTGGCCGGGTTAACAGCCCGTGAATCTCGAAAAATTTTAGGAGTTAAGGCGAGTGTTTCAGGCGTGATTGTCGATATAATATTGAAAAGATAACAAAAATTTTTTTCCTGCCTGGCGTCCGCGCGGGTGCGAAATGTTTGGAAGGGCGGCCCCGGTTAACCGAGCCGAGGCCGCTCCAACATTGATTCGCCTCAGGCGGCAGACCCGCCCACGGTAAGGCCATCCATCAAAACGGTGGGCTGGCCTACGCCGACCGGAACCCATTGGCCGTCCTTGCCACAGGTCCCCATACCCGGATCCAACGCCATGTCATTGCCCAGACCCCGGATACGCTTCAGCGCCGACGGGCCGTCGCCGATCAGCGTCGCGCCCTTGACCGGGGCGCCGATCTTGCCGTTCTCGACCCGGTAGGCCTCGGTGCAGCTGAACACGAACTTGCCGTTTGTGATGTCGACCTGGCCGCCGCCGAAACCCACGGCCCAGATGCCGTCCTTGATCTCGGCAACCAGATCCGCCGGGTTGGCATCGCCGCCCAGCATGATCGTATTGGTCATGCGCGGCATTGGCTTGTGCGCATAGCTTTGCCGCCGTCCGTTGCCGGTGGGGGTCACCCCCATCAGGCGCGCATTCTGGCGGTCCTGCATGTAGCCGGTCAGGATCCCGTCCTCGATCAGCACGGTGCGCGAACTGGGCGTGCCCTCATCATCCACGGTGATCGAGCCCCGGCGATCGGGGATGGTCCCGTCATCCACCACGGTCACGCCCTTGGAGGCGATCCGCTGCCCCATCAGCCCGGCGAAGGCCGAACTGCCCTTGCGGTTGAAATCTCCTTCCAAGCCGTGGCCGATCGCCTCGTGCAACAGGATGCCAGGCCAGCCGGGGCCCAGTGCGACTTCCATCACGCCGGCCGGAGCTGGGACGGCGTCAAGGTTGACCAAAGCAATGCGCAAGGCTTCGCGGGCCTTGTCCTGCCAATCGGCCGGATCAATCAGCCCGTCGAGCCCGACCCGTCCGCCGCCGCCGGCCGATCCGCTCTCGCGGCGGCCGTTCTGCTCGACGATGACCGAGACATTGACCCGCGTCATCGGGCGCACGTCACGCACCAGGGTTCCGTCGGGGCGCAGGATCTCGATCTCCTGAACCGATGCGGCAATCACCGCGCTTACCTGAACAACGCGCGGATCAAGGTCGCGGGCGAAGCTGTCGATCTGGCGCAGGGTCTCGATCTTGACCGGAAAGCTGGCGGATTCGATCGGGTCCTCGTCGGTGTACAGGTTCTTGTTCGTCGCTCGCGGTGAGTCGGCAAGTGTCCCTCCACCATCCCCGACGGCCAGCCGCGCGGTTTCGGCCGCGCGTTTCAATGCCGGGATGGATACGTCGGTAGAATGGGCATATCCTGCTACTTCACCCTGAACCGCCCGCAGGCCGAACCCCTCGGACGCATCGTACGAGGCCGACCGCAGACGACCGTCATCAAAGACAAGAGATTCGGACTTGCGGCGCTCGACGAACAGTTCGCCGTCCTCGGCGCCATCGGTGGCCGACCGCAGCACGGTCAGCGCCTCGTCTTGCGGCAAAACGGTTTCGAACGGGCGAAACGGGGCGTGAGTCATTGGTTGCGGCCTTTCGGATTTGATCCAGATCAAAAATAGCGTCTGTTTGACGCAAGCATTTTGCTTTATCTAGCCCTCGGAATATGGTTTTTAACGCGGCCAAAGACAACGGGAGAGGTGTGACCGATTCACACCTGTTCGCCAGAGACGCAAAGATCAAACGATCAGGACAGAAAATGAAGAATGCTTTGATGCTTTCGGGGGTGTTCGCAGCCCTCTCCAGCCTTCCCGCCATGGCTCAGGACCTTGAGATCATCGGCAAGCCGGTCGACGGCGGCATGGGTTTCCAGCCCGCGGCCACCAGCCTGGCCGAAGGGATTCAACGCCTTGACGGCATGATTCTGGTGATCATCACCGCGATCTGTCTGCTGGTCGCAGGCCTGCTGGTCTATTGCATCGTGCGCTACAACCAGCGTGCAAACCCGACGCCGGCGCGATTCTCGCACTACACCCCGGTCGAGATCGCTTGGACTCTGGGCCCGATCCTGATTCTGGTGTTCATCGGGGCATTCTCGCTGCCGGTTCTGTTCAAGCAGCAGGAAATCCCCGAGGGCGACGTCGTCATCAAGGTGACCGGCAACCAGTGGTACTGGACCTACGAGTATGTCGATCACGAATTTGCCTTCGACAGCTATCTGCTGGGGCACCCTGCCACCTTGGACGAAAGCGCCCGTCCGGCCGATGCCGAAGTCACGCCGTTCGTTCTGGATGACGCGATGCGCGCCAAGCTGGCTGATGCCGGCTACAGCGAGGATGAGTGGCTGCTGGCCACCGACACCGCCGTCGTGGTGCCCGTCAACAAGGTGGTCGTGATGCAGGTCACCGCGGCCGACGTAATCCATTCGTGGACGATTCCGGCCTTTGGCGTCAAGCAGGACGGTATTCCGGGCCGCTTGGCCGAGCTGTGGTTCAAAGCCGACAAGGAAGGCATTTATTTCGGTCAGTGTTCCGAGCTGTGCGGCAAGGACCACGCTTACATGCCGATCACCGTCAAGGTCGTCAGCGAAGAAGCCTATGAGGAATGGCTGAAATCGGCGCAGGAAGAATATGCCGGCCTGCCCGCGTCGTTCCAGATAGCTGCGAACTGACCGCCTTAGGGCCTGAGGCCCGATCGAAACCAAGGACAGGCTGCGCGGGTTTCGCGCAGCTTTCGCACCACAAGGACCTGTCATGACCGACGCGAGCATCAATGCCAGCACACTTGCCGCACAACCCCGTGCGGACGAGGCCGGCTTTGGCGACTATTTCGCGCTGCTCAAGCCGCGGGTGATGTCGCTTGTCGTGTTCACCGCGTTGGTGGGGCTGCTGGCCGCACCTGTGTCCGTGCACCCCTTCGTCGGGTTCTGCGCGATCCTGTTCATCGCCATCGGCGGCGGCGCCTCGGGTGCGCTGAACATGTGGTGGGATGCGGATATCGACAAGGTAATGAAGCGCACCAAGGGTCGTCCGATCCCGTCGGGCAAGGTCGAACCCGGCGAGGCGATGGCGCTGGGCCTTGCCCTGTCGGGCCTGTCGGTGATCATGCTGGGCTTGGCGACCAACTGGTTCGCGGGCGCGTTTCTTGCCTTTACCATCTTTTTCTATGTCGTGATCTACACGATGTGGCTCAAGCGCCTGACACCGCAGAATATCGTGATCGGCGGCGCTGCGGGAGCGTTTCCCCCGGTGATTGGCTGGGTTGCCGCCACGGGTTCGATGACGCTCGAACCGTGGCTGATGTTTGCCCTGACCTTCATGTGGACACCGCCGCATTTCTGGGCGCTGGCGTTGTTCATGCGCTCGGATTATGACGACGCGGGCGTGCCGATGCTGACAGTGACGCATGGACGCCGCGCCACACGGACCCATATCCTAGTCTATACCGCATTGCTGGCCCTGCTGGCCGTGGGCACCGCTTTCTCGGGCATCGGTGGCCCGATTTACTTGGCTGTGGCCGTAGTTTTGAACGCGCTGTTCCTGCAGGGGGCCTGGGCCATCTCGCGTCGCACCGAAGACGATGCCGAGGCGGACAATTTCAAGGTCGAGCGCAGCTTTTTCAAGCTGTCGCTGCTGTACCTGTTCCTGCATTTCGGCGCGATTCTCGCCGAGGCGTTGTTGAAACCCTACGGGTTGGGAGGCTGGTTATGAGCCTGCGCAAAAGCCATGAGCTTCACCAACGCCGGTTCGGCCGCAACGTGGGTGTTGGGCTGACGTTGGCGGCGTTCATCGTGATCATCTTCGGCCTGACCATCGTCAAGGTCTCGGGCAACGATTTCGGTGTGGACATCGAGGAGGTTCAGAACTGATGGCTTTGACCGGACCGCAGAAGACCGTTGCGCAGACCGTTGGTCTGGTTGTTCTGATGGGCAGCCTGGCCTGGGCGGCTGTGCCGTTCTACGACTGGTTCTGCCGGGTCACCGGGTTCGGGGGCACCACCGGAGTGGCTGAGGCCACGCCTGATGAGATCCTCGACCGTGTGGTGACCGTTCGCTTCGACGCGTCCAAGGCCAAAGACATGCCGTGGGAGTTCAAGCCCGTCGAGCGCGAGATGAAGGTGCGTATCGGCGAGACCGGTCTGGCGTTCTACGAGGCGTACAACCCGACGAACAAGCCAGTTGCGGGACAGGCATCGTACAACGTGACGCCCTATTCCGCCGGAGGATACTTCCAGAAAATCGCCTGTTTCTGCTTTGAAGAGCAGGTTCTGGAGCCCGGTGAGCGGGTCGAAATGCCCGTAACTTTCTTCGTCGACCCCGAAATGGTGGAAGACCCCGAAGCTCAGTATGTTCATACGATCACGCTGTCGTATACATTCTACGAAATCGACCTGCCCGAGGGCTATGCCGCCCTTGATGCGCAGGCAGAAACAAACACGAACTAACGCCTGTAGGTGAGGGACGCTGATGGCACACGCAAAAAACCACGATTACCACATTCTGGCCCCGTCGATCTGGCCGCTGATCGGCTCGATCGGTGGCTTCGTCATGCTGTTCGGAGCCGTCTTGTGGATGCACGGAGTGACGTCCTTCGTGTTCTGGGCCGGTCTTGTGGCGGTTCTGTACACGATGTTCGGCTGGTGGTCGGACGTGGTGGCCGAAAGCCGCGCCGGTGACCATACACCGGTCGTGCGCATCGGTCTACGCTATGGCTTCATCCTGTTCATCATGTCCGAGGTGATGTTCTTCTTTGCCTGGTTCTGGTCGTTCTTCAAGCATCGGATGTACCCGATGTACGAATATGCCGGTACTGAATACGTCCAGCCGGATATCCACGCGGTGGATCCGTTCCACCTGCCGCTGATCAACACGCTGATCCTGCTGCTGTCGGGTTGTGCCGTGACCTGGGCACACCACGCCCTGGTGCACGAAAATGACCGCAAGGCACTGGTCCAGGGCCTGGCAATCGGCATCTTTCTTGGGGTCGTTTTTACGGCTTTGCAGGCCTATGAATATTTTGAACTGCTGGCCCACGAAGGATGGGAATTCGGCGGCGACCAGTTCTATTCGAACTTCTTCATGGCCACCGGCTTCCACGGTGCACATGTGATCATCGGCACCATCTTCCTGACGGTCTGTCTGATCCGTGCGATGCGGGGCGATTTCACTCCGGAAAAACACATCGGCTTCGAGGCGGCTGCCTGGTATTGGCATTTCGTTGACGTCGTCTGGCTGTTCCTGTTCTTCGCGGTTTACATCTGGGGCCAAGCACCGCTGATGTAACGCCCGCGAGGCTGTCGAATTGCAAAAGCCGCCCCTCGGGGCGGCTTTTTCTCGATCAGGGGCGCAGGGGATTGCGCCCCGTACAATTGCACGGTTGCATTTCCGTGCGCACAGACCGTAACAAGACGCCGGCTTGACCCCGAGCCGGTATGACACGCAACAAGGGCTAGATATGCGCCGCATCCTGTTTCTGCTGATTTTCGGGCTCGCCGGGCTGGCGGTTCTTGTGTCTCTGGGCACTTGGCAGGTTCAGCGCCTGGCGTGGAAAGAGGGCATTCTGGCCGACATCGAAGCCCGGATCGCCGCCGATCCGGTATCGCTGCCCGAGGCGTTCGATCCCGATGCCGACCGTTATCTGCCCGTCGAGGTTTCAGGCGAGATGCTGCCCGGCGAAATCCATGTACTGGTTTCGGTCAAGCAGGTCGGGCCGGGCTATCGGATCATCGCGCCCTTCCGAACCGGTGATCGCACGATCCTGGTGGACCGGGGCTTTGTCCCCACAACGGCCAAGCAGGCCGAGCGCCGGACCGGACCCATGCAGGTTGTCGGAAATCTGCATTGGCCGGATGAGATCGACGGCTATACTCCCGATCCGGACCGGGCGGGCAACATCTGGTTTGCCCGCGACGTGCCCGCGCTGGCCGATGCGCTTGGGGCCGAGCCGATCCTTCTGGTTGCCCGCAACCAAACCGATCCCGCCATCACGCCGCTGCCGGTGGATACGGCGGGCATTCCCAACGACCATCTGCAATACGCGGTGACATGGTTCGGTTTGGCGCTGGTCTGGGCCGCAATGACCGGATATTTCCTGTGGCGCGGCCGCGCCCCATCAGAAAGTGACGCGCAATGAAATACATTTCGACCCGCGGGCAGGCGCCCGAACTGAGCTTTGAAGAGGCGATGCTGACCGGTCTGGCCCGCGACGGTGGCCTTTACCTGCCTGCCGAAATTCCGGTTCTGAGCCAGGACGAGATCGCCGCGCTGGCCGGGCTGCCCTACGAAGAGATCGCGTTCCGCGTTATGTGGCCGTATGTCAGCGGCTCTTTCGCCGGGGACGAGTTCAAAGAGATCATTGCACGCGCCTATGCCGGGTTCGGTCACGATGCCCGCGCGCCGTTGAAGCAGCTGAACGAGAACCACTTTCTGCTGGAACTGTTTCACGGGCCCACGCTGGCCTTCAAGGATTTCGCCATGCAGCTGATCGGTCAGCTGTTCCAGGTGGCGCTGAAACGGCGGGGCGAGCGTGTTACCATCGTGGGCGCCACCAGCGGTGATACCGGATCGGCCGCGATCGAGGCGTTTCGGGGGCTGGATGCGGTCGATGTGTTCATCCTGTTCCCGTATGGCCGCGTGTCCGAGGTGCAACGCCGCCAGATGACCACCCCCGCCGACAGCAACGTGCACGCGCTGGCCGTCGATGGCGATTTCGACGACTGTCAGGCCGCCGTGAAGGACATGTTCAACGATTTCGACTTCCGCGACGGGGTCAAGCTGGCGGGGGTGAACTCAATCAACTTTGCCCGGGTGCTGGCGCAGGTGGTCTATTATTTCTCGGCCGCGACCAGCCTGGGTGCGCCGCACCGCAAGGTCAGCTTCACGGTGCCCACCGGCAATTTCGGCGACATCTTCGCGGGCTATATCGCCAAGCGGATGGGTCTGCCCATCGACCGTTTGGTAGTGGCGACCAACCAGAACGACATCCTGCATCGCTGCCTGTCGGGGCAGGGCTATTTCAAGGGAGACACCATCCCCTCGATCAGCCCGTCAATGGACATTCAGGTCAGCTCGAACTTTGAACGCGCGCTGTACTATGCCTATGGCGAAGACGGGCGGGCCGTGGCGCAGTTGATGGACGAGTTGAAACAGGGCGGCTTCCACGTCAGCCAAGGCGCGATGGAGGCTCTGCGCGAAAGTTTCGACTCGGGTCGTGTGTCCGAAGCGGAAACGCTGGCCACGATCAAATCCACGCTGCAACACAGCGCCGAGTTGGTCTGCCCGCACACTGCCGTGGGCATCAAGGTGGCCGAGGACACCCGCGCCGCCGATGTGCCGATGGTCACGCTGGCCACCGCGCACCCTGCGAAATTCCCCGCCGCGGTCGAGCAGGCCAGCGGTGTGCATCCGCCTCTTCCCTCGCGCATGTCCGATCTGTATGAACGTCCGGAACGGGTGACCCGCATCGCCAACGATCTGGGCGCCATCGAGGATCATATCAAAAGGCACATTGCTGAGTGACTGTCAGACTGGACCAACTAACGAACGGCTTTCGGATCGTCAGCGAACAGATGCCGGGGCTGCAATCGGCCGCCATCGGCATCTGGGTGACCGCCGGCGGGCGGCACGAGCGGATCGAACAGAACGGCATCGCGCATTTCCTCGAGCACATGGCCTTCAAGGGCACCGAGCGGCGCTCGGCCCTGCAGATCGCCGAGGCGATCGAGGATGTGGGCGGCTATATCAACGCCTATACCTCGCGCGAGGTGACGGCCTATTACGCCCGGGTGCTTAAGGATGACGTGGCGCTGGCGATGGACGTGGTCGGCGACATCGTCCTGAACCCCGTCTTCGACCCGCGCGAGATCGAGGTTGAGCGCGGCGTGATCCTGCAGGAGATCGGCCAGGCGCATGACACGCCCGACGACGTGATCTTTGACTGGCTGCAGGAACAGAGCTATCGCGATCAGCCGCTGGGCCGCACGATCCTGGGGCCGACCGAACGGGTCAGCGCCTTTTCGCGCGACGACCTGTCGGCCTTCGTGGCCGAGCACTATGCGCCCGACCAGATGATCCTGTCGGCGGCGGGCGCCGTCGATCATGACCAGCTGATGAAACTGGCCGAAGAGATGTTCGGCCATCTGCAACCCCGCAAGGGGCTGCTGCCTGAGCCCGCCCGGTTCACCGGCGGCGAGGCGCGGCGGGACAAGGTGCTGGAGCAGGCGCATTTCGCGTTGGCGCTGGAAAGCCCGGGCTATCGCGATGACGAGATCTATACCGCGCAGATCTATTCGACCGCGCTGGGCGGCGGCATGTCCTCGCGCCTGTTCCAGGAAGTGCGCGAGACTCGCGGCCTGTGCTATACGATCTTTGCCCAGACCGGCGCCTATGCCGACACGGGAACGACCACGATCTATGCCGGAACCTCGGCCGATCAGGTGGGCGAGCTGGCCACCATCACCATCGACGAGATGAAGCGCGCCGCCGAGGACATGAGCGCCGAGGAGGTTGCCCGCGCCCGGGCGCAGATGAAGGCCGGGATGTTGATGGGGCTGGAAAGCCCCTCGAACCGAGCCGAACGTCTGGCCCGTCTGGTGCAGATCTGGGGCCGTGTTCCACCGCTCGAGGAAACCGTGGCCAAGATCGACGCGGTCAACACCGCAGACGTCCGCGCCTTTGCCGAGAAGATGGCGGTTCAGGCACCGGCGGCGCTGGCGCTTTATGGGCCGGTCGGTAGTGCGCCGACGCTCGAGCAGTTGCAGGAGAGGCGCGCGGCGTGATGCTGTTGGGCAGACGCAGGCTGAAACTCGAGACCGAGCGGTTGAGCTTGCGCCCGCCCGTGCATTCCGACTTCAACGACTGGGCCGCGCTGCGGCTGGCCTCGCGCGAGTATCTGACCCCGTGGGAGCCGATCTGGGCCAAGGACCATCTGACCCGCAAATCGTTCACCAACCGTGTCTACTGGGCGCAACGCTCGGTGGCCAATGGCACGGCAGTTCCGCTGTTCCTGTTCCGCCGCGCCGACGACGTTCTGGTGGGCGCCATCACGCTGGACAACATCCGCCGGGGGCCGGCGCAGGCCGGAACCCTGGGATATTGGACCGGGCAGGTTTTTGCCCGGCAGGGGTATATGCGCGAGGCCATCGGCGCCGTGGTGCATTACGCCTTTACCCGCCTGGACCTGAGCCGGATCGAGGCCGCCTGCCTGCCGGAAAACGCCGCCTCTCGCGGGCTATTGGAAAGCTCGGGCTTCAAATACGAGGGCGTCGCGCAATCCTATCTGCAGATCAACGGGCGTTGGCGGACGCATGTGCTCTATGCGTCGCTGCGATCGGACCGGCGCGGGCGGACGGACGCGGGCTAGGCCGCCCGTTCGGCGCTGGTTCCGGCGGGACTGTTTCCGAAATCTTGGCCCCGCGACGTGACTCGGGTACCGGATGCGCTAGACTGTCTGGCATGAGGAGTATTTTGACGGGTCTGATCTTGCTGGCAGGGACGGCGGCGGCGCAGGAGCGTCGGCCGAGCCATTGCATCGCCATCGCCCAGAACACCCCCGGAATCCAATATCTGCACAAGGCGGCGTGGCAGGATCCGGTGCCCGAATTTTCGGTCCGGATCAGCTATGTCGCGCATGCGTCCTTTCTGATCCAGACACCGGGCGGGCTGAATGCGGTGACCGACTATACCGGCTTCATCGGCGGTGCGGATCTGATCCCCGACATCGTGACGATGAACCACGCCCATGACACCCATTGGACCGCCTATCCCGATCCGGCCATACCGCATGTGCTGCCGGGGTGGGGCGAGTTCGGGCAGGGCATCGAACACCATCTCGATCTGGGCGAATTGCTGGTGCGCAACGTTTCGACCGATATTCGGTCCGCGTATGGCGGGGTGGAAGAGCGCGGAAACTCGATCTTCGTGTTCGAGGTCGAAGGCCTGTGCATCGGCCATCTGGGGCATCTGCACCATGTGCCATCCGACGAACAGTTCGCGGCCTTGGGGCGGCTGGACGTGGTCATGGCGGCGGTGGACGGGGGCACGACCATGCCCTTGCCCGAGATGATCTCGGTCCTGCAACGGCTGAAAAGCTCGGTCATCATTCCGATGCACTGGTTCTCGGGATATTCGCTGGACCGGTTCCTGGCCGATATCCGATCCGACTTTCCGGTGCGCCGGGACGGGGTTTCGGAAATCGAAGTATCGCTGCGGACCTTGCCGGACCGCCCGACGGTGGTGGTGCTCGAGCCGCGATACTTGATGGAGCTGGAATAAGCCTTGCCGTCCGCCGCAGGCTTGGGCATGCAGAGGGCATGCATTTGAACCCTGCCGACGAAACCTTTGCCGAAACCATCCGCGCCTGCCTGGGTGACGATATTCTGCGCTCGGTCGAGCCGCGTTATCTGGAAGAGCCGCGCAGCCGCTTTGCCGGGCATGCGGGTCTGCTGGCCTTGCCTCGCACGGTTGAGCAGGTCGCAGCCTTGGTGCGGTTGGCGTCCGAGGCCCGCGTGCCGGTGGTGCCATACGGTGGCGGCACTGGCCTTGTGGGCGGGCAGGTCATGGCGGATGGCCCCGCGCCCCTGATCCTGTCGCTCGAGCGGATGCGCGCGATACGGGCCGTTTACCCAACCGAAAACATCCTGATCGCCGAGGCTGGCGCGGTGCTGGCCGACATTCAGGCCGCGGCCGGGACGGCCAACCGGCTGTTTCCGCTGTCGCTGGCGGCGCAGGGGTCCTGCCGGATCGGGGGAAACCTGGCCACCAATGCCGGGGGCTTGAACGTCCTGCGCTATGGCAACGCGCGGGATCTGTGCTTGGGGCTCGAAGCGGTTCTGCCCAACGGGGACATCTGGCACGGGCTGGGGCGGCTGCGCAAGGACAACACCGGCTATGACTTGCGCAACCTGCTGATCGGATCCGAGGGCACGCTGGGGGTCATCACCGCCGCCTCGCTCAAGCTGTTCTCGCGTCCTGCCGGGCTGGGCACGGCGATCTTTCAGGTGACCAGCCCCGAAGCGGCGATCGACCTGCTGGCCCTGGCCCGGGACCATCTGGGCGAAACCGTCAGCGCGTTCGAACTGATCCACAGACAGGGGCTGGATTTTCTGGCAGAGGTCTTGCCGGACGTGCGGCAACCCTTTGACACACCGCCGGAATGGTCAGTCCTGATCGAGCTGGGATTGCCGACCGGGCACGAGCCCGAGGCGGCGCTGGAGTCCTTGTTCGTCGCTGCCGAGGCCCGCAGTCTGGTGTCAGACGGCGTCATCGCCCAGAGCGCCGCGCAGCGCGACGCGCTGTGGTCGGTGCGCGAACGTATCCCCGAGGCGAACCGGTTGATCGGTTCGGTGTCCAGCCATGATATCTCGGTTCCGATTTCGCGGATCCCCGACTTCATCCGCCAAGGTGGCAAGGCGATTGCGGCCCTCGGACCGTTCCGGGTGAACTGTTTTGGTCATTTGGGGGACGGCAACCTGCACTACAACGTCTTCCCGCCCAGAGGCCGCGACCGGGGTGAGTTCGATGACCGGCGCGCCGCGATCAAGCGCGCGGTTCATGACCTGGTGCATGAATTTGAAGGATCGGTCAGTGCCGAGCATGGGGTGGGCCGTCTGAAGACCGGCGATCTGGAACGCTATGGTGATCCGGCCAAACTGTCGGCGATGCGCGCCATAAAGGCTGCTTTGGACCCGCTCGGCATAATGAACCCGGGCGCCGTTCTGTCAGATGCGTGAGTGCGGCCCGGTGCGCCGGGCCGCAACTACCAATCCGTTACGATGCGGGCAGGATAACCTTGTCGATGACGTGGATCACGCCATTGCTGGTTTCGATATCTGCCTGAACGACATTTGCGTCATTGACCATGACACCGTTGTCGAGGTCGATTGTGATCTCTCCACCCTGAACGGTGGCGGCAGTCATGTCGTCGGACAGATCACCCGACATCACCTTGCCCGGAACCACGTGGTAGGTGAGGATCGCCACAAGCTGATCCTTGTTCTCGGGCTTCAGAAGCGTTTCCACGGTGCCTTCGGGCAGAGCGGCAAATGCCTCATCGGTGGGCGCGAAAACGGTGAAGGGGCCTTCGCCCTTCAGCGTGTCAACCAACTCGGCCGCCTGTACGGCTGCGACCAGAGTGTTGAAACTGCCGGCGCTTACAGCGGTGTCCACGATGTCCTTGCCGTGGCCGTCGGCCATGGCAGCGGTCGAAAACAGGATACTGGCGACGCCGGCAACAGCGAATTTGCGAAACATGATCTACTTCCCTTGTTGAGGATGTCATCGGCGACATCAGGGGCGATACGGCGACAGGCCGGGAAGGGATCATACGTCGGCGGCAAAAAACCGACTGGAAAACGAACGACCCTGCGCTAAGCGCGCGGTGTTTCCAGCGGCAAGTCACGAAATCGTGACTGTTGTCTGTTCACAGCCCTTCGAATTCGCACAGGACATGGACGTCCATGCCCATCTCCTCCAGCACCTTCCGCCCACCCAGCTCGGGCAGGTCGATGATGAAGGCGCAGCTTACGATTTCACCGCCCAGACGTTCGATCAGCTTGATGCCTGCCGCAGCAGTGCCGCCGGTGGCGAGTAGGTCATCGACCACCAAAACCTTTTCGCCGGGCTGGATCGCGTCATCGTGGATCTCGACGATAGCCTCGCCGTATTCCAGCTTGTATTCCTCGCTGATCGTGGTGCCCGGCAGTTTGCCCTTCTTGCGGATCGGAACGAAGCCGACACTCAGCTGGTGCGCGATCGCGCCCCCCAGGATGAAGCCACGCGCCTCGAGCCCCACAACCTTGTCGATGCGTTCGCCGGCATAGGGGTGCAGCATCTGATCGATGGCCATGCGAAACCCACGCGGATCGGCAAACAGGGTCGTCACGTCGCGGAACATGATCCCTTCGTGGGGGAAATCGACGATGGTCCGAATGTAATCCTTGACCGTTTTGCTTCTGGACATGGGGTGACCCTTCTTGCGTCAGAACACGGCGGTGTTTGGCGCATCGCGGCCAGTCATGCAAGCGGCAGTTGCCGGCCTGCGCGTTTTTGCTGCGGAGGGGGCGGCTCAGGCCGGGCGGCGCAGTACCGCCGTGGCCACGCCCATTCCGATCAGGGTCAGTCCTCCGAAACGGGTCATGCCGGTGATGATGCCGGGGCGGCCGATTACGCGGCGCAGCCGGTCGGCCAGCAGCGCATAGGCCAGGGCGTTCAGCCCGGCCAATCCCACGAAAGTGGCGATCAAAATGGCGAATTGCGAGCCCAACGGCTCGGCCGGGCGCAGGAATTGCGGCACGAAGGCGATGAAGAAAGCGATGGATTTGGGGTTCAGCGCAGTGACAGCGGCCGCATGGCCGAACACGCCGCGCGCGGTGACGGCGCGCTTGGTAGCAACCGCCTGCATACCGCCGGACGGCGCACTGCGCAGCAGCTTGATGCCCAGCCAGACGAGATATGCGGCGCCCACCCATTTCAGCACCGAAAACAGGGTGGCCGACGCTAGCACCAGTGCCCCAAGCCCCAGCAACGACGCGGTCATGGCGATCAGGTCCCCCAGCGCAACCCCTGTGGCCGAGGCCACGGCCACGCTGCGCCCTTTGGACAGCGCATAGCTCAGCACCAACAGAACCGTCGGTCCCGGGATCAGCAGAAGGGCGGTCGAGGCGGCGACGAAGGCCAGCCAAAGTTCAAGATCCATCACGCACCTCAGTTAGATCCGCCGCAGCAAGCCTGAAAAAACACTCGGCCTAAAGGGCCACTCATAACACCCGGCCTGCCACCGCATCCAGCTTGGCCAGCAATAGCGGGTCGCGCTTTTCCGGAGCTGTCAAAATCGCGTGGTCCAGCGCCCGGTCGCAGCCATGCGGGCAGGGCGCGCGGTCTGCTCCCAGCAGGGCGGGCAGGCCTTTGACCAACGCGCGCGCCTTCTCGGCATTACCGGTCAGCGTCGCGATGATCGCGGTCACGTCCACCTCGCCGTGATCGGGGTGCCAGCTGTCATAGTCGGTAACCATCGCTACCGAGGCGTAGCAAAGCTCGGCCTCGCGGGCCAGTTTGGCCTCGGGCATGTTGGTCATGCCGATCACGTCGCAGCCCCACTGCTCGCGGTACATCTTCGATTCCGCCAGCGTCGAGAATTGCGGCCCTTCCATCGCGAGGTAGGTGCCGCCACGGTGCACGGTGATACCGACCGCCCGGGCGGCGGATTCACAGGCATCGCCCAGGCGCGGGCAGGTTGGATGGGCCACGCTGACATGGGCGACGCAGCCGGTGCTGAAAAAGCTTTTCTCGCGGGCGAAGGTGCGGTCGATGAACTGATCGACGACCACGAAATCTCCCGGCGCCATGTGCTCGCGGAAGGACCCGCAGGCCGAAACCGAGATCACGTCGGTCACCCCCAGCCGCTTCAGCGCGTCGATATTGGCGCGATAGGGCACCTCGGTCGGTGAATGCACATGCCCGCGCCCGTGGCGGGGCAGAAAGGCCATCCCTATGCCGTTCAATGTCCCGGTCAGGATCTGGTCGGACGGCGCGCCCCAGGGCGTTTCCACGGTAACCCATTGCGGCGTTTCCAGCCCATCGATGTCATAAATTCCCGATCCGCCGATGACGGCAATCTTCGTCTGGGCCACGTTCGTTCTCCACTGCGATACCTGCCTGTGGGAATTTCTGCGGTCTCATCGGGCATTTGGCAAGGTTTGCCGGTGTTTTTGCGCCCCACAGGGGCCAAAAGGCGCGCGGCCTTGCAGTTTTTGCATGACAGCCTGCCATCGATGGGCTAGCAGACAGCGCCGAAGGCGGGTATACGACCGCCTTCGCGCGAACATTCTGACCCACAGGACCATTTCATGCCCCGAGCCTTGCTGGCAAGCTTTGCCAATCGCCTCGCTATTCCCGATCTGAGCTGGATGCCGGACGAAAAGCTGACCCCCGCCCGCCTGCGGATCGAGCTTCTGTCGGGCCTGACCGTCGCCCTGGCTTTGGTGCCCGAAGCGGTGGCCTTTGCCTTCGTCGCCGGGGTTCATCCTCTGGTGGGCCTCTACGCGGCGTTCCTGGTGGGGCTGATCACCGCGCTGATTGGGGGCCGTCCGGGTATGATCTCGGGCGCAACCGGTGCGCTGGCGGTCGTCATGGTGGCGCTGGTGGCGCAGCACGGGGTCGAATACCTGTTCGCCACGGTGGTCTTGATGGGCATTCTGCAGATCATCGCGGGGGCCATGCACTGGGGCCGGTTCATCCGACTGGTGCCGCATCCGGTGATGCTGGGCTTTGTCAACGGCCTGGCCATCGTAATCTTTCTGGCGCAACTGGGCCAGTTCAAGGTGCCGGGCACGATGGAAAACACTGGCCACGGCATGAGCGGCGGTGAATGGCTGTCCGGGATGCAACTCTATACGATGCTGGGGCTGGTCGCGCTGACCATGGCGGTGATCTGGGTGATGCCGCGCATCACGCGCATCGTGCCAGCGCCGCTGGCGGGCATCGTCGTGGTTGCCGCGTTGGTGATTGGCATGGGGCTGGATGTCCCGCGCGTCGGTGACCTGGCCTCGATCGAGGGCGGACTGCCGAAATTCCATATCCCCATGGTCCCGCTGAACTGGGAGACCTTCGAAATCATCCTGCCCTACGCCGTGATCCTGGCCGCCATCGGCCTGATCGAATCTCTGCTGACGCTGAACCTGGTGGGCGAGATTACCGGCAAGCGCGGCGGTGCATCGCAGGAATGCATCGCGCAGGGCACCGCCAACGTCGTGACCGGGTTCTTTGGCGGCATGGGCGGCTGTGCGATGATCGGGCAGTCGATGATCAACGTGAAGTCCGGCGGCCGCACGCGCATCGCGGGGATCGCTGCCGCGCTGTTCCTGCTGGTGTTCATCCTTGTCGGTTCGCCTCTGATCGAACAGATCCCGCTGGCCGCGCTGGTTGGCGTGATGTTCATGGTGGTGATCGGCACCTTCGCCTGGAACTCGTTCAACATCCTGCGCAAGGTACCGCTGACCGACGCCTTCGTCATCGTTCTGGTCACCGTCGTCACCGTGATGGAAGACCTCGCCGTGGCCGTCGTGGTCGGTGTGATCGTTTCGGCGCTGGCCTATGCCTGGAACAACGCCAAGCGCATCCACGCGGTCACCCGCGACTCCGAAACCGAGAAAGGCGCCAAGGTCTACGAGATCAAGGGCCCGTTGTTCTTTGGCTCGTCCGAGGGGTTTGTTGAATTGTTCGATGTCCAAAACGACCCGGAAACGGTGATCGTGGACTTTGCCGACAGCCGAGTGGTTGACCAATCGGCCCTGCAGGCCATCGAAAACGTCGCCGCGAAATACGAGGCGGCAGGCAAGCGTGTCATGCTGCGCCATCTCAGCCGCGACTGTCACAAGCTGCTCAAGAAAGCGGGTCACCTGATGGTCGACAGCGACGATGACCCGGATTACGGCCTTGCGGTCGACTATTCTGTTCGAACCGGCATTCTGGGCGGCCACTGAGGAAATCCGAGGCTCTGCCTCGCGCTCCGGGATATTTTTGGCCAGATGAAGGACTCGCGCGTTCTTCATCTGGCTGTAAATATCCCGGGGGAGTCGCGAACAGCGCGGCGGGGGCAGAGCCCCCAAACCCGGCTCAATCGTCTGGACGATTGAGGGAAAACAATTCCGTAACCACCGAATAGTCGCGATAGCCAAGCCGCGACAATGGTTGAAAGGTGGTGACGTCGAACTTGCCCTCCTTCAGGCAGTCATCGCGCAGGTGTACGCCGATGACCTCTCCGAAAACCACCCGGTTGGCTTGGCCAGGCAACGTGACGATCTGGGTCAGTTTGCATTCCAGCGCGGCAGGGGCGCCTTCGATGCGGGCGCATGGGATGGTTTCGCATTCCACCGGTGTCAAGCCGGCGTGGGCGAACTCGTCCACCTCTTTCGGAAGGCTGGCCGAGCTTGCGTTCATCGCATCCCGATGGGCGTGGGCCACCACGTTGACGCAAAAGACCCCGGTCGCCTCGATATTGGCGATGCTGTCCTTTCCGCTGTCTTGGTCGTGCTTTGCGCCGGTGGAGGCGAACATCACCTGCGGAGGTGTATAGGCGACCCCGTTGAAGAACGAATAGGGCGCCAGGTTGTTGATCCCATCCGCGCCGCGGGTCGAGATCCATCCGATCGGGCGCGGCGTGATGATGGCGTTGAACGGGTTGTGCGGCAATCCGTGACCGTCTTCGGGGCGATAGAACATCTGATCTCCAAGCGTTTGCTCAAGGCCTAGCGAAGTGCTAGGGCGATTTCCAGAGTCGAAAAGAGGGCCGCGGTGCAGCAGTTCGGGATCAGGCCGGAAGAGCCGGAGGATTGGTGGGAAGTCGAAGCCCTCTACGACCTGTGCTTTGCGCCGGGGCGCGAGGCGCTGTCGTCCTATCGCTTGCGCGACGATGTTCCGCCAGTGTCAGGGCTGTCGATGGTGGCTCGCGACGGGCAGGGGATATTGGCCGGGGCCATCCGATTCTGGCCCGTTCATGTTGGCGCACACGATGCGCTTTTGCTGGGGCCCGTGGCCGTCCACCCGACCCACCAGGGCGAAGGGTTGGGTGGTTTTCTGATCCGTGAAGGCATCGAAGCGGGGCGGGCCAAAGGGTGGGAGCGGGTCATGCTGGTCGGTGACGCGCCCTACTATTCACGCTTTGGGTTTGCCCGGCTCGAGGGGGTAGAGATGCCGCCGCCAACCAACCCGGATCGTGTGCTTGGCCTGGATTTGGCGCCCGGCGCCTGGAAGGGAATAGGCGGAGAAGTCACGCGTTGGACACGCTGACCTATTGAAAGCGCGCGCGCTGATGCCGATCTTTCGGGGGCAGGAGGAGACCGGATGCACGATATTTTGCGAGTGCAGCGCCCTGACCCCGAAGCCGAGCTTGACCGACTTGCGGGATACTATCGCGACGCAGGGGGCGCCGGCGTGAAGTTTCTGAACCGCATGGGCGGATCGGCGGAATCATTGCTCGAGCAATTGCCAGTTCCGGTTCGATCGGGTCTGACGGGGGCCACCGAACAGGCGCTGTGGGTGGCCGTCCGTGCGGCGAACGGATCGCGGCGCGCAGTTCCGGATCAAGAGCCGTGGGTCAACACGATCGTCGCCACCACCATGGGCGCAGTTGGCGGTACGGGTGGCTTGACCACCGCGCTGATCGAACTGCCGGTCACGACGACCATGCTGTTGCGTGCGATCCAGGGGGCTGCCGCCCGCGAGGGGTTCGATCCATCGGCCGAAAACGTCAAGTTCGACTGCGTGCGGGTTCTGTCCGCCGCCGGCCCGCTGTCGCATGACGATGGCGCCGACCTGGGTTTCTTCTCGGTGCGCCTGACATTGACCGGCCCGGCGATACAAAAGCTGATCGCGGCCGTTGCGCCCAGACTGTCGGTGGCGCTTGGTCAGAAATTGGCCGCGCAGACCCTGCCGGTGCTTGGGGCCGTTGCCGGGGGCGGCATCAACTATGTCTATTCCCGTTATTACCAGCAGATCGCCCGGGTTCACTTCGGCCTGCGTCGGTTGGCCGTCGACGCCGACATTCCACATGAAGATCTGGTTCAGCGGCTGGAGCGCCGCATAATTGGGTGACAGATCGCCCCAAATTGGACAATTCCGCCCGAAGTGGTAGTTTGAAACTGACCGACCTGCGGGACAAGCGGGCGGTTTAGCAGGAAAATGAGGCCTGTCGAGAGGATGCTGAACGTGAAAGACGCCGGGATTTCGTCGGACGGCGCATTCGCCTCCGAGCCACTGCCGGTCATTCGGCAAGTGGCGGCCTTGTGCCATCGACAGACGCAGGCAGGGCTTGAAGTTCTGTTGATATCTACGCGCGGGTCCGGCCGCTGGATCATTCCCAAGGGTTGGGCAATAACCGGGCTGAGCGACGCGGAGTCCGCCGCGCGCGAGGCTTGGGAAGAGGCCGGCGCGACCGGCCATTGCGACACCCGGCGTATCGGAAGTTTCGCCCATGCCAAGCACCACAAGCGGCTGGGGCGCGTGATGTGTCTGGTCGACGTCTTCCCTCTGCGGGTCACCGAGGTGGCCGAAATTTTCCCCGAGGCCGGTCAGCGGCGCAGGGCATGGTTCAAGCTGGACGAGGGGGCCGACAGGGTTTCCGGGCGGGACCTGTCCGCATTGCTCCGGGGCTTTTCGCCTGCTGAGGCCCGTGGCTCAGCGAGAAAGGCTTGATATCGCCATGTCTGACGGTATCTATTCAACAACCGACTTTTGGGACGCAAGATGATTCAATACGCCCTGAAATGCAGCAACGGTCACGGGTTCGACAGCTGGTTCCAGTCGGCCGATGCCTATGACAAGCTCGCCAAGGCGGGCATGGTATCCTGCGCGCAATGCGGCTGCACGTCTGTTGAAAAAGCGATCATGACGCCTCGCGTGCAAACAGGGCGCACGGCCGAATCCCAAATGCCGCGATCCGCCCCCGACCCTGGCGCAGCTCCGTCCCGTGTCGAAATCGAACGCGTTCTGAAAGAGCTGCGCACCAAGGTCGAGGCCAACTCCGACTACGTCGGGCGGGATTTCGCGCGCGAGGCTCGCAAGATTCATCTGGGCGAAGCACCCGAGCGTCCCATATATGGCGAGGCCAGGTTGGAGGAGGCGAAGGCGCTGATCGAAGATGGTGTGCCGGTGGCGCCTCTGCCTTTCGTGCCCAGCCGAAAGACGAACTGAGCGATGCATGTTCTGATCACCGGCGCCAATCGGGGGATCGGACGGGCTCTGGCCGATCTCTACAAAGGGCAGGGCCACCAAGTCACCGGCACCGCCCGCGATGGCAGTGCCAAGGTCAAACTGGACGTGACCAATCCGGCCGATCATGCGGCTATGGCGCGCGCGCTGCACGGGCAACCGGTTGACCTGCTGGTGTGCAACGCGGGCGTCTATCTGGACAAGGGCCAGACGATCGAGGGCTATCCGGCCGAGATGTGGGCCCAGACCTTCGCCGCCAATGTGACCGGCGTGTTTCTGACTATTCAGGCCCTGCTGCCCAATCTGCGGGCCGCCCGCGGCAAGATCGCGATCATCTCGTCGCAGATGGCCTCGCACACACGGGCGCCAGGAGGGAGTTATATCTATCGTGCTTCAAAGGCCGCCGCGCTGAATCTCGGGCGCAACCTGGCGGTCGATCTGAAGCGGGACGGCATCGCCGTCGGTATCTATCACCCCGGATGGGTGCGGACGGACATGGGCGGTCAGGCCGCCGACATCACCGTCTCACAGGCCGTTGCCGGGCTGGCTGAGCGTTTCAAGGCGCTAAGCCTGGATACCACCGGATGTTTCGAAACGTGGGATGGGCAGGCGCATCCTTACTGAGCTGCCAGCGCTGCTTTGGGAATCTCGTAGACTTCACCGGGATCGATGAAGATCACCAGAATATCGCCGCGAGTTTCCGACGTGATCTGTGCGGTTGCGCTGCTGGAATCCGGCTTTCCATCGGTGAAATAGATGCGGCGCACCTCGCCAGTGGGCAGTTGTACCGCCAGCGTGGCGGTTCCGTCCTCTTTACGGCGCAACTCGGCCGGGCAGCTTTGCAGGGGTTGGCCGGACAGGGCGGTGCAAGGCACGGTTCCCAAGGCGTTTTGACCATCCGTGCCGGACAGGGTGGCCACCTGGGCCACCGCAGGTGTGGACATCAGGGCAAGGGCGGAAACGAAACGCAGCATGAAAAACCTCATGGTGTAAACGGCTGATCCCACGCTGGCATTGCCGGCACCGGTTGTAAAGCGGCCGCGCGCCGCAGGGCGCGCCCCTTTGCACTCTTGCCCTATCGGGTCCCCTCGCATAAGACGCACGGGACCGGAAATCCAAGGCGCGGAGACATTTGCCCCCATGCCCGTACTCGTGATGAAATTCGGCGGCACATCCGTCGCCAACCTCGACCGCATCCGCCGCGCGGCCAAGCGCATCGGCGTCGAAGTGGCCAAGGGCTATGACGTCATCGTCATCGTGTCGGCCATGTCGGGCAAGACCAACGAACTGGTAGGCTGGGTTGACGAGATCTCGCCGCTGTATGACGCGCGCGAATATGATGCCGTAGTTTCCTCGGGCGAGAATGTCACCGCCGGTCTAATGGCACTGACCTTGCAGGAAATGGACATCCCCGCCCGCAGTTGGCAGGGCTGGCAGGTGCCGCTGCTGACCGATGGCGCCCATTCGGCGGCGCGGATCCTGGACATTCCGACCGACAACATCAACCAGAAGTTCGGCGAGGGCATGAAGGTCGCCGTGGTGGCGGGTTTTCAAGGCCTCAGCCCCGAGGGGCGGATCACCACGTTGGGTCGGGGTGGCTCGGACACCACCGCAGTGGCTTTTGCCGCGGCCTTCGACGCCGAACGCTGCGACATCTACACGGATGTGGATGGCGTCTATACCACCGATCCGCGCATCTGCGAGAAGGCGCGCAAGCTGGACAAGATCTCGTTCGAGGAAATGCTCGAACTGGCCTCGTTGGGGGCCAAGGTGCTGCAGACCCGCTCGGTCGAGCTGGCGATGCGGTACAAGGTGAAACTGCGTGTTCTCTCGAGCTTCGAGGAACAGTCCGACGAGGCCGGAACCCTGGTCGTCGACGAGGAGGAAATCATGGAATCCAATGTAGTCTCGGGTGTGGCCTATTCGCGGGACGAGGCCAAGATGACAGTCGTGTCGGTCGCCGACCGCCCCGGCATCGCCGCGATCATCTTCAACGCGCTCAGCGATGAGGGGATCAATGTCGACATGATCGTGCAGAACATCTCGGACGAGGGGCGCACGGACATGACCTTTTCCTGCCCCACCAACCAGGTGGCGCGCGCCGAAAAGGCGCTGCTGGCGGTCAAGGAGCGTGGTGATCTGAACTATGCCGAACTGGTCGCCGATACCGATGTGGCCAAGGTTTCGGTGGTGGGCATCGGCATGCGCTCGCAGTCGGGCGTGGCGGCCAAGATGTTCAAGGTACTCTCGGATGAGGGGATCAACATCAAGGTCATTACAACCTCCGAGATCAAGATTTCCGTGCTGATCGACCGGAAATACATGGAACTTGCCGTTCAGGCGCTGCATGATGCCTTTGAACTGGACAAGGCGGCCTGAGCGTTTCGGCCAAGGTCCCGCCTGACACCGCAGGATAGACCGGGCGATGGCAGACGGAATGGAAACGGAATCCCGCAAGCTGCTGGGGCGGCTGCGCGAGGAGATGGCAAGCGAGGCGGCCGGTCAGGAGCGTCTTGACCGGATCACGCACCTGATCGCG
Organism: Ruegeria sp. BHSC276; assembly: GCF_059612945.1. Lineage (NCBI taxonomy): Bacteria > Pseudomonadati > Pseudomonadota > Alphaproteobacteria > Rhodobacterales > Roseobacteraceae > Ruegeria > Ruegeria sp. BHSC276. The sequence continues at coordinate 359,643 of NZ_JBXWRP010000001.1, read as the reverse complement.
GACAGCATGCGGTGCGAGGTGTGCTCGATCTACCTGTTCCGCGACGACGAAACCCTTGAACTCTGCGCGACCGAAGGGCTTGCCCCTGAAGCTGTGCACCAGACCCGCATGCGACTGGGCGAGGGCCTGGTGGGGCGCGTGGCCAAGTTCGGCAAGGTGATCAATACAGCCGATGCGCCTTCGGAAAAGGGTTTCCGCTACATGCCGGAAACAGGCGAGGAGCGGTATTCGTCGTTCCTGGGCGTGCCGATCCAGCGGCTGGGCCAGAAGCTGGGCGTTCTGGTCGTGCAGTCGCGCGACGCGCGCGAGTTTTCCGCCGACGAGGTCTATGCGCTGGAAGTGGTCGCGATGGTGCTGGCCGAGATGGCCGAGCTGGGCGCCTTCGTGGGCGAAGGGGCGGCCTTGTCGCCGTTGCACCAGCAATCGCGGCTGTTGCGGGGTGGGCCCGCGCAGGAAGGGTCGGCCGAAGGTCATGTTTGGCTGCACGAACCGCGCGTCGTGGTCACCAACCCCATCGCCGATGATCCGCACCGCGAGCTTGAGCGCCTGAACGCGGCGGTCGAAGAACTGCGCGTGGGCGTCGACAAGATGCTGGAAATCTCGCGGGGCGGCGATACCGAACAGCTGCAGGTCCTGGAAGCCTATCGGATGTTTGCCAATTCCAAGGGCTGGATGCGGCGGATGGAGGAGGACATCGCCCGCGGCCTCAGCGCCGAGGCGGCGGTTGAAAAGGAGCAGTCGCAGGCCCGCGCTCGGATGAACCAGGTCACCGACCCTTATCTGCGCGAACGGCTGGCCGATCTGGACGATCTGTCGAACCGCCTGCTGCGCATTCTGACGGGGCAGGGCCGCGACAACGGCAAGGAGATGCCGCCCGATCCGATCCTCGTGGCGCGCAATATCGGCCCCGGCGATCTGCTTGAATATGGTCGGTCGCTGAGGGGCATCGTGCTCGAGGAAGGCTCGGTCGGCAGTCATGCCACCATCGTCGCCCGCGCCTTGGCCATCCCGCTGGTTGTGCATGTGGGCCGGATCACGACCGAGGCTTTGAACGGCGACCACATTTTGGTCGATGGCGACGAGGGGGTGGTGCATCTGCGCCCCGAGGATACCGTGGTCAGCGCCTTCCGCGACAAGATGGCCATGCAGGCCGAAGCGCAGAAACGCTATGCCTCGATCCGTGAAACCCCGACCGTGACCAAGGATGGCGAGCGGATAAACCTGGTGATGAATGCCGGCCTGATGGCCGACCTGCCGTCGCTCAAAACGTCTGGGGCCGAGGGCGTTGGCCTGTTCCGCACCGAATTGCAGTTCCTGATCCGCAACCAGATGCCGAAGCGGTCCGAACTGGTGGCGCAGTACAAACGCGTTCTCGATTCGGCCGATGGCAAGCGCGTGGTATTCCGAACGCTGGATATCGGGTCGGACAAGGTGCTGCCCTACATGAAGCATGTCGCCGAGCCCAACCCGGCGCTGGGCTGGCGCGCCATACGCGTGGGCCTGGACAAGCGCGGGGTCATGCGCATGCAGCTGCAAGCGCTGATCCGCGCCGCGGAGGGGCGACCGTTGACGGTGATGTTCCCCTTCGTGGCGCAAGCCGATGAATACCGCGAGGCCCGGTGGGAGGTGAACAAGACCATCGAGCGCGAAAAGCGCCTGGGCCATGTTCTGCCTGAAACGCTTGAAATCGGGGCGATGTTGGAAACACCGTCATTGGCCTTTGCCCCCCAGAAATTCTTTGATGAGGTCGATTTTATCTCGATCGGTGGCAACGACCTGAAACAGTTCTTCTTCGCCGCCGACCGCGAGAACGAGCTGGTGCGACGCCGCTATGACACCCTGAATGTCAGCTTCCTCAGCCTGATCGAGCGCATCGTCGAACGGTGCGGAATTTCCGACACGCCGCTGAGTTTCTGCGGCGAGGATGCCGGCCGCCCGATCGAGGCGTTGTGCCTGGCGGCGATGGGCATCCGCACCCTGTCAATGCGCCCGGCCTCGATCGGCCCGGTCAAGAGCCTGCTGCTGCGGTCCAACCTGCAGGAGGTCCGCAAGATCATCGCCGACGCCCGCCATCGCGGCGAACAATCGGTGCGCCCGGCGATCATGGAGTATCTGCGCGCCAACGGCTGAAGGCATGATGGCCGCGAAAAAGGGCCCGTTAGCGAATTCCGGGCTTGCTTTTTGGGCTTGGTCTTTCTATCCAAGCCACAAATGTTAGCGGTAACAGGGTGTCTGGCTGCAGACTGCGCCGGATTGTCCGAAAAAGGGAGCCAGCCATGGTTTCACGCGTAATCCCCGTAGATCCATTCGATCTGGTCCTGTTCGGCGCGACCGGAGATCTGGCCCAGCGCAAGATCCTGCCGGGCCTCTACCATCGGTTCGAAGTGGGGCAGATGCCCGAAGATGCGCGCATCATCGGGACCGCGCGGTCGGATATGGACGATGACGGGTTCCGTGCTCAGGTGCGCAAATCGATGAAGGAATTCGCGCCGTCCTTCAAGAAAGACGTTCTGGACCGGTTCCTGGCCCGGGTCGAATACGTGCCCGTGGATGCGCTGGGCGAAAACGGCTGGGACAAGCTGGCCAAGTCACTGCGCCCCGACGTGGTGCGCGCCTTTTACCTGTCGGTCGGTCCGAAACTGTTTCCCGGCATCGCGCAGCGCCTGCATGATCACGGGCTTGCCACGCCCGACAGCCGCATCGTGGTCGAGAAACCCTTTGGCCATGACCTGGCCTCGGCCAAGGCGCTGAACGAAGGTTTGCGCGCCTGTTTCGAAGAACATCAGATCTATCGGATCGACCATTACCTAGGCAAGGAAACGGTGCAGAACCTGATGGCGCTGCGCTTTGCCAACTCGCTGTTCGAACCGCTGTGGAACGCGACCCACGTGGATCATGTCCAGATCACCGTGGCCGAAACCGTCGGGGTCGAAGGGCGTGGCGCCTATTACGACCAGTCCGGCGCGATGCGGGACATGGTGCAGAACCACCTGGTGCAGCTTTTGTGCCTGACTGCAATGGAGCCGCCTTCGACCTTTTCGCCCAACTCGGTGCGCAGTGAAAAGGTCAAGGTGATCGAAGCACTGGAACCTGTGGCCTCGACCGACATCGCCCGCGGCCAGTACCGGGCGGAAAAGGGCGACGACGGGTATGTCGATCATGTGGGCAACCCTGACAGCCTGACCGAAAGCTACATCGCGCTGAAGGTGCGCGTAGGTAACTGGCGCTGGGCGGGAGTTCCGTTCTATCTGCGCACGGGCAAGCGTCTGCGCGCGCGTGAATCCGAAATCGCGGTGTTTTTCCGCGACCCGCCGCACACGATCTTTCCCAATGTCGGCCCGCTGCACGGCAACGTGCTGGTGATCCGCCTGCAGCCCGACGAGGGCATCACCCTGCGCACCACGATCAAGGATCCCGGCCCGGGTGGCTTCCGCCTGACGGATGTGGCGCTGGACATGAGCTTTGCCGAGGCGCTGGGTGCCGATGTGCGCGCGCAGGACGCCTATGAGCGGCTGGTGATGGACGTGATCCGCGGGGACCAGACCCTGTTCATGCGCGGCGACGAGGTCGAGGCCGCCTGGGCCTGGGTCGATCCCATCATCAAGGGCTGGGAAGAGCGCGGCGACCGTCCCTCGCGCTATGATCAGGGCAGTTCCGGCCCGGAAGACGCATTGATGCTGATGCATCGCGACGGGCGCCGCTGGCGCCAGATCGGAGGTTGAGATGGTTCACAACGTCATCACCGATGTCACCCAAAGAATAATTGAGCGCAGCGCCGATCCCCGCCGCACCTATCTGCAGCGGATGGAGCAGGCTCGGTCCGAAGGGCCGGCACGCGCGCATCTGTCCTGCAGCGGCCAGGCCCACGCCTATGCCGGGGCAGGGGCCGATCAGCAGACGCTGGCCACCACCAGCGTGGGCAATCTAGGCATAGTCACCGCCTATAACGACATGCTGTCGGCGCATCAGCCGTTCGAGCGCTATCCCGAACTGATCCGGCGCGCGGCCCGTGCCGCGGGCGGCACCGCGCAGGTGGCGGGCGGGGTGCCGGCCATGTGCGACGGGGTCACGCAAGGTGAGGCCGGGATGGAACTGTCGCTGTTCTCGCGCGACGTGATCGCGCTCGCGGCGGCGGTGGCGCTCAGCCACAATACATTTGACGCGGCGGTGTTCCTGGGGGTCTGCGACAAGATCGTGCCGGGGCTGGTGATCGCAGCGCAGAGCTTTGGCCATCTGCCGGCGGTGTTCCTGCCCGCCGGCCCGATGACCAGCGGCCTGCCCAACGACGAAAAGGCCAAGGTGCGCCAGAAATTCGCCGCCGGCGAAGCCACGCGCGAAGAACTGATGGCCGCCGAAATGGCCGCCTATCACGGGCCGGGCACCTGCACCTTCTACGGCACCGCCAACACCAACCAGATGTTGATGGAGTTCATGGGTCTGCACCTGCCGGGCTCTAGCTTCGTCAACCCCAACACGCCGCTGCGCGATGCGTTGACCGAGGAAGGCGCCCGCCGTGCCCTGTCGCTCAGCGCGCTGGGCAACAATTACTCGCCAGTGTGCCAGATCCTCGACGAACGGGCTTTCGTGAACGGTATCGTGGGGCTGATGGCTACGGGCGGGTCGACCAACCTGCTGATCCACCTGATCGCCATGGCCCGTGCCGGGGGTATCGTGCTGGACTGGCAGGATTTCTCGGACATCTCGGGCGTCGTGCCCCTGGTCGCGCGGGTCTATCCCAACGGTTTGGCCGACGTGAACCATTTCCACGCCGCGGGCGGGCTGGGGTATGCCATCGGCACGTTGCTGGACGAAGGCCTGTTGCATCCCGACACGCTGACCGTGGCGGGGCAGGGGCTGCATCACTACACGCAGGAACCCAAGCTGATCGATGGCGCGCTGGTCTGGGAGGACGGCGCCGGCCACAGTCTGAACGAAAAGATCCTGCGCCCTGCCAATGACCCGTTCCAGCCCACCGGTGGCCTGTCGCGCCTGAGCGGCAATCTGGGTACCGGCGTGATGAAGGTCTCGGCCGTGGCGCCCGAACACCAGGTGGTCGAGGCCCCTGTGCGCGTCTTCCACGACCAGGACGAGGTCAAGGCCGCGTTCAAGGCCGGCGAGTTCACCGGCGATGTCATCGTCGTGGTCCGCTTCCAGGGGCCCAAGGCCAATGGCATGCCAGAGCTGCACTCGCTGACGCCGATCCTGTCGATCCTGCAGGGGCGCGGGCAGAAGGTGGCTCTGGTGACCGATGGCCGCATGTCGGGGGCCTCGGGCAAAGTGCCCGCGGCGATCCATGTCTGCCCCGAGGCGCTGGATGGCGGCCCGATCGCCAAGCTGCGCGATGGCGACCTGCTGCGCGTCGACGCGGTGCAGGGTCAGCTTGAAATCCTGACCCCCGGCGTGCTGGACCGCCCCGTCGCCACCGCCGATCTTTCGGCGCATCAATACGGGGTCGGCCGCGACCTGTTCACCACGTTCCGCAACGCCGTCGGCTCGGCCGATGCCGGTGCCAGCATTTTCGGAGCCTGATCCTATGTCCGCAAAAACCCAACGCACCCGCGAGATCTGCGGATTGGCGCCCATCGTCCCGGTTCTGGTCGTCGATGACGCCGCGCATGCCCGCCCGCTGGCCGAGGCACTGGTGGCCGGTGGCTTGCCCGCGCTCGAGGTGACCTTGCGCACGCCCGCCGCGCTGGACGCGATCCGCGCCATGGCGCAGGTGCCCGGCGGGGTCGTGGGGGCCGGCACACTGGTCACGCCCGAAGATGTCCGCGCCGCGAAAGAAGCCGGCGCGCAATTCGGCGTATCGCCCGGTGCTACTGATGCCCTGATCGCCGCCTGTGAGGCCGAGGGCCTGCCGCTGCTGCCCGGCGCGGCCACCGCGACCGAGGCGATGCGCCTGCTCGAGCAGGGCTATGACATGCTGAAATTCTTCCCGGCCGAAGCTTCGGGCGGGGCGCCTGCGCTCAAGGCGATCGGCGCGCCGCTGCCGCAGATCACCTTTTGCCCGACAGGCGGCGTTTCGCCCGCCAACGCGCGCGACTACCTGTCCCTGCCCAATGTGATCTGTGCGGGCGGCAGCTGGGTCGCGCCGAAACAGATGGTGGCGCAGGGCGAGTGGGCGAGGATCGAAGCCCTCGCGCGTGAGGCGGCCGCGCTGATGGATTGACCTCGCCTGACCCGGCGCTAGGGTGGGCGCCATATCAGGCAGGTTGATCCACATGACAGACAATATATCCTTGGCCCAAGGGCGAAGTTATCTGGCCATTCCGGGCCCTTCCGTGATTCCGGACGCGGTGCTGCAGGCCATGCACCGCCCGTCGCCCAATATCTACGCCGGCGAGTTGGTCGAGATGATGCCCGACCTGACGGCCGACCTGCGCCGCGTGGCCCGTACCCGGCACGAGGTGGCGATCTACATCGCCAACGGCCACGGCGCGTGGGAGGCGGCACTGTCCAACGTTCTGGCGCCAGGGGAAACCGTGCTGGCTCCGGCTTCGGGGCGGTTCACCCATGGCTGGGCGGAAATGGCCGAGCGTCTGGGCGTGAAGGTCGACCTGATCGATTTCGGCCCTTCCAACCCGTGGGACATGGACCGGATTGCACAGACCCTGCGGGCTGATGCCAACCACCGGATAAAGGCGGTTCTGGCGGTTCATGTGGACACGTCCAGCTCGATCCGCAACGACATTCCGGCGCTGCGGGCGCTGCTGGACGATCTGAACCACCCGGCATTGCTGATGGCGGATTGCATCGCCTCGCTGGGCTGCGACCGTTTCGAGATGGATGACTGGGGCGTCGATGTCATGGTCACCGCCTGCCAGAAGGGGCTGATGACCCCGGCGGGCATGTCCTTCGTGTTCTTCAACGACCGGGCCAAGGCCAAACGGGCCGCGATGCCGCGGGTTTCGGGCTATTGGGACTGGCAGCCACGATCAGAGCCCGACTGGTTCTATCAGTATTTCGGCGGCACCGCGCCAACCCACCACCTGTATGGTCTGCGCGCCGCCCTGGATCTGATCCATGCCGAAGGGATTGAGCAGGTCTGGGCCCGCCATGCGCGGCTGGCACAGGCCGTCTGGGCCGCCTGCGAGAGGTGGGCCGAGGGCGGGGCGCTGCACCTGAACGTTGGTGATCGCACGCATCGCAGTCATGCCGTCACCGCCCTGCGCCTGACCGAGGGTCGCGGCACGCCCCTGCGCAGCTATACCGAGCGGCATTTGGGCCTGACCTTGGGTATCGGGCTGGGCATGGCGGACGAGGACGCGTGTTTCCGGCTGGGCCACATGGGCCATCTGAACGGTCACATGGTCATGGGCCTGCTGGGCGGCATCGAAACCGCCATGGCCGCGTTGGAGATCCCGCGCGGGTCCGGCGCGCTCGAGGCTGCGGCGGCGGTTCTGGCGGGCTAGGCGTTGCGCGCTGCCGCCAGCGCCTGCGGCAGGGCGGCGGCAAAGGCGTTCAGGTCGGCCTCGGTGCCGCAACTGACGCGGATGCAGCGGTTCTGCGGGGCTGCAAAGGGCATCCGCACGAAGATCCCCTGCGCCACCAGCGCCTCCAGCACTGCCTTGGCAAATGCTCCGTCGCGCCCGCAGTCGATCGCCACGAAATTGGTGGCCGAGGGCAGCCGGCTCAGCCCGTTGTCACGCGCAATCGCGCCGATCCGGTCGCGGGCCGAGACTATCCGCGCCTGTACCTGCGTCAGCCAGTCTTGATCGTGCAGGGCGGCCAGCGCCCCGGCCTGCGCCATGCGGTTCATGCCGAAATGGTTGCGCACCTTGTTGAAGGCCGAGATCAACCCGGGCGCTCCGATCGCATAGCCGACCCGCGCGCCGGCCATGCCGTAAACCTTGGAAAAGGTGCGCATCCGGATCACGCGCGGATCATCCGGCGCGACCGGCGCGGCGGTGCCGTCAGGCGCGCATTCCACGTAAGCCTCGTCCAAAACCAGCAGACAGCCGTCCGGCAGGGCGTCCAGCGCCGCGACGATGTCCGCGCCGCGATGCCAGCTGCCCATCGGGTTGTCCGGGTTGGCCAGATAGACCAGCTTGGCCCCGACCTCGGCCGCCTTGGCGAACAGGGCGGCCGGGTCTTCGTGATCGTTGGCATAAGGCACCTTGTGGATCGCCCCGCCATAGCCCGCGACGTGGTAGTTGAAGGTGGGATAGGCCCCGTCCGAGGTCACGACCGCATCGCCCGGACCGACCATCAGGCGCACCAGATAGCCCAGAAGCCCGTCGATGCCTTCGCCGACCACGATGTTGTCGGGGTTGATCCCGTGGTGATGGGCCAGCGCATGGCGCAGATCGTGGTTCTCGGGGTCGCCATACATCCAGATGCCGTCAGCGGCCTGACGCATCGCCTCGATCGCGCGGGGCGAGGGGCCGAACACGCTCTCGTTCGCGCCCAGCCGGGCGACGAAGGGCGCACCGCGCTGGCGCTCCTGCGTCTCGGGGCCGACGAAGGGCACGGTTGCAGGCAGGGATTGGGCAAGCGGGGTGTATCTGGGTCCGGTCATGGGCGCAGATAATCCCAAGGGCATGGCCGGGGCAAGCCTTGCATGGGGCCGGGGCGTCCGCACTGATCTGCCCTCACGTCGGGCTGGCGTCGGCTGCGGGTTTCGGGGCATGGTTTGCCCGGAACATCAAACCCGGAGGCCCAGATGGCGCGCGTATCAGTCGAATACAGGAACCACATCGCCCATGTCACCCTGACCCGCGGCGACAAGATGAACGCGCTGGATGATGCGATGATCAAGGCGATCCTGGCAGCGGGGCAAGAGGTCGCCGCCTCGGACGCCCGTGCCGTGGTGCTGTCGGGCGAGGGCAAAAGCTTCTGCGCGGGGCTCGACATGGCCAGTTTCGCGACCATGGCGCACAAGGACCCGACCGAGTGGCTGATGACCCGCAGCCATGACGACGCGAATGAGATGCAGGAACTGGCGCTGGTCTGGCGCCGCGTGCCGGTGCCGGTGATCTGCGCCATTCAGGGCGTGGCTTATGGTGGTGGCCTGCAGATCGCGCTGGGCGCCGATATCCGCATTGCCCATCCCGACGCCAAGCTGGCCGTGATGGAGATGAAATGGGGCATCATCCCCGACATGGGCGGCATGGTCCTGTTGCCGAAACTGGTGCGGTCGGACGTGCTGCGCCTGCTGACCTACACCGCGCGGCCCATCGGTGCTGCACAAGCCGCCGATTGGGGGTTGGTCACCAGCCTGTCGGATGATCCGCTGACCGAAGCCATCGCACTGGCCGAGGATATTGCGGGCAAGAGCCCCTCGGCCATTCGCGCCGCGAAACGTCTGATCGAGGTGGCCGAATGCAAGTCGCGCGCCGAGGTTCTGCTGGCCGAATCCGCCGAACAGGTCGAATTGATCGGCAAACCCGACCAGATGGAAGTGGTGATGGCCCAGATGCAGGGCCGCAAGCCCGAGTTCAAATAGAGCTCGCGTGCCGCAGCCAATTAGGCCTCAGCCCCGCAGGCGCGTCGTCACCCCATAGGCGATGCCGCCTGCCAGCAGACCCCAGACCGCCGCGCCCAGGCCGAACACGGTGATGCCCGAGGCGGTGATGGCAAAGGTCAGGATCGCGGCTTCGCGCTCGGCCGGAACCTCGAGTGCGGCGAAGGTGGCATTGGCCATGACCCCGATCAATGCCACGCCGGTCAACGTGCCCATCAGCATCGGATCGGCATGGGCGGCAAACCCGGTGATGGCCACAGCGAATACCCCGAACAGGCAATAGAACACCCCAGCCATGACCGCAGACCAAAAGCGCTGATCCCGGTCGGGGTGGCTGTCCTCGTTCGAACACATGGCGGCGGTGATGGCCGCGAGGCAGGTCGCAGGCGCGCCGAAGAAGGCCGACAGGATGCTGGCCCCACCCACGGCCGAGAACAGCCGTCCTGCGACCGGGGCATAGCCAAAGCTGCGCATGACCGCGATGCCGGGGATGTTCTGAGTGGCCATCGTGACCACGAATAGCGGCACCCCGATGCCAATCATCGACGGGACCGAGAAGGTGGGCGTGGTCCAGACCGGCGCGGCCAGCAGGTGGTCGGGGCGGACCGATGGGCCGTCAGAAAACAGAACGACGACCAGCGCGGCGGCCAGAACGGCGGTGGGGACCGCCAGCAGTCTGTGCACGCGTCCAGCGATGAACCAGGTCAGGATCACCGGCAGGGCCTGCCAGGGGATCTCGACCGCGGCCTTGAACGGGACGATGCACAGCGGCAGCAGCACCCCGCCCAGCATCGCCTGCGCCAAGGAGGTGGGAATGGCCGCGGCCAACCGCCCCACAGGGCGCCACAGCCCGGCCAACACGGTCAGCGCACCTGCAAACAGGAACGCGCCGGTGGCACCCGAGAATCCCGCAGCCGGCGCGGCCGAAACCGCCAGCAGCGCCGCACCGGGCGTGGACCAGGCTACGCTGATCGGTTGGCGGTACCACAAGCTGAGCAGGATGGCAGCCAGCCCCATGGCAAGGGCGGCCATCATCAGCCCCGATGCCGCCTGCGGCCCCGAGGCACCCATGGCGTCCAGTCCCTGCAGGACAATCGGAAACGAACTGAAAAAGCCGACTATGGCCACGACCAGCCCGGTTGAAACGGTCTGCATCGGCGGAAAGGGTCTGGACATGGGGCCCTCGGTGGATTGGTCCCGAGATTGCTAGCAACCGTTTGGCCCGGTGAACAGGGGTGGGTGGAAAAAACCCCGCCGGGCGTGCGCGGCGGGGTTTCTTCGAGCGAGTGCGGGGGCTGACGGATCAGGCGATCTCGGCCAGTCGGGCCAGCGCTTCGTTGATGCGGGCCTCTTCCTCTTCGCGGGCGGCTAGGTTGGCCTTGGCCTCTTCCACCACCTCTTCCGGGGCCGAGGCCACGAATTTGGGGTTGTTGAGACGCCCGCGCAGACCGCCCAGTTCCTTGGCCAGTTTGCCCTTGGCTTTTTCCAGCCGTTCCTTTTCGGCGCCGATGTCGATGATGTCGGCCAGCGGCAGGCCAAAGGACGCGCCGGGCGCCGCGATCGAGATCGTGCCCTTGGGCAGCGTATCGGCCTTGGTCAGGCTGTCGATCCGGGCCAGCCGCTTGATCAGCGCCTCGTTCCGGTCCCAGGCGGCTTGGCCGTGGGCGTCGATCTCGGTCACCAGCATCGGCACGTACAGGCCCGCCGGAACGCGCATCTGGGCGCGGGCCGAGCGGGTGTTCTCGATCACCGAGATCACCCAGTTCATCTCGCGATCCGCGTCGGCATCGACCAGATCGGCAGCGGCATAGGTTGGCCAGTCGGCATGCACCAGCATCTTGGCGCGGGTGCCGGTCAGGCCCCACAGCTCTTCGGTGATGAAGGGCATGATCGGGTGCAACAGGATCAGGCACTGATCCAGAACCCAGCGCATGGTGGCGCGGGTCTCGGCCTGGGCCTCGGCATCGTCGCCCTGCAGCAGCGGTTTGGACAGTTCCACGTACCAGTCACAGACCTTGCCCCAGACGAAGGCATAAAGCCCGTTGGCGGCATCGTTGAAGCGATAGCTCTCCAGCGCCGCGTCGACCTCTTCGCGCACGCGGGCGGTTTCGCCGATGATCCAGCGGTTCACGGCGGCCTTGGGCTGCAGGTCGGCCACGTCAAGCTGCGGCACGGCGTCGGTGAAGACCTCGTTCATCTCGGCAAACCGGACGGCGTTCCACAGCTTGGTGCCAAAGTTGCGATAGCCGGTGATGCGCTCGCGCGACAGTTTCAGCACGCCGCCGATGGCTGCCATCGAGGCGTTGGTAAAGCGCAGCGCGTCGGCGCCGAACTCGTCCACGATTTCCAGCGGGTCGATGACGTTGCCGGTGGTCTTGGACATCTTCTTGCCCTTCTCGTCGCGGACGAGCTGGTGCAGATAGACAGTGTGGAACGGGATTTCGTTCACCACGGCCAGCTGCATCATCATCATCCGGGCGACCCAGAAGAACAGGATGTCGAACCCGGTGATCAGGACATCGGTGGGGAAGTAGCGCTCCAACTCCTCGGTCTGTTCGGGCCAGCCCAGTGTGCCGATGGGCCACAGGCCGGACGAGAACCAGGTGTCCAGCACATCCGGGTCGCGCCAGACCGGATAGACCAGCTTGGTCGGATCGCGGTCGATCGCGTATTGCGCCAAGCTTTCGGCGAACCGGTGGATCGCCTCGTGCTTGTCGGCCACCTCGATCACCGTGGCGTGGCTGAGCGGGCTGGGAATGTCGGCATTGTCATCCAGGAACTTTCCGGTGACGTCCTCGAAGCTGGCGGCGCACTCCATGACCGCGCCCCGGTGCAGCATGCCGCCTTCGTTCAGCAGCCGGCCCAGTTCGACCAGGTCCAGCTCGCCGTCGTTTTCGTCATCCTTGAAATCCTCGGCCGACAGGTCCAGCCCGTACCAGACCGGAATCTGATGCCCCCACCACAGCTGGCGGCTGATGCACCAGGGCTCGATGTTCTCCAGCCAGTGGTAATAGGTCTTTTCGCCCGATTCCGGGATGATCTTGACCCGGCCGTCGCGCACCGCGTCCAGCGCGGGGCCCACGATCTTTGACGTCTCGACGAACCACTGGTCAGTCAGCATCGGCTCGATCACCACCTTCGAGCGGTCGCCGAAGGGCTGCATGATCGGTTTGCTTTCGACCAGCGGCACCAGCGCGTCGGCGCCCTCGGCATCGGGTTTCAGCGCGGTCGATCCCAGGCGCGGATCGTCCGCGCGGGTCATCACGGCCAGACCTTCGGCGGTGATTTCTTCGACCACCTTGGCGCGCGCCTCGAACCGGTCCAGGCCGCGCAGATGGTCGGGCACCAGGTTGATCGCGTCGATCTCGTTCTCGGTGAATTCGCGCCCACGCGCATATTGCTGGGCCTTGGCGGCTTCGTCCGCGTAGGGCGCGCCGTCGGCCCGCATGTGGCCGCGCGTGTCCATCAGGCGGTACATCGGGATCTTGCCGCGCTTGGCCACCTGATAATCGTTGAAGTCATGCGCGCCGGTGATCTTCACCGCGCCCGAGCCGAAATTCGGGTCGGGGTATTCGTCGGTGATGATCGGGATCTGGCGGCGATGCTCTTTCGGGCCCACCGGGATTTCGCACAGCTTGCCGACGATCGGCGCATAGCGTTCGTCCGACGGGTGCACCGCAACCGCGCCGTCGCCCAGCATGGTCTCGGGGCGGGTCGTGGCGATCGAGATATAGTCGCGCTCTTCCTCGAGGATGACGTTCCCGTCCTCGTCCTTTTCGACGTAGGCGTAGGTCTCACCCCCGGCCAGCGGGTACTTGAAGTGCCACATATGGCCGGCGACCTCGATATTCTCGACCTCGAGGTCCGAGATCGCGGTCTCGAAATGCGGGTCCCAGTTGACCAGCCGCTTGCCGCGGTAGATCAGGCCCTTGTCGTACATGTCGACAAAGACCTTGATGACCGCGTCATGGAAGTTGGGGCTGTTTTCGTGGCCCGTGCGCGGGTCGCCGGCCGCGCCGGCCATGGTGAAGGCGTTGCGCGACCAGTCGCACGAAGAGCCGAGGCGTTTCAGCTGTTCGATGATGGTGCCGCCGTACTGGCCCTTCCACTCCCAGACCTTGGCCAGAAACTCCTCGCGCGTGTAGTCGGTGCGCTTTTTGCCTTCCTCGGCCATCAGCTTCTTTTCGACCTGCATCTGGGTGGCGATGCCGGCGTGGTCCTGGCCGGGTTGCCACAACGTGTCGAACCCGCGCATCCGGTGCCAGCGGGTCAGGATGTCCTGCAGGGTGTTGTTGAACGCATGGCCCACATGCAGCGCGCCGGTCACGTTCGGCGGCGGGATCATGATGCAAAAGCTCTCGTCGCGCGACTTGTTCGCGCCTGCCTTGAAGGCTCCGGCCTCTTCCCAGGCCTTGTAGATCCGGGCCTCGGCCTCGGCCGCGTTGAATGTCTTGTCCATCGCCATCGGGTGCGTCCTGCGTCATCGATCTTGGGTCAGCGCCTGCAATAGCGAATGGCGGCGGGAAGGGAAAGGGCCAAGCACCCCGCGCACTGGACATCCGCCGCATCACGGCTAGGCTCGCGGTCTGAGGCAGCGAAAGGGGCGCGTCATGGAAAAGTTCGGCAAAAGCCAGCCGGTCTCCAGGACCGAGGATCAGCGGTTCCTGACCGGGCAGGGGCGCTACATGGACGATACGGTACCACCCGGCGCACTGCACGCAGTGTTCTTTCGCAGCCCGGTGGCGCATGGCGACATCACCGGGCTTGACCTTGACGCCGCCCGCGCCGCGCCCGGCGTGCGGCTGGTGCTGACCATCGATGACCTGATCGCCGCCGGAATCGACCCGGTGCTGAGCGCCACTATCATTGTCAACCGCGATGGCACCCGCGCCGCCAATCCCCCGCGCCACATGCTGGCCCGCGACCGGGTGCGGTTTGTCGGCGAGCCGGTGGCGATGGTCGTGGCCGAAACGCTGACGCAGGCCCGCGACGCCGCCGAGCTGATCTGGATGGACACCGCCGACCGCCCCGCCAAGCTGGACCTTGCGCCGGGCGGTGAGCCGCTGCACCCCGAGGCGCCCGACAACCGCGCCTTTGACTGGGCCGTGGGCGACGAGGCCGCGACCCAGGCCGCCTTTGACGCCGCCGCCCATGTCGTGTCGCTGCAGGTGGCCGACAACCGGGTGATCGTGAACTCGATCGAGCCGCGCGGCTGCAACGCGGTCTGGTCCGATGGGCGGCTGCATTTCAGCTATGGCGGGCAGGGTGTCTGGGGAATGAAGGCGCAACTGACCGACAAGCTGCGGCTGGACCCGCAGGCGGTCCATGTCACAACGCCCGACGTGGGCGGCGGGTTCGGCATGAAGGCGATGCCGTATCCCGAGTATTTTTCGGTCGCGGTAGCGGCGATGCAACTGGGCCAGCCGGTGCACTGGATGTCGGACCGGACCGAGGCGATGCTGTCCGACCACCACGGGCGCGACCTGACCTCGCTGGCCGAACTGGCCTTTGACGAGGATCTTCGCATCACCGCCTACCGGGTGCACAGCCGGTGCAACCTGGGCGCCTACAACAGCCATTTCGGCCAGGCGATCCAGACCAACCTGTTCAAATGCGTACTGCCTGGCGTCTATGACGTGCAGAAAACCTATTTGCGGGTCGAGGGGTTCTATACCAACACCACCCAGGTCGACGCTTATCGCGGTGCCGGCCGCCCCGAGGCGATCTATGTGCTGGAACGCGCGATGGACCGCGCCGCGCGAGAACTGGGCGTCGATCCGTGGGAGCTGCGCCGCCGCAATTTCATCAGGCCCGACGCCTTTCCCTATGTCTCGGCCACAGGTGAAACCTACGACGTGGGCGATTTCGACATGGTCCTGTCCCGCGCCGCCGAACAGACCGCCGGTTTCGCCGCGCGCAAGGCCGCCGACGCCGAACGCGGTCTGATCCGAGGGCAGGGGATTTGTTACTATATTGAAAGCATTCTGGGCGACCCTTCCGAAGGCGCAAAAATTGAATTCTGTCAGGACGGCACCGTGAATCTTTATGTCGGGACGCAATCGAACGGGCAGGGGCACGAGACGGTCTACGCCCAGTTCCTGTCGGATCAGACGGGGATTCCGGCCGACCGGATCCGGGTCGTGCAGGGCGACAGCGACCGCATGGCGCAGGGCGGCGGCACCGGCGGGTCGCGCTCGGTCACGGTCCAAAGCGCGGCGACGCTGGTCACGATTGACCAGATGATTGCCGCATTCACGCCCTATCTGGCGGATAAAATGGGGGTCGAGGAAAGCGATGTGACCTTCGACCATGAAACCTTTCGCGCGCCGGGGTCGAACCTGACGCCCACGCTGATCGAAGCGGCTGAAATGGCCCGCGCGGATGGCCGCACCGACCTGCTGCAGCACGAGGCCCGCACGCGGCTAGAGGCGCGCAGCTATCCCAACGGCGCCCATGTCGCCGAGATCGTGATCGACCCGGAAACTGGCACAACATCGGTCGACCGCTATACGGTGGTCGATGATTTCGGCAACCTCATCAACCCCATGCTGGCCGAAGGCCAGGTGCATGGCGGGGTGGCGCAGGGTATCGGCCAGGCGCTGTGCGAACACGTTGTGCATGATGCCGAAGGGCAACTGCTGACGGCTACTTTCATGGACTACGCCTTGCCCCGCGCCGACGACCTGCCGATGATCAGGTTTACCTCGGCGCCGGTTCCGTCAACGGCCAACCCGATGGGAATGAAAGGCTGTGGCGAGGCAGGCACGGTCGGCGCATTGGCGGCCGTGGCAAACGCAGTTCAGGACGCGCTGTGGGATCACGGGGTGCGACAGGCGGACATGCCTTTTACACCTCGCAGGGTTTGGGAAATGCTGTCGGATGCAGTTGACGTGGATCGGTAGAAAACTCCTCGGATGGCTTGGCCGCCCGCTGCGGTCGGAACATTCCGGTGAAACGCGTCATCGCGAGCCGATCAGCCATGTCATCATCCTTGACGGCACCATGTCCACGCTGGAACCCGGCCGAGAAACGCATGCCGGCCTGACCTATCGGATGTGCCGCGAGATGGGCGGTAACGTCTCGGTGTTCTACGAAGGCGGTGTCCAGTGGGACAGCTGGAAATCCACGTTGGACGTGATGATGGGACGCGGGATCAACCGGCAGATTCGCCGGGCCTATGGCTATCTGGCGTCGCGCTACAAGCCGGGCGACCGGATTTACTTGATCGGGTATTCGCGCGGCGCCTATGGGGTGCGCAGCCTGGCGGGCGTGATCGACATGATCGGGCTGCTGCGCCCCGAACACGCGACCGAGCGCAACATCAAGCAGGCCTACCGCCACTATGAGAACAATCCGCGCGGCAAGGCCGCGCAGGATTTCCGGCGGCTTTATTGTCACGATGGTGTCGAGATCGAGATGATCGGCGTCTGGGACTCGGTCAAGGCACTGGGCCTGCGGCTGCCGCTGCTGTGGCGCCTGGCCGAAGAGCGCCACGCCTTCCATCATCACCATCTGGGGCAGGCGACCCGAAACGGCTATCACGCGCTGGCGCTGGATGAGACGCGCGAAGTGTTCACTCCGGTCCTGTGGCAGGACACCGCCGACTTCAAGGGCCGTGTCGAACAGGTCTGGTTCCGTGGCACCCATGGCGACGTGGGCGGGCAGCTCAGCGGGTTCGAGCCGGCGCGGCCGCTGGCCAACATTTCGCTGGTGTGGATGCTGGACAAGGCCGAATTGCACGGTCTGCCGCTGCCCGAGGGCTGGCGCAGCCGGTTTCCCACCGATCCGCACGCGCCATCGGTCGGCACCTGGCGCGGGTGGGGCAAGATCTTTCTGCTGCGCCGCCACCGGTTGGTCGGGCAGGACCCGTCGGAACGACTGCATGTCTCGGTATCACCCAACGAGCTGCCGAAATGGGTGCATCTGCCGGCCGGGCCGCATTCGCACCCCGCGCAATAGGTTTCAGTCGAAACTCGCCGGACTGGGCGCACGGCGATGCGCGTCAAAGGCGGCGTGGATATCCGCCTCGAGGTTGCGCACCTGCGAAAGGGCGGGCAGCGCATCGGGCGCGAAGCAGCCCGCATCGCTGGTTTCGGCGCCTGGCTGCGGCGCGGTGCCGGACTCTGGGTCGCACAGGAAGAACAGCTTGTAGAAATCGCGGGCATCCGCCGGGTAGGGGTGCCGCGCCTTGTGGCGCAGGGCGTACAGGCTGTGCGCCCTGACTTGCAGCCCGGCTTCCTCAAAGACCTCGCGTTCGATGTTCTCCGCCGGAGAGCTACCAATATCTGCAAACCCGCCCGGCATGGCCCACAACCCGTCGCTGCGCTCGCGCACCAGCAGGATGTGGCCGTTCTGGATCACGGCGCCGCGGATGTCGATGCTGGGGGTGGCGTATCCGCCTGCATGGGGCGGTATCAGCCCCTCGATCCGCGACACGGGCACCCGGCCCAGATCGGCCAGCATGGCGCGGGCGATGCCGGCGATCTCGTCATAACGCTCGCGGTCGAAACGGTCGGTGGTAAAGTGCTGGCCTGTCTCGGCCAGCGCCAACAATCGTTTGGCCTGCGCCAGCCAGATATCCTCCGTCGCGGTCGGATCCCGGCGCACCGGGTATTACCGACGCCGGTCGCGGCGCGCACTCATGGGTTGGAAGGCGACACCCACATGCGCCTCGCAATAGGGTTTGCCCGGCTCGGCCGGCAGACCGCAGAACCAGAAATCATCCGTGGCCGGATCGCCCACGGGCCATTTGCAGGTCTTCTCGGTCAGTTCCATCAGAGACAGCTTCTTGGCCTTCTTCTCAACCTCGTTGACCTTGGCAAGCGCCTCGGGGCTGATTTCATTGGCCGAGGGCTGCGGCGGCAGCGGCTGGCCGGCCGGAATGATCTGGCGGCGCGGCGGCGTGGCCGGTTTCGCCTCGGCGGCCGGCGCGGCTGCCGCGGTGCGGGCCGGCTCGGTCTTGGGGGCGGGTTTGGGCTTGGTTTCGGCCTTGGGCGTGGGGGCTGGTTTTTCCTTGGGCTCGGCCTTGGCCGGTGCGGCGCCGGTGGTCCGGTTCGACAGGCCCAGGCGATGGACCTTGCCGATCACCGCATTGCGGGTGACCCCGCCCAGTTCCTTGGCGATCTGGCTGGCCGACTGGCCTTCGCCCCACATTTTCTTGAGCAGTTCAACGCGCTCGTCTGTCCAGGACATGGGTAGCCTTTCAAAAGCGGGAAAGCGGCCTCGGTCACGGGCCGCCTTCGGAATTCGTCTCAGCGCCCTATTCTAATCACTGCGGGCCGAGTTACAAGCGGTCATCGAATCAGATTGGGGGCAGGAATGCAGAATCTCGCGGATCAGGACATGCGCCGTTTCGGAGCGGTCAACTGGATGGGGTTGTGGACACTGGCCCAGCGCGAAACCCTGCGCTTTCTGGCGGTCTGGACGCAGACCCTGCTGGCGCCTCTGGTCACCGCTGGCCTGTTCCTGCTGATCTTCAACATCGCTGTCGGCCCGGGGCGGCCGGATGTGATGGGCGTGCCCTTTCTGACCTTTCTGGCGCCCGGGATCATGATGATGACGGTGATTCAGAACGCCTTTGCCAACACTTCGTCCTCGATGGTGATCTCCAAAGTGCAGGGTAACATCGTGGACACGCTGATGCCGCCGCTGTCACCGCTCGAAATCCTGCTGGGCTATCTGGCGGGCGGCATTGCGCGGGGCGTGCTGATCGCGCTGGTCGTGGCAGCGGCCCTGGCGCTGGTGTTGGGGCTGGTGCCGGCGCATCCGCTGATCGCGCTGGCCTTCGTGGTGCTGGGCGGTGCGTTCATGGGCGGTCTGGGCCTGTTTGCGGGCATCTTCGCCAACAAGTTTGACCAGATGGCGGCCATCACCAACTTCATCGTCACCCCGCTGGCCTTCCTGTCGGGCACCTTCTACTCGGTCGAGGCGCTGCCGCCGCTGCTGAACCGCCTCAGCCATGCCAATCCGGTGTTCTACCTGATCGACGGGCTGCGGTTCGGGATGATCGGCGTGTCGGACAGTTCGCCGCTGCTTGGGCTGGCCGTCTGCGGCGGGGCCACGTTGGCCGTCTGTGCGGTGACTTGGCAGATGCTGCGCACGGGCTACCGGCTCAAGGCCTGACCCGCCGCGCCCGACCTTCGCGCCACACCAGGATCAGCGCTCCGGTCAGGATGATGCCCGACCCGGTCACGCTGACCGCATCCGGGATCACGTCGAACACCGCAAAATCGTACAGGCCCGCAAAGATTAGCGTGGCATAGCTGATCGGCGCCACGAACGAGGCATCGGCCCGCGCCATGCCGTTGACGAAACAGGCCTGCGCACAGGCCATCAGCACCCCGATCCCGACCAGCGCTGCCCATTGCGCGGACGCAGGCGGTGCCCAGACCGCCAGCACCGCGACCGTGGCGATGGTCACACCCATCGCGTTGTTGACCAGCAGGATCTGGATCGGCGCCTCGCGGCCCGACAGTTTCTTGATGAAGATCAGCTCCATTCCGATCACAGCCGCCGCACTCAGCGCCAGCAGGGCGGCGGGCTGAAAGCTTGCGGGCGTCGGGCGCAGCAAGATCAACGCGCCCGCCAACGCCACCGCTGCGGCCAGCCAGCGCCACGGGCCGACGCCCTCTTTCAACAGCGGGATGGCCAGCACCATCGCGAATACCGGGTTCAGGAAAGATATCGCGGTGGCATCGGCAATCGGAATGTAGGCGACCGAGGCGAACATCAGCGAAATCCCCGCCCAGCCGAAACTGGTGCGGCCCAGATGCAGCCCCCAATGCGGTCGCCGCAGCCGGGGGCGCAATGCCGCGACGGTGGCCGCAATTGCGACGAAGGCAAACAGGAACCGCCCGTGACTGATCTGCAGCGGATGCAGCGGCGGGCCCAGCGTATCTGTTCCCAGCGCCTTGGCCAGCAGCGTGGTGCCCGCGATGAAGGCGCTGGCGCAAAAGATCAGACCGGCGGCCAATGCCGGGTTGTGAGCCTTGGGCGTGAACATGGCCCAGCGGTGCGGCAGAGCGGCCCGAATGACAAGCCCCAAACGCCCACGGTTCCAACAAATTCAGCTGTCGTCGCGATTTCGGCTTTTCACATCGTGACGGTCCCGCTATACGAGCACGCATGATCAAAACCGTGCATATCCTGCCGCTCCGACGCCGACGCATCACCGCGTAACCGGCCCGTTTGATCCTGCGCGCGCGACCCAAATCCGCGCATCTCTCACCAAATCTGTTGACGAACCCGGTCTCAGTGTTTCAGTCACTGGGTTCAAGTTTTCCAAAAAGGATGATCCGATGATCCCGTCCGTTCTGCCGACCTACAATCGTGCTCCGCTGACCTTCGTTAAGGGCGAAGGCGCTTGGCTGACCGAGGCGGACGGCCGACGTTTCCTTGACCTGGGCGCGGGTATCGCTGTGAACGCGCTGGGCCATGCCCACCCGGCCCTGGTCAATGCCTTGACCGAGCAGGCGCATGCGCTGTGGCACGTGTCGAACCTGTACCAGATTCCGCAACAGCAGGCGCTGGCCGACAAGCTGGTGGATCTGACCTTCGCCGACACTGTGTTCTTCACCAATTCGGGCACCGAGTCCTGCGAACTGGCGGTCAAGATGGCCCGCAAGCATTTCCACGACAAGTGTCAGCCGGAAAAGGTCGAGATCATCACGTTCGAGGGGTCTTTCCACGGCCGGTCCTCGGCGGGCATCGCCGCGGCCGGGTCCGAGAAGATGACCAAGGGGTTCGGCCCGCTGCTGCCCGGGTTCGTACATGTCGCCTTCGGCGATCTGGACGGCGTGACCAACGCGATCAGCGACAAAACCGCCGCGATCATGATCGAGCCGATCCAGGGCGAGGGCGGTATCCGCCCCGTCCCCGATGTCGAGCTCAAGGCCCTGCGCCAGATCTGCGACGACAATGGGCTGCTGCTGATCCTTGACGAGGTGCAGTGCGGCGTCGGCCGCACCGGGAAACTCTTTGCCCATGAATGGACGGGCATTACGCCCGACATCATGATGGTGGCCAAGGGCATCGGCGGGGGCTTTCCACTGGGTGCGGTGCTGGCCACCGAAGCGGCCGCCAGCGGCATGACCGCGGGCACCCATGGGTCGACCTATGGCGGCAACCCGCTGGGCTGCGCGGTGGGCTGCGCGGTTCTGGACCATGTGGCGACACCGGCCTTCCTGGACGGCGTCAACCGCAAGGCGGGGCTGTTGCGCCAAAAGCTCGAGGGCCTTGTCGCCGATCACCCCGACGTGTTCGAAGAGGTCCGCGGATCCGGCCTGATGCTGGGTTTGAAATGCAAGGCGCCCAACGCCGACGTGGTCACGGCCGGTTATGACAACGAAGTCATCACTGTGCCCGCGGCCGACAACGTGATCCGCCTGCTGCCGCCGCTGACCCTGACCGAGGATGACATTGCCCAGGCCCAGATCTGCCTCGAGAAAGCCGCCCGGCAGGTTCAAAGCCAACTCGCCTCGGCCTGACGCCCCCTATTCCCAAATGCGCCGGGGGCGACGCCCCCCGGCAACCGACAGTGAAAAAGCGAACCGACATGAACCATTTCCTTGATATCCACAAAACCGACGCCGCCGCGCTGCGGTCGATGATCGACCAAGCCGGCGCGATGAAGCAGGCCCGGTTGGGCCGTCCCAAGGCCGCACCCGACGACGAACAGCCGCTGGCCGGCCGCATGGTGGCGCTGATTTTCGAAAAACCCTCGACCCGGACCCGCGTTTCGTTCGATGTGGGCGTGCGCCAGATGGGCGGGCAAACCATGGTGCTGTCGGGCAAGGACATGCAGCTGGGCCATGGCGAGACTATCGCCGACACCGCCCGCGTGCTGTCGCGCTATGTCGACATGATCATGATCCGCACCTTCGACGAAACCATCCTGACCGAGATGGCCGAATACTCGGACGTGCCGGTGATCAATGGCCTGACCGACCGCACCCATCCTTGCCAGATCATGGCCGACGTGCTGACCTACGAGGAACACCGCGGCCCCATCGCCGGGAAAAAGGTGGTCTGGACGGGTGACGGCAACAATGTCTGTGCCTCGTTCCTGCACGCGGCGGGCCAGTTCGGTTTTGACCTGACCTTTACCGGCCCGGCCCAGTTCGACCCCGAGGAAGAGTTCATGGGTTTCGCCCGCCAGAAGGGCTCGAAAATCGTGATCGAGCGCGACCCATACAAGGCCGTCGAAGGCGCCGATCTTGTCGTGGCCGACACCTGGGTTTCGATGCACGACTCGCAGTCGGCCAAGGAGCGCCGCCACAACCTGCTGCGGCCCTATCAGGTCAACGCGGAACTCATGTCCCACGCCAAACCCGATGCGCTGTTCATGCACTGCCTGCCCGCCCACCGCGAGGAGGAAGCGACCTCCGAGGTGATGGACGGGCCGAACTCGGTGATCTTTGACGAGGCCGAAAACCGCCTGCACGCGCAGAAGGCGGTGATGCGCTGGTGTTTGGGGGTCTGAAGCCCCTTAGAAATTCTATGGGAGCCGCTGGTTCTCTTTCAATTCTGGAGGCTCCCATGCCGCACGTCGTCCTGGAATTTTCAGCCGGGCTTGAGCAATCGCATGATTTTCAAGCCATATGCGAAGATCTCTATAAGGTCCTCGCCGCGCATGAGGAATTTGACGCACCAACGCTCAAAATCCGCGCGATGCCGATCCCGTATTCCCACATCGGGACCGAGCCGCAGTCGTTCATTCATGCCACTCTATTCCTGATGCAGGGCCGGGACGAGCCGACGCGAACCGAACTGAACGCAATCATTCTGGATGTTCTGGCCGCCGCTGCACCGGCGGTCGGCAGCATCACGGTGCGGGATGTAGAGATGAACCGCGCCACCTATGCAAAGCGCCTGGCGACCTGAGCTGCGCCTGCCGTCTAAACTCGCGGTTTCACGTCCCAGACCTGCAATCTGATCAAGGCCCCGACGCAGGCGAACAATACAAGCCCACACAATGCGGCCTTGGTGACGGTTTCCATTGCGCCCTCGATCAGCAGGGCATGTACGACGGTGCCTAGAATGGTCACCAGCGCAAGACTGGCATGGGCCAACCGCCAAAGGCGGAACCGCCATCCCAGCCGGCTGCGCAGCGCGGCCAGCGCCACGGCGGCGAACGCTGCCAACATGGCCACCACGCCCCAGGCAGAGAAAGGGGTAGGCGACCGGAAAAGCAGGGCATCCACCACATCCGGGGGGCTGGTGACCCACAGCCCGCCGACGTGCAGGACAATCATGGCGATCAGGGTTATCCCGACCCAGCGGTGCACCATTCGGCTGCTCATCGCCGTCAGCCCCGGCAACACGCGCGCGGCCAGCAGCGGCTGTACCAGAAGCAATCCCAACCCGATGATCCCGGCAAAGCCTGCTGCGATGTAGATCGGGCTGCGCCATGCCAGATACGGGCTGAACCCCGCCACCACCACAGGCACCGCAACGGCGGCGATCAGCGCCAGCCAGACCGCGAGGGCGCCCGGGCGCGGCACCTGGTTCAGACCGGTTGCAGAACGAAATGCGCGGCGAGGGTCTTGTCGCGCGCACTGGACATGATCGGGCGCAGGAACACGGTCTCGAATTCGCCGCTGTCATAGGCCAGATGTCCGTGCGGCTGACCAAAGGCGGGCACGATCTGCGGCATCTCCAGCCGGAATTCTCCGTTCGCATCTGTCAGGGTGGCGCCGTGGCTCTGAGGATCGCGCTCGTGGCCTTCGGTGGTATGCGCCCAGATCTGGATGCGCTGACCTGGCAGGTGCGCGCCGTCGCCGGCCCGCCGTACTGTGCCGGTCATCCAGAAGCCGCCGCCGCCGATCCGGTCGACGATCGGCGCGCCCGGGCGATAGTTGTTCGATCCGCCCCGCATCGACGGAGTGGGGGCCAGGCCCTCAGCCCGCGCGGGCAGGATCAGGCCGCTGCCGGCCGTGGCGACCAGTGCGGTACCGGCCACCAACATGGTTCTTCGGTTCAGTGAATCTCCGGGCATCTAAACCTCTCCTGTGCTGACCCGGCAGCTGTTCCAACCGCCACAGTGGAAGAATAGCACGATCGCGGCTCATTCCGAGCGTTCCGGGCAAAAACCGGCCAACCGGCGGACGAAAGCGCATGGAATGGACCAAGGCGGCAATAATCTTTGACGCCTGCGCCATTCGGGTGCGATCCTTTTCTTTGCGCCACCAAGGGGGGAAGCCGATGACAGATGCCAACCTGCTGACAAAGGATGAAATCGCCGCCTTCCGCCGCGATGGTGCGGTGATGCTGCGCCAGAAATTCAGCGCAGACTGGCTTGAGTTGCTGCGCGCGGGCATCGACGCCGATCTGCAAACCCCGACCGAGAACTTCACCCGCCACACCAAGGACCCGGACGCGCCTGCCTATCTTGAGGATTACTGGGCCTGGAGCAAGATCCCCCAGTTCGAGGAATTCGTCCGCAACTCGCCCTGCGCGCCGATAGCTTCCGAATTGCTGGGCGCCGCGCCGATCAATCTGGTGATGGACAACTGGTTCCTGCGCGAGGCCGGATCGACCTCGCGCCCGCCATTCCATCAGGACCTGTCCTATTTCGATTTTGAAGGCTCGATGTGCGTGCTGTGGCTGCCGCTTGAACCGGTCAGCAAGAACAACGGGATCGCTTTCGTGCGCGGCTCGCACCTGTGGGACAAGCTGTTCATGCGCGTACGCTTTGCCGACGGGCACCCCAGTTACGAACCCACGCAGGTTGCAGGCCGCACCTATCACCCGCCACCAGACGTGAATGCCAACCCCGGCGCCTATGACCTGCTGCAATGGGATATGGATCTGGGCGACTGCATCTATTTCGACATGCGCACGCTGCACGGGGGGCTGTCCTCGGTCACGCCCACGGAAACCGTGCGCCGCTTCACCCTGCGCATGACCGGGCCGGACGGGGTGATCCGGTATCGCGGCGATTGGGCCAAGGAGGAGCGGGCGCAGTTTGAGGCCGCCGGCTATGCCGAGGGCGACCGGATCGCCGGCCCGTTCTTCCCGCAGCTCTGGCCCCGCGCACAGGGCTGATCCGGGCTGCAGCCTATCTGTGCGCAGATGCACTTTGTCCGCCGGTATTTTGCGCTAGATTGGCAAGAGTGAACATCCCGCCGCACTGGATTGGAGGCCGACATGAGCTGGAACCCCACCCACAGCCCCGAATGCGTCAGCGAAGGTTCGGCGCTGGAAACCCTGATCATCCCGCGCGCCCGCGATCTGGGCGGGTTCGAAGTGCGCCGCGCGCTGCCCTCGGTCAAGCGCCAGTTGGTGGGGCCCTTCATCTTTTTCGACCAGATGGGACCGGCCGAGTTCATCACCGATGGCGGCATCGACGTACGCCCGCATCCGCATATCGGGCTGGGCACCGTTACTTATCTGTACCAGGGCGAATTTGAACATCGCGACAGCCTCGGAACCCATCAGATGATCTATCCCGGCGAGGTCAACTGGATGGTCGCGGGCCGCGGCGTCACCCATTCCGAACGCACCAGCGCCGAAACCCGCGCCAAGCGGCACAGCCTGTTCGGCATCCAGACCTGGATCGCGCTGCCCGAAGCGCACGAAGACATGGCCCCCGATTTCGAACATCACAAGCAGGCCGCGTTGCCACATATCCAGGATGCCGGTGTCAGCGCCCGGCTGATCCTCGGCTCGGCCTATGGGGAAACCAGCCCGGTCACGATGCTGTCGGAAACCTTCTATCTGGACGTGCAACTGGACCCCGGCGCCGCCTTCCCGTTGCCCGACGATCACGAGGATCGGGGCGTCTACGTCACCCAAGGCTCGGTCGAGATCGCGGGTGACCGGTTCGAGGAAGGCCGCATGATGGTCTTCCGCCCGGGTGACCGCCTGTCGGTGACTGCCGGGCCGGCGGGGGCGCGGCTGATGGTGCTGGGCGGAGCCACGATGAATGAGGATCGGTATATCTGGTGGAACTTCGTTTCTTCCTCGAAGGACAAGATCGAAACGGCGATCCGCGAATGGAAATCCGCCGATTGGGCCAACGGCGCCTTCCACCTGCCGCCGGGGGACGAGGACGAGTTCATTCCGATTACCCCGGAACTGGAACGCACCAAGCCCCGGCGCGCGCGCTGAACGTCACGTCAGCGCCCGCCCGGCTTGCCTGCCCAAGGGATCCCGGCGATCCTTAGCGGCAAACGGGAAGGGGACGGCATGAGACTGGTGATCGCGGGCGCGGGCAGCATCGGATGCTATTGCGGGGGGATGCTGGCCGATGCCGGCCACCACGTAACCCTGCTGGGCCGGGCGCGGGTGCTGGACTCGATCCGGCAGAACGGGCTGACCGCGACCGACTATTCGGGCCTGCGCAAAACGATCCCTGCCGACCGTCTGACCCTTTCTGAAGACCCTGCCTGTCTGTCCGACGCCGATCTGGTTCTGGTCACAGTGAAAACCGGCGCCACCGTCGAAATGGCCGGCCTAATCGCCGCGTACACCCCGGCCGCGGCCCCGGTCATTTCGTGGCAGAACGGGATGGAAAACGCCCGCACCCTGCGCACCGCGCTGCCCGGACGGGACGTGCGCGCCGGGATGGTGCCGTTCAACGTGGTGCCTGCCGGTCCGGCCACCTGGCATCGCGCGACATCCGGCGACATCGTGATCGAGTCCGGTCCCGGCGCGCTGGCCCGCCGCCTGTCCACGCCCGATCTGCCCGTCACCGAAACCGACGGGATCGACGCAGTGCAATGGGGCAAGCTGGTCATCAACCTCAACAATGCGCTGAACGCGCTGTCGGGTCTGACCCTGCGCGAGCAGCTGTTGAACCGCGACTGGCGCCGCTTGATGGCTGACCAGATGGCCGAGGCGCTGGCGGTTCTGGCCGCCTCCGGGCGCCCCGTGGCCTCTACCACGCCGCTGCCGGCCTCGATGACGCCGCATATCCTGCGCCTGCCCACGCCGCTGTTTTCGCGCATCGCGGCGCGGATGCTGACGATCGACCCCGCCGCGCGCACCTCGATGGCCTATGATCTGGATGCCGGTCGCCCGACCGAAATCGACAGCCTGCAGGGCGAGATCATCCGCTTGGGCCGCGAAACCGGCGCGCCGACCCCGATCTGCGACCGGGTGGCAGAGCTGATCACGCAGGGCGATACGGGTCCGCTGACCCCCGACCAGATTCGTGCCGGGCTGCGCTCTGCCGTTGGTTAGATCCGCAACAGCAGCTTTTTCAGCTCCGGTTCGTGGACGCGTTCGGACGCCTCTTGCGGCGAGACCCATTCGCGGGTGCGTTCGTGCATTTCGGGAAATTCATCGGCCAGATCGGTGACCCGCAGCCGATAGACCGTGGTGCAAACCGGATCGATCGCGCCGCTTTTGCGGACCTTGCCGTAGCAATAGCTGCCGACCGGCTCCGGATCGACCTCGGCGTTGCGCACGCCGGCCTCTTCCCAGGCCTCCTGCGCTGCGGCCTCGGCCCCGTTCAGCCCGTCAATCGGCCAGCCCTTGGGGATGATCCACCGCCCGGTGTCGCGACTGGTGACCATCAGCACCTGCGTATCGCGGCCATCGCCACGGGTACACAGCGCCGCGAACTGCACGAGGCGCGGACGCTGAAACAGGGGTTTCAGGACCCCCTCCCAGAATTTGTGCAGCCATGTCATTGCGGGTGCCTGCCGTTTTTTGTTGTTCTGCCTTCAGGACGGCGAGAGATATCAACCTGACAGATGGTATTCAAGCACCCCTGCGTTTGGCCCGCAGGGTCGGGTCGGCCTGGGTCGGGTCCTCGGGCCAGGGGTGCTTGGGGTATTGCGCACGCATGTCCTTGCGTACATCTGCATAGGACCCGGCCCAGAACCCCGGCAGGTCGCGGGTGATCTGGATCGGGCGTTGCGCGGGGGACAGAAGGGTGACCTTCAGCGGCTCGCCCCCCACCATCGGGTGCTGGGTAACCCCGAACATCTCCTGCAGGCGGACCGCGATCTCGGGCACCGCTTTGCCATAGTCGATCGGGACCTTGCGCCCCAGTGGCGTGACAAAGGCCGGGGGCGCGCGGCGGTCCAGTTCCTGCATCTGGTCCCAACTCAGCCGCGCCTGAAGGGCGGGCAGCAGGTCGAACCGTTTCCAATCCTCGGCGCTGCGCACGCCGGTCAGCATCGGCAGCAGCCAGTCCTCGAGCGTTGCCATCAGCACGCTTTCCGAGAAATCGGGCAGGTCGACGCCTGCCGCCCGCACCAGCTCGACCCGCGCGGCCAGTCGCGCAGCCTTGCCCTCCAGCCTCAGGCCCAGATCGCGCACGCCGTCTAGCATCGCGCGGGCCACGGACTCGTCGGACACGTCCTTCCAGATGCGGTCATCGAGCACCAGCGCACCGAACCGTTCCTGCCGCCGGGCCACCACCCGGCGGTCCCGTTTCGACCAAGCGCAGGTCTCGACCCATTCGATCTGGTCGGCGAACAACGCGCGGATCTCGGCTTCGGTAATCTGCGCGGCCATGCGCAGCCGGGCTTCGCGCGGGTTGCCGTCAGTGTCGATTGCCACCAGATACGGCGCTGCGGCCAGCGGGTCGCCGGGGGCCATCACCACGCCCTTGCCGCCCGACAGCACATAGCGCGGCGCGTCGCCCTTGCGCCTCTGCCCGACCCGGTCGGGATAGGCCAGCGCGGCCATCGCCGCCGGGCCCAGCGGGTCGCCTTCAGTCTTGATCTGGCCGCGCAGCCGCTTCGCCTCGGACCGGATCCGGTCCAGAACGCCGGGATTGGCGGGCCAGACCCGGTTGCGCTGGTAGGCGCGCGGATCGCGCAGCGCCTCGAGCCGCAGCGACAGATCCACCGGCGCGCCCTTCAAAGGGTCGCGCTCGGCCATCAGGGCGGCAAGCGGGGCGGCCTGCGCGCCGGCCGTGACCAGCATGTGCCCTAGCCGCGGATGCAGCGGCAGGCCAGCCAGTGCGCGGCCATGTTCGGTGATCCGGCCCTTGCCGTCCAACGCGCCCAGCATCCGCAGCAGCGCGCGCGCCTCGGCCAGCGCCCCCTCGGGCGGTGGTTTCACAAAGGCCAGATCCTGCGGCTCGGCCCCCCACAGGGCCAGTTCCAGCGCAAGTCCGGTCAGGTCGGCGGCCTCGATCTCGGCGGGTGGAAAGGCGGGCAGGGCGCCTTCCTCACCCTTGGACCACAGGCGAAAGCACAGCCCTTCGGCCACGCGGCCCGCGCGGCCCGCGCGTTGGGTCGCCTCGGCGCGTGTGACGCGCTCGGTCACCAGCCGCGACATGCCCGAGCCCAGATCGAACCGCGCGCGGCGGGCCTGTCCCATGTCCACTACCACCCGGATGTCCGGAATGGTCAGCGAGGTCTCGGCGATCGAGGTGGCCAGCACCACCTTGCGCCCGGTCTCGGCAGGCGCAAGGGCGGCGCGCTGGGCGGCAAAGGGCAGGGCGCCGAACAGCGGCCGGATCGCGCAATCGCCGGGCAGCCGGCCGGCCAGCGCGGCCTCGGCCCGGCGGATCTCGCCCTCGCCGGGCAGGAACACCAGAATGCCGCCGCCGGTAGCGCGGGTCTCACGCTCGGCCTGAACCACCAGGTCGACCAACGCGTCCAGCCGCCGCGCCTGCGGGCCCAGCGGGCGGTCCAGCCAGCGGGTCTGAACCGGAAAACTGCGCCCTTCGGATGTCACCAGCGGCGCGTCCATCAACCGCGCCACCGGATCGGCATCCAGAGTGGCCGACATCGCCAGCAGGATCAGGTCGTCGCGCAGCGCACCGGCGACCTCGAGACACAGGGCCAGCCCCAGATCGGCGTTCAAAGAGCGTTCGTGGAATTCGTCGAAGATCACCGCACCCACACCGGGCAGGTCGGGTTCGGATTGCAGCATCCGGGTCAGGATGCCTTCGGTCACCACCTCGATCCGGGTGGCTTTCGACACTTTCGCCTCGCCCCGCACGCGATAGCCGACGGTCTGGCCCGCGCGTTCGCCCAGTGTCTCGGCCATGCGTTCGGCGGCGGCGCGGGCGGCCAGCCGCCGCGGTTCCAGCATCACGATCCGCCCGTCGCACAGGCCGGCGTCGCGCATCGCCAGCGGCACGCGCGTGGTCTTGCCGGCGCCGGGCGGGGCCTGCAGCACTGCGCGGCCGCGCGCGCGCAGCGCGGCGATCAGGTCGGGCAGGGCATCGTCGATCGGTAGACGGGTCATGCCGCCTTATCGCCAAAGCCCCGTCCAAGGTCCAGAACGCCTGCGTCAAATCCCGCGCGCGGCGGTACTGGACAAACTCGGCCCATCCCCGTCATCTAGGGCAGATTTCGACGAAGGACCCCGCCCATGACCACAGCCGAGCTCGCCGACAGGATCCTCAAAGGCGACCGCCGGGCGCTGGCCCGCGCGATCACCCTTGTCGAAAGCACCCGCGCCGATCACCGCGCCCAAACGGCGCAGCTGCTCGACGCTCTGTCGGGCGCCGGGCGGCAGGCGCTGCGCATCGGCCTGTCGGGAACGCCGGGGGTAGGCAAATCCACCTTCATCGAGAGTTTCGGCATGATGCTGATCGGGCAGGGACTGCGGGTGGCGGTTCTGGCGGTCGATCCCAGCTCGGCCCGGTCCGGCGGCTCGATCCTAGGCGACAAGACCCGGATGGAACGCCTCAGCCGCGAGCCGAACGCCTTCATCCGCCCCTCACCCAGCCAGAGCCACCTAGGCGGCGTCGCCCGCCGCACGCGCGAGGCCATCGCCCTGTGCGAGGCGGCCGGGTTCGACGTGGTGCTGATCGAAACGGTGGGCGTGGGCCAGTCGGAGACCGTGGTGTCGGAAATGTCTGACCTGTTCCTTCTGTTGTTGGCCCCGGCCGGCGGGGACGAATTGCAGGGCGTCAAGCGGGGCATCATGGAGATGGCCGACATGATCCTTGTGAACAAGGCCGACGGCGACCTGAAAGCCACCGCTACCCGCACCTGCGCCGATTATGCCGGGGCGCTGCGCCTGCTGCGTAAACGCCCGCAGGACCCCGAGGGATTTCCCAAGGCGATGACAGTCTCGGCGGTCGAGGAGCGCGGCCTGGACCAGGCCTGGGCCGAGATGCAGGCCGTGGCCGACTGGCGCAAACAGAACGGGCATTGGGATGCCAACCGCGCCGAACAGGCCCGCTATTGGTTCGACCAAGAGGTGCGTCACGCCCTGCTCGCCAAGCTGGAGACCCCGCGGGCCCGGTCCGAGATGGATCGGCTGGGCGCCGAGGTCGGGGCAGGGCGGCTCAGCCCCTCGGCCGCGGCTGAACGGATGTTGCAGGCGCTTGCGCAGATCTAGGCGCCCTGTGGGCGCGGCAACGAAAGCTTTGTGCAGCAGCGTGTTGTCATGTAGCCTGAACGCGAAAACCGAGGCCGGCCGGCTGCATTGGACAGGGCGCCATATCTTGCACGCAGGACGGGCAAACGCGACGGGACGGGCCGACCATGCCCAATATCAACGGGACGAATGGCAACGACAATATCGATGTCAGCAATGACAGCGGCACGCTGAACGGCTCTCCGCAAGGCAGCCCGATCGACGGCATTCGCGCGCGTGGCGGCAATGATGTCGTGACCGTTTCCAACAGTACGATTTCTGGTTCGGTGCGCGGCAATGCCGGGATCGACACGCTGATGATCGTCAACAGCGCCATTGGCGGTCGCCTGACCGCCGGTGCCGACGACGACACCGTGACGGTGCAAGGTTCGACCATCGGCAACATTCGCCTCGGCAGTGGCAATGACACGTTGACGCTGCAGGCAACCTCGGTGTCCGGCGACATCCAGGGCGGGTCGGGTAGCGATACGCTCAACTTGCCGGCCGGGACGGTCGTCACCGACAGCAGCTTTGGCACGTTCACTGTCGTCGATGGCACCAGCTATTCTCTGACCAGCGGATCCTTCGTCCTGCCATCCGGCCAGACGATCACCTATTCGCAGTTCGAAAACGGATCCGGCGTCCCCTGTTTCACCCGTGGCGCGCGCATCCTGACACCGCATGGTCCGGTGCCCATCCAGAACCTGCGCCTTGGGCAGCTGGTCCGGACCGATTCGGGCTGCGACCAGCCGATCCGCTGGATCGGATGTCGCGCGTTCAGCGCGACCGAAATCCGGGCAAACCCTAAGCTGGCCCCGGTGCGGATCCTTGCCGGTGCGCTTGGGGCCGGGCTGCCTGCGCGCGATCTGCTTGTGTCTCGGCAGCACCGGATGCTGGTCCAGTCCCCCATCGCGCGGCGCATGTTCGGGCAGGATCAGGTGTTGATCCCCGCCATCAGGCTGACGGCGCTGCCGGGCATCTTCGTCGATGACGCCATTCCGGGGGTGGAGTATTTCCACCTGCTGTTCGACCAGCACCGAATCGTGTTTGCCGAGGGCGCTCCGACCGAAAGCCTGTTCACCGGCCCCGAGGCGCTGCGGTCGCTGGGCGCGAAAGCGCGAGAAGAGATCCTCGCCATCTTTCCGCAACTGGCAGGCGGGGTTCACGTGTCGAACCCGGCCCGCACCATTCCACGCGGGCGCCAGCAGGCCCGATTAATCGCGCGGCACCTGCGCAACGCAAAACCGTTGCTGGCCGAAAACTGGGGTGCGGGGACATGATCGGGAGGGGGAGCAAAGATTTCGCGCTACCCGTCTTGACCCTTGAAGCGATTCCCACTAAACGCATCCAACCAGTTTTCGGGCGCGACTTCGGGTTGCGCCCCTTGTGATTTGGCCGCGTGCAGCAGCCCGGCCCACCAGAAACAAAGGATGAAACCATGTCGCGCCGTTGCGAACTGACCGGAAAAGGCCCGATGACTGGCAACAATGTCAGCCACGCCAACAACAAAACCAAGCGTCGCTTTCTGCCCAACCTGAACGACGTGACCCTGCAGTCTGAAACGCTGGGTCGCGGCGTCAAGCTGCGCATCTCGGCGGCTGCCCTGCGCTCGGTCGACCACCGCGGTGGTCTGGACGCCTTCCTGGCCAAGGCCAAGGATGAGGATCTGTCCCCGAACGCACTGAAAGTGAAGAAGGAAATCGCCAAGGCACAAGCCTCGGCCTGATTTCCCCACAGGTCTTGTTTTCAGCCCCCGTGCCTGTTGGCGCGGGGGCTCTTCGTTGCGCAGACATCTTTGTACGGGTTTGGGCCTTCGCGAGCGCGCATCCTTGACGCCAAACAATTTCGCGTCAAACGGTGAAATTGTTCACATACAATGCGCGAGAATCTTCTTAAGCATGTACGTATTGCAGCGGCGGAGCGATGAAATGTCTGCGAAAACCTCCAAATTTCTTTCAGTCCTTTCGACAATTCTGGTCGAGTCGGTATCCATTTGCACCCGGATGCAACGGCGGGTGAACCGCCTGCACACAGGCCTGACGACCCAGCGCGACGACCGCGATTTTTTCTGACCTCCCTGACAACTGGACACGGGGCAGCCCATTTTTTGGCCGCCCCGTTTTTTTGCAGCGCCAAACTGTCTCAGGCGGGTCAATCCCCTTGTCGGATTTCCTCGATCGCGCCTATACCTCGGGCGAGATGACCCGGACCCTGCGTACGATCCTGCCGATTGCCCTGTCGCTGCTTCTTGCGCTGACAGCACAGAGCGTTGCCGCCTCGCGCGGCATGGACAGGGCCGTGGGGCAGATGGTGCTGTGTACCGGCACGGGGCCGGTCGTGGTCTACATGGACGAAAACGGCCAGCCGACCAAGGCGCCGCATTATTGCCCGGACTATGCTCTCAGTCTTCTGGGGGCGGTGTTTGCCGACCAGCTACCGCATCCTCTTGCGCCGGATCGGGTCCAGCCCGGCCCGCTGCGCGGAACCTCTGATTTGGTGGTCGCGCTGGTCCACGGTCAATCGGCCAGGGGGCCTCCGATCCGCGCCTGAGATCGTTTCCAAAACATTCAGACACGTTTCAAGGAGAGGCCCAAATGCGCTTCCAATCCACTTTTCTGGCCACTTTGGCTGCTACCGTCTTGTCCACCGCCGCTTTTGCCGACAGCATCATCTCGGTCGAGGATGCTTATGCCCGATCCTCGGGCATGAACGCCAAGGCCGGTGCGGCATTCATGATGATCAAGAACACCGGCGACACCGATGACCGGTTGGTTTCGGCCCAGTCGGACGTCGCCGCGCGGGTCGAGCTGCACACGCACAAGATCGACGAGAACGGCGTCGCCAAGATGATGCAGGTCGAGGAAGGCTTTGCCATCCTGGCCGGCGAAGCCCACATGCTGCAACGTGGCGGCGACCACGTGATGTTCATGGGGATCAAAAAGCCGTTCGAGCAGGGTGCAAAAATTCCGGTCACGCTGGTGTTCGAGCAGGCCGGCGAGGTGCAGGTCGAGATCCCAGTCGATCTCGAGCGCCAGGACGGTCACATGAAGCATTCGAACTGACGGCACGCCTGTCTTCGGGCTGCGCTGCGGCCGTCATCCATGCGTCAGGCCGGGCAATGCCCGGCCTGCTTGCGTAGGACCTATCTGTTGACGGTGCGGATGGTCACCCGATCGCCCGCGCGCTTGAACCGGGCCGCCATGAACAGCATGACCGCGGCGAAAGCCAGCGCGGAAAAGGCGATGGCCCAGCCCAACGCCACCAGCCCGCTGCCGGGCCAGAAGATCAGCACCAGCCCGATCACCAGCGCCACAAGGCCCGAGTTGCGTACCGTGGCTCGCTCGGGGTCCAGCGGGTGCATCTGACCCAGCGACATCAGCGACCCGATGCCGATGATCAGCGCCCAGGCCCCCAGCAGGAAGAACGCCAGTCTGGCGGTGCCCTCGGGCCAGATCAGCAGGACCAGCCCGATCAGCACCGCGCCGAAACCCGCACCGCCGATCAACCCGCGCCGGCCAAAGCCCAGCAGCGTCAGCCCGCCATCGAGGATCAGCAGAACACCCACCAGCCGCAGCAGCAGCGCGATGCTGCCGGTAGGCCAGAACAGCGCCGCGATGCCCACCGCCCCCGCCAGCAACCCGCGCAACAGGAAGGTCCACCACAGGTCAGCAAGGGTTTCCCCTAGCGCTGCACGCCCATCCAGCGCGCCGTCATCCAAGACCTCGCCCTGCGGCCTGTCCGGTTCGGTCATTGCAAACTCCCTGTCTGGTTTGGTTCAGCATAGCCTGCGGGGCGGCCTCAAGTCACCTCTGAGCCAACAGGAGATCGACCCAGTGCGGCACCACCTGCGTTGCCGGTCCGAACAGGGTCTCGTCGAAACTGGATACGCCTGCCGAGGGCTCCAGGTTCAGCTCGACCGTTCGCGCGCCGGCGGCGATCGCCTCGTGTACGAAGGCCGCGGCCGGGTAGACCTGTCCCGAGGTGCCGATGGCCGCGAAGATATCGGCCTGCGCCAGGTGGCCATAGATCTGATCCATGAAATACGGCATCTCGCCGAACCACACGATATCGGGCCGCGCGGTCGGAGCGGTGCAGACGGGGCAGGGTTCATCCACAGCCATTTTGGCCGGGGCGGGCCAGCGGTGGCCACAGGCCGCGCAGAGCGCGCCCGCCAACGTGCCGTGCATGTGGATCACGCCTGACGCGCCCCCGGCTTCGTGAAGGCCATCCACGTTCTGCGTCACGATCACCACCTCGCCGGGCCAGTCGCGCTGCAGCCGGGCCAGCGCCCGGTGGGCCGCGTTCGGCTGCGCCTGCGCCGCCTGCACCCTGCGCGCGTTGTAGAAGGCGTGAACCAGCGCGGGGTCGCGGGCAAAGCCCTCGGGAGTGGCCACGTCCTCGATCCGGTGTTGCGCCCACAGCCCGCCTTCGTCGCGAAAGGTGCCCAGCCCGCTTTCGGCCGAAATCCCGGCCCCGGTCAAAATCACGATCTTTCCCATCCGCCCTCCGCGCGCTACACCCGAGTCATGTCACAGCGTATCCTGTTTGTCTGCCTCGGCAATATCTGCCGCTCGCCCGCCGCTGAGGGCGTTTTCCGCGCCCGCGCGCACCACCACGCCGCCGACAGCGCCGGCACCTCGGACTGGCATGTGGGCGATCCGCCCTATGTCCCAATTCAGCGCGCAGCCCGTGCCCGTGGGCTGAACCTGAGTGACCTACGCGCGCGACAGTTCATTGCCGCCGATTTCGACCGGTTCGACCTGATCGTCGGGATGGATGACGGCAACATCGCCAAGATCGAAGCGCTTCGCCCGGCGGGCAATGAAACCCCGGTGCGCCTGCTGACCGATTTCGCGGCCCAGACCGGTGCCGATCATGTGCCCGATCCGTACTATACGCGCGACTTCGACGGCGCGCTGGATCTGATCGAAACCGCCGTCGACGGGCTGATCGCGTATCTGGACGCCTAACCGCCGATCACCCTGAACTGCCCGGACAGCCAGGGCAGACGGGTCAGGCAAGGGCCGATCATCTGGCTCTGCATCAGGTGGCGGGTCATGCCGGCCACCTCGCGCGGGACCTGATCGGACCAGTCGGACCGGGTGAACAGGGAAATCCTGCGCGACGCCGTGCCGAACGGGGCGGGGTGCACCTCGAGCCCGTCATGGAACCGGGCGGCCCGCATGTAACCCAGCGGCGTGGTGATTGCCCAGCCCAGCCCGCGCGCGACCATCGCCATCAGCGCCAGGTGCGAGCCGATCTCGAACCGGTCCTCGAACTCAAGCTGCGCGCGGGCCAGATGGCTTTCGATCTGGCGGCTGATCAGCTGTTCGCGCGCGTAGCGCAAAAACGGAAGGGATCGCAGGGCTTCCTCGTCCACAGCGCTGCCGTTGGGCGCCACAAGGATGAACGGGTCCTGCACCAGCGGATATTCGACCACGTCCTCCAGAACCTCGCCGCTGTGAGCCGATACGGCCATGTGCAGGCTCTGGTCTTCGAGCGCGCGGAACAGATCCAGGCTGGACAGGGTGATCAACTTGAACCGCGACCGGGTCAGACGCTCGGCCAGAAGCGTGGCCAGGCGAGGGGTCAGGTCATTGTCGAAATCGTCGATCAGCCCGATCGACAGGGTTGTCAAATGGCCCAGGTCCATGACCGAAAGCTCGCTTTGGGCCATCTGCAGCTCGGCCAGAACCGCCTCGGCCCGGGCCAGAAAGCTGCGCCCGGCGGGTGTCAGGCGCATGGGGCGGCGGCCGTGATCGACCAGATCGGTGCCTAACGCCTTTTCCAGATTGCGCAACTGCTGGCTGACCGACGGCTGGCTGAGCCCCGTGATCTCGGCGGCCTGCGCCACCGAACCGGTCCGCGCAAGGGCCGCAAATACTTCCAGCCCACGCAGGGTCAGCCCCTTCATTCCCATGCAACACACCTTTCGCTGCGCCATTCCTGCGGTTCGGCACAGGTCAGGTCAAGCACTGGCCCGTTGCCCTCCTAGCTGCAACTGGCCTGAGCGACCTGCCCAAAGGCCTGATACCGTTCCCACAAAGCATCGTCGCGGGCGCTTTTCGACATTTTGATTGCCTGCGCCTGGTTCGGGTCGGTAAACCATTTGGCGATGGTTTTTTGGTCGCTGCGGGTCAGCACCTGGTCGGCGACGCTCTGGATGCAGTTGCACCGTTGCCGTGTCGCGGCGGTGCGGTCCGACGCCAGACAGGCCCGTTTGATCTGCGCCGCGTCGGACATGGCCGGCGCCACCGCCGTCAGCGTCGATGCGCAAACCGCAATCAATAGGAAGTGTTTCATGCTCATGCCTCGCTTTGCCTGCCCGGAGAGGTCTTGCGCCTCTCTCAGCTGCGCGCAGTATGAATCAAACCTCGATCCCGATCAACACGCATCATCTCATGCATCAGCGTCGCGCCTTCGCGACGGGTCAGAGCAGGCCGGGCAATTGCCATGCGCGCAGCCCCATCGAGGTCAGGGAAGAACAGCGCATCTGGCGTGCCCGACTGCGCCGCCGATACCAGCAGGCTTTCGGAAAGGGCGCCGTTGGCGCGTACGATGGCGTGCCGGTCCAGCATGAAATGGTGATACGTCACCGTGAGGGCCGGCGACAGCGCAGCAGCGCCCGCGTCGACAAGGCTGATGGCCGGCACGAAAACCTGATCCATCCCGAACATCAACTCAACCGACGGATGCGCAACCAAAAGCCGGTGCTGCTGCGACACGCACAGCGGAGCCGTATTGTCCAAGGTTCCCGCTGGTATCGTTACCATGCGGAACCGTCCGGCGGCGATCACGCTCTGCCGACCGACCCACTGCACCGGCTGACACCCGTGATCCAGCGTCCAAACCCGGTCGCCCACGGCAAGATTCTCGACCGCGATCTGGCCGCGCTCGGTCTCGATCAGGGTGCCGGGCGCATAGCAGATCGGGGTGACATAGGCGCTGGAGTCGAAATTGGGTCCTTCCTGGGCGCTGATCACCGTCAGCGGGACGCCCGCGGGCGGAAAACTTCCGGGCCCGCCGATGAAGGCCAACCCCTCGACAGTGGCAAAGCTGGGCGATGAGTTGTTCACGTTGAACCCGACCGCCTGCCAGGTATTGGTCCCGTCGGTCACGGTGATTCCGTATTCCGCCTCGACCCGCGTGCCGTTGGAATACAAGGTCCCGTCGATGGTCTGGTCGCCGTTCAGCCGCTGGTTGCCGTCATTGTCGCGGAAATCGGTGTCGGCGCCGGCATCGGTGATGAATATTTCGGTCGGGTCGACCGTGTTGAAGGTGATCGTCTGTCCCACCAGGTGCGAGCCGTCCCCCTGGGTGACGCCGTCCAACTGTTCGCCGCCCGAGATGGTCATCTGCGACTCGCCCAAAACGTAGATCGAATAGTCCGCCATGTCCTGCCTTCACGCCTCGCCCGGTGCCGCAGCTTCGCCTGTCAGTCCCAACAACGGGTAAACGTCGGTTGCCAAAGTCGCTCCTGACCCCTTCTACCCTGCGCTTCCCTGCTTGACGAGGTGACAATCTGCGGACATATCCCCCTTCATGACAGACCTCGCTCATATCCGCAATTTCTCCATCGTCGCGCATATCGACCATGGCAAATCCACCCTTGCCGACCGGCTCATCCAAGAGACCGGAACGGTGCAGGATCGTGACATGAAGGAACAGCTGCTCGACAGCATGGATATCGAGCGCGAGCGCGGCATCACCATCAAGGCCAACACGGTCCGCATCGACTATACCGCCGACAATGGCGAAAAGTACGTGCTGAACCTGATCGACACTCCCGGCCACGTGGACTTCGCCTACGAAGTCAGCCGCTCGATGCGCGCGGTCGAAGGCTCTTTGCTGGTGGTTGACTCGACGCAAGGGGTCGAGGCGCAGACGCTGGCCAATGTCTATCAGGCCATCGACGCCGACCACGAGATCGTGCCGGTGCTGAACAAGATCGACCTGCCGGCCTCCGACTGCGACCGCGTCGCCGAACAGATCGAGGACGTGATCGGCATCGACGCCACCGACGCCATTCAGGTCAGCGCCAAGACGGGGCAGGGCATCCACGAAACGCTTGAGGCGATCGTGCACAAGCTGCCCGCGCCCAAGGGCGAGCGCGACGCGCCGCTCAAGGCGATGCTGGTCGACAGCTGGTATGACTCCTACCTCGGCGTGATCGTCCTTGTGCGCATCATGGACGGCGTTCTGAAAAAAGGGATGCGGGTCAAGTTCATGTCGAATGGCACCCTGCACCATGTCGACCGCGTCGGCGTGTTCCGCCCCGAGATGCAGATGGTCGACAGCTTGGGCCCGGGTGAGATCGGCTTTCTAACCGCCTCGATCAAGCAGGTGCGCGACACCCGCGTCGGCGACACCATCACCAATGACCGCAACGGTGCCGAAACCGCTCTGCCGGGCTTCAAACCCGCGCAGCCGGTGGTGTTCTGCGGCCTCTTCCCCGTGGACAGCGCCGAATTCGAAGACCTGCGCGACGCGATCGAGAAACTGGCCCTCAACGACGCCAGCTTCTCTTTCGAGATGGAAACCTCGGCCGCGCTGGGCTTTGGCTTCCGCTGCGGCTTCCTCGGCCTGCTGCACCTCGAGGTCATCCGCGATCGTATCGAACGCGAATACGATATCGAGCTCATCACCACCGCGCCCAGCGTGATCTATCACGTCTACATGAAAGACGGCGAGATGATCGAGCTGCACAACCCCGCCGACATGCCCGACATGTCCAAGGTCGACCACCTCGAGGAGCCGCGCATCAAGGCCACCATCCTTGTGCCCGACGAATACCTGGGCGACGTGCTGAAACTCTGCCAGGACCGCCGCGGCATCCAGATGGACCTGACCTATGCGGGCAGCCGCGCCATGGTCGTCTATGACCTGCCGCTGAACGAGGTCGTCTTCGACTTCTACGACCGCCTGAAATCGGTGACCAAGGGCTATGCCAGCTTCGACTACCAGATGACCGGCTACCGGCAGGACAATCTGGTCAAGATGTCGATCCTTGTGAATGACGAGCCGGTGGACGCGCTGTCGGTCATGGTCCACCGCGACCGCGCCGAGACCCGCGGCCGCGCCATGTGCGAAAAGCTGAAAGAGCTGATCCCGCGCCACATGTTCAAGATCCCGATCCAGGCGGCCATCGGCGGCAAGGTCATCGCGCGCGAGACCCTATCCGCCCTTCGCAAGGACGTGACCGCGAAGTGTTATGGCGGCGATGCGACGCGGAAACGGAAGCTGCTGGAAAAGCAGAAGGCCGGCAAGAAGAAGATGCGCCAGTTCGGCAAGGTCGACATCCCGCAGGAGGCGTTTATTTCGGCGTTGAAGATGGACAGCTAGCTTCTCGAGAAAACAAACGTTTGCCTGAAAAATGCGCGCGCCCAAGGATCATATTTTTGCCTCCCTCAATAATTGCTTCAAACTTCTTTCTAGTTTGGCAATGGCGGCTACAATATTTTTTTCGGCGTCACTTATTGCACGAGCCACAGGGGCCAATACCCCTCAGTTTCTCGGTGTTCGGATAGATCAACAATATGCAATTTACGCGCTTTTCATTTGTACTGCGCTGCACCTCGGGTTGACGCGGTACATTGTTTACTACTTCCAAATGGCTTGGACTAATCTCTCTAATTCGGAGCGACAAGAGTTGTACTTTTCACTTACCGGTTCAAACCACCTCCTTACGAAGGGCTCGGAGCGGTTTCGTGACAATATCTCGAATGTCGACGGGTTTCTGTCTGTTCGGGTGGGTAAAAATGATCCGCCATCTCTTTTGCACTGGGCAATATTCTTGATCTCTGTCGCCGCCTGTATTCGGTACGAAATGTCCTTTGATTTTGTGTGGACTTTTTTTCTCAGTATGTTGTTGGCGATGGTAAATTGGCAGATCGGTTCAAGTTGGCTTGTAGCACTTGCTGACATTGGTCGAAATGCTGATGAAAGTCTTTATTTCGACTGCGGGCGAAATGCGGGGCCACGGTATTTTGGGGTTTTGAGTGGTCCTTGGCATGGGATGAACAACAATTTGTTCGTTTTCACACTAGTTTCCTTTATTGATGCAGCGTTGCGTATGCTACCTATCTCAGTTGCAGTTTTTATTATTTGGTCGGTTGTAGAGACTTTATTTTGGATTGCGGGCTGAAATTAGTCTCGCTGCAAATTTTGGTTTGAGTACGCTTGTATTGGTGTTGTGATTTTTGGTTCTTGTTTTGCCTTGTTCCAATCAACCAGCAAACGTAGGATGGGTGTTCGCACCCATCACCCAACTCACGCCAGCCGCCCAGCAGCACCGCCGGGACGCGCCGCCCCCCGTCAAACCGAAGGTTTGCCTCCGGCAAAACGGGCGGCGCGTTTGCGGCCCGGGGCTCTGCCCATTCGGCCCTGAAACGGTCCACCGGACCGTTTCCAAGACGGGCCTCACCCCCTCTGGCCGGCGCTGCCCTCACCTCTGCTGACCAACTGCCGCACCCGCGCTTGCCACCAAGCGCGATTTCACCCGACCAAGGTCCGCTGAGCCGGAGAGCGTTTCGTGATACACTCCATCTCTCACCATGGGAGGATATACCGATGAAACATCTGACGATCGCATCCGCACTCTGGCTGTTCGCCGTGCCTGCTTTCGCATCTCAATGC
Organism: Ruegeria sp. BHSC276; assembly: GCF_059612945.1. Classification (NCBI taxonomy): domain Bacteria; kingdom Pseudomonadati; phylum Pseudomonadota; class Alphaproteobacteria; order Rhodobacterales; family Roseobacteraceae; genus Ruegeria; species Ruegeria sp. BHSC276. Next base: position 317,267 of record NZ_JBXWRP010000001.1, on the reverse strand, counting down.
CCCACTGACATCGCCGCCATCAACGCGGCGCTGGCGGCGGGGACCGAGCTCAGCGACGAGCAGGTCGCGCAGGTCGAGGCCCTGCGCGACGAAGGCCAGCAACTGCACGACGCCGGGGATCACCAGGCCTCGGTCGATACGCTGGCCAAGGCCAAGGAAATGCTCGGCCTGAACTGATCCTGCCGCCCGTCGACAAGTCTGGGAGGGGCCTCCCCGCAATGTGAGCCACTTCACAGCCCCGCTGACCCGCACCTGCTAAGGTTGACCCAACGGAAACCAGCGGCGGAGGCCCCATGTCCATGATCCCCATCATCGCGCTTGGATCGGCGGGTCTCTATTCCGTGGCCATGATCTCGATGAAGTTCTGGTGGAAACTTCCCGGCCTCGGGTTGGGGCTGCTGATCGTCGCCACCTTGCTGGCTGCCGCCACGCTGGAACTCGCCGCGCTGCGCGACGAACGGCTGGGCATCATCTATACCGGCATTCTGGGGGCCGAGGTCGTGCTGATCGCCATCGCCTCGTTCTTTCTGTTCGGCGAATCCTTTTCCTACCGCGAGGGGCTGGGCATCACCCTCGTCATCATCGGCACTGCCCTGGCCTGGGCCTGATCCCACCTTGCCGCAACTTGCGCGACACGGGAGCGGGAAGGGCGCCCCGCCGCACGGAGCGCACCAGTTCGGCGTGGTTCTATCGGGCTTTGCCCTTTGCGCGTATCAGCCCTGCAGAGACCTGACTTCTACATCGCCCTCGGCCTGCGCCTTGATGGCCAACGCGGCGGCGTGGCTGGCTGCGGCCGTGGTATAGTAGGGAATCTTGTCATACAAAGCGATCGAGCGGATCGCCTTGCTGTCCTCGATGGCCTGCGCGCCCTCGGTGGTGTTCATCACCAGCTGCACCTGACCGTCCTTCAGCATGTCCACCACGTCGGGGCGGCCTTCATAGACCTTGTTGACCACGTCACAGGGCACGCCCTGGCTGTCCAGCCAGGTCTGCGTGCCGCGCGTTGCGACCAGCGTGAAGCCCTGTTCCACCAGAACCTTCGCCGCCTCCAGCATCAACGCGCCCTTGTCGGCATCCTTGATCGAGATGAAGGCCCGCCCCTTGGAGGGCAGCACCATGCCGGCGCCCAGCTGCGCCTTGAGGAAGGCGCGGGGGAAGTCGCGGTCCCAGCCCATAACCTCGCCGGTCGAGCGCATCTCGGGGCCAAGGATGGTATCGACGCCGGGGAAACGGGCAAAGGGCAGCACCGCCTCTTTCACCGAGAACCAGGGCATGTTCGGGTCGGCCAGGGTCATCTGGTCGGCGATCTCGGTGTCTTGGCCCTCCTTGTAGGGCGGGCGCTGCGGGAAGTTCGACAGCGGCTCGCCCGCCATCACCCGCGCGGCGATCGAGGCAATTGCGCTGTCGGTCGCCTTGGCCACGAAGGGCACGGTGCGGCTGGCGCGCGGGTTGACCTCGATCAGGTAGATCTCGCCATCCTTGATCGCGAACTGCACGTTCATCAGGCCGACCACGTTCAGCGCCTTGGCCAGCTTGTAGGTCTGCTCCTTGATCTCGTCGATGACCTCGGTCGACAGCGAGTAGGGCGGCAGCGAACAGGCCGAGTCGCCGGAATGCACGCCGGCCTCTTCGATATGCTGCATGATGCCGGCCACATGCACATCCTTGCCGTCGCACAGCGCGTCCACGTCCAGCTCGACCGCCCCGGCCAGGTAGCTGTCGAGCAGAACCGGGCTGTCGCCCGAGACGACAACGGCCTCGTTGATGTAGCGCTTCAGCTGATCCATGTCGCGCACGATCTCCATCGCGCGGCCACCCAGAACGTAGGACGGGCGGATCACCAGCGGGAAGCCGATCTCCTCGGCTATTTCCAGCGCTTGCGCGTCGGTCGAGGCGATACCGTTCTTGGGTTGCTTCAGCCCCAGCTGGTTGACCAGCGCCTGGAACCGCTCGCGGTCCTCGGCCAGGTCGATGGCGTCTGGCGAGGTTCCGAGGATCGGGATGCCGGCCTGTTCCAGCGCGTTGGCCAGCTTCAGCGGCGTCTGGCCGCCGAACTGCACGATCACGCCGTGCAGGGTGCCGTTCTCCTGCTCGACCCGCAGAATCTCCATGACGTGTTCAAAGGTCAGCGGCTCGAAATACAGGCGGTCCGAGGTGTCATAGTCGGTCGAAACCGTCTCGGGGTTGCAGTTGACCATGATGGTCTCATACCCGGCATCCGTCAGTGCGAAACAGGCGTGACAGCAGCAATAGTCGAACTCGATCCCCTGACCGATCCGGTTCGGGCCGCCGCCCAGGATGACCACCTTCTTGCGGTCGCTGGGGCGCGCCTCGCATTCGACTTCGCCCATCGTGGGGGCCTCGTAGGTCGAATACATGTAGGGCGTCTGCGCCTCGAACTCGGCGGCGCAGGTGTCGATGCGCTTGAACACCGCCTTGACGCCCAAGTTGTGACGGGCGCGGCGCACGTTGTCCTCGTTGCGGCCGGTCAGCTTGGCCAGACGGGCATCGGTAAAGCCCAGCATCTTGACCGCGCGCAGGCCCTCTTCGGTGACCGGCAGGCCGTTCTTGCGCAGGTCACGTTCGGCCTCGACGATCTCACGGATGCGCGCGAGGAACCACGGATCGAACTTGGTGACCGCCTGGATCTCGTCATCCGACAGCCCGTGCCGCATCGCCTGCGCGATGGTGCGCAGCCGGTCCGGCGTCTGCTGGCTGATCGCCTTGATAACATGCGCCTTGTCGTCGCTGGTTTCGACAGCGCCCCAAGGGCCGATGCTCAGGCCCGGAATTTCGACCTCGTCAAAGCCGGTCAAGCCCGATTCCATCGAAGCCAGCGCCTTTTGCATCGATTCGTGGATCGTGCGCCCAATCGACATCGCCTCGCCCACCGATTTCATCGCGGTGGTCAGGTAGGGTTCAGCGCCCGGGAACTTCTCGAAGGCGAATTTCGGGATCTTGGTGACCACATAGTCGATGGTCGGCTCAAAGCTGGCAGGGGTGACCTTGGTGATGTCATTGTCCAATTCGTCCAGCGTGTAGCCCACCGCCAGCTTGGCCGCGATCTTGGCGATCGGGAAGCCGGTGGCCTTGGACGCCAGCGCCGACGAGCGCGACACGCGCGGGTTCATCTCGATCACGACCATGCGGCCGTCGGCAGGGTTCACTGCCCATTGCACGTTCGAGCCGCCGGTCTCGACCCCGATCTCGCGCAGAACGGCGATCGAGCCGTTGCGCATGATCTGGTATTCCTTGTCGGTCAGGGTCAGGGCAGGGGCCACGGTGATCGAGTCGCCGGTATGCACGCCCATCGGGTCGACGTTTTCGATGGAACAGACGATGATGGCGTTGTCGGCGCTGTCGCGCACCACCTCCATCTCGTATTCCTTCCAGCCCAGAAGGCTTTCGTCGACGAGGATCTGGTTCACGGGCGAGGCATCCATGCCCGAGCGGCAATAATGGATGTAGTCCTCGCGGTTGTAAGCCACCCCACCGCCGGTGCCGCCCAGTGTAAAGGCGGGGCGTATAATCGCGGGCAGGCCGATGTTTTCCAGCTCGTCCAAGGCCATCTGCACGCCGGCATCCAGATCGGCAGAGCCATCGGCCTTTTTTGGAGCGGTGATGATTGTCGCCTTGGGGTTTTCAAGGCCCAGGCGGTCCATCGCCTCGCGGAACAGCTTGCGGTCCTCGGCCATCTCGATGGCCTCGCGCTTGGCCCCGATCATCTCGACGCCGAATTTTTCCAGAATGCCCATCTCTTCCAGCGCCAGCGAGGTGTTCAGGCCGGTCTGACCTCCCATCGTGGGCAGCAGGGCGTCAGGGCGTTCTTTTTCGATGATCTTGGCGACGACCTCGGGCGTGATCGGCTCGATATATGTGGCGTCGGCCAGTTCCGGGTCGGTCATGATCGTGGCGGGGTTCGAGTTCACCAGGATGACCCGATAACCTTCCTCGCGCAGGGCCTTGCAGGCCTGGGCGCCGGAATAGTCGAACTCGCAAGCTTGCCCGATGACAATGGGCCCCGCCCCGATGATCATGATCGACTGGATGTCGGTTCTCTTCGGCATGGCCTGGTCCCTTCGATTTTGCACGAGTCGCGGGCGCCGCCCAAGCGCCCAAATTGTCGTGCGTTATAGGGACCCGGGCAAAAGGTGCAAGGGGGATCGGAAACGGAATCGAAATTGCCGCTTTCCCCCCTTTCCCTTGGCACCGTATTCTCTATATGCCGCGGAACGGTAGATGAGGAAGCAATTGCGCATTCGTTTCGATCAGGGACCCGCCGGTCCGGGCACAGGTTTCGACCGGCCTACCCAGGTGATCCGCGCCGACCGGGCGGAGCAGGTGCCCCATGCCTTGGCGGCGCTGGATGACGCGCGCGCGAAGGGCGGTTGGCTGGCCGGTTATGCCAGTTATGAGTTGGGTTATGCGCTCGAGCCGAAGCTGACCGCGAGGCTGCCCGGAAACCGTCGATTGCCGCTGTTGTGCTTTGGGGTATTCGATGGCCCGAGCGTGCACGACCTGCCGTCCGGTGCAGCCGGGCTGACTGCGTTTCAGCCGCGTTGGAGCGAGGCGCGCTATACCGAAGCCTTCCGCGCCGTGCATGATGCGATCGGGGCCGGGGACATCTATCAGGCCAACCTGACATTTCCCATTGACCTGGAAACCGAGGGCGACAGCGCCGCGCTCTACGCCGCGCTGACCGCCGGACAGCCGGTCGGCCATGGCGCGCTGGTCCAGCAGGACGGGCTGCCCGATCTGCTCAGCCGCTCGCCCGAGCTGTTCTACCGCACCGATGCCGACGGGATGATCGAGACCCGGCCGATGAAGGGCACCCAGCCGCGCAGCGCCGATCTGGCCGAGGATGCGCGTCGGCGGGATTTCCTGTCCTCGGACGAAAAGAACCGGGCCGAGAACCTGATGATCGTGGACCTGCTGCGCAATGACATCAGCCGCGTGGCGCTGCCGGGAACCGTTCAGGTGCCCGAGCTGTTCAAGGTCGAGACCTACGCCACCGTGCATCAGATGGTGTCGCTGGTGCAGGCGCGGCTGCAGGTGGGGGCCGGGCTGTCCGACATCCTGACGGCGCTGTTTCCCTGTGGTTCGATCACCGGGGCGCCCAAGATCCGTGCGATGGAGATTCTTTCGGATCTGGAGCCCTGGCCGCGCGACATCTATTGCGGCACCATTGGCTGGGCCGCCCCGGATGGGCGGTCGGAATTCAACGTCGCGATCCGGACCTTGATGGTCGAGGGCAATCGGGCCACGCTGAACGTCGGCGGAGGCGTCGTCTGGGACAGCACTGCCGCGTCGGAATACGAGGAAGCGCTATGGAAAGCCCGGTTCGCGCACCAACTGAGCCTGATTTCCGTCTGATCGAAACCTTTGCGTTTCGGCCCGGGCAGGGCTTTGTGCGGCTGGAGCGCCACCTGCGGCGCATGGCGCGCACGGCGGATTGGCTGGGTGTTCGGTTCGACGTGCGGCGTGTGGGCGAGGTGGTGGCCGGCGTGGCCGGCGCGGACCCGCTGCGGTGCCGGTTGACTCTGGACATGACCGGCACGCCCGAGGTCACCATGGGGCCTCTGGCGGACAACCCGCCGGGCTGGACGGTGGGCATCGCCACGCCGCGGCTCATGTCCTCGGACATCTGGCTGCGTTACAAGACCACCCGCCGCGCGATCTATGATCAGGCGCGGGCGGAATTGCCCGACGGCGTGGACGAGCTGTTGTTCCTGAATGAACGGGATGAACTGTGCGAGGGCACCATCACCAACCTGTTCGTCGAAACGGAAAACGGATGCCTGCTGACACCGCCGGTTGCAGCGGGCCTGCTGCCGGGCATCCTGCGCGAGGAACTGATTGAGACCGGACGCGCGGTCGAGGCGGTCTTGACCCTGCATGATCTGGCCACCGCGCACCGGGTCTGGATAGGCAATTCCTTGCGCGGTTTGATCCCGGCCCAAGTGATATTGCCATGAACGACCGCAGTTCTGCGCGTGGATTGCAGGTGTCGAACCTGCGCCTGAAGGCTGAATTCGTGGCGTTCTATGTCGCGGTCCCTTTGCTGATCGCGGTTCTGTTTCCACCCGACTGGATGTTTCCGGCCCTGTTCTTCTTCACCGCTGGCGGGATCGCCCTGCTGCACCGCACTCCGGGCTTTTCCTGGGCCGAGCTTCGCTATGGCTGGCGCAACTGGCGCTGGGCCGAGGTGATCGGGTTCTCCTTGGTAATGGCGGCGATCTGTTCGGCCCTGGTGATGTCCACGCGCCCAGATGCGGCCTTTTATCTGCTGCTGAACCGGCCAGAATTTCTGGTCGTGATCTGGCTGGGCTATCCGTTGCTGTCGGCGCTTCCGCAAGAGTTGCTGTTCCGCACACTGTTCTATCGCCGCTATCACGCGATTCTGCCTGACGGCACGGCCTTGCCGTTGCTGAACGCCGGGCTGTTTGCCTTTGCCCATCTGATGTATTGGAGCTGGATCGTCGCCGCGATGACATTCGCGGGCGGGCTGCTGTTTTCCTGGGCCTACCGAAAGCGTGGGTTGTTCTTCTATGCGGTGCTGCTGCACGCGATCGCGGGCAACATCATCTTTGCCGCCGGGCTGGGCGAATTCTTCTATTCCGGAAACGTGCAGCGCCCGTTCTAGGGACTTTACTCGGCGGCGTTGCGCATGTCTTGACCCGGCTGATACAGATAGTCCCGCGTTAACGGCACCGCGTCACGGCGATGGCCCAGTTGCAGTTGGAAAACGGTCTGGTCGCGCTCCTCGAACACCAGAATGCAGGCGGTCAAGTAGAACCGCCACATGCGGATGAACCGGTCGTCATACATCGCGCGTACCTGATCCAGGTTGCTCTCGAACCGGTCGCGCCAGGCGCGCAGAGTCAGGGCATAATGCAGCCGCAGGCTTTCGACATCCAGAAACCACAGGCCGGTGCGTGCCACGGGTTTGACGATTTCCTCGAGCGACGGGACATAGCCGCCCGGGAAGACGTACTTGTTCAGCCAAGGCGACTGGCCGGTGGGCGGCCCATTGCGGCCGATGGAATGGATCAACGCCACGCCGTCGGGCTTCAACAGGGCCGCGACCTGGTCGAAATAGGTGCGCAGCTGTGGCGCGCCCACATGCTCCAGCATCCCGACCGAGACGATCCGGTCGAACTGATCCTGCATCTGCCGGTAGTCCATCAGCCGAATGTCGACGCGGTCGGCTAGCCCGGCCTGCCGTACTCGTGCGGTCGCAGTGTGGTGCTGGTTTTGCGAAAGGGTCAGCCCGGTCACCTGCACGCCGTGGTCACGCGCCAGCGTCAGGGCCAGCCCTCCCCAACCGCAACCGATGTCCAGCACGCGCATTCCGGGTTCAAGGCACAGCTTGCGCGCGATATGCGCCTTTTTGGCGGCTTGTGCCTGTTCCAAAGTCATCCAGGGCTGCTGGAAATAGGCGCAGCTGTACTGCATGTCAGGGTCCAGCATCAGCCGGTAGAAGTCGTCGGACAGGTCATAGTGATGCGCAACATTGCGCCGCGCCGAGCGGACCGAGTTGCGCTGCAGGATCGGTCGCAGCAGATACCCGGCCCAGTCCTGGATCTGCTGCAGCAGGGGCAATGACCCGCTGGCCGCGCATCGAATCGCGATCCGCATGGCGCTTTCCAGGCCGCCTTCGTCGACGGTAAGGGTGCCGTCCATGTAGCCCTCGCCAAAAGCCATCTCGGGATTGCGCACCAAGCGCGCCATCAATGCGGGGTCATGCAGGGTGACATGCGCCTCGGGCTGCGTGGCGTCGCCATAGGTGCGCGCCGTCCCGTCAGGATAGGTGATCCGCAGAGTTCCGCGGGTGATGAAACCCCGCAATACGCGATCCAAAACAGTTTGCCACATCGGCCGAACACCTCCTTGCTCAAGGGGCCTGGCTCCCGCGTGCCGGGAAAACTATTCAAGTTCACATGTCCAAAAGATAGCGATTTTTTCGAATTTGTCTGCATTCCGGCCCGCATCGCGCCCCAACCCTTGACTTCCCGACGTGATCGCGGTGTATCGGCGCGACGAATTCAGCGCCCGAAGGGATACCATCCATGCACGCTTATCGCAGCCACACCTGCGCCGATCTGACCGCCGCCAATGTCGGTGAAACCGTCCGCCTGTCGGGCTGGGTTCACCGGGTGCGAGATCACGGCGGCGTGCTGTTCATTGACCTGCGTGACCACTATGGGGTGACCCAGGTCCTGTGCGACGGCGACAGTGATGCATTCAGCGCGTTGGAGAAAGTGCGCTCAGAATGGTGCATCCGCATCGACGGCACGGTCAAGGCGCGCGACCCCGAGTTGGTGAACCCCAAGCTGCCCACCGGCGAGATCGAGGTCTATGTCCGCGAACTGGAAGTGCTGGGCGCGGCCGAGGAACTGCCGCTGATGGTGTTCGGCGATCAGGAATACCCCGAGGAAACGCGCCTGCGCTATCGTTACCTGGACCTGCGCCGCGAGGCGATGCAGCGCAATATGGCACTGCGCTCGGACGTGATCGCCAGCATGCGCCGCCGCATGTGGGATCAGGGCTTCCGCGAATACCAGACTCCGATCATCACCGCATCCAGCCCCGAGGGCGCGCGCGACTTCCTGGTTCCGTCGCGCCTGCATCCGGGCAAGTTCTACGCGTTGCCTCAGGCGCCGCAGCAGTTCAAGCAGCTGATCATGGTGTCGGGCTTCGACAAGTATTTCCAGATCGCCCCTTGCTTCCGCGACGAGGACCCGCGCGCCGACCGCTCGCCCACCGATTTCTACCAGCTCGACCTCGAGATGTCCTTCGTCACCCAGCAGGACGTGTTCGACACGATCCAGCCGGTGCTTACGGGTATCTTCGAGGAATTCGGCAATGGCCGGAAGGTCGACAAGGTCTGGCCGCAGATTTCCTACAAGGACGCGGCGCTGTGGTATGGCACCGACAAGCCCGATCTGCGCAACCCGATCAAGATGCAAGTGGTGTCGGACCATTTCCGGGGGTCCGGTTTCGCGATCTTCGCCAAGCTGCTGGAACAGGAAGGCACCGAGATCCGCGCGATCCCGGCGCCGGGTGGCGGCAGCCGCAAATTCTGCGACCGGATGAACGCTTTTGCCCAGAAAGAGGGCCTGCCGGGCATGGGCTACATCTTTTGGCGCGAGGGCGAGAACGGAATGGAAGCGGCCGGCCCGTTGGCCAAGAATATCGGCCCCGAACGCACCGAGGCTATCCGTCAGCAACTGGGTCTGGGCAAAGGCGACGCGGCCTTCTTCCTGGGCGGCAAGCCCAAGACCTTCGAAAAGGTCGCGGGCAAGGCGCGCGACGTCATCGGCGAGGAACTGGGCCTGACTGACAAGGACCGCTTCGCCTTTGCCTGGATCGTGGATTTCCCGATCTACGAAAAGGACGAGGAAACCGGCGAAATTGATTTCGAACACAACCCGTTCTCGATGCCGCAAGGTGGCATGGAGGCGCTGCAAGGCGACCCGCTTGAGGTCAAGGGCTATCAATACGACCTGGCCTGCAACGGCTACGAGATCGTCTCGGGCGCGATCCGCAACCACAAGCCCGAGATCATGCTCAAGGCCTTCGAACTGGCCGGCTACGGCGAGGAAGAGGTCAAAAGCCGCTTTGGCGCGCTGTTCAACGCGTTCCACTATGGCGCCCCGCCGCACGGGGGCTGTGCCGCCGGCATCGACCGGATCGTCATGCTGCTGGCCGACGAGGCCAACATCCGCGAGGTCATGATGTTCCCGATGAACCAGCGCGCCGAGGATCTGATGATGCAGGCGCCGTCGGACCCGACCTCGGATCAGTTGATGGAACTGGGCCTGCGCATCATTCCGCAGGATTGATCCGGCCCGCTCGCACCTCCCTGTTCACGCGGCCAAACCAGGTTCAGCGGATGCGCACGTATCCGCGGGCCCGTTAGGTTTTGCCGTGGGCGGCCGGTCTGGGCCGATTGTTTCGGCCGGGACCCTTTCGGCAGGGCGAAGGTCCCAAGACCGCAAGTTTTAGTCCAGCCATCCGGGCTGATTCAGTCGATTGACCCGTATGGACCGCGCCTGCCGCCGGGTCTGTCGGTACCACCAGGCGCAAAGCAACGCGGTGGTGATGAAATACGCAGTGATCATTCAGATTGCCTCGCGCCGTTCAAGGCGGTTTTGCACCAGACCGGCGACACGGGCGGCCAGGACCGTTACGGGGGCGCCTCTGACGCGTGAAATGGCCAGCTGTTGCGCCGCTTCGGCCAGAACGGAGTCACCGGCGTCGCGCGCAACGCCGCGCAGAAATTGCGCCGCATAGTCCAGCGTTCGGTCATCGGCGGGCCCAGTCAGAAGGTCGGCAATGTGAGCCATGTCGTCCTGATAGGCCATCGGATCCGGAGAGATTTCTTCGTCGCGGACTGCATGCAGGTTTCCGGGGCGCCGGTCCTCCGGCAGCAGTTGGAGGATTGTTGTTTGAAAATGAGCCAGCGATTTCAGCGGCTTGGTCATGAAGCCATCGGCCCCGGCCCTTAACGCCAGATCTTGCGTGCCGTCGTCACCGGACATGCCAAGAATGGCGCTGATGCGAGGGCTGGCGATGTTGAGTTCCGCGATCAGATCGGCGCCTGAGCCATCGGGCAGGCCCATGTCCACGATGATCACGCTTGGGCGGTAGATCTGAAGATGCCGCCGGGCGGATCTGAGGCAGTCCGCGCGCCGGATACGGGCGCCGCTGTGCAGGCACATCAATCGCAGGGCGTCGCAGGCATATCGGCTGTCCTCGACAACCAGAATCGTCTGCCCAAGCAACGGCCGTGCGGCGCTTGGAGCAGGGGTGGATGCGGCGAAGGGCACCGAATCGTCCATGGCAGAACTCCTTTCAGCAGATGCCTCACGCTAGGAAGATCTGGATAACACAGGGTTAACGCGCGTTTTGGCGCACTTGCCCTTTGCAGGGGCAGCGCCCATAACCGTCGATGACCCGAACAAAGGAGTATGTCATGATCGGCCGCCTCAACCACGTCGCAATCGCGGTTCCCGACCTCGAGGCCGCTTCGGTGCAGTATCGAAACGCGCTGGGGGCCAAGGTCGGCGACCCGCAGGACGAACCCGATCACGGAGTTACCGTCGTGTTCATCGAATTGCCGAACACAAAGATCGAATTGCTGTACCCGCTGGGCGAAGATAGCCCCATCAAAGGGTTTCTGGAAAAGAACCCTTCGGGTGGCATCCATCACGTCTGCTACGAGGTCGAGGACATCATCGCCGCGCGCGATCACCTGAAGGAGACCGGTGCCCGCGTGCTGGGCAACGGAGAGCCCAAAATCGGCGCGCATGGCAAGCCCGTTCTATTCCTGCACCCAAAGGATTTCAACGGCTGCCTCGTCGAACTAGAGCAGGTCTGAACTGGGCAAGGAGGTTCTTGTATGACCATTACGGCCGCGCTGGTTCTGTTCGCCGTCATCTGGTTTCTGACCCTGTTGGTCGTATTGCCCGTGCGCATCAAGACGCAGGGAGATCTGGGCGACATCGTGCCGGGCACCCATGCGGGCGCGCCGGAAGTTCACCACATGAAGAAGAAACTGTGGATCACCACCGGAATTTCGATCGTCTTGTGGGCGATCATTGCCGGAATCATCGTGTCGGGTGTCATCTCGATCAGGGATTTTGACTGGCTGAACCAGCTTGACCCCGTCGAGTGACACCGGCCGGGCGATTGCTTTTGCATAGGGGAGTATCGGCTCGTGCCGAGGCAGGTACTGATCGTCGGATATGTGGTCCTGCTGGTGACGCCGCTGGCCCTGGCGGGGATGCAGGGGCTTCCCCTCCGGTCCCTGTGGGATGAGCTTGCGACCGGCGCAGGTCTGGTCGCTTTGGCCATCCTGCTGGTCGAGTTCCTGTTGTCGGGCCGCTTTCGTTTGATCTCGCGTCGGATCGGCATGGATGTGACGATGCGTTGGCATCGGGTTCTGGCGCGCGTGGCCTTGGTGTTGGCCCTGTTCCATCCCTTTCTGTATCAGGGCGCGCGCAACCCGCCCTATCCTTGGGACTCCACGCGCCAATTGACCCTAAGCTGGGAGCCCGAGACCATCCTGCCCGGCGCCGTCGCCTGGATGTTGCTGCCGGTCTTGGTGGGGTTGGCCCTGTCGCGGTCGGATCTGGGAAGAAAATACCAGAACTGGCGGTTGGGTCACGGATTGATGGCTCTGACCATTGCGGGTTTTGCCATCTGGCACGCGCTGGCGGCGGGCCGCTACAGCGCAGACCCGGTTCTGACCGGCGTCTGGCTGGCATTGGGGGCGGTTGCCGGTGCGTGTATGCTGCGGGTCTATCTTCTGGCGCCGCTCGCCCGGTTGCGCCGACCATGGCGCGTGACAAGTGTCGGGCCGATTGCCGAACGCACCTGGGAACTGGTGCTGGCGCCGGACGGCCATGACGGGCTCAAATTCCAGGCCGGACAGTTTGCTTGGCTGCAGGTCGGGCACGGCCCGTTTTCAGTGAACGACAACCCGTTTTCCATCGCCTCGGCGCCTTCGGAGGGCCCCGAGATACGGTTCGTCATCAAGGAACTGGGCGACTTCACCCGCAGCTTGGGGCGGATTCCGATCGGTGCGCCGGCCTATTTGGATGGTCCGTTCGGGCATCTGACCCCGGTCGAGCGGGACGCACCGGGCATGGCGCTGATCGCCGGGGGTGTCGGGATCGCCCCAATGCTGAGCATTCTGGACGAGTTGCGCGCGCAGGGCGATCCGCGCCCGGTGACGCTGGTCTACGGCAACAGGTCGGCGGCACAGATCGTCGATTCCGACAGACTTGCCGCGATGGAACGGGGCGGGCATCTGCGCCTGGTTCACGTGGTTTCGGAACCGGCCGAGGACTGGACCGGTGAGGTAGGGGTGATCGACCGGTCTCTGTTGCGCCGTTTGTTCGACGATGAGGCGCGCCGAAGCTGGTTGTTTGTCCTGTGCGGCCCGCCCGGAATGCTGACCGCGGTACAGCAGGACTTGACCGCGCTGGGCGTACCCCGGCACCGGATTCTGTGTGAATCCTTCGTCTATGATTGACGGGCTACCTCGGGCCGGCCGTTCAGCGCGTGGAAGATATGCGTGAAGGTGGCCGCTCCGAGGATCGGAATCACGAGGTTGACCAGCGGAAAGGTCAGCGGGATGGCCATCAACGTGCCGGCAATCCAGATGGTCGAGGCATGCTGCGCGCGCAACCGGCGCGCCCCGTCCCGGCCGACCCGGCGCATGGCGGCCAGCGTGAAGTATTCGCGCCCCAGAAGAAAACCGTTCATGCCCCAGAAGATAAACGGCATGAGCGGCGGGAACAGGGCATAAAGCACCAGGGCCAGCAGGTTCGCGACAATCAGAACGCCCAGGAACCCCAGCGAATCCAGAACCGCGTCTGCGACCGGAATGCGGGGGACGGGCGGAAGGGCCGGATAATGCTTGTCCTCGACGGCCTGGGCGACCTCGTCCAGGAACATCGAGGTGATCGCCGAAGCCACCGGAATCATGAGAAAGATCGGAAGGATCAGCACCAGCACAATGCCGGAGTAGTTGAGGACATCGTTCAGCCACGGCACGGCCCCGACAAAAGGCAGCGAAATCTCAGAGCCTGACGCGAAGTTGATCAGCCAGATGGCCCCGGTGCAAGCAACGACCAGCAACAGGATCGTCAGGCCGATGCCGCGCATCAGGACCTTGCGGAACCGGGGGTCTCCGATCTGGCCGAGGGCGGCGAAAAAGGCGTTGAGAACGATCACTCGGACACCCATTCGGTGATCGCGTCCACATCCGGACGGGGGCGTTCGGGCGGAGCGGTGCTTTCGGTGGCGATGTGGATCAGCCCGGCAACCCGCTCGTTCGGCGCCAGGCCGAGACCGCGTTCGCAGAATTCCCGGTCATGCGTTTGCCAGCCCGACAGCCAGTTTGCGCCCCAACCCGCGGCCAGCGCCGCGTTCAGCAGGCCCAGGCAGGCCGCCCCGGCCGAATAGGTCTGCTCGATCGCAGGGATCTTTTCGGACGGTTTCTGAACCTCGATCACGGCAACGGCAAGTTGCCCCATGTCGAACTGGCTGCGGGCTTTTGCGATCTCGTCGGGGCTTTTGCCCAGTGCCTGTCCACGCTCTTCGGTCAGCGCGGCCAGACGGGGCATGGCGCCTTTTTCCAGAACGATGAACCGCCACGGCTCCAACTTTCCGTGATCGGGGCAGCGGGCCGCCGCAGTCAGCAGCGGCATCAGTTGATCGCGGTTCGGCGCGGGCGCAACCAGCGTCTTGGCCGGGCGAGAGCGGCGGGATTGCAGAAATTCCAACGCGGCCGGGTTCTTCAGAGACATATGTTAACCTTTTTCACATGGGCCATTGGTATTTCGGGCAGACAAGGCGTCATTTCAAGGGCAAACTCTCATCTCGAAAGACTCAGGCTCAATTGAATTGACCAAATGGAAAAAATTGTATGGCCGAACCAAAACTGAAGCACCTGCCGGATCTGAGCCATCTGGCCAAGGATGGGCAACGCATCGCCGTGCGCGCGACACCCAAGGCCGCGCGGGATCGTATGCAGGTGGATGGTTCGGTCGTCCAGATCTGGGTCACGGCTCCGGCCGAGGATGGCAGGGCAAACAAGGCGGTGGCCCGAATTTTGGCCAAGGCGATGGGTGTCGCGCCTTCTCGACTGACCCTCGTGCAAGGGCAGGCCGCGCGGGACAAGCTGTTTGCCTATGATCCTTGATCGTCCGTCTCACGAATCTGGTAGACCCCTTCGGGCAGGTCCAGCGCGGCGGCAAGGTCGCGCAACTGCCCGGCCGAGAGCGTGATCTTCTGGATGCGGTCGGTCCGCGGGTCGAACTGTTCGATGGTGACGCATTCGGCAAAGCTGTTGATGACCACGTCTTCCTGCAGGGGCGGCGGGCCTTCGTCCACCAGGGTGATGACCGTCGAGTCGAATTCATGTTCAATCGAAAACATGATCCAACAGTGCCCGGCCTGATGGCCCAATGCAACCATCGATCGGTTCGTCCGCTGTGGTCTCTCGGGTTCGGCTGCGCTAGGCTTTACGCCGGATCTGAGGGAAGGATATCGTGGATGCGCCGCGTTTTTGTCTTGCTGCTGCTGGCCTTGGCCGGGTGCGGCGCCGCCGTCGAGCGCCACGTTCTGGTGCCGGCCGAGGCTTGGGCGCCGACCTCTCTCGCCTTGCGGGACAAGGCCGAAACCTTTCGCCAGGTCAGCCGCGCGGTTGCCGGGGCGGCGGGCGCGGAATGCCGCCGGCAGACCAAGGGCCAGAACTGTGACTTCGTGATCCTCGTAGATCTTGCCCCTTATTCGCAGCCCAACGCCTTTCAGACGCTGGACGAACAAGGCCGGCCTCTTGTGATCTTCAACCAGGGCATGATCGGGTCGGCCCGCAACGGCGACGAGATGGCCTTTGTGATGGGCCACGAGGCCGCGCATCACATCATGGGCCATATTGCGCGCCAGATCGAAAACGCAAAGGAGGGTGCGCGCGTCTTTGGCGAGTTGGCCAAGGCCCAGGGCGAGGGGCCGTACGAGATCGAACGCGCACAACAACTGGGCGCCGAGGTGGGCATGCAGAGCTATGCCAAGACATTCGAGTTGGAAGCGGACGTGTTGGGAACCGTCATCACCAATGCAGCCGGATACGATCCGCTGAAGGGAATGGCCTATTTCAGCCGCATCCCCGACCCGGGAGACCGTTTCCTGGCGTCGCACCCGCCCAATGCCAAACGGGTCGAGGTCGTGCTGGAGACCGCAGCCGATCTGGGGTTGATGGAATGACGGAACTGACCCGTCTTGGCGTTGTTTTGACCGACCGAGGCTCGAAATATGCGGTTTCGGGTGCGTCGGTCGGAAGCCGTGACGACATCGATGCCGTGTTGCGGGCGTTGAAGGCGGACAAGCTGTATGCCAAGGCCACCCACAACACTTGGGCTGCTGTCCTGCCGACAGGTGCCCTCAAGGCCGATGATGGCGAAGCCGGAGCGGCCATGGTCATCCTGCGCATGATGCAGCGGGCGGGGCTGCAGGACCACGTGATTATCGTCACTCGCTGGTATGGCGGAAAGAAATTGGGCGGCGACAGGTTCCGACGGGTTCAGGACGCGACGCGGGCCTATCTGGACCGTCTTGGGGCGACTGCTTGACCTGTATCAAGGGCCACGCGGCGCATTTGCCGTATCGTCAAAGCCATCGGTATAAGGAAAGGCGGGGCCATGACACCTAAAGAGACGCTGAAGCGCCATGCGGATCTGTTGGACCGGATGGCGGATCAGGTGGGCGTTGACCTGCAGGAAGCCGCGATTTCAGGCGCAGTTTCACTTGATCAGTTGTCAGACGCGGTGTTGCGGTGCGCCGAATGTCCGGACCCGGTCTGTTGTGCGCGGGGGCTGGCCGGCGAGGAATTCGGGGGCAAGCCGCCGGAATTCTGCAGAAACCGCGAGATGCTAGGCCGTTTGGGCCGGACTTCACGGGGGCAGTCATGAAGGTGCTGGGCGACACCGCGCGCCATCTGCGCCTTGTGCTGAAAATGGGGCGCATCACCCGCACGGATCTGCTCGTTGCCTACCGTTCGGGTGGTCTGACGCAGCAGGACTGGGCACAAGCAGTTCGGCGCTGCCGTGGTTGTGGGCGGGCAGAGATGTGCCGAGATTGGCTGTCAGGCGCGAAGATCGGTGCGCGGGTACCTTTCGCATGCCCGAATCTCGGGTTGTTTCATCGAATTCGTGCAGAGACGGGTCAGGAGTTGTGATGCGGCACATACATCTGGGAGATATCGAAAAACACTTCTGGCTTGCCCGCTCGGTTGCCCGTCGCATGGGGGTTTCGCTGACCGAAGCCATGGCCGACGGGCGTCTGAGCCACCAGGCTTATGCCGAGATCGTTACCCGATGCAGGGCGGCCGACTGCAGCAAAGGCTGTGTCCTGTGGCTGGCCGAGCAACAGGCCGAAATGACGCCCGAGCCGCCTTGTTGCGCGATTGCGGATGCTCTGAGGCAATTGCGCTGAGCGGCTAGAGCCGGGAATGCGTGCCGTCGCAAATCGGAGGGTTTTGGGTTTGCTTGCATCCACAAAAAAAGACTTTCCGCGTCGCTTCAGCCTTGTATGAGACGGGTTCGATTCCGGTGCCCTTATGTGAACCGTCACAAAGTGGCTGACGCTTGGATCTCCCGCACCGGCACCAGAAATAGGTTTTTCCTTCGATCACCTCGACTGGATAGGGGGCCTTGCGGGCGATTATCGGTGGTTCAGCCATTTTGCTTGTCCTTTCAGCGAAAAATCATCAATTGGTTCGGGTTGCATTGTAACCTGACGGACTGCCTTTGCTTAGGCTAAAAATGGGGCACACGGCATGGTTTTGCCCTGGTTCACGACCGTGTGATCCAAAATGTTGCCACGCGGCCATATTGGCCGTATTCTGGGCGCGGCCCCGAAAAGTTGGGCAATATCAGAAAAGTATTGAAGGATTGATGGACATGAAACTGAAATTCGCTGCCGCAGCCGCATTTGGCTTGATCCTGACCGCCTGTGGTCAGCAGGAAGAACCCGCTCCGGTCTACATCCAGCCCGACTATGATAAATACGGAACGCCCAGCTGCTCGGCCGGATATGAACTGGCAACAACCGAAGCAGGTCAGACCGTCTGCAACCCGGTCAGCCAGTAAGGCTTTACCAATTTTGGCTTTCGCGGGCGGTCCCTCTGGGGCCGCCCGTTTTTCGTGGGCTGTGCCTCAGCGCAGCAACTTACCCCACAGGTCGTATTCACCGGCTTCGTCCACTTGAACCGGGACGATGTCGCCAGGACGAAGCGCCTCGAAACCTTCGTCGATGAACAGGTTCCCGTCGATTTCCGGCGCGTCGGCCTTGGTGCGACAGATGGCGGCGTCCTCGTCCACCTGATCCACGATCACCTCGATCTTCTGGCCGACCTTGGCGGCCAGTTTCGCCTCGGAGATCGCCTGCGCCTTTTCCATGAAGCGTTCCCAACGCTCCTGTTTGACCTCTTCGGGGACGTGATCGGGCAGGTCGTTCGAGCGCGCCCCGTCGACGTTTTCGTATTTGAAGCAGCCCACACGATCCAGCTGCGCCTCGTCCATCCAGTCGAGCAGGGTCTGGAACTCGGCCTCGGTCTCGCCCGGGTAGCCCACGATGAAGGTCGAACGCAGGGTGATGTCGGGGCAGATCTCGCGCCAGGCGGCGATCTCGTCCAGTGTCTTCGCCGCGGCCGCGGGGCGCGCCATGCGTTTCAGAACGTCCGGGTGGGCGTGCTGGAAGGGAATGTCGAGATAGGGCAGCAGGTTGCAGCCCGCATCCGCCATCAACGGGATCAGCTCGCGCACGTGCGGATAGGGATAGACGTAGTGCAGCCGAACCCAAGCATCCATTTGGCCCAGCTCGCGCGCGAGGTCGGTGATGTGGCTGCGCACCTCGCGATCTTTCCACGGGTTCACGTCATATTTGCGGTCCAGCCCATAGGCCGAGGTGTCCTGGCTGATGACCAGCAGTTCACGCACGCCGTTTTCCACCAACTTTTCGGCCTCGCGCAGCACCGCATGGGCGGGGCGGCTGGCCAGCTTACCGCGCATGTCGGGGATGATGCAGAACTTGCACTTGTGATTGCAGCCCTCGGAAATCTTGAGATAGCTGAAATGGCGCGGGGTCAGCTTGACCCCCGAGGCCGGCAGCAGATCGACGAAGGGGTTCGGATCGGGCGGCACGGCGCTGTGCACGGCATCCAGCACCTGTTCATACTGGTGCGGGCCGGTCACGGCCAGAATGCGCGGATGGTGTTCGCGGATGTAGTCCGGCTCGGCCCCCAGGCAGCCGGTCACGATCACCTTGCCGTTTTCCACCAGCGCCTCGCCGATCGCCTCAAGGCTTTCGGCCTTGGCGCTGTCGAGAAACCCGCAGGTGTTCACGATCACCGCGTCCGCCCCGGCATAGTCGGGCGAGATGCCGTATCCTTCGGCCCGCAGGCGGGTCAGGATGCGTTCGCTGTCCACAAGCGCCTTGGGGCAGCCGAGCGAGACCATGCCGATGGTGGGCTGACCGCGGCGCGGGGCATCGTTAATCCGGGCGGCAGGCGCCAGGTCGGGGCGGAGGTTGGGCGGGTTGGTGCTCATGGCGCGGCATATAGTGGGGAAATCTTCCCCTTGCAAATCCCACGCGTCGGGCAGACATCATTTAGGCAAAGGACAACAGGGGCGCATAGAAATCATGAAGTGGCTGTTTCGCATTCTTTTCATTCTGATGGCCGCCATCGGATTGACCATCGGGGCCTTGCTGTTGATGCCCGGCGACAAGCTTGGCGCGATCCTGGCGGAACAGGTCAAGGCCCAGACCGGGCGCGACCTTGCGCTTGAGGGCGACGTACGGTTTTCGTTCTGGCCCGTCCTGGGCCTGGAAACCGGACCGGTGCAATTTGCGAATGCCCCCTGGGCCGGACCCGAACCCATGCTCAGCGCGTCAAGCCTGGAGGTGGGCGTTGATGCCTCGGCCCTTCTGGGCGGCGAGGTCCGGATCGGTCGTGTATTGGCGCGCGACCCGGTCGTGCGGCTGGAACTGTCCGACGGACGCGGAAACTGGGAACTGGCACCCCGCCAACAGGCCGCGCCAGCCGAGGCCGCCTTGCCGTCTGGCGGGCCGAAACCCGCATCGCAGCCCAGTTCCGTGACGCTGGACAAGCTGGAGCTGACCAATGCCCGGCTGGTCTATGTAGAAGACGGCGCGGTTCGCATGGATTTCGCGAACGTGGATCTGTCGGCCAGCTGGCCCGACATTTCCGCCCCGATGCGGATGGACGCGGAAATGCCCGTGCCGGGTGGGGCGGTTACGGTGGCGTTGAGCATATCGGATCTGCCGGCCTTTTCTTCAGGTCAGGCGACGCCGCTGGCGCTGGACCTGAGCGCGCCCGGGGGCCAGGTTAACTTTGACGGACGCGTCAATCTGGCAGGGGAAATGGACGGGCGCACCCGGATCACGACGACCGATACACACAAGATGCTGGCCGCTTTTGGCCAGGCGGGTGTGACCGTGCCTCAGGGTCTGGGCCGCGCGGCCGACGTGCGCGGTCAGATGACCTATACCCGCGACGGACGCATCGCGCTGCGCGACATCCAGGTCGCGCTTGATCAGAACCGGATCACGGGCAATGCAGACATCCTTGTCGCCGCCACTCCGCAGATCACCGCAAACCTGACGGCGGGCCATCTGGATCTGTCGCGTGTCGCCGATGCGGATGCTGGTACGCAGACCCGGAGGCAACCAAAAAACGACGCCCCGAAAGCCCGATCGTCGCCACGGGGCGACGACGGATGGTCAAAGCAGCCGATCGACGCATCGGTTCTGGGCCTGGCCAATGGGCAGATCCGCCTGAGGGCCGAGTCGATTGCGGTTCCCGGTCTCGAATTCGGCGCAAGCGACCTGACACTCAGCCTCGACCGGTCGCGCGCGGTCATGCAGATGAACCCGGCCACGCTGTTCGCGGGGCAACTGACTGGGCAGGTGGTCGCCAACAACCGCAACGGATTGTCGGTCGGCGGCAAGCTATCGGCGCAGGGGGTCGACCTGCAGCAGGCTTTGACGGCGCTGGCGGGGGTTGAACGGTTGTCGGGCAAGGGGGGGCTGGATCTGGAATTCCTCGGCGAAGGTCAGAGCGAAGATCAGATCATGCGCTCGCTCAGTGGCAAGGGCAGTCTGAAGGTGGGCAAAGGGGTCATCGCGGGGATCGATCTTGACCGTCTGATGGGACGTGGCGATGCCGTTGGCGGGACGACGGTGTTCAACAGCCTGACGGCCTCATTCGTGATCCGCAAAGGAAACCTCAGAAACAATGATCTGCTGATGCAGTTGGACAATTTCCGCGCGGACGGGTCTGGCCGGATTGGACTGGGTCGGCGGGATATCGACTATGTTTTCACGCCGGTGGCCTTGCGCGCCAATTCAGGCGAGGGGCTGGCGGTTCCCGTGCGGATCCAGGGCCCGTGGAGCAACCCGTCGATCAAACCGGATCTGAGCAAAGTGATCGAGGCGGCCACCGACGAAAAGCTGAAAGAGCTGGAACAGGACGCCAAGCAGAAGGCTCTCAGGAAGGCCGGAGAAGAGCTTGACACGACCATCACGGACAGCGACCAGATCGAAGACGCGGTCAAGAAAAAGCTTGAAGAAGAGGCCAAGAAAGGCCTGCTGAAACTGCTGGGAAACAACTGATCAATGGTTGTGGGGGCGCTGGCGGCGCCCCCATCGGTGTCAGATCGTCTGGTCGTAGTCGCCCACGCCGGGCTCGGTGCGGATCACGGCGTCGAGATCGGCGAAAATGGCCCGCATTTCCGCCTCGCTTTCACTGCTTTCACATACGACGACCAGATTGGGAGTGTTCGACGAAGCCCGCACCAGACCCCAGCTGCCATTGTCCAGGATCACGCGCGCGCCGTTGACCGTGACCACCTCTTTGATGGGGCGCCCGGCCAGTGTTTCCCGCGCCTCGGCCTTGGCAACCAGCTTGTCGACCAGCCGCGCAAGGATGTCGTATTTCTCGGTATCGGCGGCATAGGGCGACATGGTCGGGGTCGACCACGTCCTGGGCAGCGCGCGGCGCAGGTCCGACATGCTTTTGTCCGGGTTCCGGTCCATCAGCTTGCAGATTTCGACGGCCACCCGCATGCCGCAGTCATAGCCGCGCCCGACAGGCTCGGCCAGGAAATAGTGGCCGGACTTCTCGAACCCGGCCAGCGCGCCGATTTCCTTAACGCGCCGTTTCATGTGGCTGTGGCCGGTTTTCCAATAGTCGGCCTTGACGCCAAGCGCCTGCAGTTCGGGATCGCTGGCGAACAGGCCGGTCGATTTCACGTCGGCCACGAAGGTGGCGCCGGGATGCAGCTTGGCCAGATCGCGCGCCATGATCACACCGACCTTGTCGGCAAAGATCTCTTCGCCTTCGTCATCGACCACGCCGCAGCGGTCTCCGTCGCCGTCAAACCCCAAGGCCAGATCCGCGCCCGTTGCTTTGACGGTCGCGGCCATGTGGTGCAGCATCTCCATTGCTTCGGGGTTGGGGTTGTAGTTGGGGAAGGTGTAATCCAGCCGATTGTGGCTGGGTACGACCTCGACCCCGATCCGCTCAAAGATTTCCGGTGCAAAGGCCGAAGCCGTACCGTTGCCCGTGGCACAGACGACCTTCAGCGGGCGGGACATTCTGAAATCGCCGACCAGATCGTCGATATAAGCCTCTTTCACGCCATCGACGAATTCATAGGACCCGCCAGGGCGGGCCATGCCTTCACCGTTCAGCACGATATCGCGCAGTTCGGACATTTCATCGGGGCCATGGGTCAGCGGGCGGTCAAAGCCCATCTTGACCCCGGTCCAGCCGTTCGGGTTGTGGCTGGCGGTCACCATGGCCACGGCCGGGACATCCAGGTGGAACTGCGCGAAATAGGCCATGGGCGACAGCGCCGGGCCGATGTCCTTGACCCGGATGCCCGCCTGCATCAGACCAAGGATCAGTGCGTTCTTGATCGCCAGCGAATAGTCGCGATAGTCGTTTCCGACCGCGATCTCGGGCTTGATCCCGCGCCTGTGCATCTGCGTCCCCAGGCCGAGGCCCAGCGCGGTCATGCCGGGCAGGTTGATCTCGTCGGGATATTTCCAGCGGGCATCATATTCGCGAAAGCCGGTGGGCTTGATCATCGCGTCGCGCAGAAAGCTCCAGGTGTTCGGGGTCACCTCGGACAAGGGTTTGGTCATGTCAAATCTCGGTTTTCAAATCTGAATTGGGTTGGCTTTGGCAAGGGCGTCGAACTGCATCAGTGTCCCGATCAGGTCGCCCATCTGATCCAGCGGGATCATGTTCGGCCCGTCTGACGGCGCGTTGTCCGGGTCTTGGTGAGTTTCGATGAACACTGCGCCAATGCCCAGCGATACCGCGGCGCGGGCCATGACCGGCGCGAATTCGCGCTGACCACCCGACGATCCGCCCCGGCCACCGGGCTGCTGCACCGAGTGCGTAGCGTCCATCACGACCGGATATCCCGTCCGGGCCATTTGCGGCAGCGATCGCATGTCGGCAACCAGCGTGTTGTAGCCAAAGGATGTTCCGCGCTCGGTCAGCAGGATGTTCCGATTGCCGGTGCTTTCGATCTTTTCGACGATGTTCGGCATCTCCCATGGGGCCAGGAACTGACCCTTCTTGACGTTGACCGCCTTGCCCGTTTCACCCGCAGCCAACAACATGTCGGTCTGACGGCACAGGAACGCGGGGATCTGCAGGATATCCACCGCTTCGGCCGCGATGGCGCATTGTGCTTCGGTGTGAACGTCGGTCAGGATCGGAACACCCATCGTCTTGCGGATGTCGTCCAGAACCTTGAGGCCCGCATCGATCCCCATGCCGCGTTTGCCGGACAGGGACGTACGGTTGGCCTTGTCATACGAGGCCTTGAAGACGTATTGCGCTCCGGCCTTGTCGCAGATTTCCTTCATCCGGCCAGCGATCATCTGGGCATGGTCGGCGGATTCAAGCTGACACGGCCCGGCGATGACGGTCAGCGGAAGATCGTTGCCGACCGTCAGGTCGGCGATTTTTACATGTTGCATGTGCTCTACGAAGATACCTGTTCACGGAGGACTGACGTGGTCAGCGAAATCATCAGGTAGATACCAGCAAACAGCAGGAATGCCAAAATCGTATTTTCGAATTTGCGCGGATAGCTGGGCTCTTGGCTGGGTACCGGGTTGACCGAAACGGTCAGGTATCGGACCTGACGGTTGGCCTCGGTCCGGGTGTTCTCCATCTGCTGCATGGCGGTCTGCAGCATCATGTCCCGGGCCGCCAGGTCGGCCTGGGCCATTTGGATGCGCACGCTCAGTCGCGCCAGAGAGTTCTCGCCAGCAGACGCATCCAGCATCTTTGCGTTCAACTCCTCCAGCACCGCCTGCAACCGCTCGATATCGGCGCGCACGCCGTCGACCTTGGCCTGGTTCGGCCGCGGGTTGTCCAGCAGGGCAGCCAGTTGCAGTTCCTTGTCCTGCAGCTGAATCTCGATTTCATTGATACGGGCGCGCAGGCTGGCGATCACGTTCTCCGGGTCCAGAACAGCGCCTTCAAGCTGCAACTCGATCAGGTCTTCCTGCGCCTTGCGCCGGGCCGCCTGTGCCGCCTCGAAGCTTTCGACGGCGTCGCGCATCTGGTCTTCGCGTTTCTTTTCAGACAGGGCGTTCACACGGTCTTCGGCATAAGAAATCAGTTTCTCCGAGAACAGGGTCGCCGTTTCCGGATCCGGTGCCGCGACTTCCATTCGAATCACGCCTTCGGTCGGGTCATAGCCGATGGTGATCATCCGCTTGTACAGCTTGAAGGCATCCTCCAGGGTCGCATCCTGTTCGAGGCGTTGGATGGGGTCGATCCAGTCTTGCTGGAAGACCTTCGAAAACCCGGCGTCACGGTCCAGAAGCAGCAGCGCCTCTTTCGATTCCAGAAAGGACTGCACCGAGATCGAATCCTGGGTCGTTGCAAATTGCGTCCCGGCCAGCAACCCGCCGATGCTGCCGGGCCCGCCATCGGCCTGCAGGATCAGAAATTCCGAATTGCTGGCGTACATCGGCGTTGCCACCTTGTAGAAATAATAGCCGACCAACAGCGTCGGCAGCAGCACGAAGGCGGCCAGCCGGGCGAACAGACCGATCAGCTTACGCCGCCGCCGCCGGGCGATGTCTTTCTGGATCTGGCCAATCTCGAACGCACGACGCTCGGCCGGGCTGAGTTCGGGGCCCGGCAGGTTTTCGGTTTTTTCCTTGATAGTCTGCGGCAGGTGGATCTTGACTTGGTCTCGGGAAGTGCCGTCCGGGGCAGGGGCATCGCCCAATTGGCCGACGATATCCAGCAGGTTCTTGCGGGGGAACGGGTCGATCCCCTTTTGGCGCAGCAGCCGCACGGCGTCGTAATCCGACGTCGCGGCCAGGCCATGTTTCTGCGCCATGCGCCGTGCTATGCGCAATTGCCGCCCCGTAAGCCCCTCGCGCTTGATCGCATCCAGCTCGGTTCCTGCCGGCGTTTCGGCCACGCCCTGCGTCGCCTTTCGAATGCGCGAAATGGCTTCGGCCCGGGCTTCGACCGTTCCTTCGCCCTTGGCAGCCCGGTTCGGGTCGTATTTCTTAGCCTTGGGTTTGGTAGTCATACACCTGTTTCGCTTCTTCCAGAGACTCAAAAACGTGAAGCCGGCCGTCCAGTAGTACGGCCGCCTGTCTGGCGAATTTCTCAAGAACCTTCGGGTCGTGCGATACGATCACCAGAGTCGTCGTCCGCAGGCGTTCCTGCAGGATCGAACCCGCTTTCTTGTTGAATTCCACATCTGTGGTTGCCGGCATGCCTTCGTCGATAAGATACATGTCAAAGTCCAGTGCCAGCATCAATGCGAAGGTGAACCGTGCGCGCATCCCCGAGGAATAAGTGGCCAGCGGCTGGTTGAAATATTCGCCCAGACCACAGAGCCAGCTGCAATAGGCTTCGACATAGTCCGGATCCATTCCATAGATTTTGGCGATGTAGCGCGCGTTCTCCAGTGCCGACAGGCGTTTGGACACGCCGCCGGTAAACCCCATCGGGAAAGAGACCCGGCAGTCCCGACGAATCACGCCTTCGTCTGGCTTTTCGAGACCCGCCATCATGTTGATGAGCGTCGTTTTTCCGGTTCCGTTCGGGGCAAGGATGCCCAGCGACTTTCCCAGCTCGACCCGGAACGAGGCCCGGTCCAGGATCACCTTGCGGCGTGTCCCGGTCCAAAAGGATTTGCTGACATTTTCAAACTCGAGCATTTCCGGCCTGTGCAACTTTTTCGTTCCGGCCCGGCCACGACGGTCCGGCCAAAGCCCCTTTGTTATCGGGCCATGTTGGCTACATTATGTCGAATTGTGAAACAAATCTTCAATGCGCGCGGAAAACTGTTCTGTGCGAATGTGACATGCACTTGGTCAGAATGTCACTTGGCGAGCGAAGGCCCGGCTCAAAACGAGAAGGTGAGCAGAGTTTATGGAAAGCCTATCCGACCGGATCCGGTCGTGCAGTTTGTGCGCCGAGCGGTTCGCCGCTACTGCGACTGGACACAGCCCGCGACCGGTGGTGTGGTTCCGGCCCGGCGCCCGGATCCTTGTCGCGGGGCAGGCGCCGGGCGCGCGGGTCCACGACTCCGGCCGGCCCTTTACCGATCCGTCCGGCGACCGGTTGCGTGATTGGCTGGGGCTCAGCCCGGCTGAGTTCTATGACCTTTCGCGGGTCTCGATCGTTCCGATGGCCTTCTGTTTTCCCGGCTATGACGCGCGGCAGGCTGATCTGCCGCCGCCGCCCATCTGCCACAAGACCTGGCATGCGAAGGTCATGCGGGAATTGGGGGCGGTGCCCCTGACCGTGCTGGTCGGCAGCCATGCCCATCGATTCCACCTGGGGACCCGATCCTCGGTGACCGAGACGGTGCGCGCCTGGCGGGACCATGCGCCGCGGGTCTTCGTCTTGCCTCATCCGTCGTGGCGCAATACGGCATGGTTGAAGAAAAACCCCTGGTTCGAGACCGAGTTGCTGCCGGTTCTGCGCGCCCGGGTGCAAGAGGTGCTGAATGACTGATACCACGGCCTTGGATGCAGCCCATGCCGCTATGGAGGCCCGTCCGCAGGACGATGCGGCCCGGCTGCGATTCTTTGAGCGGCTTGCCGATTCCGAGCTGTTTCTGATGCTGACCGAAGAGGCGCGCGGCGAAAATATCTCGCCCGAGTTGTTCGAAGTCGCCGACGGGCGTTTCGTGCTGGCCTTCGATCGCGAGGAGCGTCTTGTGCAGTTCGCAGGCAGACCGGCGCCCTATGCGGCGCTGTCGGGCCGGGTTCTGGCCGGGATGCTGGGCGGGCAGGGGATCGGGCTGGGCCTGAACCTCGAGGTGGCGCCCTCGTCGATGCTGATCCCGGCCGAAGCGCTGACCTGGCTGGCCGAGACGCTCAGCCACGCTCCGCAGGCGGTCGAGGCGCGGCTGGAAGAGTTCCTGCCGCCTGCCGGCTTGCCCGATGCATTGTTGACGGCGCTGGATACCAAGCTGGCAACGGCGGTAGGGCTGGCCTCGGCCGCCTATCTGGTGGCGACGCGCGCCCAGGGCGGCGGGGCCGGGCATCTGCTGGCCTTCGTCGATGCGGTCCAAGGCGCGGAACCGGCGCTGGCCAAGGCGGTCTCCGAGGCGCTGACCTTTTCCGGGATCGAAGCTGGAGCATTGGACGTTGGGTTCTTTGCTGATGACGATGCCGCGACCGAGGCGTTGTCGATGGTTGGGCTGCGGTTTGACATCCCGCAACCGACCCGCCCGGATCCTGTCCGCGCCGCGCCCGGAAGTGATCCGGACAAACCGCCGATCCTGAAATGAAAATGCAGCGCCGGGGCGCTGCATCTTCGGTCAGGCGGCTGAAAAAGACGTCAGACTATTCGGCGGCTTGTTCCAGCTTGTCCTGCGTGCGCGCCTCGAAATCACTGGCATCGTGGCGTTCGCGCAGTTGGGTGTGCGGCTCGCCGAAGGCGCGGTTGACCATCCGGCCGCGTTGCACCGCCGGGCGGGCATCGATCTCTTTTGCCCACCGCATCACGTTCGTGTAGGAATCAACATCCAGGAATTCAGCGGCGTCGTATAGGCGGCCCAGAACCAGTTGGCCGTACCACGGCCAGATCGCCATGTCGGCGATCGAGTAGTCATCACCGGCAATGAAGGGTTTGTGAGCCAGTTCCCGGTCCAGAACGTCCAACTGGCGCTTGGTTTCCATGGCAAATCGGTTGATCGGATATTCCCATTTCTCGGGCGCGTAGGCATAGAAATGGCCGAACCCGCCGCCCAGATAAGGCGCGCTGCCCATCTGCCAGAACAGCCAGTTCATCACTTCGGTGCGCTCCGGGCCGGATTTCGGTAGGAATGCACCGAATTTCTCGGCCAGGTGGAACAGGATCGACCCGCTTTCGAACACGCGCACCGGTTTGTCGCCAGACCGGTCCAGCAGGGCGGGGATTTTCGAGTTGGGATTGATCTCGACAAAGCCCGAGCCGAACTGGTCACCCTCGCCGATATTGATCAGCCAGGCATCGTATTCGGCGCCGTCGTGGCCCAGGGCCAGCAGTTCTTCCAGCATCACGGTGACCTTGACCCCGTTCGGAGTGGCCAGCGAATACAGTTGCAGCGGATGCTTGCCCATGGGCAGATCCTTGTCATGGGTGGCGCCCGCGATGGGGCGGTTGATGCTGGCAAAACGTCCGCCGCTTTCGCTGTCCCAGGTCCAGACTTTCGGGGGGGTATAGGTGGATGTGTTGCTCATCTTCTGCCTTTCATGCCTAAGCCGGGCGCGCCGGGTCGTCCCAGAGGTAGTATCGTCACGCCCCGAGGCCAACCCCCGACGTTGCGCGTTTCGTGAAACAATCCTCCGCAATTCGCTCACGTTTTCTCGTGGCCGGTCACAGCAGCGTTAGCTGGGCTGTGCGATCCGGGGAATTCCAATACTCTCGCAGCTGACGATCACGCAGACACTGCCTCCAGAACAAGGATCACGTACATGAACCGTTTTGCACTGACTTTTGCCGCCGCCATGATGCTGGGCGTTCCGGCCCTTGCCGGGCCTCAATATGTTGACGGGACTGGCTATGCCGCATCCGGCTACGACGTTGTCGCCTATCGCGACCTCGAACAGGTGCCCGTCGGGCAATCCCAACCCGAAGCCGTGCGTGGCCGCGCCGACATCACGGCTGAGTACAACGGGGCCATCTGGGCTTTCGCATCCGAGGAAAACCGGGCGAAGTTTCTTGAAAATCCCGCCTATTACGCCCCGCAATATGACGGGCACTGCGCCTATGGTGTGTCCAAGGGCGGCAAGGTGCCGGGCAACCCCAACCTGTGGCGCATCGTGGATGACAAGCTGTATCTGAACATCACCGATGTCGTGGTCGGTTTCTGGGAAGAGGACGTGCCGGGCAACATCAACTTGGCCGAAGGCAACTGGCCCGAGATCGAGCCGTCGGACGCCTCGACCAGCGTCATCCCCAAATTCACCTCGGCCGGACCGATCCAGAACTGATCCTTTGTTCCGATGATCGCGGGCCCGGCGGGACTTGCCGGGCCTTTTCGCGTTTTCAGAACGCTTCGTTCATGTGCGGGTCGGCCTCAAACCGGATCCGCACGCTTTTCGCCCCGGGGAACTTGCGTTCGCGGATCGTGTCGGGAACCAAGACCTCTCCCGCGCCGGATGACGTGGCCTGAAAAGACAGGATCTCGGCCTCGAACTTGCGGCCGCTGGTCAGGATCGAGGTCGGCAGGGCGACCCGGTTCTTCCCCTCGCAAACCGGCGTGGCCACGAAGAACGTCAGATCGCGCCCCCGGCACCCCACGGCCGAGGGAATGTGGTCTGCGTTGGCCTGTTCTGAATTTCGGCATGGCGCGCGGTGATCGTCATGCGGCAAGGCGCCGCCGGCCCCAAGAAGAGACCGACATGACTCGAGCGCATCTTCGGCCAATTCGATCAGACGCGCCCTGAGCTTGGGGCGGCGTGGACGTGCCGGGCCGGCGGCCTTAGTGGCCAGCCCTTCGCTTCTGAGGAGGTCAAAGGCCGATTTGGCCTCGGCGAACTGCACGGAATCCCCGCCGGTGCGGTCGGGATGCGCGCGAAAGGCGATGTCGCGCCATGCGTTGCGAATGTCAGATGCCGTCGCGGTCTGATCCAGGCCAAGCGCCCGCAATGCATCAACCCGAGCCTGAATTTTGTCGACTGGCTCCATACCAAAATCACTCTTTAAAACACGTTCCCTTATTTTCCGGGACAACCGGTGTTTGTGTCAAATAAATCAACTGATTGGGCGCTTCTGGACAACAGTTCGAGGTTTGCGCGGCGATTGTATTCATGGCTGGTTTGCGCAGCCGCCGGACGAAAAAAAGGGGGCCGCCCGGGGCGGCCCCAGCACAGGGGATTGCGGCAAGAGAGGTCAGGCGACGTGTTGCAGGTCGACCTTGGGCGTTATCCCCAGGGCGAAACACACGTCGCGCGTCAGCTCGGGGCGGTTGAGCGTGTAGAAATGCAGCTTGTCCACGCCGCCCTCAATCAGGTCCGAGCACAGTTCGGTGCACAGAGCGGTGGCCAGCAGGTCGTGCCGGTCGTCGCGGATGGCCTTCTCAAAGGCATCCTCGACCCATCCGGGAACCCGGGCACCGCAGCGTTTCGCGAATTTGCGGGCGCCCGTCCAGTTCTCGATCGGCAGAATGCCCGGCACGATCGGCTTGTCGATCCCCGCCTTTGCGCAGGCATCGCGAAAGCGGAAGAATGTCTCGGCTTCGAAGAAGAACTGAGTCAGCGCCTCATCGGCGCCAGCATCCAGCTTGGCCTTGAGCCAGTCGATATCGGCCTGTGCATCGGATGCCTCGGGGTGGATGTCGGGATAGGCGCCGACCCGGATCTTGAACTTGCCGGTTTCGGCCAGCGCCGCGATCAGTTCGACCGAGGTCGCGAAACCGTCGGGATGCGGAGTGAAACGGTCCTGCCCCTTGGGCGGGTCGCCGCGCAGGGCAACGATGTCGGTGACGCCGGCGGCGGCGAATTCCTGGGCGATGGCCAGGGTTTCAGAGCGCGAAGCATCGACGCAGGTTAGATGCGCGGCCACCGGCAACCCCGACGATTTGTGCAGCGTGGCCACGGCGTCACGCGTCAGCTCGCGCGTGGTGCCGCCCGCGCCATAGGTGACCGAAACGAATCGCGGCCCCAGCGGTGCCAGGGTCTGAACCGTATCCCACAGCCTAAACGACGCTTCGAGCGTCTGCGGCGGGAAGAATTCAAAGGAGATCTCGGGCTTGGTCATCGGTGTCTCGCTGTTTGTGACCAGGCTCTTGTGCCATGATGCGGGTTGTGAGACAAACTCATATTCCTCAAGAACAACATGAGTTAGACTGCAAATGCATATCGAGTTCCGGCACCTGCGCACGATCAAGGCCATCCATGACTGCGGCGGGCTGGCGCGCGCGGCCGATCAGCTGAACATCACGCAATCGGCGCTGAGCCATCAGATCAAGGGGCTCGAGGATCAGGCCGGGGTCGAGCTTTTCCTGCGCCGGTCGAAGCCGATGAAACTGTCGGCGGCGGGGCTGCGCCTGCTGCGTCTGGCCGAGCAGATCCTGCCGCAGGTCGAGGCCATGCAGGAGGAGTTTTCCTCGCTGCGCGACGGGCGTACGGGGCGGATGCACATCGCGATCGAATGCCACGCCTGTTTCGAGTGGCTGTTCCCGGTGCTCGAGGCCTTCCGCAAGTCGTGGCCGGATGTCGATGTCGATATCCGGCCGGGTCTGGCCTTTGACGCGCTGCCCGCGCTGCAGAAGGAGGAGGTCGATCTGGTCGTCTCCTCGGACCCCGAAGACCTGCCGGGCGTCGAGTTCATCGAGCTGTTCGACTACAACCCCGTTTTCGTTGCGGCCTCGACCCATCCGCTGGCAGAAAAACCGTATATCGAGGCCGAGGATTTCCGCGGCCAGACCCTGATCACCTATCCGGTCGAACGGACCCGGCTGGACGTGTTCAGCCAGCTGTTGATACCCGCGCGGGTCGAACCGGCGGCGATCCGGCAGGTCGAGCTGACGGCAGTGATCCTATTGTTGGTCGCATCGAACCGAGGGATTTCGGTCCTGCCCGACTGGGTCGTGCGCGAGGTCAAGTACAACTCGGACTATGTGACCCGCCCGCTGACTAAGGATGGCATCACGCGGCGCCTCTACGCTGCTGTTCGCGCCGAGGACATGGAAAAGCCTTTTGTGCAGGAGTTGGTCAAGCTGGCCAGCCAGGAGGCGCGCAAGTTGCAGGCGCAATAGGGCCGTGGCCCCGCGCGAGACGGTGGGCTGCCATGCGCATCATTCCTCTTGGCAAGGGGGCGTTGCGCCAGTATACGCGCGGTTTGACCGGACAGGAGCCTCGGAACAATGGTTGGCAGTGCAAATCTCAACATCATGATCAAGGCCGCACGCAAGGCGGGCCGATCGCTGGTAAAGGACTTTCGCGAAGTCGAGAACCTGCAGGTGTCGATGAAGGGCGCGGGCGATTTCGTCTCGAAGGCCGACATTGCCGCCGAGAAGATCCTGAAAGAGGAACTGCTGGGTGCGCGCCCCACTTATGGCTGGCTGGCCGAAGAGGGCGGCGAGATCGAGGGCGAAGACCCGACCCGGCGCTGGATCGTCGATCCGCTGGATGGCACCACTAACTTCCTGCACGGCCTGCCGCACTGGGCCATTTCGATCGCGCTGGAACACAAGGGCAAGATCGTCGCCGGCGTGATCTATGACCCCGCCAAGGACGAGATGTTCTTTGCCGAAAAGGGCGAAGGCGCCTGGATGAACGACATGCGTATCCGCGTGTCGGGCCGGCATCGCATGATCGAGTCGATCTTTTCGACCGGTCTGCCGTTTGGCGGGCGGTCCGATCTGCCGGCCACGCTGCAGGATCTGGCCCGGCTGATGCCGGTCTGCGCGGGCGTGCGCCGTTGGGGCGCCGCGGCGCTGGACATGGCCTATGTGGCTGCCGGTCGCTACGAGGGGTTCTGGGAACGTCGGCTGAATGCCTGGGACATGGCCGCGGGCATCATCATCGTGAAAGAGGCCGGCGGCCTTGTGCAGCCGCTGAACCCCGAGGGCAGCATTCTGGAGGATGGCGAAGTGATCTGTGCCAACGAGCCGATCTTCGACCAGTTCGCCAAGGTGATCCGGGGCTGAGCCTTCCGCTCAATCGGTTCGGTCCGAGGGGTGGTTGACCCCGTCATTCCACGGAATCGGGCCATGCGTGCGCGGGTTGCCACCTTCGATGCACCCCAGGTTGACCCCGCATTCCGCGGGGTCTGATCGCCTCTGGTGATAGACATATATCCCGCAGGTCTTGCAGAAATAGTGTTTGGCCGTGTGCGTGCCCCATGTGTAGAGGCTCAGATTGTCTGCGCCCTGCAGGATGCGCAGGCTGTCGGTGATGGCGGTCACGGCGGCGGCCTCACGGCGGATGCAAAAGGAACAGTCGCACCGGGCGGCCGTGGACAGGCCGCCGGGGAACTCGGCCTCAATCTTCACGGTGCCGCAATGGCAGGTGGCGGTCATCCGGGTCATCGGCGTGGCACTCTTGGTATACGGGACTGGCTGAGCTTGTAGCGGTGTTCGGGATGCGGCGGGTGACCGTGGGTACGGCTCCAATAAGCTGGCCCGCCGCGTTTCAGCCACAGCGGGATGCACAAAATCAAACCGATCACGAAGCCGCCCGTATGCGCCCAATAGGCTACACCGCCGGCGTCAGGGTTGCTGGACACGCTGCCAAGGAACTGCATTCCCAGCCAGACGCCCAGCATCACGAAGGCCGGGATGGTGAAGACCCGCACATAGACGACCAGAATCAGCAGGATATCTACGCGTGCCCTTGGGAACATCAGAAGGTAGCCTCCCATGACCCCGGCAATGGCGCCCGAGGCGCCTATGGTCGGAACCAGCGACCCCGGTGCCGTGATGATGTGGATCAGCCCTGCGCCGATACCGGCGACCATGTAGAACAGCAGGAAGGGCAGGTGGCCCATCTCGTCTTCCAGGTTGTCGCCGAAGATCCAAAGGAACAGCATGTTGCCGATCAGATGCATCCAGCCGCCATGCAGGAACATCGACGTCACCAACGTCTCGAGCGCCACGCCGTCGCTGATGCGGGCGGGGATGATCGCATAGTCGAAATAGAACCGATTGATCAGCCGGGCGTCGTCCATGATTCCGACATAGCTGAGGAAAATCAAAACATTCGCCGCGATCAGCGCATAGACGACATAGGGCGTGCGCCCCGAGGGGTTGTGGTCTCGAATTGGGAACATGGGGGGACGCTGGGCTTTTCCTGGCCCAGCGTCAAGTCAGCTTATGCCGCACCGCCCAGAAGTGCGGCGTTTCCTCCGGCGGCCGTGGTATCGACGCAGAGATGGCGCTCGGCCATCACCCGCGACCGGTCGGGCAAGCCGGGGATCAGCGGCAGGATGGGCCCGGTTCTGCGCGACAGATGCAGTTCGATCTGGCGCGCGGTGTCCGCGTCGCCCCACCACAGAACGCCTGCAATTCCCTGCAGGTCCTCCAGCCGGTGCAGGGCCAGCGCCCCCTCGGCTCGGATTGCCGTGCCGCCCAGCCCGAGTATGGCCTCCGCCTGCGCCTTGGCCGCCTCGGGGCCGGGGCCTAGGCACAAGAACGGCGCGCGGGGAAACTCGGTCAGCCGGTTCGATTCACCGGTCGGTCCGGGCATCGAGCGGGTCGTCGGCGCGGCAGGCTGCCCGATCGGTGCGGGCAGGTCGGCCGCGGCGGACCATTCCGCGTCCACGACCTGTCGGTCCGGGGCGCAGAAACGGGCCAGATAGTTCGGGCCACCCGCCTTGGGGCCGGTGCCGGACAGGCCTTCGCCGCCGAAGGGCTGCGAGCCGACGATCGCGCCGATCTGGTTGCGGTTGACATAGATGTTGCCCGCGTGGATCGCCTCGGTGACGTGCTGCACGCGGTCGTCGATGCGGGTGTGCAGGCCGAAGGTCAGGCCGTAGCCGGTGGCGTTGATGTCGGCGATCACCTGGTCGATTTCGTGCGACTTGAAGCGGGCGACGTGCAGGACGGGGCCGAAGATCTCGCGTTCCAGCGCATTGATGCCGGGGACCTCGATCAGCGTGGGCGCCACGAAGATCCCCTCGGGCGGCAGCGCCAGTTCTTTCAACACACGACCGTCGGCGCGGGCCTTGGCGACGTGGTCGGCGATGCCCTGACGGGCCTGCTCGTCGATCACCGGGCCGCAATCAGTCGAGAGCAGCCACGGATCGCCCACCGACAGGGCGTCCATCGCGCCCTTGAGCATGGTCAGCACGTCATCGGCGATGTCCTCCTGCAGATACAGGCAGCGCAGGGCGGAACAGCGCTGGCCCGCCGACTGAAAGGCGCTTTCGATGATCGACTGCACGGCCTGCTCGGGCAGGGCGGTGCTGTCCACGATCATCGCGTTCAGCCCGCCGGTTTCCGCGATCAGCGGCGTGCCGGGTTTGAGGTTCTGCGCCATGGCTGCGCGGATTTTCAGGGCCGTCGCGGTCGAGCCGGTGAAGGCCACGCCCGAGACGCGCGGGTCGGATGTCAGCGCGGCGCCCACCGACGGCCCGCCCGGCAGCAGTTGCAGGGCATCGCGCGGCACGCCGGTCTGATGCAGCAGCTGCACGGCCCGGTGGGCGATCAGCGGGGTCTGCGGCGCGGGCTTGGCCAGCACGGCGTTGCCGGTGGCGAGTGCCGCCGCGATCTGGCCGGTGAAGATAGCCAGCGGGAAGTTCCACGGGCTGATGCAGGTGAAGGTGCCCGCAGGCTCGCCCTCGGGGATGTTGGCGGCGTAGTAACGCAGGAAGTCCACCGCCTCGCGCAGTTCGGCCACCGCGTCGGGCAGCGATTTGCCGGCCTCGCGCGCCAGAAGGGCGAAGATCTCGCCATAGTGCTCCTCGTAGAGGTCTGCTGCGGCGTTGAGGATGCGGCTGCGCTCGGCCGTTGGGGCCTGCCACGGAGCAGCTGCGGCCAGCGCAAGCTCGACATCCGAGGCGCTGGCCGGGGCGACGGTGCCGGGCTGGTCCTGCGGGTGGGCCGGGTTGGTGACCACCTCGTCGGCCTCGGGCGATGCCTCGCCGGCCAGCAGCGGGCGGGCATACCAGTGGTGGGCGCGGAAGGCGTGGCGCGCGGCGTCGATCGCATCCAGCGTCGGCGTGTGGGTCAGGTCAAAACCGCGCGAATTCGGGCGCTCGGGCAGGAACAGTTCGGGGCCGGTGGGCAGGTGTTTCGCGGGCTCTTGAACCGCCTCGAGCGGGTCGGCGGCGACCTCTTCGGGCGGGACGTGCTCGTCAACGATCTGGTTGACGAAGGAACTGTTGGCGCCGTTTTCCAGCAGGCGCCGCACCAGGTAGGCCAACAGGTCGCGATGCGCCCCGACCGGGGCGTAGATCCGGCAACGGGTGTTCTGGTGCTCCATCACCAGCCAGTGCAGGGTTTCGCCCATCCCGTGCAGGCGCTGGAACTCGAAGGGCTGGTCCTCGGCCATGTGCAGGATTGCGCTGACCGTGTGGGCGTTGTGGGTGGCGAATTGCGGATAGATCCGGTCGGTCATGCCCAGCAGCTTGCGGGCATTGGCGATGTAGGAGATGTCGGTCGCCGCCTTCTGGGTGAAGACCGGGAAGCCGTCGACGCCCGCGACCTGCGCGCGCTTGATCTCGGTGTCCCAGTAGGCGCCCTTGACGAGGCGCACCATCAGCTTGCGGTCGTGGCGCTCGGCCATGTCATAGAGCGTGTCCAGCACCAGCCCCGCGCGCGGGCCATAGGCCTGCACCACGATGCCGAACCCGTCCCAGCCCGCAAGCGCCGGCTCGGACATCACCGCCTCGATCACTTGCAGCGACAGCGACAGGCGGTCGGCCTCTTCGGCGTCCACGTTCAGGCCCATGCCGGCGGCCTTGGCCAGCAGGGCAAGGGCCCGCAGGCGCGGCACCAGTTCGTGCATCACGCGCTCTTCCTGGGCTACTTCGTAGCGGGGATGCAGGGCCGACAGCTTGACCGAGATGCCGGGGTTGGCGCGGATGTCGTCATGGGTGCAGGCCTCGGCAATCGCGGCGATGGCGCGGGAATAGGCGAGGTGATAGCGCGCCGCGTCCGCCTCGGTGCGGGCGGCCTCGCCCAGCATGTCGTAGGAATAGGTGTAGCCCTTGGCCTCCATCCCGGCGGCGCGTTTCATGGCGGACTGAATGGTTTCGCCCAGAACGAACTGCCGGCCCATTTCCTTCATCGCGCGTCCGACGGCGGTGCGGATGACCGGCTCGCCCAGCCGCTTGATGGCGCCGCGCAGGGCGCTGACCGGCGAGGCCTTGCCCTCGTCCAGCACCTTGCCCGTCAGCATCAGCGCCCAGGTCGAGGCGTTGACCAGCGACGATGACGAGTGACCCAGATGCTTGCCCCAGTCCGAGGGTGCGATTTTGTCCTCGATCAGCGCGTCGATCGTGTCGGCATCGGGCACGCGCAAGAGCGCCTCGGCCAGGCACATCAGCGCCACGCCTTCTTCGGTCGAAAGGCCGTATTCGGCGAGGAATACCTCCATCAGCCCCGGCGCGGTGCTGGAGCGGATGTCGCGCACCAGTTGCGCAGCCGCCTCGCAGATGGCGGTGCGGTCCGCTTGGGTCAGGGCGGCCTGATCGGTCAGGGATTTCAGCAACGCGGTCTGGTCCGCATAGGTCATGGAATCGATGGTGTGGCGCAGGCTGTGAGTCATGTGTTCTCCGGTCTTTCACGCAGTATACTTATCATTTTGCGGGACAACGGACCGAAAATGCCCTAACAGGCACCCGATGTCCTGAATTTTGGATCAAATGCCATGCGAAAAGACTTTCCGGGTTTGGACCGGTTCGACCGCGCGATTCTGTCCATCGTGGCCGAGGACGGGCGGATCTCGGTCGCGGATCTGGCCCGTCGGATCGGGCTGTCGAAATCGCCGACACAGGCGCGGCTGAAACGACTCGAGTCCGAGGGGATCATCACCGGCTACCGTTCGATGCTGGACCCGATCCGCCTGGGCCTGGACCATGTGGCCTTTGTCGAGGTGCGCCTGACCGACACGCGGGAAAAGGCGCTGGCCGAGTTCAACGCGGCCGTGCGCAAAGTGCCCGAGATCGAACAGGCGCACATGATCGCGTCGAATTTCGACTATCTGCTGAAGGTGCGGACCGGGTCTATGACGGAATATCGCGCGGTTCTGGCCGAAAAGATCTCGTCGCTGCCGCATGTGGCCAGCACCTCGACCTTCGTGGCGATGGAGGCGGTGAAAGAGACCGGGCTGGCCGATGCCATCGATGGTGTGGGTTGACGAAATCTGGTGGTGCGCCACCATTGGTATATGAGAAACCTTGTCCTTTCCGCAGTGCTGAGCACGGGCGTCGGGATCCCGGCGCTCGCCGAAACATGTCCTCCCGCGCCCGACCACGACGCCCGGCTGGGCGAACTGATCGACCAGATCCGGCAGGCCGAGACCGAGATGGCCGCCCGCGAGATCTCGAACCAGATGTGGGAGTTGTGGGCCGACGCGCCAGACGAGGCCGCGCAGGCGGTTCTGGATAGCGGCATGTCGCTCCGCAGTGCCTGGGACCTGCTAGGCGCATTGCAGGATTTCGACCGGCTCATCGCCTATTGTCCAAACTATGCCGAAGGGTACA
Organism: Ruegeria sp. BHSC276; assembly: GCF_059612945.1. Classification (NCBI taxonomy): domain Bacteria; kingdom Pseudomonadati; phylum Pseudomonadota; class Alphaproteobacteria; order Rhodobacterales; family Roseobacteraceae; genus Ruegeria; species Ruegeria sp. BHSC276. The sequence goes on along the minus strand of NZ_JBXWRP010000001.1, from coordinate 279,028 downwards.
ACCAGCGCGCCTTCGTCAATTTTCTGCGTCAGGATTTCGAGGCGGCCCTGACTGATCTGGACCGCGCACTGGCGTTGTCGCCCAACCACATCGCGGCGATCAGCGGGCGCGCGCTGACCTTGATGGGCCTGCACCGAATCGACGAAGCGCGCGAGGAACTGGCTCGGGCGCTGGCCCTGAACCCGTGGTTGCCCGAACGTCACCTGGCCGCCAAGGGCGGGCCGCTGGCCCCTCTGGGGCAGGATCTTTGAACCCAATGATGGCCACCTCCGGCACAGGCCGGAGGTGGCGTTGAACCTGAGGCCGGATCAGCCCAGAACCTCGTTGTCAGTGCGCTTGATCGCGATGATCGCAGAACGCGGCGTGCCTCCGTCGGGCCAGTTCTTGCCGGGATGCTGGATGCCCACAAACATCGTGCGCCGATCCGCCGACCAGGTCAGGCCGGTGACCTCGCAGCCGTTCGGGCCGGTCATGAACCGCGCGATCTCGCCGGTGACCGGATCGCCGACCAGCATCTGGTTGTTGCCGTGCCCGGCAAAGTCGCCTTCGTTGTCGTCATTGCCGTCGGTCTGGATCCAGACCATCCCGGTGCTGTCGATCATCATGCCATCGGGCGAGTTGAACAGGTTGCCCTCGTTGATGTTTTCGGACCCGGCATAGGCATCGGAATGCACCGTCGGGTTGCCCGCCATGACGTACAGATCCCAGTCAAAGCCATCGGCGGCGTGGTCGTCATCCGCGGGGCGCCAGCGGACGATCTGGCCGTATTTGTTGGCTTCGCGCGGATTGGGACCGTTGACCGAGGTGTCGTCGCCACCCGCATTCGGCTTGACGCCGCGGTTCTTGTTGTTGGTCAGGCAGCAATAGGCCTCGAACGCGACCGGGCTGGTGGCCACCCATTCGGGCCGATCCATGGTGGTGCCGCCCGCCTTCGAGGCCGCCATGCGGCTGAAGATCAGGATCTCGGCCTGCTCCATTCCGGTGGTCTCGGGCGTCAGCGGAACCCATTGCCCGGTACTGTCGTCATTGAATCTGGCCACATAGAGCGTCCCGTCATCCAGCAGCCCTTCGGTTTCGCCGCCGGGTGTGTATATGCCGTTCGAGACATAGCGGTACAGGTATTCGCCGCGTTCGTCATCGCCCATATAGACCACCACGCGGCCATCCCGGGCCAACTCGACAGCGGCGTTTTCGTGCTTGAAACGCCCCAGACCGGTGCGCTTGACCGGCGTGCTTTCGGGGTCGGTCGGGTCGATCTCGACCACCCAACCGGCGCGGTGCGGCTCGTTGGGGTTCTTCGAGGTGTCAAAGCGCGGATCGAACAATTCGTAGCCGTTCCAGCTCTGGGCCTTGATGCCATAGCGTTGGTAGCCGTCGGCGACTTTGGGGTCGTAGCTGGCAGTCTCGTCGCTCGAGCCGAAATAGCCGTTGAAGTTTTCCTCGCAGGTCAGATAGGTGCCCCAAGGCGTCTTGCCCGCGCCGCAGTTGTTCAGGGTGCCCAGCGACTGGGTGCCGGTCGGGTCGGCCTCGGTCTTCATCAGGTCGTGCCCGGCGGCGGGGCCTGCGATCTTCATGGGCGTGTTGTGATGGATGCGGCGGTTGAACGGGCTGTCCTTAACGACGGTCCAGCCATCGGCGCCTTCGGCGATCTCCATCACGGTCACGCCTTGGATGTTCTGCAGCTTGCGCACGTCATCGGCGCTGGCGGGTTTGCCGTCCTGAGCGGCGGGCAAGTTGATCTTGCGGTTGGGGTATTCGTGGTTCACCGCGATCAGTTGGCGACCACGATACGAAAATGCCTCCATCCCGTCGGTATTCTCGCCGAAAATACGATCAGATTTTTCGACCGGGCCGCCATCGGTGACGTCATAGCCGTCGGCGTCCGAGAACAGCGGATCGCCCCAGCGGATCAGAACCTTCCAATCGTAGCCCTCGGGCACATGCACCGTCCCGTCGGTCTGGGCCGGGATTGGTGTGAAGGCAAACCGTGACGCGGCCTGGGCCTGTGCCGAGGTCGACCCCAGCAGGCCGGTGCCCATTGCGGCGGCCCCGGAGCCGAAGGCAAGAACGCCGCTCAGAAACCCCCGGCGCGACAGCGCGCTGTCCACGACACGGTCAAAATCGTTCTCGGCGGGGCGGGGGAAATGCAGCTCGTCCCAATCGTCGGCGGACAGGGTGGTGGGATCAACGTCTTTCATGGGGTAGTTCCTCGCTGTCGGAATGGATTCGTGAAACGGATTTAGGCACTGAGTATGACAAACACTTGAAGGCTGGGCAGGGCGAGCGGACGATACGGCAATCTGACGGCACATTGAGGCCGAGGCTGCGGCACGAACACAGGCAAAACCGCACGGAAAAGCACGCGAACCACCGATTTAGGTGCTTGACGACCGCCCGGGCATGGACTACTCAGCCCAGCACCAAGCGGGTATAGCTTAATGGTAAAGCCCCTGCCTTCCAAGCAGGTTATGTCGGTTCGATTCCGTCTACCCGCTCCAGTCTTCCCGGAGATGCTTGCGTCAAATAGCCCTTGCCAAGGGCTGATGTGCCACGGACAGCTTGACCCGACCGGCCTGTGCCGCCAAGAAGCCCCATCAACAGCTGATCGCGAAACAAGGGCCAGGCATGGCAAGACCACAACCCGCCAACCAAGCAACCAAACAGGAACACGGTTCGCATGACGATCGCCCCGGATCGCGGAAACTGGGCGTTCTGGCCTCGCTCTGGCCGTTCTTGCGGCCTTACCGCCTGTTGATGATCGGGGCGACGCTGGCGCTGGTTCTGACCGCCAGCATGACGCTGACGCTGCCGTTGGCGGTGCGACGGGTGGTCGACAATTTCCGTATCGAAGATGGCGAGTTGCTGGATTGGTACTTTCTGGCGGCGCTGGGTATTGCCGCGATGCTGGCCGTGGGCACAGGGGTCCGCTATGCGCTGGTTACGCGGCTGGGCGAGCGGGTCGTGGCCGACATCCGCAAGGCCGTGTTCGACCGCGTGATCGGGATGAGCCCGGCCTTCTATGAACGCATCATGACGGGCGAGGTGCTCAGCCGGATCACCACCGACACGACGCTGATCCAGTCAGTTCTGGGCTCGTCGGTCTCGATCGCGCTGCGCAACATGCTGCTGTTCTTCGGCGGTCTGGTTCTGATGCTGCTGACCTCGGCCAAGCTGACCGGGCTGGTGCTGTTGCTGATCCCGGCGGTGGTGGTGCCGATCCTGGTGCTCGGTCGGCGCCTGCGGGCCATCAGCCGCGAGAACCAGGACTGGATCGCGGCCAGTTCCGGTAACGCGGGCGAGGCGCTGGGCGCGGTGCAGACCGTGCAGGCCTTTACCCACGAGGATGCCAGCCGCAAGCAATTCGCCGACCTGACCGAGACCGCCTATCAGGCGTCCCTGCGCCGCATCCACACGCGCGCGGTTCTTACGGTGATCGTGATCTTCCTTGTGTTCTCTGGGATCGTCGGCGTGTTGTGGATGGGCGCGAACGATGTGCGCAACGGCGTGATGACCGAAGGCGTTCTGATTCAGTTCGTGATCTATTCGATCATCATGGCCGGGTCCGTGGCTGCCCTTTCCGAAATCTGGAGCGAGCTGCAACGCGCCGCAGGCGCAACCGAACGGCTGGTCGAGTTGCTGAACGCCGAGGGTACGGTCAACGACCCGGCGCAACCCAAGGCGCTGCCGCAGCCGGTCAAGGGGCAGATCTCTTTCGACAAGGTGAACTTCCGCTATCCGGCCCGTCCCGACGTTCTGGCTCTGGACGACCTGTCGCTGACGGTGAGCCCGGGCGAGACCGTGGCTTTCGTCGGCCCCTCGGGCGCGGGCAAGACGACCGTGATCCAGTTGATCCAGCGATTTTATGACCCCGAGGCCGGTCAGGTCAGCCTGGACGGGATCGACTTGCGCGACATGCGCCGGGCAGATTTCCGGCAGTACATGGCCTTGGTGCCGCAGGACCCAGTGATCTTTGCGGCCTCGGCGCGCGAGAACATCCGCTTTGGACGTCTGGACGCCTCGGATGCCGAGGTCGAGGCCGCCGCCCGTGCCGCCGCTGCGCATGACTTCATCTCGGCCCTGCCCGAAGGCTATGACAGTTTCGTCGGCGAACGCGGCGTGATGCTGTCGGGCGGGCAGAAACAGCGCATCGCCATCGCGCGGGCGATTTTGCGCGACGCTCCGGTTCTGCTGCTGGACGAGGCGACATCGGCGCTGGATGCCGAGAGCGAGCGCGCAGTTCAGGCCGCCGTCGACCAAATGCGCGCCGGGCGCACTACCCTGATCGTGGCGCACCGTCTGGCCACCGTGAAAAAGGCCGATCGCATCGTGGTGATGGAGAACGGCCGGATCGTGGCGCAGGGCACCCATGACGACCTGGTGGCACAAGGTGGGCTCTATGCGCGTCTGGCGCGCCTCCAGTTCACCGATGGCGTGGCCGCCGAGTGAAGTGACGCGCGGGCAATTCCCGAACCGCCGTAGCGTCATTCTACATTTTCCCCTTGCCCGAGGGTAAGCCCTCGCTTGCGCAGGGCACTGTTTGCTTTCATCTTGAAAGCGATGGACAGCCTGCGAAAAACGCAGGGCAGAAATGGGGAGGAACCACATGGCCTTTGTGGGCAAGGAAGACAAAATCAGGATCGAGCAGGAAATGCCGTGGGAGGCCCGCGACGTACCCGTCTCGTTCCATCAGCTGCTCTCGCGGACGGCCGCCAAGTTCCCGGATCGCAACGCGATCAGTTTCCAGATCCTGTCCGGCCCCAAGGACAAGGCCGAAACCCTGACATGGTCGAAACTGCTGGCCAAGACGAACCAGGCAGCCAATCTGTTCCGTTCTTTGGGGGTCAAGGAAAACGACGTGGTGGCCTATGTGCTGCCTAACTGCAACGAGACGTTGATCACTATGATGGGCGGCGCGGTGGCCGGGATCGTGAACCCAATCAACCCGCTGCTCGAGCCCGAGCAGATCGCGTCGATCCTGCGTGAGACCAAGGCCAAGGTCGTGGTCACGCTGAAGCCTTTCCCAAAGACGGATGTGGCGCAGAAGGTCGCCGAGGCCGTGCGCCACGCGCCGGGTGTCAACACCGTGCTGGAGATCGATCTGAACCGGTACCTGACGCCGCCGAAATCGTGGATTGTGCCGTTGGTCCGGCCCAAGATGGAGGACAAAGAGCATCTGGCCCACGCCGACTACCTGGATTTCAACAAGGAACTGGCCAAGCAACCCACCACGCTGACCTTCGAGGACAGCAAAGAGGACCGGGTCGCCTGCTATTTCCACACCGGCGGCACCACGGGAATGCCGAAGGTCGCGCAGCACAAATATTCCGGCATGATCTACAATGGGTGGCTGGGCCACACGCTGCTGTTCTCGGAAGAGGACGTGATCATGTGCCCGCTGCCGATGTTCCACGTCTTTGCCTGCCATGTGATCGTGATGGCGGCGGTGTCGTCGGGCGCCCATGTGGTGTTCCCGACCCCCGCCGGGTATCGCGGCGACGGTGTGTTCGACAACTTCTGGAAATTGATCGAGCGCTGGAAGGTTTCGTTCATCATCACCGTGCCCACGGCGATCTCGGCCAAGATGCAGCGCCCGGTGGATGCAGACATCTCGACCGTCAAGACGGCCTTCTCGGGGTCGGCCCCGCTGCCGGTCGAGCTGTTCCGCCGGTTCGAGAAAGCGACCGGTGTGACCATCGTCGAAGGCTATGGCCTGACCGAGGCCACCTGCCTGGTGTCCTGCAACCCGGTGGATGGCGAGAAGAAGATCGGCTCGATCGGGATCCCGTTCCCGTACACTGACGTCAAGATCCTGCGCGACGGCCCCGACGGACCCAAGGAATGCGCGGTGGACGAAGTGGGCGAGATCTGCGTGTCGAACCCGGGCGTCTATGCCGGGAACACCTATACAGAGGAAGACAAGAACGTCGATCTGTACTACTTCGACAAATACCTGCGCACCGGCGACTTGGGTCGGTTCGATGCGGACGGGTATCTGTGGATCACCGGCCGCGCCAAGGATCTGATCATTCGCGGCGGTCACAACATCGACCCGGCCGAGATAGAAGAGGCCTTGCTGGGCCATGACGCGGTGGCCTTCGCCGGCGCCATCGGTCAGCCCGACGCTCATGCGGGCGAAGTCCCCTGTTCCTTTGTCGAACTGGTCGAAGGCGCCAGCGTGACCGAGGAAGAACTGCTGGAATACTGCAAGATCCACGTGCATGAACGCGCCGCGCATCCCAAGCACATGACCATCCTGCCCGAACTGCCGAAGACTGCGGTGGGCAAGGTCTTCAAGCCTGAACTGCGCAAACAGGCGATCACGCGGGTCTACAATCAGGCGTTGGAAACCGCCGGCGTTCCGGCGCGGGTCGTGTCGGTCATCGACGACAAAAAGCGGGGCCTTGTCGCGCAGCTTGACGTGAACGGTGCATCCGAGGACGATGTGAACCAGGTGCTGGGCAACTTCACCCGGCCATGGGAGTGGGCCGACTGATCCGGAGGGGCAATGGACTATGAACGTCTGATCGACGAGGAGACTTGGGCGTTCATCCGGCGCACCGCCGAAAGCTATCCCGAAGACGCGGTGGAGCGGTCCGTCGAGGACCAGCGCCGCGTCTACGACGACATGTGCCGCGCGTTTCGGCAACCGCGTCCACCGGGCCTCGAAACGCGTGACACCTCGGCCGATGGGGTCGGGGTGCGCGTCTATTTCTGCGGCGATCCAACCCGAACCGTCGTCTACATGCATGGCGGCGGGTTCGTCGTGGGCGGGCTGGACAGCCACGATGACGTCTGCGCCGAACTGTGCGCCCAAACCGGCTATCGGGTGGTGGCGGTCGACTACCGGCTGTGTCCTGAACATATTCATCCGGCGCAGTTCGAGGATTGCTGGACCGCGGCGAACTGGGTGCAATCCGAATTCGGCGACCCGCTGGTTCTGGCCGGGGACAGCGCGGGCGGAAACCTGGCCGCAGCCGTCGCCCATCATGCGCGCGGGCGGATTGGGAACATCCTGGGGCAGGTTCTGATCTATCCCGGTTTGGGTGGCGACCCGAACCAGGGATCGTATATCGAACACGCCCACGCGCCGATGCTGACGCGCGACGAGGTTCTGTTCTATGAAAAAGTCCGGTGTGGCGGCGCCGTCCCGGAACATGACCCCAAATTCGCCCCACTGCACGATACCGACTTTTCCGGGCTGCCGCCGACGGTGGTGGTAACCGCCGACTGTGACCCGCTACGCGATGACGGTGCCGCGTACTGCGCCAAAATCACCGCCGCCGGTGGGCAGGCGCATTGGATCAACGAAGCCGGCCTCGTGCATGGCTACCTGCGCGCCCGCCATTCGGTGACCCGCGCCGCCGACAGCTTCGAACGGATCTCGATCGCGGTCGAGGCGTTGGGGCAGGGGTTGTGGAACTACGACTGACGGCGCTCAGCGCAGGAATGGCTTGGCCTTCATCGTCTCGGCCACCGGAGCGCCCATGCGGGTCAGAACCGTGGGCGCCAACTGCAACTGGTCAATGACCGTTTCCGCATCGGGGCCTTCGGCATCGCCGAAGTAGTACAGCGCCGTTTCCTGCTGTAGGGGGCTGCGCCCGCCGTGGTGGCCGCGCTCGTCCTGACCGTGATCGGCGGTCACGATCACCTCGTATCCCAACTGCCGCCAGCGTGGGATGAATGGGGCCAGCATTTCGTCCATGACAAAGCAGGCGTGATCCATCTCTTCACAGTCGTGGTAGAACCGGTGGCCCATGCTGTCGAGCGTACAGGTATGGAGAATGCCGTAATCCAGCCCGAACCGCAGGCACAGGTTGGTCAGGGTCGCAAACAGGTCGACATCGGACGGCGTCATCTGGTTGGCTTTGCCATAGCCCGTCATCGAGTGGAACCGGCCGTGATTGATGGTCGGGCTGTCCGGCTCGTCATATTCGATGTCGCGCACATAGTCGAAAGGGTGGCGGTTGAAGAACTCCGACCAAAAGCTGTGGGTGACGGCCCCGGTCACGCCGCCGGCCTCGCGCACTTGGCTGAAGATGTCCTTGTGGTCCAGCCGGAACACGTTGCCGTTTCCGGTGCAGCCATGCTCCTGCGGTGAAACGCCGGTGTGGATCGAGGCATAGCAGCTGGCCGAGATCGACGGCAGCACAGAGCGGTGTTTCCAAACCCGCGCCTCGCCGCTGTCGACCCAGCCTTCGACATTGCCGAAAAGCCGGCGGAAATTGCGCCAGGGAACCCCGTCGAGAATGATCAGCAGCAGTTTGCGGTCCATCGCGCTCTCCTTGTTCGCGGGGTTTGTTTCCGGTCGAGTCTATCGCCTGAAACGAGAGCGATCTGTCAATTCGCGCTCGGAATGGCAAAAATCCCGACGTCTGTCTTGGGACAAAACGCCGGGATTTCCGGTTTTGGGCGGTTCAGTTGCCGGCGCTCTCCATCTTGCGGTGGGCCACGACCTCTTCCAGCCAGCCCAGATGCATCTCGGGGACCGAGCTGAGCAGCAGATCGGTATAGTCGTCGAATGGCGGGCTCAGCACCTGCGATTTGGGTCCATAGCGGACCACGCGCCCCTGATACATCACGGCAATGCTGTCGCTGATGGCGCGCACCGTCGCCAGGTCATGGGTGATGAACAGATAGGCGACGTCCTCGATCTTCTGCAGGTCCAGCAACAGCTTGAGGATGCCGTCCGCCACCAGTGGATCCAGCGCCGATGTGACCTCGTCACAGATGATCATCTTGGGCTTGGCCGCCAGCGCGCGGGCAATGCACACACGCTGCTTCTGACCTCCTGACAGCTCCGCCGGATAGCGATCGATGAAACCTTCGCCCAGTTCGATCTCGTCCAACAGTTCGATGATGCGCTTGTGCTTCTCGGCGCCGCGCATGTTGAAGTAGAACTCGAGCGGCCGGCCGATAATGGTACCCACCGTCTGGCGCGGGTTCATCGCAACATCGGCCATCTGGTAAATCATCTGCAACTCGCGCAGGTCCTCGCGCGAGCGTCCGGCCAGATCGGGGCTGAGCTTGCGCCCGGCAAAGGTGATCTCGCCGTCGCGCGGGGGCAGCAGGCCGGTGATCACCCGGGCCAGGGTGGATTTCCCAGACCCCGATTCCCCCACGACCGCCAGCGTCTGCCCCGGATGAAGCTCGACATTGACGTTGTGCAGCACGTCGAAGTTCAGCCCCTTGTAGCGGGCCGTAATGCCATCGACCTGCAGCACGGGTTCGGGCGTGGGCTGTTTTTCCTCGTGTTCGATCGAACGGACCGAGACCAACGCCTTGGTGTATTCTTCCTGCGGGTTGTTGATGATCTGGTCGGTGGTGCCGTATTCGACCGTGTCGCCCATGCGCAGCACCATGATGTCATTGCTGACCTGCGCCACGACCGCCAGATCGTGGGTGATGTACAGCGCGGCCACGCCGGTGTCGCGGATGGCCTCTTTGATCGCCATCAGGACGTCGATCTGCGTGGTCACGTCGAGCGCGGTCGTGGGTTCGTCGAACACCACCAGATCCGGCTCGGGGCACAACGCCAGCGCCGTCATGCAACGCTGCAACTGCCCACCCGAGACCTGATGCGGATAGCGGTTGCCGATGTTGTCCGGGTCGGGAAGGCCCAGCTTGGCGAACAGCTCACGCGCGCGGGCTTCGGCCTCTTTGCGGCCGAACTTCTTCTGCTCGACCGCAGCTTCGACCACCTGATCCATGATCTTCTTGGCCGGGTTGAAGGACGCTGCCGCCGATTGCGACACATAGGTCACCTCGCCGCCGCGTAGTTTGCGGATATCCGAGAGCGACGTCTTGAGAATATCGCGCCCGTTCACCCAGACCTCGCCGCCGGTGATCTTCACGCCGCCCCGGCCATAGGCCATCGAGGCCAGCCCGATGGTCGACTTCCCGGCACCGGATTCTCCGATCAGCCCCAGCACCTTGCCGCGCTCGAGGTCAAAGCTGACCCCGTGCACGATCTCGATGTCGCGGGGTTTTTCGCCCGGCGGATAGACGGTCGCGCCGATCTTGAGGTCACGGGCCTTGAGAAGGGTATCGCTCATCCCCGGCCTCCTTTCAGCGATGTGGTGCGGTTCAGGATCCAGTCAGCCACCAAATTGACCGAGATGGCCAGCGTGGCGATGGCCACCGCCGGATACAGCGCCGCGCCGATGCCATAGACGATGCCGTCCTTGTTTTCTTTCACGATGCCGCCCCAATCGGCCAGCGGGGGCTGAACGCCCAGGCCCAGGAACGACAGGGTCGAGACGAACAGCACCATGAAGATGAAGCGCAGGCCCAGTTCGGCCACCAGCGGTGACAACGCGTTGGGCAGGATCTCGCGGAAGATGATCCAGCCGCGGCCTTCGCCGCGCAGCTTTGCGGCCTCGACATAGTCCATGACCTCGATGTCAACAGCCACGGCCCGGGCCAGGCGATAGACGCGGGTGGCGTCCAACAGGCCCATGACCACGATCAGAACCGGGATGGTGACCGGCACCATCGCCAGAACCACCAGCGCGGTGATTAGCGACGGGATCGACATGATCAGGTCCACGGTCCGCGACATCACCTGATCAGCCCAGCCCCCCAGTACGGCGGCCAGAAATCCCAGGATCGAACCGGTGACGAAGCTGAGGATGGTGGCAGCGGTAGCGATGAAGATCGTGGTGCGCCCGCCATAGATCATGCGGCTGAGAAGGTCGCGGCCGATATTGTCGGTGCCCAGCCAGAATTCCGAACTCGAGGGTTCCCATACGTCGCCCACAACCTCGGCCATGCCGTAGGGCGCCAGGAAGGGTGCAAAGACGGCGATAATGAAATACAGGGCGGTGAAGGCCAGCCCGATCATTGCAGAGATTGGGATGTTCTTCATTTCGGGTGCCTCAGCCTTGGGTTGGCCAGGATCGCGACGATGTCGGCAACCATGTTTAGCCCGATATAGATTGCGGCAAAGATGACCCCGCAGGCCAGAACCACCGGCACGTCGCGCTTGGTCACATGGTCAACAAGGTACTGCCCCATGCCGGGATAGACGAACACCACCTCGACGACGACCACACCCACGACCAGATAGGCCAGGTTCAGCATCACCACGTTCACGATGGGGGCGATGGCGTTCGGGAAGGCATGGCGCCAGATGACCTTGAAGTTGCTCAGGCCCTTCAGTTCGGCCGTTTCGACATAGGCCGACTGCATCACGTTCAGGATCGCGGCGCGGGTCATGCGCATCATGTGTGCCAGAACCACCATGGTCAGCACGATGACGGGCAGCGCGATCGAGTTCAGTTTCTGCCAAAAGGACATGCTGTCATTGATCATCGCCAGCGGCGAGAACATGCCCAGTTTGACTGCCACGAAATAGACCAAGACATAGCCGATCAGGAACTCGGGGATCGAGATCGTCGTCAGGGTGACGGCCGAGATCAGCTTGTCGGGCCAGCGGTTGCGATAGCGGACCGCGACGAGGCCAAGGAAAATTGCAAGGGGCACCGAGACGATGGCCGCCCAGAAGGCAAGAAACAACGTATTGCCCAATCGGTTGCTGACCGACTCGGCGATGTCCAGCTTGTTGGTCAGGGACGTGCCCATGTCACCTTGGACAATTCCGCCAAGCCATTCGAAATACCGGGTCAAGGCGGGACGGTTCAGCCCCATCTCCTCACGCAGGTTGGCAAGGGATTCAGGGGTCGCGGACTGCCCCAGGACGGCTTGCGCGGCGTCTCCGGGTAGGGCCTCGGTCAACCCGAAAATCAGGGCCGAAGCGCCAAACAGCAAGAGGAATCCCAGCGCCAGGCGCTGGGAAACCAGTTTGATGATAGGATGCATACCTGTCGATCCGAGTTAGACGAACCACATCTTGCGGGACATGTTGCCGTTCATCATCTCTTGGGTCGGATCAGTTTCCCAGCCATCCAGCTGGTTGCTGATGCCTTCGACAAAGTCGTTGAACATCGGGCAGATCAGGCCGCCCTGGTCACGGACCATCATACCCATCTGGCTGTAGATTGCCTTGCGCTTTGCCGGGTCCAGCTCGGCACGCGCGGCAAACAGCAGGTCGTCGAACTCTTTGACCTTGAACCGGGTGTCGTTCCAGTCGGCGGTGGACAGATAGGCAGTTGCGTACATCTGGTCCTGCACTGGACGGCCGCCCCAGTAGGACGCGCAGAAAGGCTGAACGTTCCAAACTTCGGACCAGTAGCCATCATTCGGCTCGCGCTTGATCTCAAGCGGGATCCCGGCCTGCTGGGCGGTCTGCTGGAACAGGGCTGCGGCATCCACGGCGCCAGGGAAGGCTCCGTCGGCCACACGCAAAATGATGGGCGACCCGTCATGGCCGGACTTCTTGTAGTGTTCGGCTGCTTTTTCGACGCTGAACTCACGCTGCGGGATCGTCTCATCGAACAGTGGGTATGCTGCGTTGATCGGCATGTCGTTCCCGACCGAGCCATAGCCGCGCAGTACCTTCTCGACCAGCTCTTCGCGGTCGATCGCGTATTTCAGAGCAGTCCGCAGTTCGTTGCTGTCGAACGGCGCCGTGTCACAATGCATGATGAACACGTAGTGGCCGCGACCTGCCGTGGAATGTACGGTCAGATTGGGCGCACGACCCAAGAGGTCGGCAACCTTGGGCTCAACCCGGTTGATCGCGTGGACCTGACCTGACTGCAGCGCAGCCGTCCGGGCCGTGGCATCGTTGATGACCACCACTTCGACGCTGTCAAAGTTGCCGAAATCCGGGTTCCAATGGTTTTCGAATTTGGAGAAAAGGTGGCGCACACCGGGTTCGTCCGCTTCCAGCTTGTACGGACCGGTGCCGATACCGGCGCCCGGGTTGTCCATTCCGCCGTCCGGTTGGATGATCAGGTGGTAGTCGGCCATCAGGTAGGGAAGATCGGCGTTCGGCTCGTTCAGGGTGACCTGAAAATACTCGCCATCGGCCTTCATCGACTCGATGCCCTTCATGATGCCCAATGCGCCCGACTTCGAATCTTCGTTCGAGTGGCGCTGCATCGTTTTCAGCACGTCTTCGCTGGTCATGGTCTTGCCGTTGTGGAACTCGACCCCCTGACGCAGCTTGAACGTCCACACCTTTGCATCGGCGCTGCCTTCAACGCTTTCGGCAAGGCGCGGCTCGATCGTGCCGTCAGGGGCGACTTCGACCAGTTGGTCACCGAACTGCTTGCCGTTCTGGAACGGAACCGAACTGGCATAGGTGGCCGGATCCAGTGAGTTTGTGGATTCACCGCCCTGCAGGCCCAGCTTGAGGTCGCCGCCCTTCTTGGGGCCGGCGGCGCGGGTGGCATCCGCAAAGATGGTGCTGGCCATGGCCGCCGACACGCCCAGTGCGGCTGCCTTGCCCATGAATTCGCGGCGGGTTAGTTTCCCGGCGGTCACCTGGCTGGCCATGTGAGTGAGTTGTTCGTTCATTCAAGTTACTCCCAGTTGCTTGAGTTTTTCGCCCGTTGGGGGCTTTTTATTGACGCATGAGTCAACGTTCGCGCATTTCACGCCACCGGGCAAGGTCAAATCTCGGGTGCCGCGGGGGCCGGTCCATCACATCTGATAGCGCGGGATGCTGTCCTCCAGTGATTTTGAAAAGATGGGCGTATCATTCTCGAACGCGTCGAGCGTCGCCCGCATGTGAAAATGGGTCAGGTCCGCCCACATCTCGCAGCGCGCCTCGGTGCGTAGGCGCAGCGCGTCGCGTTCCAGCTCCTGCACCCAGGCGCAATCGCCGCGCGCGGAGAGGGGATCGTCGGGGTGGATGGTCCATTTCTCGTGCGCGGTGCCGCCGCTGATCAGGCCGTGGTCGGCATCCTGGACCAGTCCGAAATCGTCCTCGATGACCAGGTGGATCAGGCCGGTGGTCATGTCCGTTTCGACGCGGCGGGCGTGGTTGGAGGGACGCAGGTGGCGGACCTGCCATGCGGTCTCAGCGTCGGGCGGCGGAAAGACGCATTCATCGCCATTCGCCCGGGGGCGAAGTGGCAGGGTCAGGTTACCGCCGCTCAGGTGCAGTTCGGCGGTTTCGGGCGTGGGCCAGATCAACGGCCAGTACGCGCTCGAGATCGCGATGCGCAAGCGGTGCCCCTTGGGCACACGATAGGCGATGTGGTCGAGATCCAGCGCGATGTCGCAAGGCTCTCCGGGTTTCAGCGGGCGCGGGTCGGCATGGCTGTCCCGGTGGGCCAGGTTCAGCACGCCATAGGTGATCCGGGTCGAGGCGCCATCCGGGTGCACATGGTTCAGGCGCACGGCGATCTGTGCCTGTGGCCGGTCGGCGGCAAGTGTCAACCGGATGCGCGGCGCGCCGACCAGATTCATGTCTTCGGCCAGTGGCGCGGTGTCGAAACAGGCGGACAGCGCGTCATCTGCCCGCTGGTCACCGGGCATGTCGGGACCCAGCCAGATGGCGCAATACTCGCCGCCATCCATCCCGCAGTGATGGGGCGAGCGGACGCGGGCATTCAGCGGTCCGTCCACACCCAGCCCTGAATCGGAAAGGGGCAGGGTGACAGTCGGCAGGTGGGACGTAGCGCCGTCATCCTCGGTGATCCAATGGCCTGGGCGCTCGGCATACCAGCGCGCCGGGCGCACGCCATCCATCAGATAGGCGCGATAGGCCGGGTCCTGTTCGACGCCGGTCTCTTCGCCCTTCAACCAGCGGTCCCACCAGCGCAGCGCCTCTTGCAGGAAGCCGATGCGTGGTTCGGGTACGGCAAAATGCGGATACTTATGCACCCAGGGGCCGACGATGCCTTTGACGGGCGCGGTCAGGTTCTCGACCAGCCAGGGCACCGTGTTCTTGTAGGCATCTCCCCAGCCGCCCACCGCCAGAGTCGCGGCCCGGATCGCGCCGGGGTCTTCGCAGACAGACCCATGCCGCCAATAGGCATCACGGGTCTGGTGCCGCAGCCAGACCGCAGGCAGGAACGGTTCGGCCTTCAACCGCTGCAGCCACATCTCGCGCCAGTCGTCACGCAGCGCTGGGTCGGGCGGGCGGGACGAATACGACCACATGGTGGCCCCCCAGCCCAGATTCTCGTTCAGCAGGCAGCCGCCCTTGTAGTGGATGTCATCGGCATAGCGGTCGGCGGTCGAACATAAGGTGATGATGGCCTTCAACGGGGCGGGCTGCAGCGCCGCCACCTGCAGCGCGTTGAAGCCGCCCCAGCTGATCCCCATCATCCCGACCGCGCCGCTGCACCAGGGCTGTTGGGCCAGCCACTCGATCACTTCGACGGCGTCATCCAGTTCCTGCTGGGTGTATTCATCCTCCATCAGTCCCTGGCTGTCACCATTGCCGCGCATGTCGACGCGGATGCAGGCGTAACCCCGTTTGGCAAACCAAGGATGGGTCAGGGCATCGCGCGCCGTCGTGCCGTCGCGCTTGCGATAAGGCAGATATTCCAGGATGGCGGGCACCGGGTGCTGCGCCGCATCGACAGGTCGCCAGATCCGAGCCGACAGGCGGCAGCCGTCCGACAGAATGATGCCTTGGTCCGGAACCTCTTCGATCTCGGCTAGTGAGTTCTTCGCCTGCGTCATGCGTCCAGTCTCGGGCGCATCGGCGGATGGTGTGAGAGGAAAAGCGTCAATTCATTCCTTTGTTGCGACAACCAGATCCATGACATTGGTTCCCGTGGGGCCGGTCACCAGCAAAGCGCCGACCCGGTCAAGGAACGAGCCCGCATCGGCATCGCGCAAGGCCTTGTCCGCCCCATTGGCCCATGTCGCGCCGGTCACGACACCGCCGGCCGCATCGGTCGGCCCGTCGGTTCCGTCGGTTCCACCGACCACGACATACAGCCCCTCGCATCCCTGAATCTCGCGCGCCAGCGCCAGGGCCAGCGCCTGGTTCCGCCCGCCTCGTCCCGGGTTTTCGGGCAGGACAACCGTCGGCTCTCCACCAAAGATCATCGCGCCCGGCGGCATCTGGCGAAGCCGCGCGCCGATATCAGCGGCGACGGACAGATAGTCGTCGTGCAGGGCCTCTTCCTCGGCCAGAACGTCTAGACCGGCGGCACGTGCCGCGTAGGCTGCGGCGCGGCGCGCATGGGCGTTCGAGGCAATGATCTCGACTCTGGCTTCGAATTGAGGGGCTTCGGGTACGGCGCCGATGCCCGATCCGATGACGCTGATGTCGTCCCCCGGTACGTCCGAAATGGCCAGGACCGTCGCGCGCGCTCCGCCGAAACCGGCCAGCAGGCCCCCGCCCTTGATCCGCGACATCTCGCGCCGGCGGGCGTTCATGGCGGTGATGTCCAGGCCCTCGGACAGCAGCTGCGCGTTCAGCCGCGCCAGATCTTCGAGGGTGGTCCCCGGCACCAGATCCTCGGCCAGCGAGGACGCACCGCCCGAGACCAGCAGCAACAGATGCGTGCCGGGACCCATGGCCTGAACCGCCGCGCGCAGAGCCTGGCCGCCCTTCAGGCTGCGGGCATCGGGCACGGGGTGAGAGGCTTCGATGACCTGCAGATGTGACGGCAGCCCTTCGGCATGGCCGTCTTTCGTGACCACCAGGCCCGGTGTCTTGCCGAAATGATCCTGCGCTGCATTCATCATCGCCGCCGCGGCCTTGCCTACCGCCAGAATCTGATCGGGGCGCGGAACATCGGGCAGCGCCGCCTTGACCGCGCCGTAGCCGTCAACGGCGGCAACGCCAGCCTTCCAGATCGCGATCGCCTGATCCTGCATCGTCATCACATGTCCATCCAGATCGTAACCGGGCCGTCATTGATCAGGGACACCGCCATATCCGCTCCGAAAGACCCGGTTTCGGTCGGAACGCCAAGCGCGGCCAGCGCGTGGGCAAAGTGTTCGTACAGGCGTTCGCCGGTTGCGGGATCGGCGGCCGCCGCAAATCCGGGGCGGTTCCCGCGCGAGGTGTCGGCAGCCAACGTGAACTGGCTTACCACAAGGACCGAGCCGCCGATGTCCAGCACGGACCGGTTCATCTTGCCCGCGTCATCCTTGAAGATCCGCAGCTTGGCAATCTTTGCCGCCAGTTGCTCGGCGCGGAAGTCGTCGTCACCCTGCATGGCGCAGACCAGCACCAGCAGCCCCGGCCCGCACTGGCCGATGACTTGCCCCTCGACCGAGACCGATGCCTCGGACACCCTTTGTATCGATGCGCGCATATCGGTGTCTTTCTCAAACTCCGCTCACTCGGCCGAAGCCCCACGCCAGGTGACGAACTCGTCCAGCGTGGCGCGCTCGGTCCGAAATTGGTTGGCCGGATGGTCGGTATCCGGATAGCCGAAGGAAATCGCGCACAGGATCAGCCGGTTATCGGGGATCTTGAAATAGCGGTGCAAGAACGGCCCATAGGCGGCCACCGCCGCCTGCGGGATCGTGGCGATGCCCAAGGCCTGTGCCGCCAGTGTGAAAGCCGTGACAAACCCGCCGCAATCCATCGCGCCATAGGGGCCGAGTTCCGCCGGGCTGGACAGGATGGCGCAATGCGGGGCGCCGAACAGGTTGAAGTTTTCCATCATCTGCCGGGCCGATCCGGCGCGGTCGCCCTTCTCTACGCCTACTGCCTGGTACAGGGCCCATCCGCAGGCCCGGCGCCGGTCCTGATAGACGCCGGAATAGCCGGTCGGAAAGGGCAGGTCGGGCTCCGCCTGGCCTGTCTCGGCCTCGGCCCGCAAAGCGCTGCGGAACGCATCCGTTTCCGCGCCGCTGGTCACGACCACCTGCCAGGGCTGCGCGTTGCACCAGCTGGGCACCCGGGCCGCGCTGGTCAGGATCCGTTCGATGTCACCCCGCGGCACCGGATCGGGCCGGAAGGCGCGGCAGGAATGGCGCGCGGTCAGAAGCGTGTTCAGATCGGCCAGGGTCACGTCGTCCTCTCCTCCGGGGCAGCCGGCGGCAGGATGGGTGAGAAGCCGGGGATGTTCAAGGGGTTCCGCGGCAGAGTTTTCGGCGGCGGAACCCAGCGGTCATTGCTGTCCGGTCGCCACCAGATACCCGATGCCGGCTGCCGCCAGCAGGCCCAGGACGACCGCAATCGTGATCTTGATCGCCGACCAGGGCCGTTCACCCTGCACCTGACCGGTGCGACCGTTGACGACAAAGCGATAGGTCTGGCCGCGATACTTGTAGGCGGCCATCCAGACGGGCAGCAGGATGTGCTTGAAGGTCACGTCGCGGATGTCGGTTTCGATCGCGTGGATGCGCTGCCGGTCGCCGCCGATGTCAAAGCGGACGTCGCGCTCGATCACGCGGGCCATGTGGCCGCGGGCCTCCTGATAGCCTTGCTGCAAATCGACCGTATAGGCCTCGGCCCGGAACCCGGCCAGGTACTCGGGCTGATAGGGTTCCAGCGCGGGCAGGTCCCAAGGTTGCAGCGCGTCGGTGTATGATTTGGGCAAGGATTGCGAGGCCAGCACCAGCACGTCATCGAAGAACCGGGCCACCCGGCCGGATTTCGGTGTCCAGCGCACCTTGGGTACCTGCTGTTGCACCCGCTTGCCGTCACGCATCACGGTCCGGGTTTCGTAATAGACCACGCCCCGTTCGCCGCGATAGGCCGATTTCGTGTCGGCGTCGAAGGTCCAGTAGGGCACATAGATGCCCTGCATCCTGCGGCCTTTGCGGGCGTAGTCCTTGAGCCCGTTCGGCGCGAACCACAGCCGCCCCAGCCAGTCGCTCATGGCCTTGTGCGCGGCGCGTTCGTCAAGCGCAAAGGGCAGTACGCCGCGCGGTTTGATGTGCCGGTTCACGCCGGTATCGGTCACGACCGGGGTGGCGCAGAACGGGCATTCCGCGGCGTGGGTGTTGGGGTCGAACTCGACCTGCGCCGCGCAGTTGGGGCAGGTCAGAACCCGCGTCTCTTCGATCTCGCTGTCGGGCAGGCGGTCGGCGATGGCCGCGTCGAAGTCCAGCTCGCGCAGGCTGGCGCCTCCCCAAGGACCAGCACCGATCGGTTCGGAATGGCCGCAATGGTCACAGGTCAGCGTGCCGGATTGCGGATCGAAGCGATAGTCCGCGCCACAATTGTCACATGGAAAACGGTGTTCCGCAGAGCCGGGTGGTGGGGCAGGGGGCTGGGTCATAGGTGGTCAGTTGTCGACGGGAAAGTGAAGATAGGCTGCGCGCTGCTCCTCGGGCAGGACATGCGGCAGCATAGCGGCCTCGCAGGCCCCGATCGCCCTGAAATTCTCGCGCGCCTCGGCCAGCGTCAGGCCGTGGTTGGCGGCAGAGGGTTCGCGGGGGTTCTTGTCGTACAGAATGTCCTCGTCCTCCCAAAAGCAGATCGCGCAGATCAGATAGGCCCCGCGCTCGGCCAGGGTGACATAACCGCAGCACGGGCAGATGAATTGCGGCGGCTGCGGCGCTTTGCGCCCGCCTGTCTTCGAGCGTTTCCGCGATGCGGTCATGCCGATGCCTCATGCCTCGGGCGGCGGAGGCGGCAGAATCGTGAAAAGCTGCGCGAGTTCCTGCACCTCGCCCGCTTTCTTCCATCCGTCCTGACCTGGTGTCCAAACGAAGGTGTCCCGCGAAATCTCGCCCGCGCTGGCCATGCGGCCCATCTTGGCCTTCGAGAACGGCCCGCTGGTCTGACCGTCTACCGCGATATGCCACACATGCTCGACCGGCGGCGGAGGCGGCGGGGCCACATGCGCGGCCGGTTGCGGGGCAGCGGGCGCGGGCGCGCCCCACGGGCCTGACGGCCGGCCCGCTGCCATGTTCGACATCTGGTTTGCCATCGCCATGCCCATTCCCATACCAAGGCCAGCACCCATACCGCCGCCACCGCTTGGGTTGCTGGCGGCCGCCGTCATCGCCTCGGCCGCCGAATACTGGGTGAACTTGCCCAGATCCCCCGCCAGCCCCATCGAGGTGCGCTTGTCCAGCGCCGCCTCGACCGCCGGCGGCAACGAGATGTTCTCGATGTAGAATTCCGGCATCTCAAGCCCATAACCGTCCAGCACCGGCGAGACCTCGGCCGCGATCAGCTTGCCCAGATCGGCGGTGTTGGCGGCCATGTCCAGAACCGGGATGCCTGCCCCCGCGATCACCCGGCTGAATTCCTGCACGATGATGTTGCGGATCTGAAAGCTGATCTCGTCCATGGTGAATTCGCCATCGGTGCCCACGATCTCGACCAGGAAACGGGCCGGGTCCTTGACCCGGATCGTGTATGTGCCATAGGCGCGGATCCGGGTCGGGCCAAATTCGGGGTCGCGCAGCATGATCGGGTTCTTGGTGCCCCATTTCAGGTCATTGAACCGGGTCGTGTTGACGAAATAGATCTCGGACTTGAACGGCGACTGGAACCCGTGATCCCAATGCTGCAGCGTCGTCATGATCGGCATGTTGTTGGTTTCAAGCATGTAGAGGCCGGGCGTGAACACGTCGGCCAGCTGGCCCTCGTGCACGAATACGGCCGCCTGGCCTTCGCGCACGGTCAGCTTGGCGCCATACTTGATCTCGTGTCCCTCGCGCTCGAACCGCCAGACCATCGTGTCGCGGGTGTCGTCCACCCAATGAATGACATCAATGAATTCTCCGGTCAGAAAATCGAAAATTCCCATCTGGGTTCTCCTGTCATCGGGGTCAAAGCGATTGCCCCATCAATTCACGGGCGATGATCCGCACCACCGGCGCGGCCTCTTGCGCGGTCATGCCGGGTTTCAGGCGCGGATCATACAACATAGTCAGCAGCTTTTCGTCATGGCTGGTCAGTAGGGCGAATTCGTCGTCATCATTGAAGATCGAAGGCCGCGCCCGGGGGCTGTCATTGGGCAGCCCCAGCCCCTGGGCGATTTCCTCGTGGATGCAGCTCAGACGCATGAGGTCGGGTTGCTCGGCGCGCACCAGGGCGACGGCGCGCGTATAGGTGTTCGGCGCCCCGCGCGTGGCCGAGGCGAAGACAAAACAATAGAACGAGCGTGGCAGATCCGCGAACAGATCCAGTTGCTCTTGCGCGATGCCGGGGATCAGCTGACGCAGCCGGGCCTGCACATATTCGGTGTCATCCTGACCGGCGATGAAGACGTGGAAATTGCCGTTGCGGCTGACCGAGGACACGGGATGGCCGGTCAGGGCCGCCAACCGGGCCGAGAAGGCCTGTACATCGGCACTGTCCGCCGCGCGGCGCTGTGGCGGAACCGAGGGACCGAACTCGACCGCAACGCGGACCGGGCTGGCCCAGCGGCTCAGGCGCCCACCGACGCGTTGCCCGCCCGCCGAAACAGTGGTGCCGGGATACTCATTGTAAAACGCGATGGTTTCGAAATTCCGCGCCAGATCGTCGGCGTCATACGGGGTATCCGGCCCGCCCCCGTCGGTGCGCAGCAGGCCGCGCGTCAGCAGGTCGCGCTCGACCCGCTCGTAGTAGCGGGCCAGGTCCCGGCTGGCGGCCGAAGGTTCAACGTAGACATCAGCGGATGGAGCAGCCTCGGGTCGAGCCTGCGGCGCCAGCGACGTCTTGAGCGGATCCTCGCAGCCGGAGACGATCAGCAATGCGCCCAAGCCGCAGATGCGCCCAAGAAGATGCCTCATCCGCATGCGCGCAGCCCTTATTTCGGCACGGCCGTTCCGGCGGTGTCGCCCAACCCGTCTTTGCGGGCCTTGGCCGAGGCCAGCGTGTCGCGCAGTTCCGCCTCCATTTTCTTCAGCTCTTGCTCGGCGGCGGCGCGGCGGGCTTTGCCCTCATCTGCGATGGCGAGGCTTTCATTGATGGTGCCAATCAGATCCTCGTTGGCCTTTTTGACGGCTTCGATGTCGAACACGCCGCGCTCCATTTCCTCGCGGATCATCTTGTTCGACTGGCGCAGGTTTGCGGCGTTCGAGGTCAGCAACTCGTTCGTCAGATCGTTGGCGTCGCGCACGGCGGCTGCGGCCTCGGCGCTGCGCTGGATGGTGACCGCCTGCGCCAGCTGGGTTTCCCACAGCGGCACGGTGTTCACCAAGGTCGAGTTGATCTTGGTCACCAGTGACTTGTCGTTTTCCTGAACCAGCCGGATCGAGGGCAACGATTGCATCGTCACCTGCCGCGTCAGCTTCAGGTCATGCACACGGCGTTCCAGATCGTCGCGGGCGGCCCGCAGGTCGCGCAGTTCCTGCGCCTTCATCACCTGCTGATCTTCCGGGGCGGCCTGCACCTCGGCCTCTTTCTCGGGGATGTCGTGGCTGTCCAGTTCGGTCAGCTTTTCTTCGCCGGCCGCGATGTACAGCGCCAGTTCATCATAGAAATCCAGCGTCTTTTCATACAGCAGGTCCAGCGACTTGATGTCCTTCAGCAGCGTGTGTTCGTGCGACAGAAGGTTGTCGGTGATCCGGTCGATCTGATCCTGCACCTCTTCGTAGCGCGCGGTGAACTTCGCGAAAGGCGCGGCGCGGCCCAGCAGTTTCTCCCACCAACTGCGCTCGCGGCGCACGTCCAGTTCAGACACGGAAAAGCCACGGATCGTGGTGACGATGTCGCGCAGGCTGTCGCCGGCGGGTCCGACATCCTTGTTGCGAACGTCAGCCAGCATGGCCTGGCTGATTTCCTGCAGCTCGGCCTGCGCAGCCGACCCGAAGGACACGATCGAGTTGGTGTCGCCCATGTCGATCTCGGCCATGCGCTTGCGGATCTCGGCGCCGACCGGTTCGTCGGCTTCTTCCAAAGGCACGATCTCGGAACTCGGCTCGGGCAACGCGACGGCCACAACTTCCTGAACCAGCGTTTCGGCCTCGGCCGCCTTTTTCTTGATTTCGTCAGACATGAGAAGCTTCCCTGTTCTTGGTTTGGCCGGTCAGTCCAGCCGGACGCCTTCGCGCTGCAGCCTTTCGCGCAGCACGTCGATTTCGACCGTCAGATCACTGCGGTCATCCAATAGCATCTTTCGGGTGCGGGCCGAGAAATTCTGCTCGAGGTCGTCCAGCAGCGCCGAGTAATCGGACAGAGCCTGCGGGTCGCGGGTGCGCGCATAGACATCGGCAAACTTGATCGTCGCATCGCGGGCGCCCTGCAGATAGACGGTCAAGTATTTGCGGGCACCGGCCAGATCGCGCGGGTCCTCCTCGACCGTGCGGAACAGATCGCGAGCGGTGGTCTGAAACCGCTCGACCCGGGCTTCGATCCTGCGGTCGCCGGCCCGTTTGATGGCATCCGTCATCTGGTTCAGATGCGCTTCGGCATCTTCGACCACGCGGGCGACCCGGTCCTGTTGATAGGTGTCCACACCCTCCATGCCTTTGTTTCTCATCGGGTCGAGCCCGAAGGCGACGGAATGCAGGGCCGTGGCCACGCCGCCGAACAAGACCGGCGCCAGGAGGCTGACCTGGCTGGCGGCCTCTGCATCCAGATAGTCGTTGCGATAGGCGGCCAGACCCACCCCAAGCCCGGTCAAAACGGACGAGAAGATCTTGCGGGGAAAGGCTGGGCGGCGCGCGGTGCGGCGCGCGTTGTAGGCATCTTCGGCTTTCAGCCCTTCACGCAGCAGAAAGGCTGCAGCGGTCAGAATGCCGGCGGCGAGCAATCCCAGGGTCATCCCGATCGCGCCGTCGTTGAGCGACAAAAAGACCAGAGGGATCGCCGGAACGAACAGGACATTGGCGCGTGCGCCGACCGGGTTCACCCGGGCACCATCGTATTGCCCGCGCTGGGCGGGCGCGTCGGTGTCGGACTGGCCGTCGGGGCTGAACTTTCCGCCGTATCGCTTGGCCATGGCTTCAGAGCCCCCCGAGCCAACCGGTACAGACGCCGAACAACAGCACCAGCAGGGCCGCGTAGGCCATTTTTTGCACTCCGGTCCCGGACATGACGTCCTCCAACTGCGGTTGTCCCCTTGAAAACCTAGGGTATCAAGGGGCTTGGCGCTAGGGGGAAGGTTCGATAACCCGCGTCAATTGCGTGATTTCTTGCCGCCCGGCCTGCGGGATCTTTGGGGGCGGCTTGAGCGTTTCGCAGCAGCCGGTGGGGTTTCGGGTTCCAGGCCCAGCTGGTCGCGCAGAACGCGGCGGCGGATTTCCTCGACCTCGCCGGGTTTGAGATTGCCCAGCTGGAACGGTCCGTAGGACACGCGCAAAAGCCGGTTCACGGTAAAGCCGATGTCTTCGATCGCGCGGCGGATTTCTCGGTTCTTGCCCTCGCGCAGTCCGATCGTCAGCCATGCATTCGCACCTTGCTGGCGGTCCAGCGACACGGTCATGGGCTGGAACCTTTCGCCCTCGATCACAAGACCTTGGCGCAGGGGGGCAAAGTCCTCGTCCTTGGGGCGGCCGTTGATCCGCACCCGGTATTTGCGCAGCCAGCCGGTCGAGGGCAGTTCAAGCTTGCGCTTGATGGCCCCGTCATTGGTCAGCAGCAAAAGGCCCTCTGAATTCAGGTCCAGCCGGCCAACGCTCATGACGCGGGGCATGCCCTCGGGCAGGTTGTCGAAGATCGTGGGGCGGCCTTTTTCGTCGCGGTTCGTGGTCACCAGACCGGTTGGCTTGTGATACAGCCACAGACGCGCGGGTTCGGGCTCGGCCACGGGCTTGCCGTCGACGGTGATCCTGTCGTTGGGCGTGACGTTTAGCGCCGGGCTGTCGATCGTTTTGCCGTTCACGGTCACGCGGCCCGCTTCGATCATGCGTTCGGCCTCGCGGCGCGAGGCGATGCCGGCGCGGGCCAGCACTTTGGCGATCCGGTCGCCGGGAGGAGGGGTGTTGCTCATGCCCTGCGCATAGCGCATCGGCGCGGCTTGCGAAAGGTGGGTTTCTGGGGCAGTCAGGGGCATGGTCTTCAGAACGCACATGGACAAGGCGCTGGAACAGGCGCGCGCGGCGGGTGATCGGGGCGAGGTTCCGGTGGGCGCGGTGATCGTCGCGCCGGATGGGCGGATCATCGCGGCAGACGGCAACCGTACGCGCGAGTTGCACGACCCGACCGCGCATGCCGAGATCCTGGCCCTGCGCGCCGCCTGCCGGGCCGTCGGGTCCGAGCGTCTGACGGGGCATGACCTGTATGTCACGCTGGAACCCTGCGCCATGTGCGCCGCGGCGCTGGCGGCAGCGCGGATTCGGCGGATCTACTACGGGGCCGCCGATCCGAAATCGGGCGGCGTGGCGCATGGGGCGCGGGTGTTCTCGCACCCTCAGGCCCATCACAGGCCGGACGTCTATGACGGCATCGCGGCCGAGGACTGCGCCCGGTTGCTGCGCGATTTCTTTGCCGCGCAGCGCGATGGCGGCGGGCCCAAGGGCTGAGGCGCGCTCAGGCCGGTTTCACGACCAGTTCGCGGGGTATGTCTGCCAAGGGTTGCCCGCCCGTCGGCGTGACCACGAAGGTTTCGGTGATGGCCAGCCCCCAATCGGGGGTCCACAGACCCGGCATCAGGTGAAAGGTCATGTTGTCCTGCAGAACGGTGCTGTCGCCGGGGCGCAGGCTCATGGTGCGCTCACCCCAATCGGGCGGATAGCTCAGGCCCACCGGATAGCCGGTGCGATTGCCTTTGACATAGCCGGCCCGGGCAAAGCTGTCATAGACGCAGGCGGCGACCTCTTCGCAGGTGGCGCCGGGGCGGGCGGCGGCCAGCGTGTCCTCAATCGCGGTCAGGATCGCGGTTTCTGCGCGCCGGATATCGGCGGGTGGGTCACCCAGAAACAGGCTGCGGCTGGCCGGGCAGTGATAACGGCGATGGCAGCCCGAGATTTCGAAATAGGTCGCCTCGCCCGGTTTCAGCGGACGGTCGTTCCAAGTGATGTGCGAGGCCGAGGCCTCGGCTCCCGAGGGCGCGATGGGCGCAATCGCGGGATAGTCGCCCGCAAGACCCGGCAGCCCGGCGATGCCCGCAGCCTGAACCTCGGCCACGAGCACGTTCTTGGGAACCCCGGGGCGGAACCCGTCGCGCAGCACTGCGTGCATATGCGCGGTCAACTGCCCGGCCTTGCGCATCAAGGCGATCTCGGCCTCGCTTTTGACCGCACGCTGCCAGTTCACCAACCCGGTCGCGTCGATCAGCGCATCGCGGCCGAACGCGGTCTCAAGGATCCGGTGGCTGGCGGCCGAGTAGTAATAATTTTCCATCTCGACACCCAGATGGGTTGTCCAGCCGCGCTCGCGCAGCAGCGATGCCAGCGACTCGACCGGGTGATGTTCGGGGTGCTGTACATGCTCTTCAGGCCAGTCGTGCAGGTCGGTGGGGTCCAGCCAGGTGGTCTGCGCCGCGCCGGGCTTGTCCTGCGTCCGGCCCCACCACAGGGGCGCGCCGTCGCGCGGGACGATCACCATCTGCGAGACGTAGAAGCTCCAGCCGTCATACCCTGTCAGCCAGGCCATGTTCGACGGGTCCGCAACCAGCAGGGTTTCGACACCCCGCTGGGCCATCGCGGAACGGGTCTTGGCCAGCCGCGCCGCGTATTCTTCCGCCGAGAAGGCCAGCGCGGGTGTCAAAGCTCGATCTCCTGCAGGACCTCGGGCTCGATGACGGTAACGCCCGGCAGCCCATCCGCCAGGTCCTTGGCGGATTGTTCCAGGATCGGGAAGGTCCGGTAGTGGCAGGGGATCACCGTCTTGAAGTCGAAATACCGCCGGGCGGCATAGGCGGCGGCTTTCATATCCATCGTGAAATAGCCGCCCGCCGACAGAATGCCGATATCCGGTTTGTAATAGTCGCCGATCCACTCCATGTCGGCCATGATCGTGGTGTCACCCGAGACATAGACTGTATGACCATCAGCCGACAGGATGAACCCCACCTCGGACCCGCCGGCGCGCGGGCCATCGGGTGTGGCGAAGGTCGAGCTGTGCGAGGCCGGCACCATGTCGACCTTGACCCCGTTCAGGTCGACCCGGCCGCCTTTGTTGAAGCCGATGGTCTCGATCCCTTCGGCCTCGGCCCAATGGGCCATGACGTCGTATTGGCCCACCACCGGAATGTTCAGGCGTTTGGCCAGCGGCAGAACGTCGGCGACGTGGTCGAAATGCGCGTGGGTCAGCAGGATATGCGTGGCGCCTTGGATGGCTGCGTCGTGCTGGTCCTCGGGCAGCATCGGGTTGCCGCTCAGCCAGGGATCGATAAGCAGGACTTGTCCCGCCGCTTGAATTCGGAAGCTGCCATGCCCCAACCAGATGATTTTCATGAAAGACCCTCCTGAAACCGGTTCAGGGCCAGCCTAGCATCGGCTATGTAAAAATCCATGGACTGGATGCGAGAAATCGACGGCTATTGCGAGCGCCTGTCGCCGGACTATTGGGCCGAACCCGTAAACGCCGTGTCCAACGCGGCCTTTCTGTTGGCGGCATGGGTGATGTGGCGGCGGGTGCGGGGGCAGGGTCTGCCGTTGGCCAACTTGCTGGTCGCCATTCTGGCGGTGATCGGCATTGGCAGCTATCTGTTTCATACCCATGCGCAAGTCTGGGCCGCGCTGGCGGATACGACGCCGATTCTGCTGTTCATCTTGGTCTATATCTTCGCGGTGAACCGGGACATCTGGCAGCTATCCACGCCGAAGGCGGTGGCGCTGACGGCCTTGTTCATCCCCTATGCGGCGTTGACCATACCGGTGTTTCAACTGGTTCCCGGGCTGGGCGGGTCGGCCGCATATGCTCCGGTGCCGTTGCTGATCCTGATCTATGCGTATCTTTTGCGCGCGCGCAGGCCGCAGGTGGCCTGGGGTCTGGCGGTCGGAGCTGCGATCCTGATCGCGTCGATCACCTTCCGCGCGCTCGATGCTCCGCTTTGCGCCCGCATCCCGATGGGAACGCATTTTATGTGGCACATCCTGAACGCCACCATGCTGGGCTGGATGATCGAGGTTTACCGGCGGGCCATGACGGATGCGGTCAGTCCGGCAGACGCCGCGCCACGTAGAACCCATAGCTGACAAAGTCGGAATAGGTTTCATACAAAGCGATCTCGGCCCGTTCGGCATCGACAATGGCTTTGGCCTGCTCGGAATTGCCATGCCGGTCGAGGAAGGCAGGGAAGCTGCGTTGAAGAGGGAGATAGTAGTTCTCCATCCAGCAGTCGGTGCCCAGCGGGAAATAGCCGACAGGTTCATAACCGGCCGTCTCGATCTGGCGGATCTTATGTCCGGCGGTCGCAACTTCGGGATAGGCGGCATCCCAGTGCCGTGTCAGCGGTTCGGGGCGTTGATCGGTCAGCCAGGTCAGCTCGGACACAGCCAGGACACCGCCGGGTTTCAGGAACCGACGCCAGGCGTTCAGACCGTTTTCGAACCCCATGTTGTAAATCGCGCCTTCCGACCAGATCACGTCAAGGCTGGCATCGTCGAAGGGCAGGTCCTCCATCGACGCCTCAACCGTCTGAATCCGGGCCGCCAGGCCCAAGAACTGGGCGCGTCTCTCCAGCTCGGCCAGAAAATCCGGCAGGAAATCCACTGCCGTCACCGATGCGCCTAGATGGCGCGCAAGGCAGAAGGCCGCAGCTCCGGTGCCGCAGCCAATGTCGGCGACCTTCAATCCGGGATCGGCTTGAACGTCCGCCAGCTTCAACGCCATTTCCGTTGCCGCGTCGCTGCCGGGGCCTTGCCGGTCGTTGGGCAGGTGCAGGTCGATCAACAATCGCATGTCATCGGTCATGATGTGTCAATCCTTGAAAGCGCGGGCCAGGTCTTCGGGCAGGTCGAACTCGTCCAGCACGCGTCGGCGCGCCTCAGACGACATCTTGCGGGCGGTCTTTTCGACGATGCGCTGAATCTTTTCGCCCGAGTGTTTCGCGGCGAAGGGTGCAAAATACCATTTCAGAAAGACAAAGCAGATCACGTCCTCCAGCGCCTGAACGTCGTCGTCGCGCTTGATGCCCTGTTTGCGCAACATACGGCGGGCGGCGTCGATCTCGGCCTGATCGTAACCGGCCTCGGACATCAACTCGACCACGACCTGCGCGTGATGCTCGGCTTGGGCCTTGCGCCACGCCAGATAGCCCGCGCGCCCCTCGGGGTAGGCCGAGCGGGCCAGCTTCCAGCGCTCGACATGCTGGCCGCGGGCGGCGATCTGCAATGGCTCTGATGCGTCGGGGAACAGTCGATGCAACTCGGCGCTCATCCGTTCGCCATAAAGCAGCGCAGCGGGACGCCCGTCTTCCTGGGTGGGGTCGGCCGAATTGGCTGCGTCGATTGCGTCCAGAACCTTCTGCTTGCGCTCCGTCATGGCACCTCCTGCGTTCGTCAAACGGGTTCGGCAAACCTGGTTGAGCCAGCCCGATACTGCGTGGTGCATGTACGATAAGGCATCGCGCCACAACAAAAAAGCGCCGACCCGTTAAGGGCCGGCGGCGCCACGAGGGCAGGTAGGGGACCGGGCCGGAAAAAAGGGGAAACCGGCCCGATCCAACAGGGAGGCAAGAACGAAGTCAGTTTCGGGGTGAGGTTTTTTCCTGGCTCACCTGATCCGAAGGGTGCTGATCGGGAAAGGTCAGCGTCGGGGTCAGGTCGCCCATCGGGACACCCAGGGCAAAGGCCGGAGCCGCTGCGGTGGCAAAAACTACAGACAGTGCAATCATGGTCGATTTCATCGGCTTCCTCCGAACTGAACTGTTTCGTTTACAACATAAGGGGATGCAGCACGCGGACTTCAAGTGAAAAGTGAACGAAACGGTTCACTTTTTTGCGTGGCGGGTATTCTGGATCGGTCTGGCCCCGGCGCCGCCCGACCATTCCCGCACGCAGGCGGTCTTGCGACTGCTGCACCAGACGGGTAAATGCCCCTGTAACGCACACGAGGGTTTCCCATGTCGATTGACCAAAGCACCGCCGCCAAGGTGGCCAAACTGGCCCGGATCAAGGTCGAGGATGATGCGCTGCCGGCGCTGGCCTCGGAGTTCAACACGATCCTGGGGTTCATCGAACAGCTGAACGAAGTTGACGTCGAAGGGGTCGAGCCGATGGTCTCGGTGACGCCGATGCGGCTCAAACGCCGCGAGGACGTGGTGACCGACGGGAGCATGCAGGACAAGATCCTGTCCAACGCCCCCGACGCGCGCGAGGGGTTTTTCGCGGTTCCCAAGGTGGTGGAGTAAGACATGAGCGACCTGAACAAACTGGGCCTGGCCGAGGCCCGCGACGCGCTGCGCAAGGGTGAAACCACCTCGGTCGAACTGACCGAGGCCTGCCTGACGGCCATCGACGCGGCCGACGCGCTCAATGCCTTCGTCCACAAGACGCCCGAGATCGCGCTGGAGCGCGCCAAGGCGGCCGACGAGCGCATCAAGGCCGGCGACGCGCCCGCCATGTGCGGCCTGCCGATCGGCATCAAGGACCTGTTCTGCACCAAGGGCGTGCCCAGCCAGGCGGCCAGCCGCATTCTGGAAGGCTTCAAGCCCGAATACGAATCCACCGTATCGCAGCAACTGGCCGATGCCGGCGCGGTGATGCTGGGCAAGCTGAACATGGACGAATTCGCTATGGGCTCGTCCAACGAAACCTCGGTCTATGGTAATGCGGTCAGCCCGTGGCGGCGCGGCAATGACGACACTCCGCTGACCCCCGGCGGTTCATCGGGCGGGTCGGCGGCTGCCGTTGCAGCCGATCTGTGCCTTGCGGCGACCGGCACCGACACCGGCGGTTCGATCCGCCAGCCCGCGGCCTTTACCGGCATCACCGGCATCAAGCCGACCTATGGCCGCTGCTCGCGCTGGGGCATCGTGGCCTTTGCGTCCTCGCTGGATCAGGCCGGACCGATGACCAAGAACGTGCGCGACGCCGCCATCATGCTCGAGGCGATGTGCGGGCATGACCCCAAAGATTCGACCAGCGTCGAGATTCCGGTGCCGAATTTCGAGGCGATGCTGACCGGCGACATCAAGGGGAAGAAGATCGGTATCCCCAAGGAATACCGGATGGACGGCATGCCCGCCGAGATCGAAAAGCTCTGGGCCGACGGCGCCGAAATGTTGCGTGATGCGGGGGCCGAGATTGTCGATATCTCGCTGCCGCACACCAAATACGCGCTGCCGGCCTATTACGTGATCGCGCCCGCCGAGGCGTCGTCGAACCTGGCGCGCTATGACGGCGTGCGCTATGGCCGCCGCGCGACGTTGGCGCAGGGCGATGGCATCACCGAGATGTACGAAAAGACCCGCGCCGAGGGCTTTGGTCACGAGGTGCAGCGCCGGGTCATGGTCGGCACCTATGTTCTGTCGGCCGGTTTCTACGATGCATACTACAACCGCGCCCGAAAGGTGCGGACCCTGATCAAGAAAGACTTCGAGGACGTGTTCGCCGCGGGCGTCGATGCGATTCTGACCCCAGCAACTCCGTCGGCCGCCTTCGGTCTGGGAGAGATGAAGGAAACCGACCCGGTTCAGATGTATCTCAACGACGTCTTCACCGTGACGGTGAACCTTGCCGGTCTGCCGGGCATCTCGGTTCCGGCCGGGTTGGACAAGCATGGGCTGCCGCTGGGGCTGCAACTGATTGGGCGTCCGTGGGAGGAAGGCGACCTGCTGAACACCGCCTACGCGCTCGAATCCGCTGCGGGGTTCGTGGCCAAGCCGGGCAAATGGTGGTAACGGTCGGTCGACCCGACCGCTGCAAGAACGGAGCAGTCCGATGCGCAAACTTCTTGTGATTCCCGTGTGCGCCGTCGCCGCCGCTTGCGATACGGTGGCGCCGGTTCAGGGCACGGAGTTCAATACGTCGCAATACCAGGCCCAGCGCGAGGCGCAACTGGCGGGGCAGGGCGCAGCAGGCAATCCGCTGCTGCCGCCCCCAGCCATCTCGCAGGAGCCATGGTCGGCCGAGTCCTCCGCCGTCACCTATTCCACCGATGGCAGCGCCGCGGATATCGCGAATCAAACGGCCGCAGCGCTCGCCAGTACCTCCACCCAGGCACCGGCCCCGGCAACGGTGACGTCGAGCGGCATTTCGCAAGAACAGGATTTTGCCGCGGTCTCCAGCAGCCGCAGCATTCAGGATGACGCCGCCCTGATCGAGAGAAACCGTCAGACCTATGAGGTGGTCGCCCCGACGGCGGTTCCTCAGCGTGGCGCGGACGGCCAGCCCAATATCGTGCAATACGCATTGTCCACTACTAATCCGGTCGGGGCACAGATCTACAGCCGGTCCGGGTTCAACCTTCAGGCCAAGGCGCAACGGAACTGCGCCAAATACCCATCGGCAGATCAGGCTCAGATCGATTTCCTGGCCAGCGGCGGGCCACAACGTGACCGCAAGGGCCTGGACCCGGATGGCGACGGCTTTGCCTGTGGCTGGGACCCCAGCCCGTTCCGCCGTGTCGTCGGCAACTGATCTCTCGCCGATCTGGCACCCATCCCCCAATTTCGGCCCCCGCCGGGATGGGCTGAAGCCATCTCTGGTGGTTCTTCACTACACCGCGATGAACAGCGCCCGAGCCGCGCTCGAGCGTTTGTGCGACCCGGCGTCCGAGGTATCGGCCCACTATCTGATCGGCTGTGACGGAACACTCTGGCAGATGGTTCGTGAAGAGGATCGCGCCTGGCACGCCGGGGTCGGCGAGTGGCAGGGACAGAGCGATATCAACTCCCGCTCGATCGGGATCGAACTCGACAACCGAGGCGATCATCCTTTCGCCCAGGCGCAGATAAGGGCACTCGAGCGGCTTCTGCCGCAGATCATGACCCGTTGGTCCATACCGGCCGCCGGCGTGATCGGTCATTCGGACATGGCGCCAGGGCGCAAACACGATCCCGGGCCACGTTTCGACTGGATACGACTCGAACGTCAGGGGCTGGCCGCGCCGCGCGCTCACGCCGCCCCTTTGTCGCGGCCCGAGGCCCATTACTTCCGCGCCGTGGCCCAAGCCGCCGGCTATACTGCTGCTGTCGATGATGAAACGCTGCTCGCTGCTGTGCGGTTGCGCTTTCGGCCCTGGGGTAGGGGAGGGCTGGCCCCAGAGGACGTGGCTGCATTGCCGCAGCCGCACCGCCTCGCCTGACCAACCTTCATCTGGCCCAAAATATCCCGGGGTTGAATTGGCCGAAGGCCAAGAAGGGGCTGGCCCCTTGTCGCTTCCATTCCTCTCTTGACGTGCCTGGGTCAGGGGCATACCCAATTCGATGCGCGGAGGGCCGGATGGCCGCTGGGGCCTAGGCCCGAGAGGAAAGTCCGGACTCCACAAGGCAACGGTGCCGGGTAACGCCCGGGCGGGGAAACCCGACGGAAAGCGCCACAGAAAACAAACCGCCATGAGACGCCGAAGGTTCGCCTCCGGCAGATCATGGCAAGGGTGAAACGGTGGAGTAAGAGCCCACCGCGCCGCTGGCAACAGCGGCGGCACGGCAAGCCCCACCGGGAGCAATGCCAAATAGGGTCCCCACGCGGGCCGGTCGGCGTCAGCCGATACCGCCGCTAGGCCTGCCTTGGCCGAGAGGGACCGGGTTGGCAGCTCGAGCCGTGCAGCAATGCACGGCCTAGAGGAATGGTCATCGAAGGGGGCAACCCCGGAACAGGATCCGGCTTACAGGCCCTCCGCGCATCCGCTGCCTGCTGGTATTTTCCGGTGGGGACTCAAGTGCTGGCGGGCCGAAAATTCGCCTCGTTTGCCGTCGTTCCAAGAAATTCAAGGCCTCGGCCAGTTTATTCCGGTATCACGTTTCGAATCCGGTTGACTCGGGCGAGCGAGCGGGTAAAAGCGCACGCTCATAGGAATTCAACCGAAAGGCCCCTGCCTTTTCGGACGCAGGAGATAACCATGGCGAAGCCGACGACAATCAAGATCCGTCTGAACTCGACCGCGGGCACGGGCCACTTCTACGTGACCAAAAAGAACGCGCGCACCATGACCGAGAAAATGACCGTGCGCAAATACGACCCGGTCGCTCGCAAGCATGTCGAGTACAAGGAAGGCAAGATCAAGTAATCTGCCTTTTCAGACGCAAGACGAAAAAGGGTCCTGGCGCGGTCAGGACCCTTTCTTGTTTTCAGGCAGGTTGGTCACCGGTTCACCCCTTTCGCGCGTTGCAGTGGTGCATCAGCACGCCGGGTATTCTGTTCGCCTGCGGGTTGCTTTTGCGGCCACCCTGGCCATAGGCTTTGGCAAACCTCCACAAAATGTTGAGCGCCATGAAAAAAATCTTGTTGCCTGCCATCGCCGTTCTGACCCTTTCGGCTTGTGAGGATCCTTGGAACCGGCAGGGTGTCGGGTTCACTGGCATTGACGGCGAACCGCGCACCGTGTCCGACGTAAAAGGCGCCGTCGCCTTTACGCCGCCTGCCACCAACGTCCCGGCCGAGCTTGCCCAGCTTCCGGCGGTTCAGGTTCAGACGGACCAGGCAGCGTTTGACAAGATCGCCGGCGTGGCCATCGACAACGGCGGGCGTACGGCCGACACCGCAGTGCAACTCGTCGGCAGCAGTACAGACCTCTTCCTGAGCACGGTCAACGTGAACGGCACGCTGTTTGGTGTTGTCCGTACCGCCAGCAACAGCACTAAGGTGGACAACTCGGTGGGTGCGGCTTTCGGGCGTGAGACCGAACGCTTCACGGGCTGTCTGGCCGCTGGCGATGTCTATCGCAAGGGCAACTCCTCGCGCAGTTCGGGCTTTGCGGTTCCGTTGAACTGTAGCTGATCCGAACGAAATCGAACTTGGGTTCAGGGGCTCTGCCGGTGGGCAGGGTCCTTTTCGTTTGGGAGCGGGGCAAAAAAAAACGGGCCCGGAATGGGCCCGTTTCCTGACAGGATTCTGCCGCTGGTTACTCACGATTTCCAAGCAGTTGCAGCAGGAACATGAACATGTTGATGAAGTCCAGATACAGGTTCAGCGCGCCCATGATCGCGGATTTGCCCAGCCACTCCTGGTCGCCGTGCGCGGCGTGCTGAATGTAGGTCGCCTTGATGTTCTGCGTGTCATAGGCGGTCAGTCCCGCAAAGATCAGAACGCCGATGATCGACACGGCGAACATGATGGCGGGCGACTGAAGGAAAATGTTGATCACCATGGCCACGATCAGGCCGATCACGCCCATCATCAGGAACGTCCCCATTCCCGAAAGGTCTTTCTTGGTGACATAGCCATACAGCGACAGGCCGGCGAAGGCGATCGACGTGATCAGGAACACCTGGGCGATCGAGATGCCGGTGAAGGCCACGAAAATCCAGCTCATGCTCAGGCCCATCACGGCGGCGAAAGCATAGAAGAACAGCTGGGCGCCGGCGGCGCTGAGGCGGTTGATGGCGGCGCCGAAGGCAAAGACCATGATCAGCGGGGCGAACATCACGATCCAGCCCAGGATATTCGGGCTGAGCGTGATCGGGTCGCGGAACACCGACAGCAGCTGCGGGCTGGTGCCAACGGCCCAGGCCACCGCAAACGTGATAAGCATGCCCACGGACATCGTGCCGTAGACCTTGTTCATGTGGGCGCGCAGGCCCTCGTCGATCTGGGCAGTGCGTGCGCCGGCCGCCGTGCGGACGGTGTCGAATTGTGCCATTAAGGGTCTCCCTTGAATCCATTCCGATCCGCGATGCGGACCATTCTGACGGCAAATATCGGAGAGTCGGGCGCATGTTTCAAGGGTCTTGGCGGCAAAACCCTCGGAATTGCGAGCAAAATCGGCACCGCCGCCGTCGGCGGTGTCAACGCTGCCAAAATGGGGTCAATAGCGGCCCGAGATCCAGATATCCGGCGCATCCCAAAGGGGGCGTGCGGCCTCGGCCTCGGCCTGCGCGCGGGTGACGCCGATATCTTTCAGCAGACGGGCGTCCAGCCGCGCCAGTGCGCGCCGTTGGCGGGGCAAGGAAACAAGGCGCTGCAGCCATCCGGTTTTGCGCGGCGCCGGCGAGGGGCAGGAAATCGCAATTTGGGTCATGTTTATTGTCCTTTTGTCAGGAAGTGATGGGGGTAGAGCATTCAATCAACTTCCTTGATCTATATGGCGGTCTCTGTCATATATGAAAAATGAATGTTTATGAATTGACGCATAAGGATTTCTGATATGCGAAATCTCGACATCACGACCCTCAGGTCGTTCGTCGCCGTGGCCGATCATGGCGGCGTCACCCGAGCCGCGGGATTTCTGCACCTGACTCAATCGGCCGTGTCGATGCAGCTGAAGCGGCTCGAGGAACTGCTTGGGCTTGAGTTGCTGGACCGGTCGGGCCGGACGATCGCCCTGACGGCCTCGGGGGAGCAACTGCTGGCCTATGCGCGGCGCATGGTATCGCTGAATGACGAGGTGATGTCGAAGCTGACCGATCAGGCCTATGAAGGCGAAGTGGTTCTGGGCGTGCCGCATGATATTGTCTACCCGGCAATTCCCCGGGTTTTGCAGCGGTTCAACGCCGACTTCCCCCGTGTGCGCGTACAACTGGTCTCATCGTATTCGATCCAGTTGAAAGAGATGTTCCGGCGCGGCGAATGCGATGTCATTCTGACGACCGAGGCGTCGAATGGCGATGGCGGCGAAACCATCGCCGAACTGCCTTTGCGCTGGATCGGAGCATCGGGCGGGGCGGCCTGGCGCCGTCGGCCCCTGCCGTTGGCGCTTGGCCGCCGCTGTCTGTTCCGTCCGCAGGTCATCGCGGCTCTGGACGCTGCGGGCATCCCCTGGGAACTGTCGGTGGAAACGGAAAACGACCGCACGATCGAGGCCACGGTCAGCGCCGATCTGGCCGTGCACGCGATGCTGGAAGCGACCGAGGCCGCGCATCTGGAAAAGATCGACGCCGGCGGCGCGCTGCCCGAATTGCCGGCCCACATGATCAACCTGTATGGCGGCGACACGGGCCGAGGACCGGTGGTCGAGGCTCTGGCCGACCTGGTCCGCCAGAATTTCCGGATGCTGCGGGGCGGGCCGCTGCGCGCGGTCGCCAGCTGAGCCGGTCAGGGCGTGATGACGACCTTGCCGGTGGATTTGCGCGACCGCAGCAGGTCCATGCCATCGGCCACCTTTGATAAAGGCAGGATATGGCTGACATGCGGTTTGATGCGGCCCTCGGCATGCCAGCGGAACAGGGTTTCAAAGCTGCTGCGCACGATCTCGGGCCGGAACTTCAGATAGCCGCCGATATAGACTCCGATCACCGTCAGGTTCTTGACCATCAGGTGGTTGGCTGGGATTTGCGGAACCTCGCCGCCGGCGAAACCGACCGGCAACAGGCGACCTTCGGGATTGGTGGCGCGAAAGGCGGCCTTGAATACGTCGCCACCGATCGCATCATAGACGACATCCGCACCGCCCAGGTCCAGCACCCGCTGCCGCAGATCCTCGTCCGCATCGATCAGGTGGTCCGCCCCGGCGGCTTTAGCTACGGTTAGCTTGTCGGTGCCGCGTGCCTGCGCGATCACGGTTGCGCCCATCAGCTTGCCGATCTCGACTGCAGTCAGCCCCACGCCGCCGGCTGCACCGGTCACCAAAAGCGTCTCGCCCGGCTGCAGGCGGGCGCGGTGATCCAGAGCTATGTGGCTGGTGCCATAGGCGATCTGGATCGCAGCGGCTTCTTCGAAGCTGCAGGACGGCGGCAGCATGACGGCCCGGTCGGCGTCGAACACGCCGAATTCCGCCAGCCCGCCTTGCCCCGAATAGACGGCCACACGGTCGCCCGGGACAAGGTGGACGACACCGGGGCCGACGGCGTCCACGACCCCTGCGATCTCGAGCCCCAGCGTGAACGGGGCAGGGGGTGTGTCTTGATAGGTGCCCTTCTGCATCAGGAGGTCGGCAAAGTTAAGGCCGCAGGCGTGGATCTTGACGCGGATCTGTCCGTGTCCCGGCTCGGGTGTTGCGATGTCGTGCAATACGGCCTGGGCTGTGGCCGAGGGAATTTGGTAGGCGAGCAATTCGTGTCCTCCGTGGTCGCGCTCTAGGCAGGGGCAACCGAGTGAGATTGTCAATCTTCGATGGCAGGTAACGTTCCGGACCTGCGCCGAAATTCCCTGATTCAGAGTGATTTGGCACCCCGGAACGAACGTACAACCGTAA
The DNA here is from genome assembly GCF_059612945.1 of Ruegeria sp. BHSC276. Classification (NCBI taxonomy): domain Bacteria; kingdom Pseudomonadati; phylum Pseudomonadota; class Alphaproteobacteria; order Rhodobacterales; family Roseobacteraceae; genus Ruegeria; species Ruegeria sp. BHSC276. The sequence goes on along the minus strand of NZ_JBXWRP010000001.1, from coordinate 241,191 downwards.
AGTTCTGTTGACCGGCTCCGACTCAACCTTCTTGAAAAGAATCGAAAATGGCGCAATGATGGGTTGCAGAAGTGCTGTTTCGGGGGGCATTTCCGGTGTTGAAGGAGTGTTGTCCAGCGGCGGCCGGTATGGCGGTCTCTGTCGCGTTCGCGTTTTCCCGGGCGGTTGTGTGTAAGATAGGAGTGTACCAATGACCCATCATGTGGATGTCCATGTGGGCAAGCGCGTCCGGCATCGTCGCTGGCTGATCGGAATGACCCAGCAGCAACTTGCAGAGCAGGTCGGTATCAAGTTTCAGCAGATCCAGAAATACGAGACCGGTGCCAATCGGATCAGTGCGTCGCGCCTATGGGACATTGCCGAGGCGCTGGATGTGCCGGTCAGCTTTTTCTTCGAGGGTCTCGAAGACACGCAGAAATCCGAAAGTGGCAAAAAGTCGGTTCCTGCCGATCTGATGGGCGACAAAGAGGCGCTCGATCTCGTGCGCTCGTACTATGCGATCCCCGAGAACCAGCGCCGCCGTCTGTTCGAACTGGCCCGGGTTCTCAGCGACGTCGCCTGAGCAGAGGCACTTGACTTTGCGCGGTACCCGCCGCACCAGTCGCGTATGTCTGGTACCGTATTGACCGATCTTGAAGTTGCGGAAAAACTGGCCGACGCTGCGCGTGCGGCCATTTTGCCGTTTTTTCGCCGACCCGACCTAGAGACAGCAAACAAGCAGCAGGGTGGCTATGACCCTGTGACCGTTGCCGACCGGGCCGCCGAGCAGGCTATGCGTGAGGTTCTGGCCGAATTTCGCCCCGAAGACGGGATCCTGGGTGAGGAGTTCGGAACCGTCACTGGAAGCTCGGGCCGGATCTGGGTGCTGGATCCGATCGACGGGACCAGGGGGTTTGTCAGCGGAACGCCGACATGGGGTGTGCTGATCGCGCTGGCGGATTCGACGGGGCCGATGCTTGGCGTCATCGACCAGCCCTATATCGGCGAGCGATTCGTGGGGCACGACACGGGCGCCTTCATGACGGGCCCGCTAGGGCAGGTCAGCCTGTCCACCCGAAAAACCGCCGCGCTCAAGGACGCGATCCTGTTCACGACCTTCCCCGAGGTCGGGGCTGACGACGAGGAACGGGCGTTTCGCGCGGTCGCCGAACAGGTGCAACTGACGCGGTACGGCATGGATTGCTACGCCTATGCGCTGCTGGCGGCCGGACAGGTCGATCTGGTGATCGAGGCCGGTCTGAAGCCCTATGACATCCAGGCCCCCATGGCCGTGATCCGGGCCGCCGGTGGCTTGGTCACCGACTGGCAGGGCGGCCCGGCCCATCTGGGCGGGCAGGTGCTTGCGGCAGCCAACCCCGACATCCACGCGGCGGCGCTGGACCTGTTGCGCCGGGTCTGACGCGGCTTGCCGCCCGGTATCTGTCCGGCTAGGGTTCTTCGGCCGGTTCTTCCGCCCGTTTTCCACCGGCGCGACGCACTCTTGTCATGAGACGGGCGAATCTCAGGAGTGCCAGATGACCGAATTCCTACTGAAAAATGCCGATGTTGTTCTGACGATGGACGACGCCCGGCAAGAACTGGCCGGGGCCGACATACTGGTCCGCGATGGGGTGATCGCCGGGATCGGGCATCGCCTTGAAGCCTCGGGCGAGATCCACGATCTGCGTGGCTGCGTGGTCACGCCCGGGTTGGTGAACACGCATCACCACCTGTACCAGACCCTGACGCGCGCGGTCCCGGCGGGGCAGGACGCGTTGCTGTTCGGCTGGCTCAAGACACTCTATCCGATCTGGGCGCGGTTCGGCCCCGAGCATATGTTCGTCTCGGCGCAGATCGGCCTAGCCGAACTGGCCCTGTCCGGCTGCACGCTCAGTTCGGACCACCTGTACCTGTATCCCAACGGTGTGCGGCTTGAGGACACGATCGCCGCCGCATCCGAACTGGGCATGCGGTTTCACCCCACGCGCGGCGCGATGAGCATCGGTGAAAGCAATGGCGGTCTGCCACCCGATGCGCTTGTCGAATCCGAGTCCGCGATTCTGAACGACATGATCCGCGTGGTCGATGCCTTTCATGATCCGTCCGAGGGGGCGATGTGCCGGGTGGGGCTTGCGCCGTGCTCGCCCTTTTCGGTCAGTCGCGACCTAATGCGCGACACGGCGCTGCTGGCTCGCGACAAGGGCGTGATGCTGCACACTCACCTGGCTGAAAATGACGAGGATATCCGGTATTCCCAGTCCCGATTCGGGTGCCGGCCGGGTCAGTACGCGCAGGATCTGGGCTGGACAGGTCCGGATGTATGGCATGCCCATTGCGTCAAGTTGGATCGGGCCGAGGTCGATCTGTTTGCGCGGACCGGCACCGGGGTCGCCCATTGCCCATGTTCCAATTGCCGGCTGGGCTCGGGCATCGCACCGGTGCGCTCCCTGCGCGATGCCAAGGCCCGCGTGGGGCTTGGTGTCGACGGGTCGGCCAGCAACGACAACGGCAACCTGATGGCCGAGGCACGTCAGGCGGTGCTGCTGCAGCGAGTCGCCAACGGTGCAGACGCCATGTCGGCCCGCGAGGCGCTCGAGATTGCCACGCGCGGCGGCGCCGATGTTCTCAACCGCCCAGATTGCGGCCGTCTGATGCCCGGTAAGCGGGCCGATATCGCGGTATGGGATATCAGCGGTGTCGAAAGTGCCGGCAGCTGGGACCCCGCAGCGCTGCTGCTTGCCGGCCCCAGCCGGGTCAGACATCTGTTCGTCGAAGGGCGGCAGATCGTCCGCGAGGGGCAGATCACCACCATCGACCTGCCGCGGGTGATCGAACGTCAAAACCAGCTTGCGCGCGCGCTGCAGGCGTGAAGCCCGACCCAGAGCGTTGCCTGTCGCACCGCCAGCGGCCTGCGCTGTCGGGCCGCTCAACCCAGCGCCCGGCGCCCTCGGATCCAGACCTGGGCCACCGCCCGGTCGTCGCCCATCATGATTGTGGGAAAGATGGCCTCCCAGATGTCATTCGCGCCCGCAACGCGCTGTGCGATGGCAGGGGTCGAGGACAGGTCGAGCACGACCAGGTCGGCTTCGAGCCCCGGTGTTACATTTCCAATGCGGTCATCCATCCGCAGCGACCGGGCCGAGCCGGCGGTACCCAGCCAAAGCAACTGCGCGGGGTGCAGGGGATGCCCGCGCAACTGGCCGATCTCATAGGCCGCGGCCATGGTCCGCAGCATCGAGAAACTGGACCCGCCGCCGGTATCCGTGGCCAAGCCGATGCGGTGGCCGTCGCGCATCAGCCCGTGCATGTCGAACAGGCCCGATCCGATGAACGTATTCGAGGTCGGGCAGTGAATCAGCGCGGCGTCGACCTCGCGCAGACGATCGCGTTCGCGTGGCTCCAGGTGGATGGCGTGGCCGTACAGCCCACGCGGGCCCAGCAGGCCGAATCTTTCGTAGGTGTCCAGATAGTCGCGGGCCTCGGGAAACAGCGACCGGACCCATTCTATCTCGTCGGTCTGCTCGCTCAGATGGGTCTGCATCAGGCAGTCGGGATGCTCGGCCCAAAGCGCGCCCATCACTTCCAGTTGCTCGGGCGTCGACGTGGGTGAAAACCGCGGCGTGATGGCATAAGAAATCCGGTCCACGCCGTGCCATCGGTCGATCAGCGCCTTGGACTGGTCATAAGCCGTCTGGGCGGTGTCTCGCAGGCCGTCGGGTGCGTTGCGGTCCATGCAGGTCTTACCGGCCACCACACGCTGCCCGCGGGCCTGCGCTTCGGTGAAGAACGCGTCGACGCTTTCAGGATGGATTGTGCAGAAACTGCACATGGTGGTGGTGCCATGCGCCGTGGTCAGGTCCAGATAGCGCCCGGCGATTTCGGCGGCGTGGTTCGGGTCGCCGAAGGTCATCTCTTCGGGGAAGGTATAGGTGTTCAGCCAGTCGATCAGCCGCTTGCCCCAGCTGGCGATGATCGCGGTCTGGGGGTAGTGCACATGCGGATCGACGAACCCGGCCAAAATCAGGCGCGCGCCATGGTCATGGGTTTCGGCATCGGGATGCGCGGCCGCCAGCGCTTCGGCCGAACCGAGCGCACCGATCCGGCCGTCTTCGATCAGAACGGCCTCGTGCAGCCGGGCGGCCCGGTCGGGGTCAGCCTGGAAGGGCGACTGCTCGAAACTCAGAACACGCCCTTTCAAAAGCGTTTTTTGCGCCATCGGCTTCGATCTCCGGCTGATTGGAACGGTGTCGCAGCATAAGCCTGCGAAAGATGCGGGTAAATTGCGCCATTGTCATTGTTTTCCTGTAGCTGCTTCTTTTATTAGGGGCCAATCCAACGGACGGGGCAGCGCATGACCACAGGCAATGACGAAATCGTGATCGACCAGCCCCGCGACGAAGATGCCTACGCGCTGGATCGCAACACCGTGGCGGCAATCCTGCAGGCTGTCGAGGACAGAGACCGCGATCGGCTGGTCGAGCTGATGGAGCCGCTGCACGCAGCCGACATCGCCGACCTTCTGGAACAGATCAGCCCCCATGACCGCTCGCAGCTTCTGCATCTGTATGACCGCGAGTTCGACGGCGACATACTGTCCGAGCTGGACGAATCCGTGCGTGAAGAGGTCATCGCCGAATTGCGGCCTGACGTGCTGGCCGAGGCCGTCCGTGAGCTGGAAAGCGACGATGTGGTCGATCTGCTGGAAGACCTCGAACAATCGCAGCAAGAGGCGGTTCTGGAGGCGCTCGAACACTCGGAACGGATTGCGGCGCAAAAGGCGTTGTCCTACCCCGAACACTCGGCCGGCCGCCTCATGCAGCGCGAAGTGGTCATGGTGCCCGAACACTGGACTGTGGGGCAGACCATCGATTTCATGCGCGCGCACGAGGATCTGCCGGACCAGTTCTATCATGTCGTGCTGGTCGATCCGCGGCTCAAGCCGGTGGGGCAGGTCACGCTGGGCCGGTTGATGGCGGCGCGGCGCGATACGCCGCTGCGCGACATCGCCGAGGAAGAATTCCACACCATCCCGCTAACCCAGGACGAAGAAGATGTCGCCTATGCCTTCAAGCAGTACCACCTGATCTCGGCGCCGGTGGTCGATGATGACGGGCGGTTGGTCGGGGTCATCACCATCGACGACGCGATGGAGGTTCTGGACGACGAGCACGAGGAAGACATGCTGCGCATGGCCGGCGTGGACGAGGACTCGAGCCTGTCTGACACCATTCTCGAGACGGCGCGCGGGCGGGCGACCTGGCTGTTCGTCAACCTGCTGACCGCGATCTTTGCGTCGCTGGTGATCAACATGTTCGCGGAAACCATCGACCAGATGGTCGCGCTGGCGGTACTGATGCCGATCGTGGCGTCAATGGGCGGCAATGCCGGCACCCAGACGATGACGGTGACCGTAAGGGCCATCGCCACCCGCGACCTGACAGCGAATAACGCCCTTCGTGTTCTGTTCCGCGAGATTTCGGTGGGCGCGTTGAACGGCCTGTTTTTCGGATTGCTGATGGCAGTCGTTGCGAGCTTTTGGTTTGGTATCCCGATGCTGGCGGCGGTCATCGGTCTGGCGATGGTGCTGACGCTGGTGGCGGCGGCGCTGGGCGGCATTCTGATCCCGCTGGCGCTGGACCGTCTGAACATCGACCCGGCCTTGGCTTCGGGGCCGTTCGTCACCACGGTGACCGATGTGGTCGGGTTCTTCGTGTTTTTGGGTCTTGCCGCGCAGGTGCTGCTGTGACCGGGTTGGCCGAGATCAAGGCCGCGGCGCGCAAGGCCGCCTTTGCCCGGCGCAAGGCTGCATTCGATACTCGTCCGCCGGGCACGGCCGGCCGCCTGTCCGAGGTGCTGGCGGGGTATCGCGGCGTGCCCCTGTCAGGCTACATGCCGATCCGCACCGAGATCGACCCGCTGCCCGCCATGGCCGAGGCCGCGGCCTATGGGCCGGTCGGCGTTCCGGTTATCCAGGGGGCCGGGCAGCCGTTGCAATTTTCGCGCTGGACACCGGACAGTCCGCTGAAGGACGGCCCGTTCGGTGCGAAGGTGCCCGACGTCGATGACTATTTCGATCCCGAGATAGTGATCGTACCCCTGGTGGCCTTCGATGCCCGTGGCGGGCGGCTGGGTTATGGCGGCGGGTTCTATGACCGGACGCTTCAGCGGTTGCGCGCCCGGCGCGCGACCTTGGCGATCGGTTTCGCCTTTGACGCGCAAGAGGCCGACAATCTTCCGTTGGAACCCACCGATCAGCCCCTGGACATGGTCGTCACCGAGAGCCGGGTTCTGAGTTTTCGAACCTAGTTCTCGAAATGGGCGCGCAGATAGTCCCAGGCATCGACTTCGGTTCCGTCCGCCAGCACGCAGACACCGTATTCCGAGCCTTCGGCGTTCTTTCGGATTTGATAGTCGCCGCCGTTTTCTATGCAGAAGGTGGCCGCCGGATTGGCCATCGTGGTTTTGGTCTGCGCCTGGGCGAATGTTGCAACAAGAACCACGGTTGCCGTCACAATAAGTTTTTTCAATGATACCTCCCGAGGTTGCAAATCAATGAGGGCACGTTTGCACGTTTCTGAAATATTGCAAGCTGGTGATGGTCGGGCTTTTACACGGTTCCGCCTTGTTATTGCCGTCTGCTGCGCCTAGGACCGCGATATGAGAATTCTGTTTTTGGGCGACGTCATGGGGCGCGCTGGTCGAACCGCCATCAAGACCCATCTTCCACGCCTGCGCGAGGAATGGCGGCTGGATTTCGTCGTGGTCAATGGCGAGAACGCCTCGAACGGCATGGGCCTGACTGGCGACCATGCCAAGCTGTTGCTGGACTCTGGCGCCGATTGCGTCACGCTGGGCGATCATGCCTTCGACCAGAAGGACATGCTGCAATTCATCGAAAGCGAACCGCGCGTCGTGCGGCCGGTGAACTTTGCCAAGGGCGCGCCGGGGCGGGGCCACCGCCTGTTCACCGCACCCGGCGGCCGCAAGGTTCTGGTGGTTCAGGTGCTGGGGCAAGTCTTCATGAAACGGCCTTTCGACGATCCGTTTTCGGCCGTTGAACCGATCCTCAAATCGCACCCGCGCGGCGGGCAAGCGCAGGCCGTCATCGTCGACATGCATTGCGAGGCGACCTCGGAAAAGATGGCCATGGGGCATTACTGCGACAAACGCGCCAGCCTTGTGGTGGGCACCCATACGCATGTGCCCACGGCCGACGCGCAGATCCTGCCGGGCGGTACCGCCTATCTGACCGATGCAGGCATGTGCGGCGACTATGACTCGGTGATCGGCATGGACAAGCAGGAACCGATGCGGCGGTTCATCACAGGCATGCCCAAGGCCCGGTTCACCCCCGCCAATGGCGAGGCCACGCTGAGCGGCGTTTTCGTCGAAACCGATGACCGGGACGGCCAGGCGAAATCGGTCTGCATGGTGCGTGTGGGTGGGCGGCTGCAACAGGCCGGGCCGTGATCGCATGGCGGGCTTGCCCTGTCCGCTGCAATGCTGGAAACTGTGGCTCAGGCACGGTGGCCGGTTAAGGGTTCGGACAGAAGACCACGAATGAATCTCCTTACTTTGTCAGAAACAGGCAGCGCGATTCTGGCGCTGCTGGTCGTCGCGGGCATGTTCATCATGTTCCTGCGCGAGGTCTACCCGGCCGAGGTCGTCGCCATCGGCGGCGTTTCGGTGATGCTGGTCACCGGGATCCTGCCGTATCAGAATGCGCTGGCCGTACTTTCCAACCCTGCGCCGTGGACTATTGTGGCCATGTTCATCATCATGGGCGCGCTGGTGCGCACAGGGGCTTTGGACGCTTTTACAGTGACCGCGCAGAAACAGGCCCAGGTCAACCCTCGCATCGCGATCGGATTGCTGATGACATTCGTGGTGCTGGCCTCGGCCGTGGTGTCGAACACGCCGGTCGTGGTGGTGATGATCCCGGTCTTCGTCCAGATTGCGCGCACGCTGAACGTGGCCCCGTCCAAGCTGCTGATCCCGCTCAGCTATGCGGCAATTTTGGGCGGCACGCTGACCCTGATCGGCACCTCGACCAACCTGCTGGTCGATGGTGTCGCGCGGGCGCAGGGTCTGCAGCCCTTCACGATCTTCGAGGTCACGCCCCTGGGCATCATCCTGGTGATCTACGGCATGGTCTACCTGCGGTTCATCGCGCCCCGGCTGCTGCCAGACCGCGACAGCATGGCCAGCCTTCTCAGCGACCGGTCCAAGATGAAATTCTTTACCGAGGCGGTCATCCCCCCCGACAGCAACCTGATCGGGCGCGAAGTGACCGGCGTGCAGTTGTTCAAACGCCCCGGCGTGCGGCTGATCGACGTGATCCGCGGCGACGAGTCGCTGCGGCGCAACCTTCAAGGTGTCACCCTGCAGGTCGGCGACCGGGTGGTGTTGCGCACCCAGATGACGGAACTGTTGAGCCTGCAGCGCAACAAGGAGCTCAAGCGCGTCGATCAGGTCTCGGCGGTCGAAACGCGCACGGTCGAGGTTCTGATCACGCCGGGCTGCCGGATGGTGGGGCGCACGCTGGGCGCGCTCCGGCTCCGCCGCCGCTACGGTGTCTATGTGCTGGCGGTGCATCGACGGAACCAGAATATTAGCGGTCAACTGGACGACCTCATCGTCCGGGTGGGTGACACGCTGCTGCTGGAAGGCGCGCCGGCCGATATTCAACGTCTGGCAGCCGACATGGACATGGTTGATGTCACTCAGCCGTCAGCGCGTGCATTCCGGCGTGGACATGCGCCGATTGCGATCGCCGCATTGCTGGGGATCGTGCTGCTGGCGGCGTTTGGGGTCGCGCCCATCCTGTTGCTGTCGATCCTCGCTGTTGCACTGGTTCTGCTGACCGGCTGCATCGACGCGGACGAAGCGTTCTCGTTTGTCGAAGGCCGTCTGCTGGCGCTGATATTCGCCATGCTGGCCATCGGGGCGGCGCTGGACAGTTCGGGCGCGGTTTCGCTGATTGCGAATGCGATTGCCCCGTCCTTTGCCAAACTGCCGCCCTTCCTGATCGTCTGGGCCGTCTACCTGCTGACCTCGGTTCTGACCGAGCTGGTCTCGAACAACGCCGTGGCGGTCGTGGTCACGCCGATTGCCATCGGTCTGGCGCAGGCGGTGGGGGTCGATCCGCGCCCGCTGGTGGTGGCGGTGATGGTCGCGGCGTCGGCCTCGTTCGCCACACCGATCGGGTATCAGACCAACATGATGGTCTATGGCCCCGGCGGGTACCGTTTCACGGACTTCATGAAGGTCGGGATTCCGCTGAACCTGACGGTCGGGCTGCTGGCCTCGTTGATCATCCCGTTTCTCTGGCCGCTTTGAGTTTTGGCGTTATTTCGCCGTTTCTGGACAGCTAGGCTTGCAAACGGCTGCGGCGCCACGATCTTCTAGACAGGAAACCGGCGACGAGGGGATCGAAGAATGAAAATCGCACATACCCTTCTGGCGGGCGCTGCGTTGTGGGCTGTCGTTCTGAGCGCCGCCCAGGCCGGGACCGTCGAGGGAACCGCCACCTACCGCGAACGGATCGCCGTTCCGCCGGGGGCGACCCTGTTCGTCGAGCTGCAGGATGTGTCGCGGGCCGATGCGCCCGCCGTTACTCTTGCCGCGCAACGCTATGCGTTGACGGGCGTGCCTGCGCAGTTCGAGTTGACTTATGACGACGCGTTGATTCAAGACCGACATCGCTATGTGGTGCGGGCCTCGGTGCATCAGGACGGCAAGCTGCTGTTCACCACCGATACCGCTTACCCGGTTCTGACCAATGATGCCGGAAACTCGGTCGATCTGGTCATGGTCAAGGTTTGGGAACGGGGCGCGGCGATGCTTGAGAACACGCAGTGGATCGCAACCGAGGTGAACGGCGTTGCGCTGGACACCGAGAAACGCCCGCAGATTACCTTTGCCGAGGGCGGAGCCTTTGGGGGAACGGGCGGCTGCAACCGGTTCAGCGGACAGGCCGAGATATCGGGCGAGTCGATTTCCTTCCCCGACAACATGGCCGCAACTCTGATGGCCTGCCCGCCGCCGCTGGACGAGGTTGAGCGGGAGTTCCTTGCCGCCCTGCCAAAGGTCGCAAGCTTTGTTCAGCGCGGGGACACGCTGGTTCTGCTTGATGCGACAGGCGAGCCGGTTTTGCAGTTCCGCCGCGACCAATAGTGCCCAAGGGCCGTCAGGCGACGGCCCGCGACCGTCCCGCGTTGCGCCCCGAGAAGATGCAGCCGCCCAGGAACGTGCCCTCCAGCGCGTTGTAGCCGTGATAGCCCCCGCCTCCGAAGCCTGCGACCTCTCCGGCCGCGAACAGGCCCGGCACCACCTGGCCGTCCGCACCGATCATCTGACTGTCCAGATTGGTCTGCAAACCGCCCAGCGTCTTGCGGGTCAGCACATGCAGCTTGACCGCGATCAGCGGGCCGTTTTTCGGATCAAGGAACTTGTGCGGTTTGGCGGTGCGGATCAGCTTGTCACCGCGATAGTTCCGCGCCGCCAGGATCGCCATCATCTGCGCATCTTTCGAGAACGGATTGTCCACCTGTGAATCGCGGGCTTCGATCTGGGCGCGCAGATGTGCCTCGTCGATCAGGCCACCGCCCAGATGGTTCATCCCGTTCACAAGTTCGGTCAGCGTGTTGGCGACCACGAAATCCTCGCCCTTTTCCTTGAACGCTTCAACCGGCGCGGTGGCCTTCGACCCGGACAGGACCCGCTGGCGGATGACCTCCTTCCAACTGCCCGAGGTGAAATCGGGGTTCTGTTCAGACCCGGACAGGGCGAATTCCTTTTTGATGACCTTCTGGGTCAGGACGAACCAGCTGTATTCATAGCCGGTCTTCAGAATTTCGCGCAGGGTGCCCAGCGTGTCGAAGCCGGGCAGGCAGGGGGGCTGCAACCGGTTGCCGCGCGCATCGAACCACATGGAACTGGGACCGGGCAAGATGCGGATGCCATGCTCGGGCCAGATCGGGTCCCAATTGCGCACGCCTTCGGTGTAATGCCACATGCGGTCGCCGTTGATGACGTGCCCGCCGGCCTTTTCGCTGATGGCGATCATTCGACCGTCTACGTGGAAAGGCACACCCGCCACCATGTCCTGGGGCGGTTCGCCCAGACGGTCGCGGGGCCAATTCTGGCGCACCATCTCGAAATTGCCGCCGATCCCGCCGGAGGTGACGATGACCGACGGGGCGTAGACTTCAAACTCGCCAATCTCGTCGCGATTGGTCCTGGCGCCGCGCTGCGCCGTATCGTCGGCCAGAACCTCGCCCGAGACGCCCTTGGCCTCGCCGTTCTGCATGATGATGTGGCTGACCTGATGACGGAACTTCAACTGGACCAGGCCGGCACTGACATGGTCGCGGACCCGGCGAATGAAATGCTCCAGCACGCCCGGGCCGGTGCCCCAGGTGATGTGGAACCGTGGGACCGAGTTGCCGTGACCATCGGCATAGGAGCCGCCGCGTTCCGCCCAGCCGACCACGGGAAACCAGCGCAGGCCCATCTGGTGCAGCCAAGGGCGCATTTCGCCGGCGGCGAATTCGACATAAGCCTCGGCCCATTTGCGGGGCCAGGCGTCCTGGTCCCGGTCGAACTGGGCGCTGCCCATCCAGTCGCGCAGGGCTAGGTCGCGGCTGTCGCGGATTCCCATGCGGCGCTGCTCGGGGGTGTCGACCATGAACAGACCGCCCAGGCTCCAGAAAGCCTGACCGCCCAAGAAATGCTCGGGTTCCTGGTCCAGCACGATCACCTTTTTGCCGCGGTCACCCAGCTCGGCCGCCGCGGCCAGCCCGGCCAACCCGCCGCCCACGACGATCGCATCAGCAGTGTTTTCGGTCATGCTCTGTCCTTTCAGCGGTGGCGGTACCAGGCGATGAACGGGATCGCGACGGCGTACATGGTGATCCCATAGACGGCCGAGGGCAGGGCCAGCGGGCTGAAGCCGCTTTCGGTTCCAGTGATCAGAGCCGCCAGCGTGATGCCCAGGGTCGAGTTCTGGATGCCGGTTTCGATCGAGATGGTCTTGGCCTCATTCCACGACAGTTTCGCCGCCCGCGCCAGCCCCAATCCGATCAGCAGCAGCGCGAGGTTCAGCGAGATCAGCCCGGCGCCCATGATGCCCAGATTGTCGACGAACAACTGCCAGTTTCCAGCCAGCGCAGCGATCACGATCAGCACGAACAGGATGGTTGCCAGTTTCGAAAGGGGGCCGTCGATCCGGTTGGCAAAACCGGTTGCAAAATGGCGCAGGCCAACGCCGATGGCGACGGGCAGTGTAGTGATCAGGAACATCGCCAGCGCCAGACCGCTGATCGACACTTCGGGTGCGTCCTCGCCCATGAAGTTGTCGATCGACCAGGCCGCCAGAACCGGCACCGTGACGATCGACAACAGGCTGATCACCGCCGTCAGGCTGACCGACAGCGCCACATCGGCCTTCGCCAGTTTCGACAGGATGTTGCTGGTGACACCGCCCGGGCAAAAGCTGAGCAGCATGAACCCGACCGCAATTGCCGGCGGCAGCGCGAACATCTTGACCGTGACGAAGGCCGCGACCGGCAGCAGAACGACCTGGCAGACCGCGCCGATCGCAAACGGATAGCGCCGGTTGATCACGCGCCGGAAATCTGCCGCCTCAAGCCCGATGCCCAAAGACAGCATGATGATGGCCAGCGAAACCGGCAGGCCCACGTTGATAAGAAGATCCAAAACAACCCCTCCCAAAGTCGTTTCGGACCAACCTAAGCGTGCGGTCCCCGGTCAGGCAACCGCGCCGTTGGGTCACCCGTAGCGCTGGGCGAAACGGCGCAGGATTTCGCCGGGCTGCGTGACCTCGGCGGCATGGCAGCGGTCGATCAGCAGTTGGGCGTCCTCGGGGCGGAAATAGCCGTGGTCCTTGTAGATGTGGATGCGCTGTTCAAAGTCTTTGGCGTCGGCTTCGGGGTGGAACTGTGTGGCATAGACATTCTGGCCCCAGCGGATCATCTGGAACGGGCAGGGATCCGACGCAACCAGATGCACGCAGCCCTCGGGCAGGGCCTGCACCGCCTCTTTGTGGCCGACGAAGGCATCAAAGTCGGACTCTAGACCGGCGGTCAGCGGGTCGCGGGCGCCATCCTCGGTCAAGTGGCAGCGCGACGGGCCGACCGGCTCGCCATAACGGTCCTTGCTGACCGGTGCGCCCAGATGCGCGGCCAGAATGCCCAGGCCATAGCAACATCCCATGAACGGATGATCGCGCGCCGTGATCTGCGGCATCAGCCCCATAATCGCGCCCTCGATCCGGGCATCCATTTGCGATTTTCTGGCCGGGTCGTCGCTGACGCAGCCCGGTCCGCCACCCACGATCACACCAGCATAGTCGGTGACGTCCAGCGCCTCGGGCAGGGCCTCGCAATCCAGACGGATGCGGTGGGTGCGCTCGGGCGTCAGACCGGACCGGTTCAGGATCGAAGCATATTCGGCGTCCGAGGCATCGGTTTCGGGGCGCAGCTGCAGGATCAGAAAGCATTTCATGCGCTGCCCTTAGCGCGCGGTCCGGCGGTCACGCAAGCCCTCACAGCGGCCAGAACACAAGGATCGCCGGGACCGAAACCGCCACGATCAGAATTTCCAGGGGCAGGCCCATGCGCCAATAGTCGCCAAAATGATAGCCGCCGGGCCCCAGGACCAGAGTGTTGTTTTTGTGTCCGATCGGTGTGAGGAATGCCGCCGAGGCGGCCACCGCCACCGTCATCAGGAAGGGATCGGGCGAAACCTCGAGCGTGCGCGCCATCTGGATGCCCACCGGCGCGGCCACGATGGCGGTTGCGGTGTTGTTCAGCACGTCCGACAGCGTCATGGTCACGACCATCAAAACCGTCAGAATAGCCCAAGCCGGCAGGCCGTCGGTCAGTTGAACCAGCGCATTCGCGATCAGTTCCGTCCCGCCCGAGCTTTCCAACGCGCTGCCCAGCGGGATCATCGAGCCCAGCAGAACCACGACCGGCCACTCGATCTGATTGTAGATCTCGGAGATCGGGATGATCTTGGTCAGCACATAGGCGATAACCACAAGCCCCAGCGCGATGGGCAGGTAGATCAGCCCGATGCTGGCGGCCAGAACGGCAGCGGCGAACAAGCCGATGGCCAGCCATGCCTTGTCATTGGCGGTCACGTTCAGGCCGCGTTGGGCCAGAGGCAGGCAGCCCAGCCACTCGGTCACGTCCGCGCCTCGGTCGCGCGGGCACAGCAGAAGCAGAATGTCGCCCGGCTGCACCTCGGTCTTGCGGACCTGTTCAGTGATGCGCCGACCCTGGCGGGAAATGCCCATCAGGATCGTGTTCTGCCGCCAGGCCAGCCCCAGCCCCTGTGCGGTACGACCCGCGATGCGGGCGCTTTCGGGTACGACGACTTCGATCACTTCCAACCCGTCGCCGGCAGCCGTTAGCAGCTCTTGCCGGCGGGCATCCGAGAAATCCAGGTTCAGCGCGGCGCGGAATTCATCCAGCGCCTCGGGGCTGGCTTCCAGCACCAGCGCGTCGCCTTCCTGAAGGATCGCGTTTGCCGCGCGGCCATAGCGGCGTTTGCCGTCCCGGATCAGGCCGATGATGGCGACGTCGGATTTCTCGGCCATCTCGTCCAACTCGGCGACGCGCTTGCCGATATGAGGCGACCCGGCCGGGACCGTCAGTTCAGCGATGTACTCCGCCAGCGTTTCCGAACTCTCGGTCTGTTCGCCGCGGTTTGGGATCAACCGCCAGCCGATCAGGGCGACGAAGGCCAGACCTGCGATGGCCGCCAGCCCGCCAACAGGGGCGAAATCAAACATCTGGAACGGCTCGCCCAGGGTCTCCTGCCGGATTGACGCGATGATGATGTTGGGCGGTGTGCCGATCAATGTGGCCATGCCGCCCAGAATGGTGGCAAAGCTCAGCGGCATCAGCGACAGACCAACGGGGCGCCCGGCTTTGCGCGCGGTCTGAATATCGACAGGCATCAACAGCGCAAGCGCCGCCACGTTGTTCATGAAGGCGGACAGAACGGCTCCGATCCCGCCCATCAGAGCGATATGCGCACCCAGGCTCCGCGAGGCATCGACCAGCGTGCGGGTGATCAGGAACACCGCCCCCGACCGCACCAGCCCGGCAGAGACCACAAGCACCAGCGCCACGATGATCGTGGCCGGATGGCCGAAGCCGGCAAAGGCGCCTTCAACCGGCACAACGCCCAGGATCACGCCGATCATCAAGGCAGCGAAAGCCACCAAGTCATAGCGGAACCGGCCCCACAGCAGCAGACCGAATACGGTAATGAACAGTGCAAAGAGAATGATCTGATCCGTTGTCATTCGGCCACCATAGCGGCGCCGGACCGACGGGCAAGTGGGTGTCTTGATCCTTTGCCCCGCAAACGTCTATATGTGCGCCGAATACCAAATCACGATTACGAGGACGCAACATGGCAGGCCATTCCAAATGGGCCAACATCCAGCACCGCAAGGGGCGCCAGGACGCCGCGCGGTCCAAGCTGTTTTCCAAGCTGTCGAAAGAGATAACCGTGGCCGCCAAGATGGGCGATCCCGATCCGGAAAAGAACCCGCGTCTGCGTCTGGCCGTGAAAGAAGCGAAATCGCAGTCGATGCCCAAGGACAACATCGAACGCGCGATCAAGAAGGCCACCGGTGGCGATGCCGAGGCCTATGAGGAAATCCGCTATGAGGGCTACGGCCCCAACGGTGTCGCGGTCATCGTCGAAACCATGACCGACAACAAAAACCGAACCGCATCGAACGTGCGCTCGACCTTCGCCAAGAACGGCGGCAACCTGGGCGAGACCGGCTCGGTCGGCTTCATGTTCGAGCGCAAAGGCGAGGTGGTTTATCCGGCGTCCGCGGGCGATGCCGACACCATTTTCGAGGCCGCCATCGAGGCCGGCGCAGAAGATGTCGAAAGCTCGGAAGACGGCCACATCATCTGGTGCGCCGACACCGACCTGAACGAAGTCGCCAATGCACTTGAAGCGACGTTGGGTGAATCGGAATCGACGAAGTTGGTCTGGAAGCCGACCACCACGACCGAGCTGGAGCTGGAGGACATGCAGCGCCTGATGAAGCTGGTCGAGGCGCTGGAAGACGATGATGACGTGCAGCGCGTCACCACCAATTTCGAAGCCTCTGACGAGGTGATGGCGCAGCTCTGACGCCACCGCATCACGTTGCCAGAAAACCCGGCCCTTGGGCCGGGTTTTTCAGTTGAGAACCTGCTTTGCAGCCTGTTGCACGGCGCGGGTCAGCGGGGTCAGCGCCGGTGCCAGAATACGCCCGACCTGCCAGGTCAGCGGCACGTCCAGCGGGGCGTCCGGCTCGATCTCGCACAGGCGGCCGTCGGCAATGGCGGACCGTACCAGAGGTTCCGGGTTCATTCCCCAACCCAGACCGGCGGCAGCCGCCGTAACAAAGCCGCTCGACGAAGGCAGAAAATGGGTCGGTGGCGACAGGCGCTTGCCGGTCCGGGTCTCGATCCATGCCTTTTGCAGCATGTCCTTGTGGTTGAAGGTCAGGCAAGGCGCGCGAGAGAGGCTGTGCGGCGTCACACCGTCTGCGAACCAGCGCGCGATGAAGGCCGGGCTGGCCGTGGGCAGGTACCTGAGCGCTCCCAACGGCGTTGCCGCGCAGCCGGGCACCGTCTGGCCGCCCACCGTGATAGCCGCGCTGACCTCGCCGCGCCGCAGCCATTCGGCCGAGTGGTCCTGGTCGTCGATCTCCAAATCAAACAGCATTCCGTCCACCGCCGCCATGGCCTCGATGAAAAAGGCCGACAGGCTGTCGGCCGGGACGGCGATGCGGACCGGGGCCGGGCCGTGCTCTGCATCCAGGGCCAACTCACGCCGCAGTTGCGCTTCGAGCAGACCGATATCCTCGGCATGTCTGGCCAGTCTTTGCCCGGCCTCGGTGCCCGTGCAAGGAGTACCGCGTCGGATCAGGGACAGCCCGATCCGATCTTCCAGCGCCTTGATCCGTTGCGAGATCGCCGAAGGGGTGACCCCCAGTTCATCGGCCGCGGCCTCGAAGCTGCCCCGCCGCAGGATGGCCGCAAGCGCCGCCAGGTGATTCCGGTCGATTACCATTAGAAGTTCTAATTTATAGTTAGCATCTTTAATTTGATAAAAGGCCACTCGGGCTGTAGTCAACACCTGCGACACAGGAGGTTCCATGACGGCATCCATGTTTTCGGGCTTTGCGCTGGGCTTCAGCCTGATCCTGGCCATCGGCGCGCAGAACGCGTTCGTGCTGCGCCAGGGGCTGCGGCGCGAACACGTCTTTGCCCTGTGCCTGACCTGTGCCATCTCGGATGCGATCCTGATCGCCGCCGGTGTTGCGGGCTTTGGCAGCCTTGCGCAGGCCGCACCCTGGTTTGAGCCCATGATGCGTTATGGCGGTGCGCTGTTTCTGACGTGGTACGGGCTGCGCAGCCTGGCCTCGGCCTGGCGTGGCGGAGCGGCACTGGAACTGGCCGAGGGACAGCGCACCAGCCTGCGGGCGGCACTGCTGACGGTTTTGGCCTTCACCTGGCTGAACCCGCATGTCTATCTGGATACGGTGGTGCTGATCGGGTCGATCTCGGCACAATATCCCGACCGGCTGGGGTTCGCGGTGGGGGCGATGTCGGCCAGCTTCGTGTTTTTCTTTTCGTTGGGATACGGGGCGCGGGTGCTTTCGCCAATTTTCGCCCGCCCGCGGGCGTGGCAGGTCCTGGACCTGCTGATTGGGTTGGTGATGCTGGCCATCGCGTGGAAACTGGTGGCGATGTAAGGGCTTGTTCCCCAGCGGCTTTCGGTGTTCAACCAAATCCATGACAGCTCTCGCCGCCCAATGCCGGCCCCTGGCCGGCATGTTCTGGATGTTCACTGCCGGCCTGTCCTTTGTCGGGATGACCGCCCTGGTCAAATTGCTGGGCACCACGATGGACCCGATCCAGGCCGCCTTCCTGCGCTATGCGTTGGGTCTCGTGTTCCTGCTGCCGGCCGCGCGGGCCATCCTGACGACCCGACTGAACCGCCGCAACCTGACGCTGTTTTCGGTCCGGGGCGCCATCCATGCGGTGGGCGTGATGCTGTGGTTCTTTGCCATGACCCGCATCCCGCTGGCCGAGGTGACGGCCATGAACTATCTTACCCCGGTCTATGTGACGCTGGGTGCCGCGCTTTTTCTGGGCGAAACCATGGCCTTTCGCCGCATCGCCGCCGTGCTGGTGGCCATCATCGGGGCCACGATCATCCTGCGGCCGGGATTTCGCGAGATTTCCGCAGGCCACCTGGCCATGCTGGGCACCTCGCTGATGCTAGGGGGGTCATACCTGCTGGCCAAGGCGATGGTGCGGGATGTGCGGCCCTCGGTCGTGGTGGCACATCTGTCGATCTGGACGACGATCTTCCTGATCCCTTTTGCGATCGCAGTCTGGACGCCGCCCAGCCTTCGTGACATCGGCGTGCTGTTCCTGATCGCCAGCTTTGCCACGGCCGGCCATTACTTCATGACACTGGCCCTGCAGGCCGCACCCGTCGCCGTAACTCAGCCGGTCACCTTCCTGCAGTTGATCTGGGCCACCCTGCTGGGCGCGCTGGTCTTTCACGAAGGTGTGGATATCTGGGTGGTCGCGGGCGGCACCTTGATCCTGGGGGCGGTCAGTTTCATCACTTGGCGCGAGGCCGTGCTGAACCGCAGCGGCTTGACGCCGCCCAGCCTAGCGCCCAAGCTTTGACGGTGGTCGCCTTCCCGTTATTGATTGACGAGTCAATAAAAAGGTCTTAGCGTTTTTCCGACATGGGTCATGTTGGGGGCGCGTATGCCGAAGCTTGGAATGGAGCCGATCCGGCGCGATGCGATCGTCAGGGCGACGATCGCCGAGTTGGGCGCGAAGAAATCGCTGGATGTGACCGTCAGCCAGATTGCCAAGCGGGCCGGCATGTCCAGTGCGTTGGCGCATCACTATTTCGGCGGAAAAGACCAGATATTCCTGGCCGCCATGCGCCGCATCCTGGGCGATTTCGGCGCCGAGGCCCGGTCGGAGCTGAAATCCGCCCCGCCGGACCAACGCGCCCAGGCCATCATCCGCGCCTGTTTTGCGCCGTCCTGCTTTACCCCCGACGTGATCGCCGCGTGGATGACCTTTTACGTTCTGGCTCAAACCAACGATGACGCGCTGCGCCTGTGGCAGATCTATCAGGCACGGATCCGGTCGAACCTGATCCATGCTTTGCGCCCGCTGATGAGGGACCCGGTCGAGGCGGCCGAGAACATGATCGCCCTGATCGACGGTCTGTACATCCGCGCCGCTCTTTCCGCGCCCGAGGAACCGCAACTGGCCGTTTCCCACGCCATGCGCGTCCTGACGACCTTGCTCGAGGCCGAAAAATGACACAACCCAACATTCTGATCCTGATGGTGGATCAGCTGAACGGAACCCTCTTTCCCGACGGTCCCGCCGATTGGCTGCACGCGCCCAACCTCAAGAAACTAGCGGAGCGGTCAACGCGGTTTGCCAATGCCTATACGGCCTCGCCGCTGTGTGCGCCGGGGCGGGCCAGCTTCATGTCCGGCCAGTTGCCCTCGCGCACGGGGGTCTATGACAACGCGGCCGAGTTCCGCAGCGACATCCCCACCTATGCCCATCACCTGCGCCGCGCGGGATACTACACCTGCCTGTCGGGCAAGATGCATTTTGTTGGGCCCGACCAGTTGCACGGGTTCGAGGACCGCCTGACCACCGACATCTATCCGGCCGATTTCGGCTGGACCCCGGATTACCGCAAACCGGGCGAGCGCATCGACTGGTGGTACCACAACATGGGCTCGGTCACCGGGGCCGGCGTGGCCGAGATCACCAACCAGATGGAGTATGACGACGAGGTCGCATATCACGCCAAGGCCAAGCTGTATGATTTGGCCCGTGGCAAGGATGACCGTCCATGGTGCGTGACCGTCAGCTTCACGCATCCGCATGACCCCTATGTTTCGCGGCGAAAGTACTGGGACCTGTACGAGGATTGCGAGCACCTGCTGCCGCAGGTCCCGGATCTGGGCTACGACAACCAGGACCCGCACGCCAAGCGCATATTCGACGCCAATGACTGGCGCAGTTTCGACATCAGCGAAGAGGATATCCGCCGCTCGCGCCGGGCCTATTTCGCCAACATCACCTATCTGGACGACAAGATCGGAGAGATCCTCGAGGTTCTGGAGACCACCCGGCAAGAGGCGATCATCCTCTTCGTCTCCGACCACGGCGACATGCTGGGCGAGCGGGGCCTGTGGTTCAAGATGAACTTCTACGAAGGCTCGGCCCGGGTGCCGCTGATGATCTCGGCGCCGGGCCTGCCGACCGGCCGCATCGACGCCCCGGTTTCGACTGTCGATGTGACCCCGACGCTGGGCGCGCTGGCGGGTGTGGACATGGCCGAGATCGCCCCCTGGACCGATGGTGAAAGCCTGGTGCCGCTGGCCAATGGCGCCGAGCGGACGGCGCCGGTCCTGATGGAATACGCCGCCGAGGCCTCCTATGCACCCTTGGTGTCGATGCGCTATGGTAATTGGAAATACAGCCGCTGCGCGCTGGACCCCGAACAGCTCTTCGACCTCGAGGCCGACCCGCACGAGTTGGAGAACCTGGCCGAAAAACCGGAACACGCCGGCACGTTGCAAACCTTGCGGGCCAAGTCAGAGGCGCGCTGGGATCTGGACCGGTTCGACGCCGAGGTGCGCGCCAGCCAGGCGCGCCGCTGGGTGGTTTACGAGGCGCTGCGGCAGGGCGGCTATTACCCGTGGGACTACCAGCCGCTGCAGAAAGCGTCGGAACGCTACATGCGCAACCACATGAATCTGGACAACCTCGAGGAAAGCCAGCGCTTTCCGCGCGGCGAATGACCTCTTTCAAGATTTGAAGAAAAACCCACTGGTGGCAACGCACGGGACATCCCGCGCCACCGGTCGGGGCCAATGGAGACACGACCATGGAAGCAGATTTCGTCATCGTCGGCGCCGGATCCGCCGGATGTGCGATGGCCTATCGTCTGAGCGAGGCGGGGGCCTCGGTATTGGTGATCGAGCATGGCGGCACCGATGCCGGGCCGTTCATTCAGATGCCGGCGGCGCTCAGCTATCCGATGAACATGTCGATATATGACTGGGGCTATCAGTCCGAGCCCGAACCCTACCTGAACAACCGGCGGCTGGCCTGCCCGCGCGGCAAGGTGATCGGAGGGTCGTCCTCGATCAACGGGATGGTCTATGTGCGCGGCCATGCGCGCGACTTTGATACCTGGGCCGATATGGGCGCAGATGGCTGGTCCTTTGCGGATGTTCTGCCTTATTTCAAACGGATGGAGAGCTGGCACGACGGCGGTCACGGCGGTGACCCGATATGGCGCGGCAGCGACGGCCCGCTGCATGTGTCACGGGGGCCGCGCAAGAACCCTCTGTTCAATGCCTTCGTCGAGGCCGGGCGGCAGGCTGGCTACGAGCTGACCGATGACTACAACGGCGAGAAACAGGAAGGTTTCGGCCCGATGGAGCAGACCGTCTGGAAGGGGCGGCGCTGGTCGGCGGCCAATGCCTATCTGAAGCCCGCGCTGAAACGCCCGAACTGCGATATCGTACGGGGCCTCGCCACACGCGTGGTGATCGAGGATGGCCGCGCAACCGGGGTCGAACTGATCCGTGGTGGCCGCACGCAGATCGTGCGCGCCCGGCGCGAGGTGGTGCTGGCGGCCTCGTCGATCAACTCGCCCAAGCTTCTGATGCTGTCGGGGATCGGACCGGCTGCGCATCTTGCCGAGCACGGCATCGACGTGGTCGCCGACCGGCCCGGCGTGGGCGCGAACCTGCAGGATCACTTGGAACTGTATATCCAGCAGGCCTCGCTGCAGCCGATCACGCTGTACAAGTACTGGAACCTGTTCGGCAAGGGCCTGATCGGGGCGCAATGGCTGTTTACCAAGACCGGCCTTGGCGCGTCGAACCAATTTGAAAGCGCGGCGTTCATCCGCTCGAGGCCAGGGATCGAGTATCCGGATATCCAGTACCACTTCTTGCCCATCGCCGTGCGCTATGACGGCAAGGCCGCAGCCGAGGGGCATGGCTTCCAGGCGCATGTGGGGCCGATGCGCTCACCCTCGCGCGGGGAGGTGACGCTGCGCTCGGCCAAGCCCGAGGACGCGCCGGTGATCCGCTTCAACTACATGAGCACCGAGCAGGACTGGGAGGATTTCCGTACCTGCATCCGCCTGACCCGCGAGATTTTCGGGCAGGACGCGTTCAAGCCTTATGCGGGCAAGGAGATCCAGCCCGGCGCTGACGTGCAGACCGACGAAGAACTGAACGCCTTCATCGCCGAACATGCCGAAAGCGCCTATCACCCCTGCGGCACCTGTCGCATGGGGCGGGCCGACGACCCGAACGCGGTCGTCGACCCGCAGGGCCGCGTCATCGGGGTGGATGGGCTGCGCGTGGCGGACAGCTCGATCTTTCCGCAGATTACCAACGGCAACCTGAACGCGCCGTCGATCATGGTGGGCGAAAAGATGTCGGATCATTTGCTGGGCAAAGACCCGCTGCCCCGGGCCAATGACCGGCCTTGGATCCACCCGAACTGGCAGACCGCGCAGCGTTAACCTTTCGTAGCAGCATGGGTTGAATGTCCGGCACCGGCCGGGCATATCGTGCCCATGTTAAGAATTTGTTTAGCATTTGTTCTTTTTGCTGCGACTGCGAATGCCGCTGACATGCTGACGGGCCGTATCAAGGTCATTGATGCCGATACGTGGGACGTGGGCGGCTTGCGTGTCCGCCTGCACGGGATCGACGCGCCTGAACTCGACCAGACCTGCGAGGACCCAAGCGGAGCGATCTGGTCTTGCGGCGCTTGGGTCACGCATGTGGTCCGGCAGAATTTCGGCGACATGCAAGCGGTCTGCATGCGGCGCGTTACCGACCGCTATGGCCGGGTCGTCGCGTCTTGCACGGTGCAGGGCGCCGATGCCGGCGCAATGTTGGTGCAGGCTGGTCTGGCCTTCGCCTTTCGAAAATACTCGGTTGACTACATCGCCGACGAAAACCGTGCCGCCGCCGCGGGGGTCGGCCTGCACGCCGGAACGGTGCAGGCGCCCTGGTTGTACCGCGGGCAAAAGCGCAAGGTCGCCAGCAAGGGCTGCGACATCAAGGGCAACATTTCGTCCAAGGGCGTGCGAATCTATCACATGCCCGGACAAAGGCATTATGCGCGCACCAGGATCAGCCTGGCAAAGGGCGAACGCTGGTTCTGCTCACCCGCAGAAGCGCGCGCGGCCGGATGGCGCGCTGCGCGGCAGTGAAAAAGTCTGCCAGACAATCCGCATCTTGATCCGCGTCAAAGATGAGTCTGATCAGAGGCTTTAGACGTTGATGGCAATATCAAGACAAGGAGCGAAAACATATGTCACATACGCCACATGAACTGGCCGAAGAATTTCCCGACAAGGTCAAGTTGATGAGCCAGCTCAAACAGTCGGACGCGCATTTCGCCCGACTGGCGGATGAATACCATGAGGTCAACCGGGCGGTGCATCGCGCCGAAACCAATATCGAACCGATGGAGGAACTGGCCGAAACCGAGTTGCGAAAGAAACGCGCCGCGCTGAAGGACGAGATTTGGGCGATCCTGTCCAAGGCCACGGCCTGACACCGCGCGGGGCGGGTGACCGACCCGCCCCTCGTATTTTCATGTCACCTCGTAGGGCAGAGTGCCGCGGCTGTTCGCGTCGATTGTCAGGCGCCGTTCCAGCGGCGGCACCGACCGTTGGTGGCACGTCTTGCGTTCGCAGATCCGGCAGGAAATGCCGATCGGCTCATAGGCGCTGGCATTGTTGATGTCGAGATGATCGGCATAGACCAACGCCTCGGCGTGGCGCACCTCGCATCCCAGCGCGATGGCATAGCGCCGCACCGGCGCGCCGAAGGACCCCCCTGATTTCGACACGTCCCGCGCCAGCGAGATATAGCGCACCCCGTCCGGCGTTTCGGCCAGCTGCCGCAGGAAATGGCCCGGAGTCTCGAAGGCCCGGTGCACGTTCCACAGCGGGCAGGCCCCGCCGAACCGCGCAAATTGCAGCCGCGTGGCCGAGTGGCGCTTGGTGATCGTTCCCGCCTGATCGACCCGCACGAAGAAGAACGGAATGCCCTTGGCGCCCGGACGCTGCAGCGTGGACAAACGGTGGGCCACCTGCTCGATCGAGGCGCCGAACCTATTGCTGAGCAATTCCAGATCGTGCCGATAGTCCCTGGCAGCGTTCAGAAAAGCGCCGTAGGGCATCAGGGATGCGCCGGCAAAGTAGTTCGCCAGCCCGATCTTGGCGATTGCGCGGGCCTCGCCGCTTTGGAACTTGGCAAAATCCAACGTGGCCTCCAGCAACTTGTCCTGGCTGATCAGGGCGACCTGAAGCAACAACTGAAAGACCTGCGTCTGCGGCGCCGCACGCGATGACAGGCGCAGGGTCTTGGTCTGACCGTCATAGCTGCGCAGGGCCCGGATATCCTCGAATGTGACCTGAATGCCGCGCTCTGCGAGGCTTTCCAGCGCGGCCTGCCGAATGCCGCCAGGTCCGTCGGCTCGGGCGGCAAAGCGTTCAGCAGCGCGGTCCACCGCATCGATGTAATTGTCGCAATAGTGGAAGAAATCGCGAACTTCCTCCCAGGGGCTGGCCTGAATGCGCGCGTCCTCGCGGCCCAGTGCTTCGTCCAGCGAGGCCAGCCGTTCGTGGGTCTGCCTGTAGGCTCTGTGCAGTTCGATGAAGGCCCGCGCCAGGGCCGGGGCGTTAGAGGCCGTCAGGCGCAGATCGGCCAGCGGTGGCGTGGCATCGGCAAAGACCGGATCGGCCAGCGCCTCGCGCATGTCCGAGACCAGACGCTCGCTGTCGCCGGTGCTCAACTCGGTCACGTCCATGCCGAATTCCTGCGCCAGCGCCAGAACGACGGTGGTCGAGATCGGCCGGTTGTTGTTCTCCATCTGGTTCAGATAGGGCAGGGACACGCCCAGCTTGGCGGCGAATTCCTTTTGCGTCAGTGTCAGGCGTGTGCGCATTTCGCGCAGCTTGGCGCCAGCATAGAGTTTCTGAGTGGCCATTGGGTGTCTTTGCAATTATTCTGCTTGGTCAGCCTAACTTTGCAAAGCGAGTCTCGCAAGTCTCTCACAAGCCGATTTGCCTTTCGCGCCAGATGACCGAACTGATGGCGATGATGGCGAGGACCGAGGTGGCGAGCATCAGCCAAAGCAGAGGCATCGCGCCGGTTTCATACGTCAGCAGGGCTCCAGCCAGCGCGCTGAGTGCCGCCCCGCCGCCCAGCATGATCGCTCCGCTCAACCCCGAGGCGGTGGCCGCCAGGTGTGGGCGCACCGACAGGGCGCCGGCGGTTGCGTTCGGGATGGACATGCCATTGCCGAGGCCTACAAAGGTCATGAAGCCGAAGAAGCTGAGCGCCGAGCCTTTGTCCAAAAGGAACAGGCCCGCCGAAAGGGCGACCCCGATGGCATTCAGCCAGCACCCCCAGCGCACCATCCGGTTGACACCAAAGCGGACCGAGAAGCGCCCACTGATGAAGTTGCCGAAGAAATAGCCCACCGCCGGTGCGCCGAAATAGATGCCGACCTGGGCTGCCGTCAGGCCGAACAGTTCCGAGCCGATGAAGGGTGCGCCCCCCAGATAGGCAAAGAACGCCCCCGAGGAGAATGCCGAGGACAGCGAGTACCCCCAAAAGCGGGGCGACATCAGCAGTTCGGGATACTCTCGGAACTGCTGGAGCAGGGTTTTACCGCTTTTGGCCGAAGTTTCCCCGAAATCCAGATAGGTCAGCCCGAGCGCCAGCGCCGCTAGCCCGAACGGCAACCAGAAATTGGCTTTCCAGCCAAAACTCTCTTCGAGAATGCCGCCGATGGCCGGCCCGATCATGGGGACCACGGCCATGCCCATGGTGACATAACCGATCATCGAGGCGGCCTGATCCTGATCGTACATGTCCCGTACTGCAGCCCGGCTGAGCACGATGCCGACCACGATGACCGCTTGTGCCATGCGAAAGGTCAGGAAGGTCTCGACATTCGGGGCATAAATGCACCCCAGCGTCGCCAGCAGAAACAGCGCGAGCCCCCACAGCAGCACAGGCCGCCGACCGGCCTTGTCCGCGATCGGTCCGATCACGATCTGCAGCACCGCATTGACCAGCAGGTACAGCGCGATCGACAACTGCATGATCTTGTAGTCCGCCCGGAAATACTCTGCCATGAAGGGCAGGCTGGGCAGGAAAAGGTTCATGCTGAGCGCACTGAGGCCGGACAGCAGGACCAGTGTCGCAAGTGTCGGAGGGGAACGATCAGCGGTGGTGAATCTGAACTGCATGGTTCACTCTTAGATCGAAGGTAGCGCAAAGGCCATGCCGCGCTGGTGAGGTTAGCCAATTTGCAATTTAGTTGCCACGCATTGCCAATGGTTTGCAAATTTGCCGAAAAGGGCTTTGGGTGACGCAGAGCTGTCTATATTGTCCCTGCAAAATTCACAGGGGACGATCGAGATGAAGGATATCCTGGCCGAGCTGGAAAACCGCCGCGAGAACGCGCGCCTGGGAGGGGGGCAGAAGCGGATCGACGCGCAGCATGCCCGCGGCAAGCTGACGGCACGCGAACGGATCGAGCTGCTGCTGGACGAAGGCAGCTTTGAGGAGTTCGACATGTTCGTGACCCACCGCTGCACCGATTTCGGTATGGAAAAACAAAAACCTGCCGGAGATGGCGTCGTCACCGGCTGGGGTACGATCAATGGCCGCATGGTCTATGTGTTCAGCCAGGACTTTACCGTGTTCGGCGGTTCTCTGTCGGAAACACATGCGCAGAAGATCTGTAAGATCATGGATATGGCGATGCAGAACGGCGCGCCGGTGATCGGCATCAACGACTCGGGTGGGGCGCGAATCCAGGAAGGTGTCGCCTCGCTGGCGGGCTATGCCGAGGTGTTCCAGCGCAATATCATGGCCTCTGGCGTAGTGCCGCAGATCTCGGTGATCATGGGACCCTGTGCCGGTGGCGCGGTCTACAGCCCGGCGATGACCGACTTCATCTTCATGGTCAAGGACACCTCGTACATGTTCGTGACCGGCCCCGACGTGGTGAAAACTGTCACCAACGAGGTCGTCACTGCCGAGGAATTGGGCGGTGCGTCGACGCACACCAAGAAGTCCAGCGTGGCCGACGGCGCTTTCGAGAACGATGTCGAGGCGCTGGCCGAGGTGCGCCGTCTGGTGGACTTCCTGCCGCTGAACAACCGCGACAAGCCCCCGGTTCGCCCCTTCTTCGACGAGCCGGACCGCGTCGAGATGTCGTTGGACACCTTGGTGCCGGAAAATCCCAACACGCCCTATGACATGAAGGAACTGATCGTCAAAGTGGCGGACGAGGGCGATTTCTACGAAATCCAGGAGGATTTCGCCAAGAACATCATCACCGGGTTCATTCGGCTTGAGGGGCAGACCGTGGGCGTGGTGGCCAACCAGCCGATGGTGTTGGCCGGCTGTCTGGACATCGACAGCAGCCGCAAGGCCGCGCGATTCGTGCGCTTCTGCGACTGTTTCGAGATCCCGATCCTGACCTTCGTCGACGTTCCGGGCTTTTTGCCCGGCACCAGCCAGGAATATGGCGGGGTCATCAAGCATGGCGCCAAGCTGCTGTTTGCTTATGGCGAGGCGACCGTTCCCAAAGTGACCGTCATCACCCGCAAGGCCTATGGAGGTGCCTACGACGTGATGGCGTCGAAACACCTGCGTGGCGACTTCAACTATGCGTGGCCCACCGCCGAGATCGCGGTGATGGGGGCCAAGGGCGCCACCGAAATCATTCACCGCGCCGATCTGGGCGACCTAGAAAAGATCGCGCAGCACACCAAGGATTACGAGGATCGCTTTGCCAATCCTTTCGTGGCGGCCGAGCGTGGCTTCATTGACGAGGTGATCATGCCGCATTCGACCCGCCGCCGGGTGTCACGGGCCTTTGCCAGCCTGCGCAACAAGCAGCTGAAAAACCCGTGGAAAAAACACGACAACATTCCGTTGTAGGTTGCGGGGCGCAAGCCCCTTGTCCGCCAGACATTCAGGATTGACCGACACCGCAAAACCATATCATGATCCGCCCGACCCGAAACAGAACCGCGCAGGCAGGCTGCCTTGCGCACGCGACCTCGGAAGGAGGAGCCCGCCCACAGCGGGTCCGAGGTCGCGCTCTGTTCGTTCTGCTTTGGGGGTTGGCTGGCCCCATTCAGGCGCAGCCGGGCAACCCGCTGCCCGTACCTTCGGGGCAACCGGTTGAGTTGAGCGAGGTCCTGCTGGACAACAACCCAGGCGAGCTGTGGCTTCGGTTCCGGTTCATCGCACCCAAGATCGGGGGCGAGGTGGGGCGCATCGGCTATGACGTGGCCGCCAAGGACATGCTGCACCTGTGCCAGACGCTGGTTGTTCCCTATGTCGCGCATCACGATTTGCACCCTGCGCGGGTGGTGATTTCGTTGTCCGACAGGCCGATTCAGTTCGGGGATGTCGCCCCGGACGCAACCCAGTTTTTCGAAGCCTACCGGTTGGAACGATCCACCTGTATCTGGGAGGAGCTTTGACCATGACTCGCCCGATTCATCTGCGTCGAGCCCAACTTTGCACTCTTGCGGCTTTGGAGTTGCCCATGACCCATTCTTCCCGATGCGGACGCCCGTACCGGATTCGCTTTACCGCGGCCCAGGTGCCGCCATGTTGAAACACCGCGGTTTTCCCGGCCGGTTGCCCGGCACCGATTTCCAGTTCACGATTCGGCGCGCAAACCCCAAGGGGGTTACGCCCCTA
Organism: Ruegeria sp. BHSC276; assembly: GCF_059612945.1. Classification (NCBI taxonomy): domain Bacteria; kingdom Pseudomonadati; phylum Pseudomonadota; class Alphaproteobacteria; order Rhodobacterales; family Roseobacteraceae; genus Ruegeria; species Ruegeria sp. BHSC276. The sequence goes on along the minus strand of NZ_JBXWRP010000001.1, from coordinate 212,318 downwards.
ACGCGGCGCGAGCGGTTCCGTGATCGCAAACCGGCCGATCGTCGCGCCGACGCGGCTTTCATGGAGGCCCTGTGGGAGCATTTCGGGGATCAGCCGTTCGAGCGCGGCAATCTGGATGCCGGTCGCCTGAGCTGGCTGTTCGGCCGCGAAGTCGTTCCGGCCGAAGATCCGTTTGATCCTGCCAGTTATGACGCGTTGTTGAAAATAGATGTCGATGTTGCGCGGCAGTCATTTCCCGACATCTTCGACGGAGCGTCCTAGCTAGTGGATCGGGGTGCCACATATCTGACCCAGGACCATACGCGCGGGTTGGCCTTGGACTGTCTGCCCGGGGCCGATGCGCGCGCCGTGATCCTGCAGCGCGGACGCAGTCCCTTCGGCGCAAAATCGCGCCCCTGCGCAGCGGATGGGCAGGTTTCAGCCGGAAATGAAATTGGAAACAATGATCGCTTGGTGATCAGAATTGTCCAATGCACAATTACGGGGCCGTGCGGCTCGACTTTGCCTGCGTCGCACAAGCACCTACTATTCCGTACCCCTTCCTTCCGCGGGCAGGCCGATCCTTCCCAGTTCGACCTGTCCGCGGTCTTCTCCTCGTCACCGGCGCGCCCTTCGCGGCAAAATCCTGCGCAGGATCCCTGCGGGGCAAGTCTGATATTGAATAGCAGGCCCGGTTTCGGGCAACTGAACGGCAGTTCGTCAAGAAACCAAAAGGGGCAGATCGAATGCGAGCTTCACGAGTCATTCTTGCGTTGGCGGCATGCGCCGGCATCACCGCCTGCGGTGAAACAATCGGAGAACAGGCGATCCTGGGTGGCGGAGTCGGGGCCATCGGCGCCGCCGTCGTCAGCGCGGACCCGATCGTCGGGGCCGCGGTCGGCGCGGCGGGTAATGTGCTGTACTGCAAAACCCAGAACAACTGTTACTGAAACCTTCATTGCGGGGCGCGCGCCGTCCCGTCCACCATTTGACGGCACGCCGTTGCGGGGCATCAGCCCGGCAACGGCGTTTTCGTTTGTCCAGAACACAAAGACAGAGGACGTTCCATGTTCAACAAGATCCTGATCGCCAACCGAGGCGAGATTGCCTGCCGGGTCATCAAGACCGCTCGGAAAATGGGAATCGGCACTGTCGCCATCTACTCGGATGCCGACAAGCACGCGTTGCATGTGGAAATGGCCGACGAGGCGGTTCACATCGGCCCCCCGCCGGCGAACCAGTCCTATATCGTGATCGACAAGGTGATGGACGCAATCCGCCAGACCGGCGCGCAGGCGGTTCACCCCGGCTATGGCTTCCTGTCCGAAAACGCGAAATTCGCCGAGGCGCTCGAGGCCGAAGGCGTCGTGTTCGTGGGCCCTCCGAAAGGGGCGATCGAGGCGATGGGTGACAAGATCACCTCGAAGAAGATCGCGCAGGAGGCCGATGTCAGCACCGTTCCCGGATACATGGGCCTGATCGAGGATGCGGACGAGGCGGTGAAGATCAGCCAGCAGATCGGCTATCCGGTGATGATCAAGGCCAGCGCCGGCGGCGGCGGCAAGGGCATGCGCATCGCCTGGAACGACGACGAGGCGCGCGAAGGCTTCCAGTCGTCCAAGAACGAGGCCGCAAGCTCGTTTGGCGATGACCGGATCTTCATCGAGAAATTCGTGACGCAACCGCGCCACATCGAAATTCAAGTTCTCTGCGACACGCACGGCAACGGCATTTATCTGGGCGAGCGTGAATGCTCGATCCAGCGTCGCAACCAAAAAGTGGTGGAAGAGGCCCCGTCGCCCTTCCTGGACGAGGCGACCCGCCGTGCGATGGGCGAACAGGCCGTGGCGCTGGCCAAGGCCGTGGGCTATGCCAGCGCGGGCACGGTAGAGTTCATCGTGGATGGCGACAAGAATTTCTACTTCCTGGAAATGAACACCCGCCTGCAGGTCGAGCACCCGGTGACCGAGCTGATCACCGGTGTCGATCTGGTCGAACAGATGATCCGCGTCGCCGCGGGCGAGCCGCTGTCGATCACCCAGGACGACGTCAAGCTGACCGGCTGGGCGATCGAGAACCGGCTGTATGCCGAGGATCCCTATCGCAACTTCCTGCCCTCGATCGGGCGGCTGACCCGCTATCGTCCGCCGCAGGAGGTGGCCGCGGGCCCGCTGCTGGAAAATGGAAAATGGCAGGGCGATGCGCCCAGTGGCGAGACAGCCGTGCGCAACGATACCGGCGTCTTTGAGGGCGGCGAGATCAGCATGTATTATGACCCGATGATCGCCAAGCTGTGCACCTGGGCGCCGACCCGCGAGCAGGCGATCGAGGCGATGCGCGTGGCACTGGACAGTTTCGAGGTTGAAGGCATCGGCCACAACCTGCCGTTCCTGTCGGCGGTGATGGATCACCCCAAATTCGTCAGTGGTGACATGACCACCGCTTTCATCGCCGAGGAATACCCCGATGGGTTCAACGGTGTCGAACTGCCCGAAGGCGACCTGCGCCGAATCGCGGCCTCGTGCGCGGCGATGCACCGGGTGGCCGAGATCCGCCGCACTCGCGTTTCGGGTCGGATGGACAACCACGAACGCAAGGTCGGCAAGCGCTGGGTGGTCACGCTGCAGGGGCAGGAATATGCCGTGCAGGTGAATGCAGACCGCGACGGTGCTACGGTCAAGTTCGAGGACGGCGCCGCCCTGCGCGTCAGCTCGGACTGGACACCCGGTGACCAGCTGGCGGTTCTGGACGTGGACGGCAGCCCACTTGTGCTGAAGGTCGGCAAGATCTCGGGCGGGTTCCGCATCCGCAACCGTGGAGCCGACATGAAGGTGCATGTGCGCCGGCCGCGCGCTGCTGAACTGGCCAAGCTGATGCCCGAGAAACTGCCGCCGGACACCTCGAAAATGCTGCTGTGCCCGATGCCGGGCCTGATCGTGAAGATCGATGTCGAGGTCGGGCAAGAGGTGCAGGAAGGTCAGGCGCTGTGCACGGTCGAGGCGATGAAGATGGAGAACATCCTGCGCGCCGAGCGCAAGGGGGTGGTGTCCAAGATCAATGCCGGTCCGGGCGACAGCCTGGCCGTCGATGACGTGATCATGGAGTTCGAATAACGTCCATGTGCGCTTGCCCGGGAAATGTGGGTTTTGCCCGTTTTGTCGCCATCTGCACCGTCAGTGCGGATGGTGCGGGCGTGGCAGACCCCCTCTGCCGGGCGGGTCTGAGTCGTCAGCGCCCCTCGCGCCGCTCGCGGACTTCGCGCTCGCGCAGGGGGGTCTTGTCGATGGACCGGCTGATCTCGCGCACGCTCCACGGCGTGGGTTTGCGCAGTTTCACCACCCCGTCCTTGTCGACGAAGACCATCGCGAACCCGCGCGGGCGCAGTTGCGTCCGGATTGGGGATCGCGCTGAAGGGTCGGTGTCGGTCAGAACGACGACGTCACGTTCGCGCATCATGTCTTCGCCGTCCTTCAACATCTCGATCTGCTGTTGGAACCGCGGATCGGCCGGGGTGTCTGCAAACACCACGATGGGCCGGTGGGTCCAGAGAAACTCGCTCAGCTCACTGTCGCCGGCGGGGCGGATGAAGGCGTCTTCTTCCGCGGCCGCGCCGTCCGCCGCCCAGGCGGCGAGGGGCAAAAGTGCTGAAAAAACCAAGGTAATCAAGCGTGTCATTGCGTCTCCCGTCATCCTGAATATAGCCTTTGTCCCGGCGAATGCGACCGACGAAATGACTTTGGGCATCAAAAAAGCATGCGCAGCAGCGCAACGATTGCGTGATCGCGGCAGGCACCAATCCAACCGGATGGAGTTTCCTGGTGGCGGGGTGTTGGCATGGAAGTGATTCTGCACTGCGGTGCGCATCGGTGCGCCACGACGAGTTTTCAAGGTTTCATGGCCGCACATGCCCAGGGACTGGAGAACCAGGGGCTAGTGTACTGGGGGCCTGAACGCACGCAGTCCAATGGTCTCAACAGTCTCGACAAACTGACGCCCGACATCTGCGCGGGTTTGCACCAGGAGTTGGATGCATGCAGACGCCAGGGCGCTCGGCAGGTTCTGATCAGCCAGGAGAACTTTGTCGGTTCCATGGTTCGGAACTTCGCCTACGCCTCGCTGTATCCAAATGTACTGGAGCGGGGGCAGCTTCTGGCCCAGGCCTTTGGCGGACGGGTTTCGAAGATTGCGCTGAACATCAGGTCGCTGGACATGTACTGGGCGTCGGCTGCGGATTATTTGCTGACCCGCAAGAACACATCGATAGAACCCGAGCGCTGGCAACGCATCGCAAACGGCAAACGGAGTTGGCGCAATGTCATCGCGGATTTGAGCCGTGCGTTCCCGGGCATTCCTTTTCTGGTTTTGCCCTTCGAGGAGTTCTGCGGGCAACAGCACGCACAGCTTGAGGTTCTGACCGGTCTGTCCGTGCCGGACACGGGCCGGCGCTTTGCGCTCAACGGCACATCCCGGCCGGCCGGGCATGGGCTGAACGCCCAGCAGGCCATGAAGCTGTGCATCGACTATGCCGACGATCTCGCCTGGCTGGCCTCGGGCGCCGACGGCCTTGCCGAATTGATAACCCACACGGGAACACATGATCGCGGGACCGCGCCCGCGCAAACAGGATTGGAACAGAGGATATCGACATGACCGATATGAAGGACTGGCGCGCGCTGGCCGAAAAGGAACTGCGGGGGCGCCCCGTCGAGGACCTGACCAAGACAACGCTGGAAGGGATCGCTGTCAAGCCGCTGTACACGCAGGACGACACCGCCGACCTGCCGCACATGCATTCTTTGCCGGGGTTCGCGCCTTTCACCCGAGGGGTGCGGGCCACGATGTATGCAGGCCGCCCGTGGACCATCCGCCAGTATGCCGGCTTCTCGACGGCCGAAGAATCGAATGCCTTCTACCGCCGCAACCTCGCGGCCGGTCAGCAGGGCGTGTCGGTGGCCTTCGACTTGGCCACGCACCGCGGCTATGACAGCGACCACCCGCGCGTGGTGGGTGACGTGGGCAAGGCCGGTGTCGCCATCGACAGCGTCGAGGACATGAAGATCCTGTTCGATGGTATCCCGCTGGATCAGGTCTCGGTCTCGATGACGATGAACGGCGCGGTGATCCCGATCCTGGCCAATTTCATCGTCACCGGAGAAGAGCAGGGCCATGACAAATCGGTCCTGGCGGGCACCATTCAGAACGACATTCTGAAGGAGTTCATGGTCCGCAACACCTATATCTATCCGCCCGAGCCCTCGATGCGGATCATCTCGGACATTATCGACTACACCTCGAACGAGATGCCTAAGTTCAACTCGATCTCGATCTCGGGTTACCACATGCAAGAGGCCGGGGCGAACCTGGTGCAGGAGCTGGCCTATACCCTGGCCGACGGGCGCGAATATGTCCGCGCGGCCATCGACGCGGGCATGGACGTGGACAAGTTCGCAGGCCGCCTGTCGTTCTTCTTTGCCATCGGCATGGATTTCTTCATGGAAATCGCCAAGCTGCGCGCTGCGCGCACCCTGTGGCACCGAGTCATGACCGAGTTCGGGGCCAAGAACGAACGCTCGAAGATGCTGCGCACCCACTGCCAGACCTCGGGCGTGTCGCTGCAGGAGCAGGACCCCTACAACAACGTGATCCGCACGGCCTATGAGGCGCTGAGCGCGGTTCTGGGCGGCACCCAGTCGCTGCACACCAACGCGCTGGACGAGGCGATTGCGCTGCCCACCGATTTCTCGGCCCGGATCGCCCGCAACACCCAGCTGATCCTGCAGGAAGAGACGGGCATCACCAACGTGGTCGATCCGCTGGCGGGCTCCTACTACGTCGAAAGCCTGACCAACGAGTTGATAGAAAAGGCCTGGGCCCTGATGGAAGAGGTCGAGGAGATGGGCGGCATGACCAAGGCCGTGGCCAGCGGCATGCCCAAGCTGCGGATCGAGGAAAGCGCCGCGCGCCGCCAGGCGATGATCGACCGCGGCGAAGAGGTGATCGTCGGCGTCAATAAGTATCGCAAGGAAAAGGAAGACCCGATCGAGATCCTCGAGGTCGACAACCAGGCCGTCCGTGAGGCGCAGATCGCCCGGCTGGAACGCATCCGCGCGACCCGGGACGAGGCCGCCTGTCAGGCCGCGTTGGACGAACTGACCCGGCGCGCGAAAGAGGAGGGCAACCTGCTGGACGCTGCCGTCGAGGCCGCGCGTGCCCGCGCAACCGTAGGAGAGATCAGCATGGCAATGGAAAAGGAATTCGGCCGTCATCGGGCCGAAGTGAAAACGCTGGCTGGTGTCTATGGCGCAGCTTACGAAGGTGACGAGGGCTTTGCCGCCATCCAGAAATCGATCGAGGAATTTGCCGAGGAAGAGGGCCGCCGCCCGCGTCTTCTGGTGGTCAAGATGGGCCAGGACGGTCACGACCGCGGGGCCAAGGTGATCGCCACCGCGTTCGCCGATATCGGTTTCGACGTGGACGTCGGTCCGCTGTTCCAGACCCCGGCCGAGGCCGCGCAGGACGCGATCGACAACGACGTGCATGTGGTTGGCATCTCGAGCCAGGCGGCAGGTCACAAGACACTGGCGCCGCAATTGGTGGAAGAACTGAAGAAGGCTGGCGCCGAGGATATCATCGTTATCTGCGGTGGTGTCATCCCCCAGCAGGATTATCAGTTTCTGTATGATCATGGGGTCAAGGCGATCTTCGGTCCGGGGACCAACATTCCCGAGGCGGCGCAGGACATCTTGCGCCTGATCCGCGAGGCCCGCGGCTGATCCCAGGTGCAAGGGGGGCTGTCTGCCCCCTCTGCACGATGCCTGCGGCTTCGTACATTCACCCCCGAGGATATTTAGGGCCAGATGAAGTGTGTGGGCCTGGTGTTTCGTGATATCAGGTGGCATGAGGTAGGGGCTGGGAGGTGGAGGCTCGGTCATGGAACTGGATCATCTTGCGGTGGCCGCTGCGACGCTGGAGGAGGCCGTGGCCCATGTGGAGCAAGCGCTGGGCGTGCAGATGGCGCCGGGCGGCAAGCACGCGGCGTTCGGCACGCACAACTATCTGCTTGGGTTGGACGAAGGCCTTTATCTTGAGGCGATTGCGATTGACCCGCAGGCCCCCGATCCCGGGCGGCCGCGTTGGTTTGATCTGGATCGGTTCGCAGGGCCGCCCAAGCTTAGCAACTGGATCTGTCGGGTTTCCGATTTGCAGGCCGATCTGGATGCGTTTCCGGTTGATGTGGGGCAGGTCCATGACCTTGCACGGGGCGCCTTGCGGTGGAAGATGGCCGTTCCAGAGTCGGGCCGGTTGCCATTTGACAATCTGTTCCCGGCGCTGATCCATTGGCAGGGCGATCTGCACCCGGCGGGGATGCTGCAAGCCAGTGGATGCCATCTTCGACGATTGGTCGTTTTTCATCCGGACGCGCTGACGATGGCGCGATTGCTAGGTCAGCTTGATCGGGTTGTGTTCGACACCGGGCCGGTCGCGTTGCGGGCCGAGTTCGATACACCCCACGGTGTGCGTGTGCTGGAATGATCGTCCGACCGGCTCGGACCCGGGATGCGGTGGCGATCGCGGCAATCACCAATCAGGTGGTTCGGGACACCCTGGCGACCTTTACGACCGATGAGCGCAGCCCGGCCAGTATTGCCGAGGACATCGCCGCGCGAGGGCCGGCGTTCCAGGTTGCCGAATGGCGGAACCAGGTGGTCGGGTTTGCCACCTATGGCCGGTTTCGCACCGGTCCCGGCTATGACGCCACGCGTGAACACACGATCATGTTGGACCCGCAGGCGCAGGGGCAGGGGGGCGGTCGAAGATTGATGGAGGCTCTGGAACGGGTCGCGCGGGCGGATGGGGTTCATGTTCTGGTTGCGGGGATCTCGGCCGAGAATCCCGCGGCGGTTTCCTTTCATTCGGCTTTGGGGTTCACGCAGGTCGGACGCATGCCCGAGGTGGGGTTCAAATGGGGCCGATGGCTGGATCTTGTGCTGATGCAGAAAATTCTTCGTCCGAAATGATTGGTCGCACCTGACAGTCCGGTTTGGGCGCGTTAGGGTGCGCCCATGTCGATCTGGTCCCGCATATCCGAAGCGCTGAGCGCGCTGGCCAAGGGCGAAAGCCTGGCAACGGTTTTCGAAAAGCTGCGCACTCCTCCCGAAAAGTCCGTGGCCTTCGCCATCGCCGTGATCGCGCTGGGGGCGAAGATGGCCAAGGCCGACGGTCAGGTGACGCGCGACGAGGTGACGGCCTTCCGCGAGGTATTCCGCATTCCGCCCGAGGAGGAAGCCGGCGCCGCCCGCGTCTTCAACCTGGCCCGTCAGGACGTGGCCGGCTACCAGGAATATGCCAGCAAGATAGCTCGGATGTTCTCCGAGGACAGCACGACCTTGTGCGACCTGATGGAAGGGTTGTTCCACATAGCCATGGCCGACGGGTTTTATCACCCCAACGAAAACCGGTTTCTTGAGGATGTGGCCCAGATCTTCGGCCAGTCCGAGGCGCAGTTCAAGGCGCTGCGGGCCAGGTTCGTGCCCGATGCGCCCAAGGATCCCTATACGGTTCTGGGCGTCACCCCGGATATGCCGTTGCCGGAAATCCGCAAGGTCTGGCGCAAGCTGGTGAGGGACACCCATCCCGACGCCATGATGGCGCGCGGTGTGCCGGAAGAAGCGATCCGTCTGGCCGAGAAGAAGATGATCGACATCAACCGCGCCTGGGACGAAATCAACGGCGCGCGGGCCTGAGCGATGCGGCTGGCGACCTATAATATCGAATGGTTCGCCAACCTGTTCGATCGCCACGACAAGCTGGTCGTCGATGATAGCTGGTCGGGGCGGCGCAACGTCACCAAGGCACAGCAGGTCGAGGCCATCGCGACGGTTCTGACCGCGATCGACGCGGACGCCATCCTGATCGTAGAAGCGCCCAATACCGGCAGCAGCCAAAACACCGTGCGCGCCCTGCAGGAATTTGCCGAGGTGTTTGGCCTGCGCACCTCGCAGGCGGTGATGGGTTTCCCGAATGACACCCATCAGGAGCTTGCCCTGATGTACGACCCAGACAGGCTCAGCGCCCGTCACGACCCGATCGGAGACCGCGAGACGGACGGGTTCGCCGGCGACGCGCCCCGGTTTGACGGTGAATTTCGCATCGACCTGGACATCGACGCGACTGAAGACATCGTCCGGTTTTCGAAACCACCGGTGGAACTGGCCGTCAAAACGGCGGACGGGCTCGAGTTTCGGATGATCGGCGCGCATCTGAAATCCAAGGCGCCGCATGGGGCGGACACGCCCGAGCAGGCGATGCGGATTTCGATTGCCAATCGACGCAAGCAGTTGGCCCAGGCGGTGTGGCTGTCGCATCGGGTCAAGGCGCATCTGGCTGCGCACGAACCGGTGGTTCTGCTGGGCGATCTGAATGATGGGCCGGGGCTGGACGAGTTCGAAAACCTATTCGGGCGATCCTCGGTCGAGATTCTGTTGCAAGCCGGCCTGTTTGACCCCCACGCGGCCCAAGCCTGCCGGCCCCGACCGGGGTGGATCCCGTCGACCGCCCGCTTTCCGCGGCCTGAAGAGGGCCAATATCTCGAGGCGCTGCTGGACTACATCATGGTCAGCCCCGATCTGAAGGCACGTCGCCCGGTCTGGCGCATCTGGCATCCGTTGCGGGACGAGCATTGCTGGAGCGTTCCCGAATTGCGCGAAGCATTGGTCACCGCGTCCGATCATTTTCCGGTCACTATGGATATCGACCTCTAGCCCTTTCAACCTGATCGTCCGCCCCTTATCTTGGACGCATGAAGCATCTTGTTCTGACCGTTTCGCTCGCTTTGGCTGCCCTGCCTGCCGCCGCGCAGGAGCCGCAAGGCAAATCCCTGATGGAGCAGGGGGCCGAATTGTTCTTTGAGGGGTTGCGCCGGGAACTGGAGCCGGCGCTGGAGGATCTGCGCGATCTGGCTGACCAGTTCGGCCCGGCGATGCAGTCCTTCCTGCAGGAGATGGGCCCGGCGCTGGCCGAACTGGCGGCGCAGGTTCAGGATTGGAGCGCCTATGAGGCGCCCGAGATGCTTCCCAATGGCGACATAATCATCCGCAAGAAGCCCGAGCCGCCTTTGCCGGAAAGCCCCGCACCCGAGGCTGAAGAAGACCGACCCGAGGGCGAAGACGTCACGGATATCTGACCGCCCGGGTCATTTCTGGATGATGACGCGCGGTTCGGATTTCAACGCATCGGCCAGCGAGTTGAACCGTGCCTCGGCGACCTCGTTGAACAGCGGGCTGAGCGAACCGGGCAGATACAGTTCAAGCTCGCGTTTTTTTGGGTAGAACCGTAGCTTGCCGATGGCGGCGTCATTCTGCATCCACAGCATTGCCCCGAACCGCATGGCTTTGCCCAGAATCTCGGCCTGTTGCTGGTCTTTCTCGTCGAGCAGCTCATAGAGCGGCGCGAACCGGTTGCCGTGGCGTTTGTTGCGGTATCTGTGTTGCAGCGCCAGACCGATGAAGACCCGTTCGGAATGTTTCAGCCCGCCAAGATTGGCACGGGTCACGTTGTCAAAGCAGACCTCGGCCCGGTAATCAGGGTGGGCGCGCCAGCTGACGTCATGCAGTAGACAGGCGGCCTTGATCAATCGGATTCGGGATTGTGGCGCCGACCGGAACAGCGGCATCACGAAATCGAACAGGTGGCGGCCGAACCCCGGCAGTCGGGCGTCCTTCTGCTCGGAAAACCGGCAGGCCTCGATCAGCGGGTCCCGGTCGCGCAGGATCTGGGGCATCTGTTCATACAGAAGCCCTTCGCGTATGCCATAGCTCGAGATGGCGATGTCCTTGGGTTTGAAGGTGCGGATTAGGCGCGACAGCACATCCATCGCATAGGGAACCAGCGCCATGCGCGAGGCCGACACCCCGGCCCGCGACCGCAGCTTTTCGGCGTCGTTTTTTTCGATGAACTTGATCGTCTCGCGAACCTGCTTGGTGGTCATGCGGTATTCATGCAGCACGTTCAGCGGATAGCCACGGCGCAGCATGTCCAGCCGAGCGAAGGCCCGCCAACTGCCCCCCACAAGGAACAGCCGGTCGCGCTGCGGCCCCAGCTTGTCACGCAGGGCCTCCATGGTTTCCTTGATATGTGCCTTGCGCGCCCGTCGCCCGCCCTTGATATCGCGCAGCTTCAGCGGCCCCAAGGGCGAGGTCACGCAGCGCCCGACAGAGTTGCCGCCGATCTCGGCCAGTTCCATAGAGGCGCCACCGATGTCGCAGATCAGCCCGTAGGCGCCGGGCCAGCCCAGCAGCACGCCCTGAGCGGACAGCCGGGCCTCTTCCTCGCCGTCGATGACCGACACGTGCAGGCCAGTCTCGGCCCAGACCTGGTCGCAGAAATCGGGGCCGTCCTCGGCCTCGCGCACGGCGGCGGTGGCCACCACATGAAGGCCGGGTAGGTCCAGATCGCGCGAAAGGTGTTCGAACCGGCGCAGGGCGGCCAACGCACGTTCACGCCCGCGCGGGTTCAATCGCCCGGTTTCCGCCAGCCCGGCGCCCAGTTCGCACATCACCTTTTCGTTGTAAAAGTAGGCCGGCGAGCGCGCCGCGCCGTCAAAGATCACCATCCGCACCGAGTTCGACCCGACATCGACCACTCCGACCCGCGACAGGTCGCGAATCCCCGGGTCGTCGAACAATGGTCTTCCGAATGATCCCCAATCCGGAATCCTGGCTGCAATCTGTTCCATGTTCTTCCCCGGGGTCCCTTCCTGCGCAGGATGCGAAATCAGACCCAAACGGTCAATCGCCGGTGATGGTTTCGTCGACGTCCTTGTTCAGCACGCGGACGGCCAGTGCCCGGGTGATTTCGCGCTTTTCCATCAACGCGACGTGATCCAGTTGGGCCACGACCTCGGCGGCGGTCTCGAACCGGCGGTCCATGTGCTTGACCAGATAGGCGATCACCTCGGGGCCGGGGTTCAGTTGCCGGTCCACGAACAGCTTGGCCAGAACCGCGCCCAGCAGCGCATCGTCGGGCGGATCCAGGGCCACGTGATGCGCGCCCTCGACCCGGCTTTGCAGATCGGCCAGGGGCAGTTCCCAGAACCTCGGCGCCAACCGTCCGGTCATCAGCAGCGCATGCCCTTCCGCCAGAACAAGGTTGTGCAGGTGAAACAAGGTTTTCTGCCGTTCGATGTCGCCCGCGATCATCGGCACGTCCTCGACCGCGACCGGCGACCGCGCCAGGGCGGGCACCAAATCATGGCGCAGGTCTGCCGCCGACACGATCCGCCCCCCGGTTTCGGCCGCCCAGACATGGGCCAAATGGGTTTTGCCGGACCCGGCTGGGCCGGACAGGACCAGCTTGTTGCCTGGCCATGAATTGGCCGAGATCATAGCCACCGCCAGCGCATTGGCCGGTGATACAAAAAAATCCTCGCGTCCCAGCGCGGTCTTGGCTGGAAGATCGAAACTCAGTTGTCTGGCCATTTACTCGCTTTCCCGGTCCAGCTCGTCATGCCCCCGGTAGAGGCGGCCTGCCAGATATTGCGAAGTGGCGAAACGTGCAAGCACGCCCAGCGACGCCGCGACCGGAACCGCGATCAACATGCCCACGAATCCGAACAGCGATCCGAAGACCGACAGGGCCAGCAGCAGCCACACCGGGTGCAACCCGACCGAGCTGCCCACCAGCTTGGGGGTCAGTAAATTGCCCTCGACCACCTGGCCGATGGCGAAGATCCCGGCCACCAGGCCGATCGATGCCCAGTCGCCCCAGAACTGGAATAGCGCCAGGCCGATGGCCAGCGTTCCGCCGATCAGGGCGCCCAGATAGGGAATGAAGGTGACCAGCCCCGCGATGAAACCCACGATCAGGCCGAACTGCAGGCCTACGATCATCAGCGCTACCGCATAGTAGGTGCCCAGGATCAGGCAGACCGACCCCATTCCGCGCACGAAAGACGCCAGCACCGCGTCGATTTCCGAGGCCAGACGGCGGATGGTCGGCGCATGGTCACGGGGCAGAAGCTGGTTGATGCGGGCAATCATGTGATCCCAGTCCAGCAGCAAATACACCGCCACCACGGGCACGATCACCAACAACAGTACCACGTTCACGGCCGATCCCACCGAGGCGACGACCGTTTCGAGGATGTCGCCGGACTTTGCCTTGAGGGTTTCGCTCAGCGACATCAGGAATTGATGCGTGTTTGACTCACTGTCCAGAAGCGCGGGAAACCGCTGTTCGACAAAGGTGCGTAGTTGTTGGAACAGGGTGGGCAGGGTTTCGACCAGATCGGCCAGTTGCGTGATCAGCGCCGGAACCACCATCAGGATTATCAGAAGAAAGGTCAGCACGCCGATAATCGTGATTGTTGCGGTCGCCGCCGCACGCGACAGACCCAGGCGCTCTAGCCGATCGGCCAGGGGGTCGAGGAAGTAGGCGATCGCGCCGCCGATGACGAAAGGCAGCAGGACATCTCCCAGCAGCCAAAGCACCAACACGAAAACGGCCGCGGCCACGCCCCAATATTTCAGCTGGTCCCGAACCGGCAACGCCATCATGGTCTCCTGTCTGCAGGCCTGTGGTTGTTCTTGGACGATGCAACCCTGTGATGCAAGCGCTTCATGAGACGGGATTTTGGCGTGGCGGCCAAGCGGTGCACCGGTTTCGACGTGGTTTGATCAAAGGCACAGCCGCCTGGCCACGAACCGGCGATTGGGTCATTGTCCGATTGCCCCCGGCGGGGCTTTCGCATAATCACGTGTCCGTGGAATTCTCACCTGCAAGGTAAAAACATGCGCCTCAGCCGTTATTTTCTGCCCGTTCTCAAAGAGAACCCCGCCGAAGCCCAGATCGTCAGCCACCGGCTGATGCTGCGCGCCGGGATGATCAAGCAGGCCGCCGCCGGGATCTATTCGTGGCTACCGCTTGGCTTCAAGGTGCTGCGCAAGCTGGAAAACATCGTGCACGAGGAGCAGATCCGCGCCGGGCACATCCCGATCCAGATGCCGATCCTGCAATCGGCCGACCTGTGGCGCGAATCCGGGCGTTATGATGACTACGGCCAGGAAATGCTGCGCATGAAGGACCGGCACGGCCGCGACATGCTCTATACGCCCACGGCCGAGGAACTGGTCACCGACATCTTCCGCGGCCATGTCAGCAGCTACAAGGACCTGCCGCTGACGCTCTACCAGATCCAGTGGAAGTTCCGCGACGAGATCCGCCCCCGTTTCGGTGTGATGCGCGGCCGCGAGTTCTACATGAAGGACGGCTACAATTTCGACCTGACGAAAGAGGACGCGCTGCACGCCTACAACCGCCACCTGGTCAGCTATCTGCGCACCTACGAACGCATGGGCCTGCAGGCGATCCCGATGCGTGCAGACAGCGGCCCGATTGGCGGTGACGACACGCATGAATTCCTGGTGCTGGCCGATACCGGCGAATCCGAGGTGTTCTATGACAGCGCGGTCACCGACATCCGTCTTGGCGAGCGCGACATCGACTATGACGACAAGGCTCAGTGTCAGGCGATCATGGAGGAGTTCACCTCGCTCTATGCCCGCACGGACGAGACCCATGACGAGGCCCTGTTCCAGCAGGTGCCCGAGGAACGCCGCCGCAGCGCGCGTGGCATCGAAGTGGGGCAGATCTTCTATTTCGGCACCAAGTACTCCGAGCCTATGGGCGCCACCGTGCAAGGTCCCGACGGCAAGCAGGTTCCGGTGCATATGGGCAGCCACGGCATCGGCGTCAGCCGCCTGATCGGTGCGATCATCGAGGCCAGCCACGACGACAAGGGCATCATCTGGCCCGAGGGCGTGACTCCGTTCCACTGCGGCATCGTCAACCTGAAGCAGGGCGATGACGAGGCCGACGCGGCCTGCGACAAGATCTACAAGGCGCTGACCGTGCTGGGACTCGAGCCGCTCTATGACGACCGCAACGAGCGGGCAGGGGGCAAGTTCGCCACAATGGACCTGATCGGCCTGCCCTGGCGCATCACCGTTGGCCCGCGCGGGTTGAAAAACGGAGTGGTCGAGCTGACCAACCGCCGCACCGGCGAAAGCGAAGAGCTGAGCCCCGAGGCCGCCGTAACCCGCATTGCCGAGATCTATGAGCGCACCGCCTGATACCGGTGACGCGCCGCTGATCTCGGTGATCACGGCAACTTGGAACCTGCTGTCCCAAGGGCGTCAGGACACGTTTCGTCGCGTCATCGAATGCATGGCGCGGCAGAATTGCGACCGTTCCGAGCACATCATTCAGGACGGAGCATCGTCGGACGGGACGGTCGAATTTATTCAGGACTTGATCGCCAACGCTCCGCGCACGCGCCTGATCAGTGAACCGGACCATGGCCTGTACGACGCGATGAATCGCGGCGTCGAAGCGGCACGCGGCGAATATGTCCTGTTCCTCAATTCCGACGACTCGTTGGCCGCGGATGATCTTCTGAACCGGGCGGCCGAGCGACTGACCGCGACCCGTCCTGACTATCTATTCGGATCAACCCTTCACCGGTCCGCGGACGGCGGTGAAAAGATGGAAAAACGGATGTCGGTCAAGGCCATCCTTCAGCGTATGCCGTTTTGCCATAACTCTGTTTTTCTGCGGCGAGATGTTTTTCAGGAATTGGGGGGACACGACACTCAGTTCCGCATCGCTGGTGATTATGACCTGATGCTGCGGTTGGTTGCCGGGGGCTATCGCGGCGAAAGGATGGATGAGCCGATTTCATTGTTCTGGGACCGCGGCGAGACCAGCGACCAGCAAGCGACGGGACGGGATTATGCCCGCGTCTGGCAACGGTTCTTTGCCGATTATCGCGCGGCACAAGGCTTGGATCTGGATGATTTTGCAGAGTTCTATCGCCGCGGGCATATGCCGGCAAACCTGCTCATCGAGGTGCTGAGGCGCCAGGAAACGCCGCTGCCGATCCGGCGGGCCGCAAAACACAGCCTTGCCAAATCTCTGCGCCGGTCCGTCCAGTTCTGGCGGCGGTACTAGGACCCGCCCGTCGCCGGACGCGCGCGAAGCAGTTCACCATCCGCCCTGTCACCTCGGGCGACTACGACGGGGCGACCCATACGACGGACCAGATCCTTCAATTCGATGTCCAGAAACCGCAACCCGCAAAGCCGTTTTCCGGTCGCTCGGTCCATCAGGCACATGCGCCCGCTTTGGAATGCCAGGCGATAGCCTTTTTCGCGCAGCGTGTCGGCAAGACCGGCCCAACTGGCCGCGCCGGCAAACAGCGGTCGAATGACGGCCCGCAATAACGCTGCGGTTTCGCAATCCATGTCCTGAGATATGATCGTCGTGTCTGGCGCACCAACCTGTTCAATTTCCTCTTCAATATTCATGAGCGACCCCCGCTCTTTAAAATGTATTCCCCCACAATCAGGGTGCCAAAATTTCTCAAAAGAAGCAAAATGCGAAACAAAGTTGCTGTGAAAATGTTGCATTTCAAGTTCAGTTTACTGCCTGAACCTCACATTGATTTCATACCTGAAACAATAAAGGCCTGTCTGAGATGGGCTTCACAACCAGCGGTATAATCGTCTTTCACATATCATCTGTTGCTGGAATTTGAGCCCGACGGCTGATTCTGCGCCAACGCGGTAAAGCAGATTTGGCGGCAGGTCGAGAAGCTGATACAGCGGCGCCGAGTGATTGTGAAAGGCAACCCGACCGTGCTGAGTTTTGCCACGATAGTGTATTCCAAGGATTACCCGCTGCTCGAGTTGCAGGCGCGTTCCTTTGCGCGATTTGCTGATCCGGCCAAAGTTGCTTCCATCCATGTGGTTCTGAACGACGTGGACGAAACCGCATTGCGGGCGCGTATCGAGCCCATATTAACGGCCTATGGCCCTTTGCAATCCAAGGTTCGGGTCGTCGGGGGCGATGACATTCTGCTTGGGGCAGGTCAATGCGTCAGGCGTTCACTGGGCGACCGGCTTCTGATTGAAGGACGGCACCGTATCCCTTTCGTGCGAAAGGGGGGCTGGCGCGGCAACAACGGATATCGCACGCAACAGGTGCTCAAGCTGGGCGCCGCACGGATCGCCGAGGCGGAGCAGATGGTTATCCTGGACACCAAAAACCTGTTTCTGCGGTCTTTCAATGAGGCAGAATTCTTTGCGGATGGCGGAGCCGCCCGGATCCCGTTCATATCGGTCAACAGCGACTTTCACCGCAACTGGCTGCGGCAGAGCCTGGACGCTTTGCAGGTCACCGTCCCGGACATTGAGGCGTTGAAGACCACGACGTTTTCGACGCCGTTCCCAGTGCGCAGGTCGTTGGTGTTGGAGGTGTTGGACGAGATCAACGAACGCTACGGTTCGGTGCAGTCGCTCTTCGGGTCGCGCCGAAGACCCTCGGAATTCATGCTGCTGAATACGTTTTGCCTCCGGTCGGATCTGACTTTGCGCCCGTGGTTCGAGGACGCACCCAGCACCGCGCTGGGGCTGTGGCCGACCTATTCGCAACAGAAGCTGGAAGGCCTGATTGCCAGGATCGACGAACCGGAACTGTTGAGCCTCGGCCTGCACAACCGGGCGGTTTCCATGCTGACACCTGAAACCCGAGATCGCTTGTTCGAGGCCTTGGCGCGACGAGGGATTAGTGATCGTGAGACGACCCAGTCTGTGCTGGATGCAACTTCGTCGCTGGCCGGTTGAACGGGCGCGCGCATCCGGAACCGGCTTGACCATCCAGCCAAATCCCGAAAATGTCCCCACCACAGATTTGTCGGAGCAGGAATGGCCAGAACACCCCCTCCCTTTGCCGCCTTCGAATGGAAGATCGCTTGGCGCTATCTGCGCGCCCGGCGTGCCGAGGGCGGTGTAAGTGTGATGACATGGATCTCGTTGATCGGGATCACTCTGGCCGTTTTCGCGCTGATCGCAACGCTGGCGGTCCGGTCCGGGTTCCGGTCCGAATTCGTGGGCACCATTCTTGGGGCCAACGCTCACGTTACAGTTTACTCGGCCGGAGAACTGGACGCGCACGGGCAGGTGGATCGCACCATCGTTGAATACGACGCCATGGCCGAGCGCATCGCGCAGGTGCCGGGCGTTCAACGCGCCGCGCCGTTGGTCAAGGGGCAGGTCCTGATCACAAACCGAGATCGCAGCAGCGGCGCCGAGGTGTTCGGCATCCGCCCCGATGACTTGCTCAACCTGCCCGGCATCGCCCAAAGCGACCAAGCCTATGGCGATCTGTCCCGGTTCGAGGAGGGAATCGCCATCGGCTCGGGCGTGGCCCGCGCCATCGGCGCCACGGTTGGTGATAGGGTCAAGCTGACCACGCCCAACGGGGTCAAAACCGCCTTTGGCACCTCGCCCCGTGTGAATGCCTATGAAGTCGTCTACGTGTTTTCGGCCGGGCGCTATGACATCGACCGCACCCGCGTCTACATGCCGTTTTCCGAGGCGCAGAGCTTTTTCAATCGCGAGGGCGTCGCCGACGAGATCGAGGTTATGGTCGACGGTCCCGAGGACCTGAACCCGATCCTGATCCCGATCCTCGAGGCGGCGGGCGAGCGGGTGCAGATCTGGACGTGGCTGGATGCGTCGGGTGGTTTTCTGCGCGCGCTCGAGGTCGAGGACAACGTGATGTTCATCATCCTGTCGATACTCGTGCTGATCGCGGCGATGAACATCGTGTCAGGCCTGATCATGCTGGTCAAAAACAAGGGCCGCGACATCGGCATCCTGCGCACCATCGGCCTCAGCGAGGGCTCGGTGCTGCGCGTGTTCTTCATCTGCGGTGCGTTCACCGGGATCATCGGCACCGCGATGGGCGTCATTCTGGGCTGCCTGTTCGCGCTCTATATCGACCCGATCTTCTCTTTCGTGAACTACGTGATGGGCGGCGGAGTTTGGGATCCAGCGATCCGCGGCATCTATGCCTTGCCGGCCGAGCTGCACCTGTCGGACGTGCTCAAGGCGGTTGGGATGTCGCTGGGCCTGTCCTTCTTCGTCACCTACTTCCCGGCCCGCCGCGCGGCGCGGCTGAACCCGGTCGAGGCGCTGCGCTATGAATGATGTGACCTTGCGTCTGACCGGCCTGACCAAGACCTATCTGAAAGGCACGCCCGCCGAGGTGCAGGTGCTGCGCGGCGCCGATCTGGAACTGCGCGCCGGCGAGGCGGTGGCACTTGTGGCACCCTCGGGGGCGGGCAAGTCGACCCTGCTGCACATCGCCGGTCTGCTGGATACGCCGGATTCCGGGACGGTCGAAATCGGCGGGCAGGACGCGACCGGCAAAGGCGACCGCACCCGCACCGCGATGCGGCGGCGGGATGTGGGTTTTGTGTACCAGTTCCACCACCTGCTGCCGGAATTCACCGCGCTGGAAAACGTTGTGCTTCCGCAATTGGCGAATGGCGTATCCGAAAGGGCGGCCAAGGCCCGCGCGATGGATTTGCTGGGCCTTGTCGGTGTCGCCAAACGTGCCGACCACCGCCCGGCGGCCCTGTCGGGTGGCGAGCAGCAGCGGGTGGCCTTCTGCCGGGCCCTGGCCAATGAACCGCGTGTCCTGTTGGCGGACGAGCCAACAGGGAATCTGGACCCGGATACCTCGGATCAGGTCTTTGCCGCGCTGATGGATCTGGTGCGCGAGTCCGGCCTGTCGGCGTTGATCGCCACGCACAATGTTGACCTGGCGGCGCGCATGGACCGGATGCTGCGGCTGGACGGGGGTGTGCTCAGGCCAGCTGAGTGATCGCGACACCCACGGCCATCACCGCGATCCCGCCGGCGCGCAATAGGGTCAACGGGGTGATCTGCGCACCGAAAAGGCCGAAATGGTCGATGGCCGCGGTGCTGATCAACTGCCCCAGCAGCACGAAGAACACCGCGTTGCCCACACCGAAATGCGGCGCGACATGGGTGATCGACAGGACGTAGAAGGCAATAAGAACCCCGGCCAGCAACAGGTGCTTCGGCGTGTGCGCGACTTTGGCCACAGCCTGCGTGCCCGGCCCCAGCAGCATCACCATCGCCGAGGCGGCAAAGGCCACGGCAAACAGGATCACCGCCGCGACGGTCGGCGACCCGATCAACTTGCCAAAGGCCGCATTCAGCGCCGCAAGGATTGGCACGCCGATCCCGGCGGCCAGCATGATGGCTGCGTATTGTGTCATTGCCCCGGTCCTTGTCGCCTGTTTCGTTGATCTGGATCATTGCGGCTTGCACCGGTCCGAGCAAGTCTGCATTTGCCGGACTGGATGGAGGAACGCGATGAAACTGCTGACATTTGCAACGCTGGCTCTGTTGGCCGCCCCGAGCGTCTGGGCGCAGGACGTCGGGACGGGCGAAGAGCTGTACCTGCATCACTGCGCCACCTGTCACGGGCTGGATGCAACCGGCCATGGCCCGATGGCCGGCGTGCTGGTCATCCAGCCCACCAATCTGACGGCGTTGAGCGGCTCGGACGGCGTTTTTCCCACCGAACGGGTGGTTAAACGCATCGACGGGCGCGATCCGCTGGTCAGCCATGGCAGTCCGATGCCGGTCTATGGCCCCTATTTCGAAGGGCAGGACACCGCGATCAAGGCGCCGACCGGCCAACCGATCCTGACCAGCAAGCCCATTGCCGACCTTGTGGCCTATTTGGAGACTTTGCAGGGCGGATGATTCTCAGCGGCAGATGCCCTGAACCTTTGCGCCGCTCCAGGGAAGGATCACGTCGCTCTCGCGCCGGTCGCCGGGCAGGGCGGCAAGGTCGAGATACTTGTCCAACATCTCGTGCAGGCGTCGGGTGCGCGGCGCGTTAGGGTCCAGCGCGCGGCAGCAGACATATTCCTCGACGATGGCCCCCTGCTGTTCAAACCCAAAGTCCAGAAAGTCCGCCGAGTTGTCCAGGTCGAACAGGTATGGATCCTTGCGCCCGCCATGCTCGGCCGCGGCGCGCAAGGGGTTATAGCCTGTCACCGCGCGGTTCTGCCACTGCCAGACATGGGTCAGTTCATGCGCCAGCAGCATCGCGGCCACCAGGTTGATCCGATCGGGATAGCTGGCCATGTAGTCTTCGAGATACCAGTCCCGCGTAAAATACACTTGGTTGAACAGGGCCACGGCCGCGGGTTTTCCGGTAACGGTCTCGGTCTTTATGGGGGGCAGAATGCGTTCGCGGCAGGCCAGCCGAGGGCGGGCCTTGCGCTCATAAGTGATCGCAGCCACCGGGGCACCCTGGACCAGCCGCACTCGATCCAGGTCCAGCGTGTCGCCCTGCACCTGTGCGGCAAAGGCCTTTTCCCGCTCGCTCAGCGGACGACCGCAGGACAGAAGCGTCAGCGCGACAAGGATCAGAGCCAGCCGGATCATGATGTAAGCCTAGCCCGGCAGGGCAGGGCCGCAAGCGGTTTTCAAAGGCTCATGGCCAGAACCCGGCTGATTTCCGTCAGCGACCGGCCCGATTGATCCATCCATGTGTTGAACGCCGTTTGCACGGCGGTCATCGCCCTTTTCGAGGTGGTGGGCTTGTCAATCACCCCTTCGGCGATCAGGCGGGCCGTGACGTCGCGCGACAGGATGAAACTGTCGCGCCCGGCGAACCGCATCGCGTACTGGGCCGAGGCACCGCCCAGCCAAGATCCGCGCCGGGCCAGCATCTCGAGCAATCCGACATAGTCGGTCGAGGGCCAGCCGCCCAGCACCTTGCCTGCGCCGCCCTCGGCGCGTAGTTCCAGCAGAAAGGCGGCGTTGTCGCGCACCGTGGCGATCTTGGCTCCATTGCGCACGATGCGGGTATCCTGCAGCAACGCGTCGAATTTTTCGTCATCCATGAAGGCGCAGCGCCCTACGTCGAACCCATTGAAGGCGGCTTCGAATCCGTCCCACTTGGCCTCGATGACCTTCCAGTTGAACCCGGCCTGAAAGATGCATTTGGTCAAGATCGACAACCAGCGATCATCGGGCATCCGGGCCAGTTCGTCCGTTGATTTGGGGCGGGTCAGCTTCTGCTCGAGCGCGTCGATCCCGCCGTGCCGATCAGCCGCCAGACCATAGATTTCGTCGAAATGGTGCATGTGTCGACCCTCCGGCCAGAATGTTGCCCGTTTGTTCCTATTTGTGCAACCCTGGCCTGAATAGGGAGGATATTCAAACGGGCTGAGTCCGGGAAAACCCGGTATTTTTTCATGCGCTGCGAAAGAAATGCTCGACAAATGACGGGAATCGGGTTTGTGATTGACTGGTCAATCAATAACCTGCCGTACCGAAACCGGACGCGCGCGGCAGGATCTTGATGTTCCAACCGGAACGGAGGGGAGGCGGGACCGGCAAATGTTTCAAGTCAGTCCAAGTGTTCACTTTTCTTTTCCGGCCAAATTTGTGCATGTTGCGACATGGTCATGTCATCAGGCATGTCACCCGGCGGGCCAATCCTGCCGGGGTGGGCAAAACAAGGAAGACAGGGAGCAAATCCATGAAAAAACTCAGTGTTAGTCTGCTGGCGGTGGTTGCCGCAGGCGCAGTTCACGCGGCCGAGATGGGCGCGGTGGACGAGCCGATCAAACTGGCCATCAACGAATGGACCGGCCAGCACGTGACCACGCATGTCGCGGGCGAGATGCTCGAGGCCGCCGGCTACAAGGTCGAATATGTGACCGCAGGCATGATGAACCAATTCCAGGCGCTGGCAGATGGTGACATCGACGCAACGCTCGAAATCTGGTCGTCGAACGTGTCGGACGAGTATGCCAAGAAGATCGCCGAGGGCACCGTGGTCGAGATCGGTGATCTGGGCCTGGATGCCAAGGAAGGCATCGCGTATCCGGCGCATGTGGCTGATCTCTGCCCGGGCCTGCCGGCTTGGGAGGCGCTGAATGACTGTGCGCAGGTCTTCGCCACCGCAGAAACGCTGCCGATGGGCCGTCTGGTCGACTATCCGGCCGACTGGGGCACCCCTGGCGCCGATCGTATGGCGGGACTGGATGTGCCGTTCAAAGCCGTGCCCGCCGGATCCGAAGGGGCGTTGATCGCCGAGCTTCGTGCCTCGACCGAGCGCAAGTCGCCGCTGTTGATCACCTTCTGGCAGCCGCATTGGGCGATGTCGGCCTATGACGTGAAATTCGTCGATCTGCCGCCGGGTGAAGAGGCCTGTTTCACGGATCCGGCCTGGGGTCCGAACCCCAATGCCGTGAATGACTGCGACTTTGCGCCCTCGCGCATCTTCAAGGCCGCCTGGAGCGGCATGGCCGACAAATGGCCGGCGGCCTATGAGATCCTGTCGAACTATCAACTGAGCGTCGAGGATCAGCAGCCGATGATGGGCGCGATCGATGTAGATGGTGGCAAGGTCGAAGAGGTCGTGGCCGACTGGATGGCCCAGAATGAAGACAAATGGCGTCCGGTCGTGGACGCGGCAACCAAGTGAGCCGCCTAAGTGACTGACGCGAATACGCCAGCCATTGCCTGCCGGAATCTCTGGCAGGTCTTTGGCCAAGGTGCGGAGAAAGCCCTGACCGACGCGCTGGCTCGGTCAGGGGACGACGCTGACAAGGCCGCCGCCGAGCTGCGCGAACACGGGTTCATTCCCGCCGTGCAGAACGCCAATTTCGACGTTCGCGATGGCGAACTGTTCGTCATCATGGGGCTGTCGGGGTCGGGCAAGTCGACCCTCATCCGCTGCATCTCGCAGCTGTTGCCAGGGACGGGCGGTGAAATCCGCATTGACGGCGACAACGTGCGCGGTGCGCCCAAGAAGAAACTGACCGAGCTGCGCCGCAGGAAGATGGGCATGGTGTTCCAGCATTTCGGCCTGTTTCCGCACATGACGGTGGCCGAAAACGTGGCCTATCCGCTGCGCGTGCAGGGCGTGGGGCGCAAGGAACGTTTGGCCCGCGCGCAGGAGGTCATCTCGCTGGTCGGTCTCAAAGGCCGCGAAGAGAGTTTTCCGCGGCAATTGTCGGGCGGGCAGAGGCAGCGCGTGGGCATCGCCCGCTCGTTGGCGGTGAACCCCGACATCTGGTTCCTGGACGAGCCGTTCTCGGCGCTGGACCCGTTGATCCGGCGGCAGCTGCAAGACGAATTCCTGCGCATTCAGGCGACGCTGAAAAAATCCATCGTCTTCATCACCCACGACATTGCCGAGGCGCTGAAGCTGGCCGACCGCATCGCGATCATGCGCGACGGCAAGATCGTGCAGATCGGCACGCCCTCGGACATCGTTCTGCGCCCGGTCGACGATTACGTGCGCGAGTTTTCCAAGGACGTTGCCAAGGGCCAGCACGCCAAGGTCGCCTCGGTCATGCATCCAGGCGATGCCGAGCGCGGTCCGGATGACCCTGGCCTGACCGTCAACATGACGCTGGACGCGGCGTTGGCCCGCTGCATGGCCTTGTACGAGCCGGTGCCGGTGCATGACGAAACCGGCGCGATCGTCGGCACGGTGAATCCTTTGGACCTTGCCGCCGCTTTGCAGGTGGATGACGCATGACCGTTGCAGTTGATGTTCCCACGCCCGCGCGGGCGCACCTGACGGCAGGGGCACAGGCGGCGCTGATCACGCTGATCGTCGGAGCGCTGTGCCTGGCGCTTGAGCCGCACGCGCCCTGGCTGGTCAAATGGCCCGCGACGTGGGAGGTGCCGGCCACGCAATGGGTGGGCGCCTTACTCGACTGGTTTCTGAACGCAATCAAACCTGCGGCCCGGCTGTTTTCCGACCTGATGGCCTATCCGATGAACTGGGCCAATTTCGTGCTGGGCCACACGCCCTGGCCGATCCTGATCGGGCTGGTGACGGCACTCGGCTGGTATCTGGGTGGGTTGCCCATGGCGGCGCTGGGCTTTCTGGGCCTCAGCTTCGTGCTGGCCTCGGGCTATTGGGCCGAGAGCATGAACACCTTGGCGCTGGTGGCTGTTTCGGTCCCGGTCGCGCTGATCGTTGGCAGTGCAATTGGCATTCTGGCCAACGAAGTGCCTCGGGTGAAATCAGTGGTTCAGGCGGTGTTGGACATCATGCAGACTGTACCGACCTTTGCCTATCTGACGCCGTTGCTGCTGCTGTTCGGGTTTGGCCCGGTGGTGGGGCTGATCGCCTCGGCCATCTATGCAGCGCCGCCGATGGCGCGCAACGTGATGCTGGGGCTGGAGCGCGTGGAGCCCGAGATCAAGGAAGCCGCCATCATGTCGGGCGGCACCCGGTTCCAGCAGCTGTTCCAGGTGGAAATCCCGGCGGCGGCGACGCAGATCATGGTGGGTGTGAACCAGTGCCTGATGGCGGCCCTGTCGATGGTGATCATCGCAGCGGTCATCGGCGGGTTCAATGACATCGGTTGGGAGGTCCTGCTGACCATGCGCAAGGCGCAGTTCGGTGAATCTCTGCTGGCCGGCATGGTGATCGTTGTCTTTGCAGTGGTGATTGACCGAATGAGCGGCACCCTAGCCACTGAACGCAATCGTCACGACAACCGCGTTGTCTGGGCGGTTATTGGCTTTGCGGTCCTGTTTACGCTGCTGTTCTGGGCGCGGCTGCCCAACCCGTCCGAGCTGACGCTGCTGGATCCGGTCGCGCAGGCGGTGGACACCGGCCTGACAGCCTTTACCCAGAATAACGGGCCGTGGCTGGATTCGCTCAAGAACAACTCGATGTTCTATGTGCTGCTGCCGCTGCGGATCGGTCTGAGTCAGGCGGTTCTGCCCTTTACCTGGGGGTTCCAGTGGACCCCGGGCATGAGCTATGGCCTGTTCGCCGCCGGTGCGGTGATCGCCTTGCTGATGGCGTGGCGTGGGCACCTGACCGGCGGTCTGGTCACGCTGATCCTGATCGGCATGCTCGAGACGGGCATCGCGAATCTGCCATGGCCCTTCGTCCTGACTGGCGCGGCGGCGTTGGGCTGGGTGGCGGGCGGTTGGCGTCTGGCGGCGCTGTCTGTGGCGCTGCTGAGCACGATCCTGATCTCGGGACTGTGGGAGAGGGCGCTGCTGTCGCTCTATCTCAGCGGTGCGGCGGTGTTCTTCTGCGCCGTTGTCGGCGGGCTGATCGGCCTCGCCAGCGCGGTCTGGTCGCCAGTCTGGAGGATCGTGCGCCCGATATGCGACATGCTGCAGACGATTCCCCTGTTCGTGTTCCTGATCCCGGTGCTGATGGTGTTCCAGATCGGCGAGTTCTCGGCCTTTCTGGCGATCTGCGCCTATGCGATCGTGCCGATGATCCGCTACACCCGTCACGGGCTGGTCAACACCCCGGACGAGATGATGGAGGCCGCGATCGCCAGTGGAGCGACCGAGTGGCAGATCATGCGCGACGTGCGTGCGCCCTATGCTGCGCCCACGATCCTTCTGGGGCTGAACCAGACCATTCTCTATGCCTTTGCTATGCTGGTGATCGCGGCGTTGATCGGCACGACCGGTCTGGGCCAGTCGATCTATCTGGCGTTGGGGCAGGCGGATGTGGGGCTGGGCATTTCGGCCGGGGCAGCGATGGCCATTCTGGCGCTGATCGCCGACCGCATGGTTCAGGGATTTGCCGAGGAACGCCGCAAGGCGCTGGGCCTGTAACCCCGGATCGGGGGCGGCGCAGCTGCCCCCGACCACACTTGATTTCGGACAAGGCGGGGCCGTTTTCCCCGGTATTCCGGGTGCAAAACAGGCGGATATGACCATGGCCGGTTGGGGCGCTTTTGTTGCTGCACTTCTGATCTTTCTGCTCAGCCACGCCATTCCGGCGCGTCCGGCAGTGCGCGGGCGGCTGATCGGATTGATGGGGCGCGGACCCTATTTCGCGGTCTATTCCGCGCTGTCGCTGGCGGTTCTGGCCTGGCTGATCGTGGCCGCGGCCAACGCGCCCTATGTCGAGGTCATCCCGCCGCTGGCGATCCTGCGCTGGGTGCCTCTGCTGGTGATGCCCGTCGTCTGCTGGCTGGCGGTGGCCGGGCTGGCGGCGACCAACCCGTTTTCCTTCGGCGGGCTGGGAGGTCGCCCGTTCAACCCCGAACTGTCCGGTCTCCTGCGGACCACCCGCCACCCGATCCTGTTGGCGATAGTGTTGTGGGCGCTGGCGCATCTGCTGGCCAATGGCAGCTTGGCACATGTGGTCCTGTTCGGCCTGTTCGCGGGTTTCGCCTGGATGGGCATGGTCCTGATCGACAGGCGCAAGGCGCGCGAGATGGGGGCCGATTGGCCGCACCTGTCGCGCAACACAGCACGCCTGTCGCTGCGGCTGCCGCGCCCCTGGCCGAGGCCCTGGGTCTGGTTGGTGGCAGGGCTGGCCTATGCCGCGCTGTTGCACCTGCACGCGCCGGTGATCGGAGTGTCTCCGCTGCCTTGATGCGGTGCTGGAAGGGGCGCCTCATGCGTGCTAATTGAAACAACAAGATGAAACCCAGAAAGGTCTGCCGATGCACCTGGCCTATGTCACCACTACCGATCGCGGCGCAACCGACCGCCTGCTGAGCGCGGTTGCTGAACGTCTGCTGGCCAAGGGCGCCCGTCTGGCCGGTGTGGTTCAGACCAACTCCGAATGCGCCGACAGCAGCAAATGCGACATGGACCTGCGCGTGCTGCCGGATGGCGAAACCATCCGTATCTCGCAGTCGTTGGGCAGCCAGTCGCGCGGGTGCCGACTGGACCCGGCGGCGTTGGAGCAGGCGGTGGGCTATGTGACGGCGTCTTTGGCCAACCGTCCGCAATTGCTGATCGTCAACAAGTTCGGCAAACACGAGGCCGATGGCCGCGGGTTCCGCCCCGTCATCGCCGAGGCGCTGTCGCTTGACATCCCGGTTCTGGTCGGGGTCAACGGCCTGAACCGTGACAAGTTCGTGGAATTCACCGATGGTGCGGCGCAGGCGCTAGAACCCGATCTGGACGTCATCGAGGCCTGGTTCGACAGCGTCGCCAACCTGCGGCCTGCCGCCGAATAACAGTTTTCCCGACGTAACGTCCTGAAAACCGGTATTGTTCGGTTTCGCCCCGGCTGCAATCCTCTGCTCCGGATGGGAGGAGGATCAGCCATGTGGCAGAACTGGGCAGGCAACCAGACCAGCCAAATACGGCCCAAGCGGCTGACCACGACCGAAGACCTTCAACAGTTGATCGCCTCGGCCGAAACCCTGCGTCCGGTCGGGGCAGGGCATTCCTTCACCCCGCTGGTTCCGGGCGCGCAGCATATCATTGACCTGACAGCCTTGAACCTGCCCCCCGTGACGCGGGTCGAAGGGCAGCGGGCTTGGGTCAACGCCAATGCCCGGCTGCGCGATCTGTCGCCGGCACTGGCCGAGCACGGCAAGGCCTTCCGCAATCTGGGTGATATCAACGTGCAGACTCTGGCCGGCGCGGCGGCCACTGCGACCCACGGCACCGGGCGCACCCTGCCGTGCCTGTCTGCCGAAATCACCGCGGCCCGGCTGATCGGCGCTGGCGGGCAGACCCTGACCACCGACGATATTCCGCTGAACATGGTGCAGGTTTCGCTGGGTCTGCTGGGCATCGTGACCGAGGCACAGATCAACGTCGTGCCGAAATACAATCTGCGCCGTCGGGTGCGTCTGTCCGACCTGCAGGACACACTGGAGCGCATGCACCAGCATTGGGACGAGAACAGGAATTTCGAGTTCTTCTACATCCCTTTCACCGGCAAGACCGTTGAAATCCGGCACGATATCACCGACGCGCCCGAGACCCGCGCGCCGCGCGATCTGGACATGATCGCCGTCAAGGTTCTGAAGCTGGCGCGCAATGCGGGTCGGTTCAGCCCCGGCTCGCGGCGCGCCCTGCTGCGTCTGCTGACGCTGGCCCAGTCCGACGAGGACTACGTCGGTGAAAGTTGGCGCGTTCTGTGCAGCGACCGGCACATCCGGTTCAAGGAAATGGAATACCACCTGCCGTCCGAAACCGCGGGGGACGTGCTGTCCGAACTGATCCGACGGTTGGAGTGCGACCATGGCAACATCTATTTCCCGATCGAGGTGCGGCAGACCGCAGGCGACGACGCCTGCCTGTCACCTTTCCAAGGGGGGCCGCGCGTATCGGTTGCCATCCACACCGATGCGAAGGAAGGCCATCTGCGCTATTTCGAGGCGATGGAGCCGCTGTTCCTGCAGGCTGGCGGCCGCCCCCATTGGGGCAAGCTGCACAGCCTGACCCATTCCGATCTGTCGCGCCTCTATCCCGATTTCGATGCCTTCTGCACATTGCGTGAACGGCTGGATCCAAAGGGCAAGTTCCTGACGCCCGCACTGGCCCGGATGTTCCGCCCATGACCGCAGAGTATTTCGAACATCTCACCCAAGCGCTGCGCGATCATGGCGTCGACCGGCCGGTTGCCGTCGTCGATATGGACCGGGTCGAGGCGAATTGCGACGCTGCCCGCGCGGGGTTGGGCCACGGCTTGCAGGCCCGGCTTGTGGCCAAATCGCTGCCGTGCCTGCCTCTGCTGGACCATATTCGCGCCCGGATTTCCACAACGGGCCTGATGAGCTTTTCCGAATCCATGTTGTCGGCCCTGCTGGCCGCCGAGCCGGACACCGATCACCTGCTGGGCAAACCGCTGCCGGTCACCGCCGCCCGGCGGATTCTTGAGACGCACCCCGACGCCGCCCGGCGGGTGCAGTGGCTGATCGACACGCCACAGCTGCTTGACGCATATCTGTCGCTGGCCGCTGACACGGACCAAACCCTGCGCCTGTCGCTCGAGATCGACGTGGGTCTGCATCGTGGTGGCTTGGCCGCCGATCAGGTCGCAGGCGTTGCGGCGCGGATCGCGGGTCATGCCCATGCCGCTCTGTCGGGGCTGATGGGGTACGAGGTGCATTTGGCCAAACTGCCTGCGTTGCTCCGACGCCGCGCGCGGCGAGCCAGTGCGAAAGCCTATGAGCAGGCGGTCGATGCGCTTGGGCAGGGGGCGCAGGGGCTGTGCCTGAACACCGGCGGCAGCCTGACCTTCCAAGATCCGGCCACGCGGAGCCTGGCGACCGAGGTCGCCTTTGGGTCGGTTTTGGTGAAACCTTCGGATTTCGACCACGCATCGACGCAGGCGTTTTCGCCCGCTCTGTTCCTGGCCACGCCGGTTCTCAAGGTGATGCCGCGCAACCCGGTGCCGGGGATCGACCTGCCCGGACTGCGCCGGACCAACCTCGCCATTTCCGGTGGGCACTATCTGGCCAGCCCCGTCTGGCCCGACGGGTTCGGCTATTCCGGCGTGTTCGGGCGTTCAAGCAATCAAGAGGTCTGGGTGGGTCCCAAAACAACCAAGGCGCAGCCCGGAGATATCGCCTTGCTGCGCCCCAGTCAGAGTGAAGCGGTTTTGAACCAGTTCGGCACGGTTCTGGCCCTGCGGCAGGGGCAGGTTGAGGCCGAATGGGCCTGCCTGCCCAATTGACGGTCAGATCGCCAGATATTCCTCCCGCAGCTGGGTGTTTTCCAGCACTTCGTCCGCGGTGCCGTCAAACACGATGCAGCCGGTGTCCAGAATGATTGCCCTGTCGGCCAGTTGCAGCGCGCGTACGGCGTTCTGTTCGACGATGATGGTTGTCATGCCCTGCTGCTTGATGTGGATCAGCGTCTTTTCGATCTCGTCCACGATCACCGGGGCCAAGCCCTCATAGGGTTCGTCCAGCAGCAGCACCTTGATGTCCCGGGCCAGCGCGCGGGCGATCGACAGCATCTGCTGTTCGCCGCCCGAAAGAGTCACACCCTCTTGCTTGCGCCGTTCGCCCAGACGCGGGAACAGCTCGTAGATCCGTTCCAGCGACCAGCCGATCGGGGGGGCGATCTGGGCCAGCTGCAAGTTCTCCTCGACCGTCAGGCCTGGGATGATCCGCCGATCTTCGGGCACAAGACCCAACCCGGCGGCGGCGGCCTCGTAGCTGGTCATGTTGTGAAGAGGCTTGTGGTCCAGCCAGATTTCGCCGTGGCGCACCTCGGGCTCGCCCACGCGCGCGATCGAGCGCAGAGTCGAAGTCTTGCCGGCCCCGTTGCGCCCCAGCAGGGCGAGGATCTCGCCCTCGTGGACGTTGAAGCTGACGCCTTGGACGATGTAGCTTTCGCCGTAGTACGAATGCATGTCCCACACCGACAGGAACGCGGGCGCGGTGCTGGCCATGTTGGCGTTTTTCGAAAAGTCAGGTTTCTCGTTCATAGCTTTTCCTCACGCCGCCTCGCCCAGATAGGCTTCTCGGACCTTGGGGTTTCCGCGGATGTTTTCGGGGGTGTCTTCGACCAGCGGCGTGCCCTGCGCCAGAACGGTGATCCGCTCGGCCAGGCTGAACACCACATGCATGTCGTGCTCGATGATCGCGATGGTGATGTCGCGCTCATCCTTGATTTGCTTCAGCAGGTCGATGGTGTTGTTTGTGTCGGCCCGTGCCATACCGGCTGTGGGCTCGTCCAGCAGCAGCAGGCGAGGCTTCTGGCTGAGACACATGCCGATCTCGAGTCGCCGCTTGTCACCGCGCGAGAGCGAGGCTGCATGCATGTGCCGTTTGTCGGCCATGTTCATCTCTTCCAGCATGGCCTCTGCCTGTGCGACCACCTCTTTCTCGTTGGCGATGGTCTCGTAGGCGTGCATGCGGAATGCCCCGTCTCGCATCGCGAAGATGGGGATCAGCATGTTCTCCATTACGGTCAGTTCGCCAAAGATCTCGGGTGTCTGGAACACCCGGCTGATGCCCATCTGGTTGATCTGGTACGGCTCGCGCCCCAGCACAGACTGGTTGTCGAACAAGACCGAACCGGTATCCGGGATCAGCTTGCCCACCAGGCAGTTCAGCAGGGTGGACTTGCCCGCCCCGTTGGGGCCGATGATCGCATGGACCGAGTTTTCCTCGACGCTCAGGTTCACGTCCGTCAGGGCCTTGAGGCCGCCGAAGCGCTTGCTGACATCTTTTACTTTCAGAATTGCCATTGACGCGTTCCCTTATTCTGCCGGCTCGGTTTTGCCTTCGCGGGTGTCGTCCCCGCCAACGCTTTTGCGGCGGATCCAGTTCAGCAACCGCTGACCGCCCTCGACCAGCCCGCCGGGCAGGTAGATCACCACCAGCATGAACAGGATGCCCAAGGTCAGATGCCAGCCCTTGCCGATGAACGGGTGGATGATGAACACTACCGCGTCCTCGAGCCCGTCGGGCAGGAAGGCGAACCAGCCGTGCAGGACGTTGTCGTTGATCTTCGAGAAGATGTTCTCGAAATACTTGATGAAGCCAGCACCCAGAACCGGTCCGATCAGAGTACCGGTGCCGCCCAGGATGGTCATCAGAACGACCTCGCCCGAGGCGGTCCATTGCATCCGCTCGGCGCCGGCCAGCGGGTCCATCGCGGCCATCAGGCCACCGGCCAGGCCGGCATACATGCCCGAGATCACAAAGGCTGCCAGCGTGTAGGGCTTGGAGTTCAGCCCGGTATAGTTCATCCGCTGCTGGTTCGACTTCACCGCTCGCAGCATCATGCCGAAGGGCGAGCGGAAGATGCGGATCGCCAGGTAGAACACCACCATCATGATCACCGCGCACAGATAGTAGCCCGCGTTGAAGTCAAAGCTCCACGCGCCGACATCCATCGTGTAGGTCGCGCGCATCGGCAGACCGAACAGATGCGGCAGATCGGGCGCATTGGCCCCCTGCAGGATCTGCGGATCGTCGGCATAGACCTGCAGGCCGGTTTCCCCGTTGGTCAGGTTGAACTTGGGGTTCGACAGCACCGAATAGGCCAGCGCAAAGCTCATTTGCGCGAAGGCCAGCGTCAGGATCGAAAAGTAGATCCCCGACCGGCGCAGGCTGACATAGCCGATCAGAACCGAGAACAGCCCGGCGACCACGACGCTCAGCGCGATGGCTGGAATGACGTTGTAGCTGAGCAGCTTGAACATCCAAACGGCCGAGTAGGAACCCACACCCAGAAAGGCCGCATGGCCGAAGGACAGGTATCCGGTCAGGCCGAACAGGATGTTGAACCCGATGGCAAAGATGCCGAAGATCACGAACCGTTGCATCAGGTCCGGATAGCCCGCGTTGAACTGTGCCATGGCGCTGTCAGTGGGGAAGGGGTTCAGGATGAAGGGGGCCAGCAGCGTCAGGATTGCGACGACGATCAGCAGGCTTGTGTCTTTCTTGTTCAGTCCCAGCATGGGTTATTCCTCCATCACGCCTTTTCGGCCCATCAATCCCCGCGGACGGGTCAGAAGAACGATGATCGCGACCAGGTAGATGATAATCTGGTTGATGCCCGGGATCGTGGTGGTCGCCCAGGTGGTCGAGGCAAAGCTTTCAAGGATGCCCAGAAGGAACCCGGCCAGAACCGCACCGGGTAGCGAGCCCATGCCGCCGACGACCACGACCACGAAGCTGAGCACCAGAAAGTCCATGCCCATGTGATAGTTGGGCGGGTTCAGCGGCCCGTACATCACGCCCGCGAGGCCAGCCACCGCGGCGGCGATGCCGAACATGATGGTGAACCGGCGGTCAATGTTGATGCCCAAGAGGCCCACGGTTTCTCGGTCGGCCATGCCGGCGCGCACCACCATGCCGAAGGTGGTGAACTGCAGGAAAGAGAACACGCCTCCGATGATCACGACCGCGAACAGGAAATAGACCAGTCGCCAGATCGGATAGATGATGGCATTCGGGTCAAAGCCAAGCGCCACGCCCAGATCGACGGACCCGCTCAGCGCGGCAGGCGGCGGGGTCTGGATCGGGTTGGCGCCGAAGAAATACTTGATGATTTCTTGCAGAACGATGGCCAGGCCGAAGGTCACAAGGATCTGATCTGCATGGGGACGCTTGTAGAAATGCTTGATCAGGCCGCGTTCCATCACGTAGCCGACCATCAGCATGATCGGGATCGCGAACAGGATGGCCAGTGGCACGGACCAGTCGATGATGGTCGCGCCCAGCTCGGGGCCGAACCAGCTTTCGACATAGGGGGTCTTCACCTTCAGCGGGTTGCCCAGAAAGTCGGTCTGGGTCTCATCGACCACCTCGTAGCTGAGGTTGAAGATCTTCTGAAGCGTGACGGCACAGAAGGCGCCGATCATGAACAGAGCCCCGTGGGCGAAGTTCACCACGCCGAGCGTGCCGAAGATCAGCGTCAGCCCCAGCGCAATCAGCGCATAGGCCGAGCCCTTGTCCAGCCCGTTCAGAATTTGCAGTAGGATTGCGTCCATTGTCCTTACCTTTGACTGGTCCCGGCAGCTCTTCCCGATCATGACACCGGGAAGAGCCGTGTTGCGGACTCAGAGATTTCCTTGTGGAAAATCTCGTGCCGGGGTTATGCGCCCGGGTTGCACTTGCCCAGGTCGCCGCCGGCGAACATCGGGTGATCCGGTGCGTACTCGACCTGCGCCCGCGGGGTGATCTCGACGATCTCCAGCGTGTCATAGGCGTTGGTCGGGTTCATGTTGCCACGCACGACCAGCACGTCCTTGAAGCACTGGTGGTCGTCGGCGCGGTACAGGGTCGGACCATTGCCCAGCCCGTCGAACTCGAAACCTTCCAGGGCTTCGACGACGCCGCAGGGGTTGAAGGTGCCGGCGCGCTCGCACGCATCCGCATAAAGCAGAACCTGGGCATAGCAGGTCTGAGCCGAGTTCGACGGCGGTTTGCCGTATTTCTCGCCAAAGGACTTCACGAAGGCCTTGGTGCCCTCATCCTGCAGCTGCCAGTTCCAGTTCATCGAACCCAGCACGCCCTTGATGTTCTCGCCCGCACCGGCGGCCATCAGTTCCGAATACAGCGGAACGACGATCTTGAAGTCCTTGCCGTTCACGACCTTGTCGAGCAGGCCGAACTGGATCGCGTTGGTCAGCGAGTTGACCATGTTGCCGCCGTAGTGGTTCAAAACCAGCACGTCCGCGCCCGAGTTCAGAACCGGCGCGATGTAGGACGAGAAGTCGGTCGATGCCAGCGGGGTCTTGACGGTGTTGACCGTCTCCCAGCCCATCGCCTCGGTCGAGGCCACGATCGACTCTTCCTGGGTCCAGCCCCAGTTGTAGTCGGCGGTCAGGTGATAGGCCCGACGGTCGGTGCCCATTTCCTTGGCCAGCACCGGCGCCAGCGCCGCGCCCGACATGTAGGCGTTGAAGAAGTGACGGAAGCCGTTCGCCTTCTTGTCCTTGCCGGTGGTGTCGTTGGCGTGGGTCAGGCCGGCCATGAAGATCACGCCCGCCTCTTGGCAGAGGCCCTGAACGGCCACGGCCACGCCCGAGGACGAGCCGCCGTTGATCATGATCGCGCCATCTTTTTCGATCATCGACTTGGCCGATGCGCGCGCCGCGTCCGACTTGGTCTGCGTATCGCCGGTGACGAACTCGACCTTCTTGCCCAGGATGCCGTTGCCTTTCAGCGCCTTCGACGTGAAGGTGTTCAGGCAGCCGCCGTCGCCTTCGCCGTTCAGATGCTCGACCGCCAGCTGCTGCGCCAGCAGTTCGTCATTGCCTTCTTCGGCATAGGGGCCGGTCTGCGGCACGTTGAAGCCCAGCGTGACCGATCCGCCCGTGGGTTCGTTGGTATAAGCCGCGGCCGACGAGGCGGTGAAGATCGTCGGCAGAGCCAGACCGGCGCTTGTGACGGCACCAGACTTCAGCACGCCGCGACGCGTGACAGATTTGTTTGACATGAATTCCTCCCATTCAGCGGGTTGCGCCCTCGGGCTCCTCTTCCGTCGGGTAAAACACAACCTCGCAAGCCGAGTATGGGGGGCAGAAGGAAAATTCCCCAACAAGTGGCTGGAAAGGAAATATTATTTTGTAAAAAAGTGAACTGTCCATCGAGGGGAGTTGTAAAGATCGGCAAGAGGATCCGGATTATCCCGCTGTTGCAAAGCGGTTTCCTCGAAAACTTTTGTGCCGTCCGGCGACAGAACCGTCGGTGCCTTCCTACAAGCTTGGCAGGCATTTTGCGGTGTGCAACCGCATGCTTTACCGCGGCGCGCATGTTTTCCCGGCCATTGACGCAGTGTCGGGCGGATTCGCGTCATCCAGACACGCGCCCCGGACACCATTTCCAACAAAATCGAGTGGAGATGGTGGGCGACCCTGGAATCGAACCAGGCGTGCGTCTCCGCGAGGGAGTTACAGTCCCCTGCCACACCTTGCGGCCTGTCGCCCACTGTCAGGCGTTGCACCTGACGTGGAGGCGTGATTACTAGCGCTCAAAAGCAGCGTCAACAGGAAAATTTCGCGTTGGCGCAGGAAACATCCTTCCCGGCCCGGAGGCCAGCAAAATGAAGAAACCGAAGTGGGTGATCGAGAAAGAACAGGCGCGCAAAGCGGCGGCGTCCGAAACAGTCTGGCTGTTCGGATTGCACGCCGTGCGCGATGCGCTGATGAACCCCAAGCGGCAGAAACTGCGCCTGATCGTGACCCGCAACGCGCAGGGCAAGCTGGCGGATGCGATCTCGGAGGCCGGGCTAAAGCCCGAGGTCGTCGAACCGCGCAAGTTCACGGCACCAATCGACCCGGGCTCGGTGCATCAGGGCGCGGCGCTTGAGGTCAAGCCGCTGGAATGGGGTGGGCTTGCCGAGAATTGCATCGGGCGCAAAAACCCTCGGGTGCTGCTGCTGGACCGCGTGACCGATCCGCACAATGTGGGCGCGATTCTGCGCTCGGCCGAGGTTCTGGGCGCCAGCGCGGTCATCGGCACACGCCATCACTCGGCGCCGGAAACCGGTGCCCTGGCCAAGACCGCCAGTGGGGCGCTGGAGCGCCAACCTTACCTGCGGGTGCGCAACCTTGCCGACGCGATCGTCGAGTTGCAGAATATGGGGTTCCTGGTTCTGGGCTTGGATGGTGAGGCCGATCAGACCATCGAGGCGGCGCTGGACGGCCGGCGCGATCAGCCCGTGGCCCTCGTGCTGGGGGCCGAGGGGCCGGGGTTGCGGCAAAAGACCAAGGAAACCGTGGATGAACTTGTCAAAATCGATGCGGCGGGCGGTTTTGGTTCGCTGAACGTCTCAAATGCTGCGGCGATTGCCCTATATGCGTCTCAGCCGCACTGAAAGGAGACAGCCATTCCCGCCCCGTCCAAGATTGCCACATGCTGTTACTGCGGCACCCGCGCCGCACTGGTCCTGAAAGGCCGCGAGCGGCATGAGTTGAGCTGTTCCAGTTGCGGCGCCCCGCTGCATGAGCTCAAGATGCTGCCGCGCAAGAAAGCACCGGAACCCGAGCCGCGCAAGACGGACAGCGTAGCAGTGCGGCGCAACGTGCCGATCAAAAACAAGCGCCGAAAAAAGAAAAAAGGCCTGCTGTATCGTGTGCTCGACGAAGCCTGGGATGTTATCGAGGACGTTTTCGATTGAACGCAGCGTGACACGCGGCTTCACAACTGCGTCAAGGGGGTTTCGCGGCGCGAAAAAAGTTGCATCTTGAAGCGCCTATTGCCCTCAAACTGTGACTGCTATGCTGACTCGACGCTCTGTCCTTACCGGTCTTTCCCTAGCCTGCATGGCCCCGACCACGCTGTGGGCGCAAAAGCGACCGGTGTTCTTTGAAACTGCAAGCGGCGCGATGGCGGGCTTTGATACCGTGTCCTATTTCCGGGATGGTCGCCCCGTACGGGGCAAGCCAGACATCGTGGTGATGTGGAAGGGAGCGGCGTGGCATTTTGTTTCTCAAGAGAATCGAGAGGCGTTCGAAAGCAATCCACGGGCCTTCGCTCCGCGGTTTGGCGGCTATTGCGCCTTCGCCATGGCACACGGTCAGCTTAGCAGCACGGACCCGACAGCCTGGAAAATTGTGGACGGGCGCCTGTACCTTACACATTCACCCGAGATCGAGAGGGTATGGGAGGCGAACATGGCGGAATACATCCGCAAGGCCGAAGTGAACTGGCCTGACATCTTGTATCGATGACTGGAGAACGTGCGCCGAGATCAAGCTGTCATCACAAAATTGCGCGCAGCCCCTTTTTTTTTCTCAACTCATGCCTAAATGTCACAGTGACCGCGGAATGGAACTGCCGCGGGTCATTTCACTGTCCCTCGTTCCAACAACTGGCGCTCAAGGTATCCTTGGGCGCTTTTTTCTTTTCCGAGTCACGGCTAGGCTGCAGCCATGACTGACTATTCCGATGACTTCCTCAGATCCGTCCTGAAACGCACCAAGGTGGTAGCGGTCGTTGGCGTGTCGATGAATCCGGTGCGGCCCAGCTATTACGTCGCGCGCTACTTGTCGCTCAAGGGGTACAGGGTGATTCCAGTCAATCCCGGCCATTCCGGAGCCGATCTTTTCGGTGAAACCGTTCGGGCTTCGTTGTCCGAAATCTCGGAGCCTGTTGACATGGTGGACATTTTCCGCAGGTCCGAAGCCGTTCCCCCGATCGTGGACGAGGCATTGGCCACTTTTCCCGACTTGCGCACGATCTGGATGCAGATCGGTGTCGAAAACGCCGAGGCCGCCGCGGTGGCGCAGGCGCGCGGGGTTGATGTGGTGATGAACCGCTGCCCCAAGATCGAATATCAACGCTTGTTCGGAGAGCTGCGTATGGGCGGGTTCGCCACGGGGATCATCTCGTCCAAGCTCTAGCTGCTCAGTTGACCGCCGCCGGTCTCAGCCGGGCCACCTGCTCTTGCCGTCGTTTCTCCAGCACGATGTCGCGCGGGACCCATTCGTACCGCGAGTCCTTGCGCAAGGGCGCCCAGAAAAGAATCCCGCCATAGCGCCAGGGGTCCAGGACGACTCCATCATACATCGAAGTGCCGCGGCGGCTGATGATCGCCGTGCTGTGATCTATTCGGAACGGGTTGTCGGCATTGGCGATCGCGCGGTGGAGGGTCAGCGTGTGAAACTTCTCTTGGTTCAGGCGGCGTTCCATGTCCTCGGCCCAGTGCCAGCACAGCCCGCGCGGCCGCAGCCCCTTGTTGACCTTGGCATTGTGGATCAGCGGCGGATCGGTGATCTGGTATTCCTGCGCCAGCTGCGCGGTGTAGGCGTAGGCGATTCGAGCCGCGCGCTGGGCCTCTTCGGGGTCCACCTCGGGCCCCAGCGCCCGGATCTGGGCTGCCAGACGCGCGACATCGTCGCTGCGGGCGGGCGGCGCGGACGTGCATGCGCCCAGCCCCAGAATGGCCAGCATCGTCATTGTCCAGATCATGGGTTTGAACATGCCTGCGTCCCTTGTCGACCCTGCGCCCGACGGGCGCTTCGGTCAACCAGTATAGGGCGCGGACGCTATTGGTGAAAGCCGGGTGTCAGCCCCGGTCGCGTGCGGCCTTTTCGGCGATGCCGCTGGTGCCTTGCCGCCTGGCAAGCTCGGCCAGAACGTCTTCCAGCGCCACGTCGCGCGCGGCCAGCATGACCAGCAGGTGATACAGCACGTCGGCGGCCTCGGATGTCAGCCGGTCGCGGTCGCCCTTCACGGCTTCGATGATCGCCTCCACGGCTTCCTCGCCGAACTTCTCGGCGCATTTCTCGGGGCCTTTGGACAGCAGCTTGGCGGTCCAACTGGATTCGGGGTCCGCGCCCTTGCGGGATGCGATCGTGGCGGCCAGATCATCCAGTATGCTCATGTCAGCCTCATGGGGATACCCGCAGCGGCCATGTGTTCCTTGGCCTCGCGGATCGTGTATTCGCCGAAATGGAAGATCGACGCCGCAAGCACCGCGCTGGCCCCACCTTCGGTCACGCCTTCGACCAAGTGGTCCAGATTACCCACGCCGCCCGAGGCGATCACCGGCACGTCGACCGCGTCCGAGATCGCGCGGGTGAGGGGAATGTTGAACCCCGCCTTGGTGCCGTCGCGGTCCATCGATGTCAGCAGAATTTCGCCAGCGCCCTTGGC
This sequence comes from Ruegeria sp. BHSC276, assembly GCF_059612945.1. Classification (NCBI taxonomy): domain Bacteria; kingdom Pseudomonadati; phylum Pseudomonadota; class Alphaproteobacteria; order Rhodobacterales; family Roseobacteraceae; genus Ruegeria; species Ruegeria sp. BHSC276. The sequence continues at coordinate 172,624 of NZ_JBXWRP010000001.1, read as the reverse complement.
GACGACGGTTTTGGCAAATTCGACGGCGTCGATGCCGGTAGGTTTGCGCCCGCCGTGGGTGAAGATCTCCCATTTGCCGGGGCTGACGGTTTTGGCGTCGATGGCGCAGACGATGCACTGGCTGCCGAACTGGTCGGCAGCTTCGGCGATCACGTCGGGGTTGGACACGGCGGCCGAGTTGAAGCTGACCTTGTCGGCCCCCGCCAGCAGCAGCGCGCGCACGTCATCCTTGGTACGCACGCCTCCACCCACTGTCAGCGGTACGAAGCACTGCTCGGCCGTGCGCTGAACCACGTCGAACATGGTGCCGCGGTTTTCGTGGGTGGCGTGGATGTCAAGAAAGCAGATCTCGTCAGCGCCGGCGGCGTCATAGGCCTTGGCCGATTCCACCGGATCGCCCGCGTCGCGCAGGCCCACGAAGTTCACGCCTTTGACTACGCGGCCATCGGCGACATCCAGACAGGGAATGATGCGGGTTTTCAGCATGGGGTGGTTATAGCCCTGGGGATTCTGTCGGCGCAATTTGTTTTGGCGGGGCAGAGGGCTGTCGGCCCCCTCTTGGCCTGCGGCCAATTCACCCCGAGGATATTTCGGGCCAGAGTAAGCGGTCAGTCGCGCAATGCTGCCAGCGCTTGGCGCAGATCCAGCGCTCCGTCATAAAGCGCGCGACCTGAAATCGCGCCGTTCAAGTTTGCGCCGCAGTCGCGCAGGGCGATCAGGTCGTCCAGCGAACTGACCCCACCGCTGGCGATCACCGGGATCGAGACTGCCCGGGCCAGTTCGGCCGTGGCCTCGACATTGGGGCCTTGCATCGCGCCGTCGCGGTTGATGTCGGTGTAGATGATCGCCGCCACGCCCGCGTCTTCAAAGCTGCGCGCCAGGTCGGTCACCATCACGTCGGTTTCCTCGGCCCAGCCCTTGGTGGCGACGCGTCCGTTGCGTGCGTCGATGCCGACGGCGACCTGGCCGGGAAAGGCCTTGGCCGCCTGACGGACCAGATCGGGGTTTTCCACCGCAACCGTGCCCAGAATCACCCGGGCCAGCCCTTTGTCCAGCCAGGTCTCGATCGTGGCCATGTCGCGGATGCCGCCGCCCAGCTGGGCCGGTACCTCGCAGGACTTCAGGATCGCCTCGACCGGGGCGGCGTTCACGGGTTCCCCGGCGAAAGCGCCATTCAGGTCCACCAGATGCAGCCATTCACAGCCGGCTTCGACAAACGCGCGGGCCTGGGCGGCGGGGTCCTCGTTGAAGACTGTGGCCTTATCCATCTCGCCGCGCAGAAGGCGCACGGCCTGGCCGTCTTTCAGGTCGATTGCGGGGTAGAGGATCATGTCGGGCGGCCTTCTCGTGACTGGTACTGGCGCGGGATATGGCACAGGCGGGGCAGGGGATGCAACGCGACGCAAAGTCAATCTTGCCGGAACGGGTGCCGGCGGTCAGACTGCCTGCAAAACAGGGAGGACACCATGAACAAACTTGCTCTGGCCGCTGCTGCGGCGCTGGTCACCATGGCCACTGGCGCACGTGCCGATGACCCGGTCGACGGGCTTTGGAAAACCCAGCCGGGGGATACCGGCGGATATCTGCACGTTTCGATCAGCCCTTGCGGCAGCGCCGTTTGCGGCATCATCGACAGCGCGTTCGACAAGGACGGAAACCAGCAGCTGGATTATGAGAACCTGGGCAAGAACATCATCTGGGACATGGTCGCGGATGGCGGAGGCAGCTACAGCGGCGGCAAGATCTGGGCACCGGACCGGGACAAGACCTACAACTCCAAGATGTCGCTGGACGGTCAGAACAAGCTGACGGTCAAGGGTTGCGTTGCGGGCGGCCTGATCTGTCGCGGCCAGGCCTGGACCCGCGTGCAGTAACCGGTCAGGGGGCCCAAGTCAGGAAGTTTCCGATCATCCTCAGGCCCACATCCTGGCTTTTTTCAGGGTGAAACTGCATCCCGATCATCGTGTCGCGGCCGATTACGGCCGTGACCGGCCCGCCATAGTCCACATGGGCCAGACGCTGCGCCGGATTGGCGACGCGGAAATGGTAGGAGTGGACGAAATAGACGTGATCGCCTGAGTTGACGCCGTCGAACACCGGGTGCTCGCTCTCGATCACCAGATCGTTCCACCCCATATGCGGAACTTTAAGCGCTCGGTCCGTGGGCTCGATCCGCACCACGTCTCCGGTCACCCAATTCAGGCCTGGCGTGTCGGTATATTCGCGGCCCGTGGTCGCCATCAGCTGCATGCCGACGCAGATACCTAGGAATGGGCGGCCTTTCTGCTCGACCGCTTCGACCATCGCATCGTGGATGCCCTTGTGCCCGCGCAGCTCGGCCGCGCAGGCGGGAAAGGCGCCGTCGCCGGGCAGCACCAGCCGATCGGCGCGCGCCACCACATCGGCGTCCGAAGTCACGACGACCTCGCCCGCGTCCAGCTCGCGCGCCATGCGTTGAAACGCCTTTTCCGCCGAGTGCAGGTTGCCGCTTTCGTAGTCGATGATCGCGGTCAGCATCTAGAGCGCGCCTTTGGTGGATGGAATCGCATCCCCTTTGCGCGGATCGGTCTCGACCGCTTGGCGCAGGGCGCGGGCGACGGCCTTGAACGCCGCCTCGGCGATGTGGTGACTGTTGAACCCGTGCAACTGGTCGATATGCAGGGTGATGCCGCCATGGGTGGCCAGCGCCTGAAAGAACTCGCGCACCAACTCGGTGTCGAAACTGCCGATCTTGGGTGTCGGCAGGTCCACGTTCCAAACCAGAAACGGTCGGCCCGACAGGTCCAGCGCGCAGCGCACCTGCGCGTCATCCATCGGCAGGTGGCACTCGCCATACCGCCGGATGCCTTTCTTGTCCCCCAGCGCCTGCGTCAGCGCCTGACCCAGCGCGATGCCGGTGTCTTCGACGGTGTGGTGGTCGTCGATGTGATAGTCGCCCTTGGCCCGGATCGTCATGTCGATCAGGGAATGCCGCGCCAACTGGTCCAGCATGTGATCGAAGAACCCCACGCCGGTCTGGTTGTCATAGGTGCCGGTGCCGTCGAGGTTGACCTCGACCGAAATCGCGGTCTCGGCGGTCTTGCGTCTGATCGAAGCTGTGCGCATTGGCGAAATCCTCTTGCTACAGGGGCGCTTATAGACGGGGACGGGCGGGGGATTCCAGTCAGATCGTTTCGGTCGCGGCCAACTGTTGCAAGGGATTGCACCCGGCTGCCCGGCGTGCCAGCTTGCGCGCAAGGAAACAAACAAGGTCATTGCAAATGTCCACCTGCGTCTTCATCCAGATCCGCTGCAAACCCGGCACCACCTACAAGGTCGCCGAAGAAATCGCGCTGCGCGAGATTCATTCGGAGCTGTATTCGACCAGCGGAGAATGGGACTTGCTGCTCAAGCTCTACATCCCCAAGGACCAGGACGTGGGGCATTTCATCAACGAACGGCTGCTGGACATTCCCAACATCGAACGGTCGCTGACCACGATGACGTTCAAGGCGTTCTGACAACGCACACCGATCCGGCCGATATGCGGCTGGGTCGGACCCGACTTTGTGTTCGGAAAAAGCTGACATCTGGAGCGGGCGATGAGATTCGAACTCACGACCCTTACCTTGGCAAGGTAATGCTCTACCCCTGAGCTACGCCCGCAAACAGATATCTTGTATGACCTTTCGGTCCTCGTTGGAGCGGGCGATGAGATTCGAACTCACGACCCTTACCTTGGCAAGGTAATGCTCTACCCCTGAGCTACGCCCGCGCCGTCGAGTGAGGCGTGAACTATAAATTCTGGCGGAAAGCTGCAAGAGGAAAAACGCACGAAAACCGAAAAAATTTTCCGACGGAACAGCGCCGCGCGGCCGTTCAAAACCTGAAACACCCGGCTGAGACGATAGTGGAGGCGAAATGAGGGGCAGGGTCGAGAATTTGAAGCTTGTGGCCTTGGCAGGCGCAATCCTGCTGGCGTTGATGGCCGGTCAGCCGGACAAACACCGCCAAGAGCACAGGGAGTCAATGGTTGTGATGCAAGTCCGGACACTGGCGTCCAACGGCTGACAGGGTTTCGTCGTCAGACTTTTGCCACTTTCTAAATTTAGTGTATTCGTTAATCTCTATTTGTCTGCAATCCGTGTCGTGATGCGTTCGTCCCGGATAGCTCGGAAGGAGTTAGTGATGCACAGGATTTCTTCAATTTCGCGGGTCGTGGCGACATCGATATTGCTGGCCGGGGCGGTCGGCTTCGTTGCGGTTGTGGCCACGCCTGACATTGCGATTGCCAAGAACGGAAATGGCAACGGCAACGGTGGGGGCAAAGGCGGCGGCAACGATGGCGGCAAGGGCAAAGGAGCCGACAAGGCCGGCGACCGCGGAAGCGCCAAGAGCGGCAATTCCGGGCGCAGCAACGCAAGCAAAGGCAAATCGGGTCAGGGCAAAGGTTTCTTGTCCGGATTGGGGCTGTCCAAGCCCAAAACCGAGCGCAAGTCAGCCAAATCGAATAACCGCAGCACCGGGCAGAACGGGTTCGTGGCGAAACTGGACAACCTGTTCAAAGGGAAAAAGAAGGCCGAGACACCGGTCCGGAAGGCAAGAGTCGCGCCCGTGACTACGGTGGTGGAAGAACCCTATGTCAAACCCAGCAAACACGGCAAGATCGCGTCCGAACTCAAGGGATTGAATGCTGCTCATGCCAGCCAGACGGCTTTGATGAACGCGGCCCCGAACAGCATGCCGGGCAAGCTTTACAGCTATCAGCAGAGCATACTCGGTTTCTCTGGCGCGGCCGAGGATCTTGAACAGCGCGAACGGGAATTGGCCGACCTGCAAGGCTTGACCGACTCCGAGATCGAAGACCAGTTCGCGCCGACCGAGGAAGAAGCCGCCGAAGGCATCACCGCGCAGGAAAAGTATGAAGCCGCCGTGGCCGAGGCCGAACAGGCCGTGACCGAGGCCGAAGACGCGCTGGCCGAGGCTGATGATCCGCGAGAGGCGCTGGACACGCTGACCGGCGGCCGCGACCTGTCGGATCCGGCGTTGCATGAACTGCACGACCTGTTGGGCCTGCCGGCGCCGATCGAGCAGGACGACGAGGTTTCGATCGACGACACGCCGGACCAGTTGCCGCAACAGCCCGCCGCGGAAACCAGCGACGGCTGAACGGGTAGAAACGAAAAAAAGGCGCGCCGTGGGGCGCGCCTTTTTTGTGACGATACTGGTCACTCCAGTTCGATCAGCAGGTCCTTGGCGTCGATCTGGCCGCCGGGCTGGACATGCACCGCCTTCACGGTGGCGTCGCGCTCGGCATGGATGCCGGTTTCCATTTTCATCGCCTCGATGGTCAGCAGAAGGTCGCCTTCCTTGACTTCCTGGCCTGCGGTCACGGCCACGGTCGACACCACGCCCGGCATTGGTGCGCCGACATGGTTGGCGTTGCCCGGCTCGGCCTTGGGCCGCTGAATGGTCGAGGCCTGGACCATCCGGTTGGGCACCCGGATCACGCGGGGCTGACCGTTCAGTTCGAAGAACACCTTCACCTCACCCTTTTCGTCGGTCTCGCTGATCGCCTGGCACCGGATTTCCAGCGTCTTGCCGGGGTCGATCTCGGCCGAGATCTCCTCGCCCGGCTCCATGCCGTAGAAGAATGTCTTGGTCGGCAGGGTGCGCACCGGGCCATAGATCCGGTGACGGCCCATGTAGTCCAGGAACACCTTGGGATACATGAGGTATCCGTTCAGGTCCTCGTCATCGACCTCCTTGCCCTCCAGCAGTTTCGATAGCTCGGCGCGGGTGGCCTCCAGATCGATCGGCGGCAGATGTTTGCCGGGGCGTTCGGTATTGGGTTTTTCACCCTTCAACACCTTCTTGACGATCTTCTCCGGGAAGCCGCCCGGCGGCTGGCCCAGGTTCCCGCGCATCATGTCGATGACCGAGTCGGGGAAGGCGACATCGACATCGGGGTCTTCGACCTGCTCTCGGGTCAGGCCCTGGCTGACCATCATCAGTGCCATATCGCCCACCACTTTCGAGGACGGCGTCACCTTGACGATGTCGCCGAACATCTGGTTCACGTCCGCATACATCTGCGCCACCTCGTGCCAGCGTTCCTCCAGCCCCATCGAGCGCGCCTGCGCCTTGAGGTTGGTGAACTGGCCGCCCGGCATCTCGTGCAGATAGACCTCGGAGGCGGGGGCCTGCAGTCCGGATTCGAAGGCCGCGTATTGGCCGCGCACCGCCTCGAAATAATCGCTGATCTCGCGGATCGCCTTGATGTCCAGCCCGGTGTCGCGGTCGGTGTGGCGCAGGGCCTCGACCACGGTGCCCAGCGTCGCCTGGCTGGTATTGCCTGAGAAGCTGTCCATCGCGCAGTCCACCACGTCCACGCCCGCCTCGCTGGCCGCCAGGATAGTGGCGCTGGCGATGCCGGCGGTGTCGTGGGTGTGGAAATGGATCGGCAGGCCGACCTCTTCTTTCAGTGCGCGGATCAGAACCCGCGCGGCGGCGGGTTTCAAGAGACCGGCCATGTCTTTAAGGCCCAGAACATGGGCACCGGCATCGCGCAGTTCCTTGGCCATGCCGACATAGTATTTCAGGTCATACTTGGCGCGGTTCGGATCAAGTATATCGCCGGTATAGCAGACGGTGCCTTCGCAGATCTTGCCGTTCTCGATCACCGCGTCCATCGCCACGCGCATGTTCTCGACCCAGTTCAGAGAGTCGAACACGCGGAACACGTCGATATTCTTGGCGGCCTGGCGCACGAACTCCTGCACCACGTTGTCGGGATAATTGGTATAGCCCACCCCATTGGCGCCGCGCAGCAGCATCTGGGTCATCAGGTTGGGCATGGCCTCGCGAAGGTCGCGCAGGCGCTGCCACGGGCATTCCTGCAAAAAGCGATAAGCCACGTCGAACGTTGCCCCGCCCCAGCATTCGACAGAGAACAGCTGCGGCAGGTTCGCGGCATAGCTGGGTGCCACGCGGATCATGTCGATCGAGCGCATGCGGGTGGCCAGAAGCGACTGGTGCCCGTCGCGCATGGTGGTGTCGGTGATCAGCAACTGGCGCTGGGCCTTCATCCAGTCGGCCACGGCCTGCGGGCCTTTCTGTTCCAGCAGGTTGCGTGTGCCCATCAGCGGTTCGGCCTTGGGCGCGGGGGGCTTCGGTTCTTTCAGGTCGGCACGCGGGCGCGGGCGATCCTTGGTCTCGGGATGCCCGTTGACCGTGATGTCGGCGATATAGGTCAGAACCTTGGTGCCCCGGTCGCGGCGCTTCTTGAACTGGAACAGCTCGGGCGTCTCGTCGATGAACTTGGTGGTGTATTCGTTCGACAGGAAGGTCGGATGCTTCAGCAGGTTCTCGACGAAGGCGATATTGGTGGAAACACCGCGCACGCGGAACTCGCGCAGGGCGCGGTCCATGCGGGCGATCGCCTTTTCGGGCGTGGGCGCCCAGGCGGTGACCTTGGTTAGCAGCGAGTCGTAATACCGCGTGATCACCCCGCCGGCATAGGCCGTGCCGCCATCCAGCCGGATGCCCATGCCCGTGGCCGAGCGATAGGCCGTGATGCGTCCATAGTCGGGGATGAAGTTGTTGAGCGGATCCTCGGTGGTCACACGGGTCTGCAGCGCGTGGCCGTTGAGGCGAATCTCGTCCTGGCTGGCCTTGCCGGTGGCCTCGGCCAAGGTCTTGCCCTCGGCGATCAGGATCTGCGCCTGCACGATGTCGATGCCGGTGACCTCTTCGGTCACGGTGTGTTCGACCTGGACGCGGGGGTTCACCTCGATGAAGTAGAACTTGCCGGTCTCCATATCCATCAGGAATTCGACCGTACCGGCGCATTCATAGTTCACATGCGCGCAGATGCGGCGGCCCAGGTCGCACAGCTCGACGCGTTGTTCTTCGGTCAGATACGGGGCAGGGGCGCGTTCCACGACCTTCTGGTTGCGGCGCTGGACCGAGCAGTCGCGTTCATACAGGTGATAGATCTGCCCGTGCTTGTCGCCCAGGATCTGCACCTCGACATGGCGGGCGCGAGTGATCATCTTTTCCAGATAGCCCTCACCATTGCCGAACGCGGCCTCGGCCTCGCGGCGGCCTTCCAGAACCTTCTCCTCCAACTCGTCTTCGGAATAGATCGGGCGCATCCCGCGGCCGCCGCCGCCCCACGACGCCTTGAGCATCAGCGGATAGCCGATCTCGGCCGCTTCCTTGCGGATCGCGTCCATGTCGTCGCCCAGAACCTCGGTGGCCGGGATCACCGGCACGCCGGCGGCAATCGCTACCTTGCGGGCGCTGGCCTTGTCGCCCAGGGCGCGCATGGTTTCAGCTTTGGGGCCAATGAAGGTGATGCCGTTTTGCACGCAGGCATCCACGAAATCGGGGTTTTCCGACAGCAGGCCATAGCCCGGGTGGATGGCGTCAGCGCCGCTTTCCTTGGCGACGCGGATGATCTCGTCGATCGACAGATAGGCCGCGACCGGGCCCAGACCCTCGCCGATGCGATACGCCTCGTCCGCCTTGAACCGGTGCAGGCCCAGCTTGTCCTCCTCGGCATAGACGGCAACGGTGCGTTTGCCCATCTCGTTCGCGGCGCGCATTACGCGAATGGCAATCTCACCCCTGTTGGCGATCAGGATTTTCTTGAAGTCAGTCATGGCAAGTCCCGGTCTTTTGCATTTGGCCGTGTTAATAGACCGAGTTTGCACGCAGATATATCTGTAGTTCTGGGTAGAACCGGCATGTTATCGCTCGCAAACGCCGCCTATTGCGGCGTTTTATGGCACGTGCTGCATCGCGGCATCAATGTTTGCGGTAACATCCGGCAGATCTTTTAGCGTTGCGGCGCCCAATTGTCCCATATTTGCAAGCATATCCTGCCGCAGAATGTCGATGACATGGGCCGGGCCGCGCGCGCCCAATGCTGCAACGCCATAGAGGAAAGCCCGCCCCAGCATGACCAGGTCGGCGCCCAAGGCGCGCGCCCGCAGAATATCCAGCCCGCCCGAAACGCCGCTGTCGAAGATCAGCGGCAGATCGGTCGCAGCGCGGATTGCGGGCAGCATGTCGATGCTGGCCGGCGCGCCATCGAACTGGCGGCCACCGTGATTCGACACCCACAGAGCGTCGATCCCGGCCTTCTTCAGCCGCTCGGCATCATCGGGGCGCAGCACGCCCTTTATGATGAGCGGCCCCTGCCAGTGGTCGCGCAACCACTTGACGTAATCCATGCCCGGAGAGGTCCTGAGCAGGTATCCGATATGCGCCGTGGGCGGCAGGTTGGCGGTGCCGTCGATATATTTGTCCAGCGTGCGCATCCGGGGCTTGCCGTGACGCGCCATGCCCCAGGCCCAAGCCGGGCGGGCGGCGATCTGCGCCAGCAGGCGCGGCGTCAGGCGCGGCGGATGGGTCAGGCCCGAGCGGGTCTGCCGTTCCCGGCGCGAGGCCACGGGCACATCGACCGTCAGCACAAGAGTGCCGAACCCGGCGGACCGGGCGCGGTTCAGCAGGTCGGTACGAATCTCGGGGTCCTTGGGCGGGTACAATTGGAACCAGGCGTCTGGGCCGATATGCGGGGCCATGTCCTCGGGGCTTTGGCTGGCGACAGTGGACAGAACATAGGGAATGCCCGCCTGCGCGGCGGCGCGGGCCATCAGCGCTTCGGCCCCAGGCCAGACCAGCCCGCACATCCCGATCGGAGCCATGCCGAAGGGCAGGGGGTAGTCGCGCCCCGAAAAGCGGGTGCCGGTGTCGAATTCCAGCGGGCCTTTCAGGATCGCGGGCAGAAACCCGACCCGGTCCAGCGCCGCCCGGTTGCGTCTGAGCGCGGTCTCAGCCCCGGTGCCGCTGTCGACATAGTCCCAGACAAAGCGCGGCAGCCGACGGCGTGCGCGGCGTTTCAGATCCTCGATTCCCGGATAGGTGCTGTGCAGGTCCATGTCGATTGATCCGACCTGAGGCCCGATTCGGCAAGGGTTTCAGACAGATGCACCCCAAGCCCCGCAGCAATGCAGCCATCGGGTGGAAAATCTGAAAGATCGTGCGAACAAGCCGTGAACAAACCCTTTCCCTCGACGCGCTTCCGGCTTAGTTTGGGCGCATGAGCAGTTTCGATGAAAATGACGCCTTCGAAGGCGCTTCGCTGTCGGCCCGCGCCATGGCCGCGCTTCGGCCCGAGGCGGACTACTTGAATGAATTGAACCCGGCCCAGCGCGAGGCGGTCGAGCTATTGGATGGCCCAATCCTGATGCTGGCCGGGGCGGGAACCGGCAAGACCAAGGCCCTAACCACCCGCATCGCACATCTGCTGAACACCGGGCGGGCCCGCCCGAACGAGATTCTGGCCGTGACCTTCACCAACAAGGCCGCGCGCGAGATGAAGGAACGGGTCGGCCGCCTGCTGGGCCAGCCCGCCGAGGGAATGCCGTGGCTGGGCACCTTCCACTCGATCTGTGTCAAGCTGCTGCGCCGCCATGCGGAACTGGCGGGGCTGAAGTCGAACTTCACCATTCTGGATACCGACGATCAGCTGCGCCTGCTCAAGCAGCTGGTGCAGGCGGCGAACATCGACGACAAGCGCTGGCCCGCGCGGATGCTGGCCGGCATCATCGACGACTGGAAGAACCGTGCCCTGACGCCCGACAAGGTCCCCACCGCCGATGCCGGGGCCTACAACAACAAGGGCGTCGAGCTTTATGCCCAATACCAGACCCGCCTGCGTGAGCTAAACGCAGTGGATTTTGGCGACCTGCTGTTGCACATGGTCACCATCTTCCAGACCCACGCGGACGTGCTGGAGCAATACCAGCGCTGGTTTCGCTACATCCTCGTGGACGAATACCAGGACACCAACATCGCCCAATACCTGTGGCTGCGGCTGCTGGCGGGCGGGCACAAGAACATCTGCTGCGTGGGCGACGACGACCAGTCGATCTATGGCTGGCGCGGGGCCGAGGTGGGCAACATCCTGCGGTTCGAAAAGGACTTTCCCGGCGCCCATGTTGTGCGGCTGGAACAGAACTACCGCTCGACCCCGCACATTCTGGCTGCCGCCTCGAACGTCATTCGCGGCAATGAAAACCGCTTGGGCAAAGAGTTGTGGACCGACAAGCCCGAGGGCGAAAAGGTCCGCCTCATCGGCCATTGGGATGGCGAGGAAGAAGCCCGCTGGATCGGCGAAGAGATCGACGCCATGCAGGGGGGCACCCGCGGCGTGCGGCCGATGAACTTGGACGAAATCGCTATCCTCGTGCGCGCCAGCCACCAGATGCGCGCCTTCGAGGACCGATTCCTGACCATCGGCCTGCCCTACAAGGTGATCGGCGGCCCGCGATTCTATGAACGAATGGAGATCCGGGATGCCATGGCCTATTTCCGGCTGGTGGTTTCCCCCGAGGACGATCTGGCCTTCGAGCGGATCGTGAACACCCCCAAGCGCGGCCTGGGCGACAAGGCGCAGCAGACGATCCAGCGCACCGCGCGGGATCATGGCGTGTCACTGGTTCAGGGCGCGCGGATCGCGGTTGAACAATGGCTGATCAAGGGCAAGGGCGCCGCGGCCCTGCGCGAACTGGTCGACGGGCTGGCGCGCTGGAACGCGATGACCCGCGGCCCGCGGATCGAGATCGAGGATGATGCGGTCATCGACGACGGCACTGCACCTGTTCGCTACGGCCCGCCCGAGGTGTCGCATATCGAACTGGCGCAGATCGTGCTGGACGAATCCGGCTATACCGCGCACTGGCAGAACGACAAGACACCCGAGGCGCCGGGCCGGCTGGAAAACCTCAAGGAACTGGTCAACCAGCTGGACAATTTCGAGAACCTGCAAGGATTCCTGGAGCATGTCAGCCTGGTAATGGACAACGAACAGGACAGCGGTGGGCCCAAGGTCTCGATCATGACCCTGCATGCCGCCAAGGGGTTGGAGTTTCCGGCCGTGTTCCTGCCGGGGTGGGAGGACGGGCTGTTCCCCTCGCAACGGTCGATGGACGAAACCGGTCTCAAGGGGCTCGAGGAAGAACGGCGGCTGGCCTACGTCGGCATCACCCGCGCCGAAGAGGTCTGCACCATTTCCTTCGCCGCCAACCGGCGCGTGTTCGGGCAATGGCAGAACGCGATGCCCTCGCGCTTCATCGACGAGTTGCCCGAGGATCATGTCGAGGTTCTGACGCCTCCGGGCCTCTATGGCGGCGGCCAGATGTCGGCAGGTATCGAGAGCCGCGCGGCGCAGGCCAACGTCTACAACTCGCCCGGCTGGAAACGGATGCAGGCGCGGCAGGGCCAATACGGCATGTCGCAGCCGCGCGAGTCCCGCAACACCGTGATCGACGCGACCGCCGTCGCCAGCTTCACGCTGGGCGAGCGGGTGTTTCACCAGAAATTCGGGTATGGCGAGGTGATCGCCATCGAGGGTGACAAGGTCGAGGTCGCGTTTGACAAGGCGGGGACAAAGAAGGTGGTCGCCCGCTTCCTGACCGCCAAGGACGACGTGCCGTTCTGATCCAGCGGAGTGTGCCTGCCGGCACATGCTAGATTTGTTGTTTTGCGCCCGGGCATGCCCGTGGCGCCTTTTTCATACCCGAATGAAAAAACGGCGGTTCCCAGGGAGGAGGAGGGGAACCGCCGTTCTTGGCAACATCAGAGCAGGGAGGAGGAGAGCCCTGATGCATCCGAACCCGGGTTTTGCCCGGTATCTGAAGCGCGCGGTGACACCAGGGAGGAGGAGGGGTGCCACCGCGCTCTTTTCACATCGGGAAGGGAGGAGGAGAACCCGATGCATCCGTTCCCGGGTCTTGCCCGGTATCTCGAAGTGCGCGGCGACGTCAGGGAGGAGGAGGACGCCGCCGCGCGCTTTCAACATCAGGGCAGGGAGGAGGAGAGCCCCGATGTATCGGCTTCCGGCAGGTTGGGGCCGGTATAGGGTGCGGCAGCACCAGGGAGGAGGAGAGATGCTGCCGCTTAAATACAGGTCCTATGGGAGGAGAAGTGGACCTGATCTCGGTATTTCGTTGCGCTCAGCGCGCGTACTGTTCCTCGGCGGCCTGCATGGCCAGGCGACGGATCATCGAGCGGTGCAGGCCCAAGTCGGCCAGTTCGCGATCCGACAGCTCGGACAGTTCGTTCAGAGTCTGGCGGTACAGGCGGTACCGTGCGAAACGGGTTTTTGCAGCTTCGATCAGCGACGCGAAGCGAAATGCCGAGGCGCTTTTGACTGCGCTGTTGGTGGATGCGACTGCCATGTTCGTTACCTAATCCGTTTGAGTGACTGCCGCGTGTCCACGGCGTTTTCTTGAAACCGAAAATAAGCGAATGCTGCGGGTGCACAATACCGAGCGCCCTCAATGCCGCTATGCAGCAAATGCATAGATTGACGGGAGAATCCTCACTGCAGCCCAAAGATGCCAATAAAATATGGGTTTTCCGCAGATGACCTGTGTGTGTCACGACGTGGGGCAAAAGCCGCCTTGTCAGTTTTGCCAAAAATTTACGCGCGAAAAGTTGAGATTTCAGCGTTCTTGAGATGCCTTGAACTCGGGCAGGTCACATCAATGGGTGTGCATGGGATCAAACGGGAGATGCGGGATTTCGTGGGATCGACCTGGAAAACGGCTTGGTCTGCCGGGCTGAGAGGTGCAGTGATTCGGGTCGATCAGGGAGATTTCGCTAAAAAATCCGGTTTTGGTGATGAGCATCTGAAAAAAGTTGGGAATTCATGGGAAAAAGTTTTTAGTGAAGAAATGGTCTATATATTGTGTTCGTCTAAAAAATTTCTACAAATACAGGTGCAAATGAGCTGTTTGTAGATTGGCGGAATGACTGGTATTCCAGTGTGGATTTGGATTCGGGGAAAATTTCTCATTGATTTCCATGAATTCCCATGGCATCCCTTATTCATCCGATGAGGACGAGGCACATGGGGCGCCAAACGACCCCGAACCAAATAACAAACAGGTTTCATACAGGCATCTCGCTTTCATCACTCAACAGATCCGGCGCGCGGGCGAGCAGACATCCCCCCAGGTGGCGCGCGCAGCTGGACATCCCGCAAAGCGGGTCAATGCGGCGGGTTGATCAGTGGCAGCAGATCAACCCGCCGTTTTTCATCCGGGGGCGCGATTTTTGGTGGGGCGCAAGCGAAAGGGACAGTCGTCTTGGCGCGCAGGTTCAGAGGTGAAAGCCACCACAAGGTGGATGCGAAGGGCAGGGTGTCGATCCCGGCCTCATTTCGCCGCGTGCTCGAGGCCTCGGACCCCAACTGGCAGCCCGGCGGCAATCCCGAACTGGTGATCGTCTATGGCGACCATCGCCGTAAATACCTTGAATGCTATACGATGGAGGCGATCGACGAGGTCGATGCCAAGATCGACGCGCTGCCGCGCGGTTCGATGCAGCGAAAGATGTTGCAGCGCCTGTTCCACGGACAGTCCTTCCCGACCACAGTCGATGAAACCGGACGCCTTGTCCTGCCGGCCAAGCTGCGCAACAAGATCGGGCTTGAGGGCGAGGCGTTCTTCATCGCCGCGGGCGACACGTTCCAGATCTGGAAGCCCGAGACTTACGAGGCCGAGGAACTGGCCGCTACCGAAGAATGGCTGGACGAACTGCCCGAGGATTTCGATCCGATGCAGTTCCTTGATGGCATCGAAGGTGCGTGACGGCATGGCCGGCGCGGATCACACTCCCAGCGACAAGCCCCATATTCCCGTTCTGCTGCGCCCCTTGCTGGACGCGGTCCAGCCGGTTTCGGGCACTTGGCTGGATGGTACCTTTGGTGCGGGCGGATACACGCGAGGGCTGCTTGAGGCCGGCGCCGACAAGGTGATCGGTGTCGATCGGGACCCCTTGGCGTTTGAAATGGCGGCGGATTGGGCAGCGGAATATGGCGACCGGCTGGTGATGCAGCCGGGTGTTTTCTCTCGAATGGATGAATATGCCAGCGACCTTGACGGCGTGGTGCTGGATCTCGGCGTCTCGTCCATGCAGCTGGACCAGGCCGAGCGTGGCTTTTCCTTCATGAAGGACGGCCCGCTGGACATGCGCATGAGTCAGGAGGGCGAAAGCGCAGCCGATCTGGTCAACACCGCCACCGAGGCGCAACTGGCCGACATCCTGTTCCACTATGGCGAAGAGCGCGCCAGCCGTCGCATCGCGCGCGCCATCGTCAAAGCCCGTGCCGAGGCACCCATCACCACCACCCTGCGTCTGGCCGAGATCGTCGAATCCTGTCTGCCGCGCGCCAAACCCGGGCAGTCCCACCCGGCCACGCGGTCATTCCAGGCGCTGCGCATTGCGGTGAATGCCGAATACGAGGAACTGTTTCAGGGCCTGATGGCCGCCGAGCGCGCGTTAAAGCCGGGCGGGCAACTCGCCGTTGTTACCTTCCATTCGGTCGAGGACCGCATGGTCAAACGTTTTTTTCAATCGCGCGCGGGCAAGACCGGCCGTGCCAACCGCTATGCGCCCGAGATCCGGCAGGATCAGCCGCAATTCACGTTGAAGACCCGCAAGGCCATCGGCCCCGATGCGCAGGAGTTGCAGGACAACCCGCGCGCACGCTCGGCCAAGTTGCGGGTTGCTGTTCGTACCGATGCTCCGGCGGGGGAAATTGATGCCCGCGCCATCGGCATGCCCATAATCGGGGGAAAGGCAAGATGAAGAGTATTCTGTTTGCGTTGACTGCCTTGGGCGTTTTCGGGTTGGCCCTGTGGGCCTATCAGGAAAACTACCGCACCCAGCAAGTATTGAAGGAAACCCAGTCCTTGCAGCGCCAGATCGGCGCGGCGCAGGCGCGACTGGCAATATTGCAGGCCGAATGGGCCTATCTGAATCGCCCCGACCGCCTGCGTGAATTGGCCGACTTGAATTTCGAGCGTCTGGGCCTGCTGCCGCTGCGCGCCGAGCAATTCGGACGCGCTGACCAGATCGCCTACGCCGAGGATCCCGACCTGCCCATCGCCGACCCGGTCGAATTGCAGGCGATCACCGACACTCAGGCCCTGGGCGAGGTGCAAATCCCATGACACGCACACCCCTCCGCCCGCTTGCCCGCATCCTTGAGGCCCGCGCCCGCGGTGAAAACCCCAAGGTGATCGAGCGCGAGAACATCCGCCGCCGCCATGAAGAGATGAAAGACCGCGCCCGCGCCCGCGCCGAGGGGCGGTTGTTGGTTCTGGGCGTGTTCTTCTTTCTGGCCTTCGGTGTCGTGGGGTTCCGCATGGGCGTTTTGGCCACGTCCGAGGCGCAGGAACCCGTCGCCAGCGCCCCCGGCGCCTCGATCGCCATGCAGCGGGCCAATATCGTCGACCGGCACGGGCGGATTCTGGCCACCAATCTGGATACCTATTCGGTCTATGCCCAGCCGCCGCTGATGATCGACCCGATCGGCGCCGCGGAAAAGCTGGCTGCGATTTTCCCCGATCTGGACAAGGAGCGCCTGATCAAGGACTTCACCGGCAAGCGCAAATTCCTTTGGATCAAGAAACGCATCTCACCGGAACAAAAGCAGGCAGTTCATGACATCGGCGATCCGGGGATCCTGTTCGGCCCGCGCGAGATGCGGCTCTATCCCAACGGCCGGCTGGCCGCGCATATCCTGGGCGGGTCGGGCTTTGGGCGCGAAGGCGTCTCGGCTGCCGAGGTGATCGGTGTGGCCGGGGTGGAAAAACAGTTCGATGACTATCTGCGCGACCCGGCCAACGGCAACAAACCGCTACAGCTGTCACTGGACCTGACCGTTCAGGCGGCGGTGGAACAAGTTCTGGACGGCGGCATGAAGATCATGAACGCCAAGGGCGCCTCGGCGGTGCTGATGAACGCCCATACCGGCGAAGTGATCGCTGCTGCGTCGCTGCCATCGTTCGACCCGAACGACCGTCCGCGCCCGCCGACCTCGGGGTTCGATCCTTCGGACAGCCCGCTGTTCAACCGCTATGTGCAGGGTGTTTACGAGCTGGGCTCGGTTTTCAAGATCTTCACTGCCGCGCAAGCGGTCGATCTGGGTCTGGTCAATGCCGACACGATCATCGACACCTCCGGTCCGATGAAAATCGGGCGTTTCCCGATCGGCGAATTCAACGGCAAGAATTACGGCAAGATCAGCGTCGCCGATGTGATCGTGCACAGTTCGAACCGCGGCACGGGGCGGTTGGCGCTGCAGATCGGTGCCGAGCGCCAGCAACAGTTCCTGGACGCGCTGGGCATGTTCGACCCCACGCCGTTCGAGATCGTCGAGGCCAAGGGCGGTGTACCGCTCAAGCCCAAGAAATGGGGTGAACTGAGCACCGTCACCATTTCCTACGGACACGGCCTGTCGACCAGCGCGATGCATCTGGCGGCGGGCTATGCCGCCATCGCCAATGGCGGGCATTATGTCAGCCCCACGATCCTGCGCCGCAATGGGCCGCAATACGGGCCGCGCGTGATGTCGGAAAATGCCGCACAGCAATCGCTGATGATGCTGCGCAGGGTGGTAACGGACGGAACCGCCAGCTTTGGTGACGTGCCGGGTTATGCCGTGGCCGGGAAAACCGGAACCGCCGACAAGCCCAAGCCGCGCGGCGGT
Source organism: Ruegeria sp. BHSC276 (assembly GCF_059612945.1). Classification (NCBI taxonomy): domain Bacteria; kingdom Pseudomonadati; phylum Pseudomonadota; class Alphaproteobacteria; order Rhodobacterales; family Roseobacteraceae; genus Ruegeria; species Ruegeria sp. BHSC276. Next base: position 155,073 of record NZ_JBXWRP010000001.1, on the reverse strand, counting down.
TACTATGATGACAAGGTGATCGCTACCTTCGCCTCGGTCTTTCCGGCCTATGATCCGAAATATGTACTGATCGTTGCGCTGGATGAACCGTCGATCCTGGCCTACGGCGAAAAGCGCCGCACGGCAGGCTGGACGGCGGTGCCCGTGGCGGCCGAGCTGATCGGCCGCATCGCGCCGCTGCTGGGCTTGCGTCCGCGGCTTGAGCCTGAGGATCGCGCTGCTATAACGCTGACCTCGAATTAGGCAGTCCGACAGAGGTGGGTCATGGGCGCAAGGTCAAAGAAACTCAGCCAGCTGGCCCTGACCGCGCGCGGCGGTGCCGACCCGGAGATTACCGGGCTGGCCGTGGACAGCCGTCAGGTCAAGGACGGCTTTCTGTTCGCGGCGCTGCCGGGGACGCGCGTGCATGGGGGCGAATTCATCCAATATGCCCTGCGTATGGGGGCTGCCGCCATCCTAACCGATGCCGAGGGCGCGCGGATCGCCGCTGATGAACTGGGCGCCTCGGACGCCGCCCTAGTGGTGGTGCAGGACCCGCGCCAGACGCTGGCATATAGCGCCGCATTGTGGTTCGGGGCGCAGCCGCGCACCATGGTGGCGGTCACCGGCACCAACGGCAAGACCTCGATTTCGACCTTCGTGCGACAGATCTGGACCGAGCTGGGCCATGTGGCCGTCAATCTCGGCACTACAGGGGTCGAAGGCGCCTGGACGGCACCGCTAGCCCATACCACGCCCGAACCCATCACCCTGCATCGCTGTCTGGCCGAGGCCGCCGAGGCGGGCGTGACCCACGCCGCGATGGAGGCCTCGTCGCATGGGCTGGACCAGCGCCGGCTGGACGGCGTGCATTTGACGGCGGCGGGGTTTTCGAATTTCACCCAGGATCACCTGGACTATCACGCGACGTTCGAGGCGTATTTCGCCGCCAAGGCCGGCCTGTTCGACCGGGTTCTGCCGCAGGACGGAACGGCGGTCATCAACATGGATGACCCGAAAGGGGGCGCGATCCGTGATATCGCGCAAGCACGCGGTCAGACAGTTCTGACCGTGGGCAGCGGGGATGTCGACCTTTGCCTTTTGAATCAACGGTTTGACGCCACCGGGCAGGATTTGCGCTTTGCCTGGCGCGGCAAGACCTTCCAGACCCGGCTGAACCTGATCGGCGGGTTTCAGGCGGAAAACGTTCTGCTGGCCTGCGGATTGGTCATCGCCAGCGGAGACGAGGCTGAACATGTCTTCGACACCCTGCCGCATCTGACCACGGTGCGAGGGCGGATGCAGTTGGCGGCGACCCGCAGCAGCGGCGCGGCGGTGTTCGTCGATTACGCACACACGCCCGACGCTGTGATCACCGCCTTGCAGGCGCTGCGCCCGCATGTGATGGGCCGGTTGATCGCCATCGTCGGCGCGGGCGGCGACCGGGATGCGACCAAGCGCCCGCTGATGGGCCGCGCCGCGGCCGAGAACGCCGATATCGTCTTTGTCACCGACGACAACCCGCGCTCGGAAGACCCCGCCGCCATCCGCGCCGCGGTGATGGCCGGGGCCCCCGACGCGACCGAGGTTGCCGACCGGGCCGAAGCCATCCTGCACGGCATAGATGCATTGCAACCGGGCGATGCGCTGCTGATCGCGGGCAAGGGGCACGAGACCGGGCAGATCGTGGGTGACCAGGTTCTGCCGTTCGATGACGTGGAACAGGCCAGCATCGCCGTGGCCGCACTGGACGGGAGGGTCGCATGACACTCTGGACCGCATCCGAGGCCGCCGCCGCGACGGGCGGACGGGCCACGACCGATTGGCAGGCGCGCGGCGTGTCCATCGATACGCGCACGCTGCAACCGGGCGACCTGTTCGTGGCGTTGAAAGCTGCGCGCGACGGGCATGATTTCGTGGCGCAGGCGCTGGAAAAGGGGGCCGCCGCCGCGCTGGTCTCGCGGGTGCCCGATGGTGTGGCCCACGATGCGCCACTGTTGATCGTCAATGACGTACAGACCGCGCTCGAGGCGCTGGGCCGCGCCGCCCGTGACCGGTGCAAGGCCCGCGTGGTCGGGGTGACGGGCAGTGTCGGCAAGACCTCGACCAAGGAGATGCTGGCGACCATCCTGTCGGATCAGGGCCGCACCCATGCCAGCGTCGCTAGCTACAACAACCATTGGGGTGTACCGCTGACTCTGGCCCGGATGCCGCGCGACACCGAATATGCGGTGATCGAGATCGGCATGAACCACCCCGGCGAAATTGCACCCCTCGCGCGGCAGGCCCGCCCGCATGTGGCGCTGGTCACCACGGTCGCCGCGGTTCACCTCGAGGCGTTTGAGTCGGTTGCCGGCATAGCCCACGAAAAGGCCGCCATCTTCGAAGGATTGGAGGCCGGCGGCGCCGCAATCGTAAACGCCGACCTGGATCATACCGACATCCTACGCACCTGCGCCGCCCGACATGGCGCTGTGATCGTGGATTTCGGCCGCACCGCGTCGGATTACCGTTTGATTGACGTGACCCAGTCGCCCACAGACATCCACGTGACCGCCGAGGCCTTCGGCCGACCTATTTCCTTCGACGTGCAATCGGCGGGGACGCATTTTGCCATGAACGGCCTGGGCGCGCTTGCCGCCTGTGTCGCGCTAGGTGTCGATCTGGACGCGGCCATTGCCGGCCTGGCCAAATGGGCGCCGGTTACAGGGCGGGGCGTGCGCGAGATGGTGACATTGCCGGATGGCGGGCAGATCGAACTGCTGGATGACAGTTACAATGCCAATCCGACCTCGATGGCGGCGGCGCTGGATGTACTGGCGGCGGCGCAGGGTGCAAGGCGCATCGCCTTTCTGGGCGACATGAAGGAGCTGGGATCACAAGAGCGCGCCATGCACGCAGGGCTGGCGGATGTGCCTGCTATGGTACGGATCGACAAGGTGCATTGCATCGGGCCGCTGATGCAGGCGCTGCACGAGGCCTTGCCCGAGGGCAAGCGTGGCCTGTGGTTCGAAACCAGCGCCGAAATGGCCCGGCATCTACCGGGTCTGGTTCAGGCGGGCGATGCGGTTCTGGCGAAGGGCTCGCTCAGCATGGCGCTGGCAAGGATTGTTGACGGACTGCGGAAAATGGGGCAAGTGGGCGCGCTTGACGCATGACCACCCATGACCGCCGTGTGAGAAAGGCTTTTGGATGCTGTATTGGTTGACCGCCCTGTCGGATGGAGGGGATTTTTTCAACCTCTTCCGCTATATCACGTTCCGCGCAGGCGGCGCCTTTCTGACGGCACTGATCTTTGGCTTTCTGTTCGGCAAGCCGTTGATCAACGTCCTGCGCCGGAAACAGGGCAAGGGCCAGCCGATCCGCGATGATGGCCCCGAAGGGCATTTCTCCAAGGCCGGCACACCCACGATGGGCGGGCTGCTGATCGTGGGGGCACTGGTGACGTCGACCCTGTTGTGGGCGCGTTGGGACAACCCCTATGTCTGGATGGTTCTGTTCGTCACGCTGGCCTATGCGGCCATCGGATTCGCGGACGACTATGCCAAGGTGTCCAAGCAGAATACCAAGGGCGTTTCCGGCAGGATGCGCCTTGCTTTGGGCATCATCATCGCCGCGCTGGCCGCGCTGTGGGCGACTCTGCACCACCCGGAGATGCTGCAGAACCAGTTGGCCGTGCCGATCTTCAAGGACACGCTGATCAATCTGGGTATCTTCTACATTCCGTTCTCGATCGTGGTGATCGTGGGGGCGGCGAATGCCGTTAACCTGACCGACGGGCTGGACGGGCTGGCCATCATGCCCGCGATGATCGCGGCCTCGACTTTGGGTGTGATCGCCTATGCGGTCGGACGCGTCGACTTTACCGAATATCTGGATGTACACTACGTCCCTGGCACGGGTGAGATACTGATCTTCACCGCCGCGCTGTTTGGCGGCGGGCTTGGGTTTCTGTGGTACAACGCGCCGCCCGCCGCGGTGTTCATGGGGGATACCGGATCGCTGGCCTTGGGCGGCGCACTGGGCGCCATCGCGGTCGCCACCAAGCACGAGCTGGTTCTGGCCATCGTCGGCGGCCTGTTCGTGGTCGAGGCGCTGAGCGTGATCATCCAGGTGCTGTATTACAAACGCACCGGGCGGCGGGTGTTCCTGATGGCGCCGATCCATCACCACTATGAGAAAAAAGGCTGGGCCGAACCGACCATCGTGATCCGATTCTGGATCATCTCGCTGATCTTGGCGATGATCGGTCTGGCGACGCTGAAAGTACGGTAAGGCTCCCGCCGGGCGCAGCAGGCCTGCGGCCCGCCTGTACCCGTTGGGCCCGGCTCGCGCCAAGGGCGCGAGCCTGATGCCGCCCTTGCCAAGGATCAATTCTTCGGTACAGGGTGGCGGCGCATTGGCAGATGGAAGAAGGTGCGCGGCATGATCCCGGTCAAAGGGTTTTCAGGACATAAGGTTGCGGTTCTGGGGCTGGGGCGGTCGGGCCTGGCCACGGCGCACGCATTGCGGGCTGGTGGGGCCGAGCCGGTGTGCTGGGATGACAACCCTGCCGCGCGCGAAAAGGCCGAGGCCGAGGGGTTCATGTGTCAGGACCTGCGACGGCAGGGCGCCTTTGACGCGATCGCCACCTTGATCATTTCGCCCGGCATTCCCCATCTTTATCCCGAACCCAACCCAGTTGTTGCCGCCGCACTGCAGGCTGGCGTACCGGTCGACAATGACATTGGTCTGTTCTTCCGCTCGTTGGGCGGTGCCGAATGGGACAAGTTCGATGTGCCGCCGCGTGTGGTCGCCGTCACCGGTTCGAACGGGAAATCGACCACGGCCGCGCTGATCCACCACATCCTGACCCAGTCGGGGCGCGAGGCGCAACTGGCGGGCAATATCGGGCGCGGGGTGCTGGATATCGAGCCCTGCGGCGATGGATCTGTGGTGGTGCTGGAGCTTTCCAGCTATCAGACCGAGCTGGCGCGTGCGCTGACGCCCGACGTGGCGGTGTTCACCAATCTCTCGCCCGACCATCTGGACCGGCACGGGGGCATGGGCGGCTATTTCGCCGCCAAACGCCGCCTGTTCTCCGAAGGCGGTCCCGACCGCGCCGTGATCGGCGTGGACGAGATCGAAGGCGCGTTTTTGGCAGGGCAACTTGCCGAAGGGCCGGGCGACGACCGGGTGATCCGCGTCTCGGTGGCGCGCAAATTGGCAGGCCCGGGCTGGCAGGTTTTTGCCCGCAAGGGGTTCCTGTCGGAATATCGCAAAGGGCGGCAGGCCGCTTCGATCGACCTGCGCGGCATCAAGGGCCTGCCCGGCACCCACAACCATCAAAATGCGTGTTCGGCCTATGCCGCCTGCCGCGCGCTGGGGCTGGCGCCCAAGATGATCGAGGACGCGCTGCACAGCTATCCGGGTCTGCCGCACCGCAGCCAGATCATCGGCGAGGCGAATGGCGTGACCTTCGTAAACGATTCCAAGGCCACCAATGTCGACAGCGCGGTCAAGGCGCTGGGCGCGTTCAAGAAGATCCGCTGGATCTGCGGCGGGCTTGAGAAAGAGGGCGGCATTGCCGCGCTGAACGACGCGACCGACGAGGTTCTGTGCGCCTATGTGATCGGGCGCGAGGCGGCCGCGTTCGCCATGCAGTTGTCGGTCGAAACCCGCGTCTGCACCACCATGGCCGAGGCGGTGGAGCAGGCCATGTGCGACGCCGCGCCGGGTGAAACTGTACTGCTAGCCCCCGCGGCGGCCAGTTTCGACCAGTACGACAATTTTGAACAGCGCGGCGATGATTTCGTGGCGCAGGTGAAACAGCGGTTGTGATCCCGACATTTGCAATGAACCGCCGATTGCGCCAAGGTGAACCGCCATCGGCTTGACGCGCCTCAAAAATCCAGATTTGCGTCAGGCGAAACAGACACGAGGTCAAAACGATGCCGAACCGTAAGCTTTCCCTGATCCTGCCCGCGCTTCTGACTGTGGCGGCCTGCGCCGATGTCGGCGCGAACTACCAGCCTATCGTCGATGGTCCGGTCAGCCCCAACTACAACGCTGACCTGGCCCAGTGTCAGGCCCTTGCGCGCCAGCAGGGCACCGTCGACGCCAATACCGCGCGCAGTGCCGCGGTCGGTGCGGCCGGGGTGGCCGGCACCAAGGCCATCATCGACGACAGCGCCAGCGATCTGGGCCGTGCGGCCGTGGCCGGTGCATTGGTGGGCGCGGGCGCCAGCGCCATCTCGAACACGCAAAAGCAGGAAGTCATCGTGCGCAACTGTATGCGCGGCCGCGGCTACAACGTCGTAGGCTAAACGCGAGCGGCGATTGCTTTTCCGGCGGCGTGGCCCGAGGACCACGCCCACTGAAAATTGTATCCGCCTAGCCATCCGGTGACATCCACCGCTTCGCCAATCGCAAAGAGGCCGGGGACATCCCTGGCCTCCATCGTTTTGGACGACAGGCCATCCGTGTCGATGCCGCCCAAGGTGACCTCGGCGGTGCGGTACCCCTCGGTGCCCGAGGGGGTCAGCACCCAGTCGGACAGCGCATCGGTCAGTGCCTGCAGTGCCGCATCCGATTGATCGGCCAGGTTGCCGGGCATCGGGATCTGGGCGCTCAGATACTCGACCAGGCGGGCGGGCAGGTGGCGCGCGAGTTCCGTGGTCAGGGCCTTCCGGCCGGCGCTTTGTCGCCGTTCGCGCAGCAAGTCGAACAGGGGCAGGTCCGGGATCAGGTTGACCCGGATCGCCTCGCCCTCGCGCCAGTACGAGGAGAGTTGCAGCACCGCTGGCCCGCTCAGGCCGCGATGGGTGAACAGCAGCGCCTCGTCGAAACTTGCGCGAGTATTCGACAGTCGCGCGGGGACGGAAACACCGGACAGGTCCTTGAACCGCCCATCCGGAAAGGTGAACGGCACCAAGGCCGCGCGGGTTTCTGTCACGCGCAGGCCGAACTGTGCAGCAATGTCATAGGCCAGCCCAGTCGCACCCATCTTGGGGATGGATTTGCCCCCTGTGGCCACCACCAGGTTGGCACATCTCAGGTCGTGCCGCGCGCCCTCGCGCTCGACCGATAGGGAAAATCCGGTTTCGGCCTTTCGCAGATCGCGCAGCGACGTATGCAACCACAGCTCGGCGCCCGCGCGGTCCATCTCGGCCAGCAGCATGGCGATGATCTGCTTCGATGAGCCGTCGCAGAACAGCTGCCCCAGCGTCTTTTCATGCCAGGCGATGCCGTGGCGGCCTACGAGGTCGATGAAGTCCCACTGGGTGTATCGTGCCAGGGCCGATTTGCAGAAATGCGGGTTCTGCGACAGAAAGTTCTGCGGCCCGGCGTGGAGGTTGGTAAAGTTGCACCGCCCACCGCCCGAGATGCGGATCTTTTCCCCCGGCGCCTTGGCGTGGTCGATCACCAGAACACGACCGCCGCAATGGGCGGCGCACATCATGCCGGCGGCTCCTGCGCCCAGTATGACCGTGTCTAATCGCATCCCCTGCCCTTGGCGCGGATTGACGCCAATGACAAGAGGAAGAGGCTGGCCTGAGGTGCATTTTCCCTGTAGACTCTTGAACAGATCCCGAAAACGGGACGGTAACGAGGCAGATAGTGGCGGTATCTCATGACTGAGATGGTGTATGGCGCGGTCCAGGACCAGCGCGGTGAACCGATCCTTCCGAAATGGTGGCGGACGATTGACCGATGGACGATGTCCTGCGTGCTGATCCTGTTTGCGATCGGGCTTTTGCTGGGGCTGGCCTCATCGCCGCCGCTGGCGCAGCGCAACGGGTTCGATCCGTTCCACTATGTCGAGCGGCAGGCGTTGTTTGGATCGCTGGCGCTGATCGCAATGCTGCTGACCTCGATGATGTCGCCCACGTTGGTGCGACGGCTGGCGGTTCTGGGCTTTCTGACGGCCTTCGTGGCGCTGGCCTTTCTGCCGATCTTCGGGACCGATTTCGGCAAGGGGGCGGTGCGCTGGTATTCGCTGGGCTTCGCCTCGGTCCAACCGTCCGAGTTTCTGAAGCCCGGCTTCATCGTCGTGGCCGCCTGGCTGCTGGCCGCGGCGCAAGAAATCAACGGTCCGCCGGGGCGGCTGTGGTCCTTCGCGCTGTGCCTGTCGATCGTGGGCATGCTGGTGATGCAGCCTGATTTCGGTCAGGCCTGTCTAATCCTGTTCGGCTGGGGCGTGATGTATTTTGTGGCCGGCGCGCCGATGTTTCTGCTGTTGGGTATGGCGGGGGCGGTCGTCTTGGGTGGCATGTTCGCCTACGCCAATTCCGAACATTTCGCCCGGCGCATCGATGGTTTCCTGAACCAGGAAGTCGATCCGACCACCCAGTTGGGTTATGCCACCAACGCCATCCGAGAGGGCGGCCTGTTCGGCGTTGGCGTGGGAGAGGGGCAGGTAAAATGGTCGCTGCCCGATGCGCATACCGATTTCATCATCGCCGTGGCGGCCGAGGAATACGGCCTGATCCTGGTGCTGATCATCATCGCGCTTTATGCGCTGATCGTCGTGCGCTCGCTGCTGCGGTTGATGCGCGAACGTGACATGTTCATTCGTCTGGCGGGCACCGGTCTGGCCTGCATGTTCGGTGTGCAGGCGATGATCAACATGGGCGTCGCCGTGCGCCTGCTGCCGGCCAAGGGCATGACGCTGCCCTTCGTCAGCTATGGCGGCTCGTCGCTGATCGCGGGCGGCATCGCGCTGGGCATGCTTCTGGCCTTCACCCGCACCCGCCCACAGGGCGAACTGGGCGACATTCTGCGCGGACGGGGCTGATGACGAACCCTTATTTGCTGATCGCGGCTGGCGGAACCGGGGGCCACATGTTCCCCGCTCAGGCGCTTGCTGAGGCCATGGTGAACAAGGGTTGGCGCGTGCGCCTGTCCACCGACGCGCGCGGCGCGCGCTATACGGGCGGTTTCCCGCATTCTACCGAGATTGTCGAGGTGTCCTCGGCCACATTCGCCCGCGGCGGGCTGGCGGCCAAAGCGCTGGCCGGTCCCCGGATCGCGGCCGGAGTTGCCGGGATGACGGCCCAGTTGCTGCGCAACAGGCCGGACGTGGTGGTGGGGTTCGGCGGCTACCCGTCGATCCCGGCGCTGAGCGCGGCGGTGATGCTGCGTCTGCCCCGCATGATCCACGAACAAAACGGCGTTCTGGGGCGTGTGAACCAGCTGTTCGCCACCCGCGTTGCGCATGTGGCTTGCGGCGTCTGGCCCACCGACCTGCCCGAGGGCGCCCACGGTATCCACACCGGCAACCCCGTCCGGGCCGCCGTGCTGGAGCGCACCGCCGCGCCTTACATCCCGCCCGGAGATTACCCGATGTCGGTGCTCGTGATGGGCGGCAGCCAGGGCGCCCGCATCCTCAGCGACGTGGTGCCCGGCGCCATCGCGGCACTGCCCGAGAGCCTGCGCCGGTACATCCGCGTTTCGCACCAAGCGCGCGAGGAGGATGCCGAGCGGGTCACCGCTTTCTACGCCGAACACGGGATTCTGGCCGAGGTCCAACCCTTCTTCCACGACGTCCCCCGCCGCATGTCCGAGGCGCAACTGGTGATCAGCCGCTCGGGTGCGTCGAGCGTGGCTGACATCTCGGTGATCGGGCGGCCCTCGGTCCTGATCCCCTTTGCTGCCGCAGCAGGCGATCACCAGACCGCCAATGCGCGCGGGCTGGTACAGGCGGGCGCGGCGATCATGATCCCCGAAAAGGCCCTTGACGTTCCCGCCCTGACCGAGCAAATCGCACTGGTTCTGACCAACCCCGAAGCCGCACAGAAAATGGCCCATGCCGCCCTGTCTGTCGGGGCGCCCGACGCGACCGAGCGTCTGGTGGCCCTTGTCGAACAGCTGGCGCAGAAGGAGACCCCATGAATCCAGCAACCAAACTGCCGCAGGATGTCGGACCGATCCATTTCGTGGGCATCGGCGGCATCGGGATGTCGGGCATTGCCGAAGTGCTGCTGAACCTTGGGTATCAGGTGCAGGGATCCGACCTTAAAGCCTCGAAGATCACCGACCGTCTGGCGTCGCTGGGGGCTGAGATTTTTGTGGGTCAGCGGGCTGAAAACCTCGACAATGCCGCCGTGGTTGTCGTTTCGACGGCGATCAAGCCGGGCAACCCAGAACTGGACGGCGCCCGTGCATTGGGCCTGCCGGTGGTGCGCCGTGCCGACATGCTGGCCGAGCTGATGCGGCTGAAATCCAACATTGCCATCGCCGGTACCCACGGCAAGACCACGACCACCACGATGATGGCCGAGCTGATGGTGGCGGGCGATTTCGACCCAACCGTCATCAACGGCGGCGTAATCCATGCTTACGGCTCGAACGCGCGGATGGGGCAGGGCGAGTGGATGGTGGTCGAGGCCGACGAATCCGACGGCTCGTTCAACCGGCTACCCGCGACCATCGCCATCGTGACCAATATCGACCCTGAGCACATGGAGCATTGGGGCGATTTCGACCGGCTGCGCGCGGGCTTTCACGATTTCGTCTCGAACATCCCGTTCTACGGTCTGGCGGTGTGCTGCACCGACCATGCCGAGGTTCAGGCACTGGTGGGCCGCATCACCGACCGCCGCGTGCGCACCTATGGGTTCAACGCCCAGGCCGACGTTCGTGCGGTCAACCTGACCTACAAGGGCGGCATTGCGCATTTCGACATCCACCTGCAATACGAGGACACGGTGATCGAGGGCTGCACCCTGCCGATGCCGGGCGATCACAACGTCTCGAACGCGCTGTCAGCCGTGGCCGTGGCCCGTCATCTGGGCATGAAGACCGCTGAAATCCGCGATGCGCTGGCCAATTTCGGCGGCGTCAACCGCCGCTTTACCAAGGTGGGCGAGGTTAACGGCGTCACCATCATCGACGATTACGGCCACCACCCGGTGGAAATCGCGGCGGTGCTCAAGGCTGCGCGTCAGGCGACCGAAGGCCGCGTGATCGCCGTGCATCAGCCGCACCGCTATTCGCGTCTGTCCAACCTGTTCGACGATTTCTGCGCCTGTTTCAACGACGCCGATGTCGTGGCCATTGCCGAGGTCTTCTCTGCCGGTGAGGATCCGATCGAAGGCGCCAGCCGCGATGATCTGGTGCAGGGCCTGATCCGTCACGGCCACCGCCACGCGCGCGCGCTGCTGGACGAAGGCGACCTGGAGCGTCTGGTACGCGAGCAGGCCCGGCCCGGCGACATGGTCGTCTGCCTGGGCGCGGGCACCATCAGTGCCTGGGCCAATGCGCTGCCTGGCCGGCTGAAGGTAAAACAAGCCGTTTGACGTTAGCAGGCATTTGGGTGCACAACTTGCGGATGTGTTCCTGCCCTGGCATGTGACTCATTTGCGGAGAGAGCCATGGATTATTCCGTTATCTTTGCCGCCCTTTGGGTGATCTGCGCCACTGTCGTGGCGCTGTTGCCGATGCGCCTGCAATTTCCGCCGGGCATCGTGCTGCTGATCTGCGCGCCGGTTCTGATCGTCTGGCTTGGCGTGGCCCATGGCTGGTTGATCGGAGCGCTGGCCTTTGCTGGGTTCGTATCGATGTTCCGCAACCCCATCCGGTATTACTGGCGAAAATGGTCGGGCCGCGAGGTGGGGCAATGAGTTGGTCGATCGCACTGGCCGCCCTTTGGGGCATCGCTGCCAATGTGCTGGCCATGATCCCCAGCAAGGACAACCACTGGACCCGCGCCTATGCGCTGATCGCGGTGGGCATCCCGATCCTGGGCTATGCCACTTACGAAAACGGCCCGTGGGTCGGCCTGTTCGTTCTGGCCGCCGGCATGTCGGTGCTGCGTTGGCCCGTGATCTACCTTGGGCGGTGGCTGCGGCGGCGGATTTGAACCTGCGTCTTGGAACGGGCTTGCCACGCCCCACCGAATCCGCGATCTAGCCTCAATGACCACTTTGCCAACGCCTCAAGGCCGCCTGACGCCGAACCGACCTCTGAACGACCTCACCTGGCTGCGTGTTGGCGGCCCGGCGGATTATCTGTTTCAGCCGGCTGACCTTCAGGATTTGCAGGCTTTCCTGCGCGATCTTCCGTCCGAGGTGCCGGTGTTCCCGATGGGCGTCGGCTCGAATCTGATCGTCCGCGACGGCGGGCTGCGGGCCGTGGTGATCCGACTGGGGCGCGGCTTCAACGGCATCTCGGTCGAAGGCACCACAGTCACCGCAGGGGCGGCCGCACTGGATGCGCATGTCGCGCGCAAGGCGGCGGATGCGGGGGTGGACCTCACCTTTCTGCGCACCATCCCCGGTTCCATCGGTGGGGCCGTGCGGATGAACGCCGGTTGCTATGGCAGCTACACGGCCGATGTTCTGAAATCGGCCACCATCGTCACCCGGCAGGGCGAGTTGTTCGAGCTGACGCCGGCCGACCTGAACTTCCGCTATCGCCAGTCCGACCTGCCCGAGGGTGCGGTGTTGGTGTCGGCCACGTTCCAGGGCCCGGCGGGTGACCCGGCTGACCTGCACGCCCGGATGGAGGCGCAGCTGAAAAAGCGCGACGAGACCCAGCCCACCAAGGACCGCAGCGCCGGGTCGACCTTTCGCAATCCGGCCGGGTTTTCCTCGACCGGGCGGGTCGATGATGTGCACGACCTGAAGGCCTGGAAGGTGATCGACGACGCCGGAATGCGCGGCGCCCGACGCGGGGGCGCACAAATGAGCCCCAAGCACTCGAACTTCCTGATCAACACCGGAAACGCCACCGCCGCCGACCTCGAAGGGCTAGGCGAAGAGGTGCGAAAAAAGGTTTACGAAACAAGCGGGATCACGCTAGAGTGGGAAATCATGCGGGTCGGTGATCCGCTGACAGATTAAAGCCCCGACCGTCAGACCAAAACAGGCAAATTCAGGCGACGGATCAAAGGCATAACGAAATACGGACCACCAGATAAGGTCCGGGGACATTGAGGCGCACGAACGTGGGTAGGTCGAGCAGGACAAACCCCAAAGTGGCGGTATTGATGGGCGGCCCCTCGGCGGAACGCGAGGTGTCTCTCAGCAGCGGGCGCGAATGCGCAGCCGCCCTTGTGGGAGAAGGGATCGAGGTCGTCGAACTGGACGCCGGTCCTGACCTTTGTGCGCGCTTGCAGGACATCAAGCCCGACGTTGTCTTCAACGCCTTGCATGGCCGCTGGGGCGAGGATGGTTGCGTGCAGGGTCTGCTGGAGTGGCTGCGAATTCCCTACACGCATTCCGGCGTGTTGGCTTCGGCGCTGGCCATGGACAAACAGCGTAGCAAAGAGGTATTCCGCGCGGCCGGCCTGCCGGTGGCCAACAGCTTGATCGTTCCGAAATCGGACGTGATGGCGGGACACGTCATGCCCGCGCCATATGTGGTCAAGCCCAACAACGAAGGATCGAGCGTTGGGATCTACCTTGTTTTCGAGGGGTCGAACGGCCCGCCGCAGCTGTCGGATGACATGCCCGAACAGGTCATGGTCGAGCAATACGTGGCCGGGCGCGAGCTGACGGTCACCGTGATGGGCGACCGCGCCCTGACCGTGACCGAGATCCTGACCGACGGCTGGTATGACTACAACGCCAAATACAAGCCCGGCGGGTCGCGCCACGTGCTGCCCGCCGATATTCCGCCGCGTATCTTCGAGCTGTGCATGGATTATGCCCTGCGCGCGCATCAGGTTTTGGGGTGCCGGGGCGTCAGTCGCACCGACTACCGCTGGGACGACGCCAAGGGCGAAGACGGCGTGTTCCTTCTGGAGACCAACACCCAGCCGGGTATGACCCCCACCTCGCTGGTGCCTGAACAAGCCGCGCATCTGGGCATGACCTTCGGTCAGCTCTGCGCCTGGATGGTCGAGGACGCTTCATGCGATCGTTGACCGCCTCGCGCGCGCCAGACGTATATCGGCCCAAACCCCTTGCGGGGCCGGATGCAACATTTCAGGCTGGCGGCAATGCAAAGGCCCAGTCTGATCCCAAGCTGCGCCTGCGCGGTGGGCGTCTGTTCCGCCGTCGCACCGGGCGTGCCGATCCCGCCCCTTCGCGCCTCAGCTACCGTCTGCAGCGCTGGATGCTGACTCCAGGCATCCGGCGCGGCCTCAAGATCGGTCTGCCTCTGGGCGCTCTGGCCGCCGCCGTTGGTCTGTTCTTTGCCGACGAGACCCGGCGCGAAGCACTGACTGCGCAAGTCGACGGCGTAATCACCGCTTTCCAGGAACGTCCCGAATTCATGGTCAAGCTGATGGCGATCGACGGCGCGGGTTCCGACCTGTCCGATGACATTCGAGAGGTGGTGCCGCTCGATTTCCCCATCAGTTCGTGGGATCTGGATGTCGAGCAGATCCGCGACACGATCACCGGGCTGGATCCGGTGAAGTCGGCCAGCGTGCGGATCCGGCCGGGCGGTATCCTGCAGGTGGACGTGGTCGAGCGTCAGCCGGTCGTCGTATGGCGCACGCGCGAAGGCCTCGAGCTGCTGGACGAAACCGGCGCGCATGTGGCGTCGATCGCTCGCCGGACGGAGCGGCCCGATCTGCCGCTGATCGCGGGCGAGGGTGCTGACAAGCATGTGGCCGAGGCGCTGGAACTGCTGCGCACCGCGCGCGGCCTGGGCGACCGTGTGCGCGGCCTGCTGCGGGTGGGCGAACGGCGCTGGGATCTGGTTCTGGACCGCAACCAGCGCATCATGCTGCCGACCGAGCGCCCGGTGCGTGCGCTGGAGCGGGTTCTGGCAGTGAACGAGGTTCAGGATCTTCTGGAACGGGACGTGGCCGTGGTCGATATGCGGCTGGGGTCGCGCCCGACCATTCGGATGACCGAAGCCGCCAGCGCAGACTGGTGGAATACAAAAGTGACAACGGGTAACGGGCAGTGAATACGATGATGACCGATCTTTATCAGTCTCAGCGCGCGATGCGCCAGATGCGCCAGCAGGCCATGCAGCGGGGGGTGGTCGCGATCCTCGATGTGGGGACATCCAAGATCGCCTGCCTGGTGCTGCGGTTCGACGGGACCGGTCGGCTGAGCGAGGACAATTCGATCGGCTCGCTGGCCGGGCAGACCGGGTTTCGGGTCATCGGCGCGGCTACCACCCGGTCGCGTGGGGTGCGGTTTGGCGAAATCACGGCCATGCAGGAAACCGAACGCGCCATCCGCACAGCGCTGCAGGCGGCGCAGAAGATGGCCGACATCCGGGTCGATCACGTGATCGCCTGTTTCTCGGGGGCCAATCCGCGCTCGTATGGACTGGACGCGCAGGTGGACCTGGACGGGCACGAGGTCACCGAGGCCGAGATCGGTCGCGTTCTGAATGCTTGCGACGTGCCCGACTATGGGGCGGGGCGCGAGGTGCTGCATGCCCAGCCGGTGAATTTCGCGCTCGACAACCGCTCGGGCTTGATCGACCCGCGCGGGCAGATGGGGCAGACGCTGGCCGTGGACATGCACATGCTGACCGTCGATGCGGTCGCCATCCAGAACCTGGTGCGCTGCATCAAGCGGTGCGATCTGGAGTTGGCGGGCATTGCCAACTCGGCTTATGTGTCGGGAATTTCGGCGCTGGTCGAGGACGAGCAGGAACTGGGCGCCGCCTGCATCGACATGGGCGGTGGATCGACCGGCGTGTCGATCTTCATCAAAAAACACATGATCTATGCCGACAGCGTACGCATGGGCGGCGATCACGTCACCAGTGACATTTCGATGGGGCTGGGGGTCTCGACCACCATCGCCGAACGGATCAAGACCTTCAATGGCGGCGTTCATGCCACTGGCGCCGATGACCGCGACATGATCGACATCGGCGCGGACACCGGCGACTGGGAACACGACCGACGCACCGTCAGCCGTGCCGAACTGATCGGCATCATGCGCCCCCGCGTCGAAGAGATTCTGGAAGAGGTCCGCCTGCGGCTGGACGCCGCCGGGTTCGACCACATGCCCAGCCAGCAGATCGTGTTGACCGGAGGAGGCAGCCAGATTCCCGGTCTCGATGGGCTGGCCAGCCGCATTCTGGGCCAGCGGGTCCGCCTGGGGCGGCCTCTGCGGGTGCACGGCCTGCCGCAATCGGCCACGGGGCCCGGCTTTTCCTCGGCGGTCGGATTGGCCCTGTTTGCCGCGCATCCGCAGGACGAATGGTGGGATTTCGAAACCCCGGTCGACAGCTCGGCCGTGCGCCCGTTCCGCCGTGCCGTGCGCTGGTTCAAGGACAACTGGTAAGGATGCTCAGCCCGGCCAGGCAAAGCTTCTGGCCGCGCGCATCATAGCCTCCATCGGGGGCGAGAATTTGCGGCCGGGAACGGTGATCATCGCCACCTCCCGGCTCACCTCGGGCTCGGTCAGCGGGCGCTGAACGAGGCCGGGCAGGGTCACCGAATATTCCGGCATGAAGGCAAAACCGATCCCGGCCAGAACCATCGCCTGCACCCAGTCCTCGCGTTCCGAACGAAACCGGGCATACAGCTCGACCTCCTTCGAATCGCAGACCGACATGACCATTTCGCGCAGTTCGCAGGCCAGCCGGTCGACGTAGTCCTGCCCCGAAAGCTCGGCCAGCGTTATGGCGTTCTTGCGCTGCAGCCGGTGCTCGGGCGGCAGAACCACCACGTAGCGTTCGGAATAGAGAGGGTGGACGCGGAACCTGTCGCGGATGTCGTCGCCCGCCGTCATCACCACCGCGTCCAGCTCGTCATCGGCCAGAAGGCTCTCCAACTCCGATACTGGGGCTTCCCTGACCGCCAGTTCCATGCCGGGGTGGTCGTGCTTGAAGGCGGCCAGAAATCGCGCCAGCCGCACATGCCCGATCGTCGGCATCACGCCAAGGCGGATCGGTGTCTTTTCCAGCAGGCGAAAGTTGCGGGCCAGAACCCGCGTGGCCTCGGTCTCTTCGAGGATGTGTTCGAGATGCGGCAGCATCGAACGGCCGAACTCGCTGAGCAGGATGCGCCGCCCCTCGCGGTGAAATACCGGCGCGCCCAGCTCCTCCTCCAGCGCCTTGATGCCCTTGGTCAGCGCCGGTTGCGACACGTCGCATTCCTCGGCCGCCTTGGTGAAATTAAGCGTCCGCGCCGCGGTCAGGACATAGCGGATCTGGGACATCTCCATGGCAACCCTCCCCTTGAAAACCACAGGGCAAGGATACAACACCCGGGCCAAACCGTCAGTTATCGAATGATAACGGTGCGCCCATAGTCCCGTGCGCCGGGTTCTGTTGAAATGCCCTCATTGACAGAAACGGTTTGTGAGAGGAGCACGAAATGCCTGTATTCATGGTGGAAAGAAATCTCAAGGGCATCAGCATGGAGGACCTCGCAGGCGCGCAGAAGGCAGCGATCGGGACGGCCGAGACCATGCGCGCCGGCGGTGACCAGATCCGCTATATCCGCTCGACCTTCTCGCCGGGCGACGGCCGTTGCATGTGCCTGTTCGAAAGCGACACGCCCGCCCAGGTGGCGCGGCTCAACGACACTGCCGGCCTGCCATATACCCAGATCGTCGAGGCGCTGGACCTGACTCCCTGAAAAATCAACGATGTGCGGCGGTTTTCGCCGCGCATTTGACCCGATTGCACGGTGACAGGATCAAGAGGCCGTGTTAGAGATTCACTCAGCACCCGGACAAGAGGTGCAGACCGAAGGCCGAGCAGGCTTTCTGAGAGTTCGGATACGTGACCTCCCCCCCGCAACCCGGCGTTGCGGGCCGTTGGCGTGTTGTGTTGCCTCAGCTTCAACCCGCAACATCTGCCAGAGTCGGCGAAATACTGCAATCGCGGGTCTGTTTTCTTCCATATTTTGTGGCAATTTTGCGTTTTTGGCGTGACGTTTGCCAATTCGGATTGTAGGATTGCAGGTGGATAGGCAAGAAAATCCCGCATTGGCGGACATATAACAGGCGGACAGAGCATGACATTAAATCTTTCGATGCCCGGGCAGGATGAACTGAAGCCACGGATCACGGTATTTGGCGTTGGCGGGGCAGGCGGCAATGCCGTCAACAACATGATTGAAAAGCAACTCGACGGCGTGGATTTCGTGGTGGCCAACACGGACGCGCAGGCACTGCAGCAAAGCCGCTCTTCGGCGCGGGTGCAGTTGGGCATCAAGGTGACCGAGGGGTTGGGCGCGGGCGCCCGGGCTTCAGTGGGTGCCGCCGCCGCCGAAGAAAGCATCGAGCAGATTGTCGATCACCTGGCCGGCGCGCATATGTGCTTCATCACCGCCGGTATGGGCGGGGGCACCGGCACCGGCGCCGCTCCGATCATCGCGCAGGCCGCGCGTGAACTGGGCGTGCTGACCGTGGGCGTGGTGACCAAACCCTTCCAGTTCGAGGGCGCCAAGCGCATGCGTCAGGCCGAGGACGGCGTCGAGGCGCTGCAGAAGGTTGTTGACACGCTGATCATAATCCCCAACCAGAACCTGTTCCGTCTGGCCAACGAAAAGACCACGTTCACCGAGGCTTTCTCGATGGCGGATGACGTGCTGTACCAGGGCGTCAAGGGCGTGACCGACCTGATGGTACGTCCGGGCCTGATCAACCTCGACTTCGCCGACGTCCGCGCGGTGATGGACGAGATGGGCAAGGCCATGATGGGTACCGGCGAGGCCGAGGGCGAAGACCGCGCCATCCAGGCCGCCGAAAAGGCCATCGCCAACCCGCTGCTGGACGAAATCAGCCTCAAGGGCGCCAAAGGTGTTCTGATCAACATCACCGGCAGCCATGACCTGACCCTGTTCGAACTGGACGAGGCCGCCAACCGCATCCGCGAGGAAGTGGACCCCGAGGCCAACATCATCGTCGGCTCCACTCTGGACCCCGAGATGGAAGGCAAGATGCGCGTATCGGTCGTGGCCACCGGCATCGACGCCAGCGACAGCGCCGCCGAGGCTCCGGCGCCGCGCCGGTCGATGGCAGCGCCGCTGAGCCGCGCCACCTCGGCCGAGCAGGAAGTCCCTGAAGTCGAGGCCCAGCCGCGTCCGGCCGAAGTTGCCGAGGCGGCCGAGAACATCGCGCCGACCCTGTTCGAGTCGATCGAGGAAGTAGAGTTCAAAGAGAGCTTCTACGACTCGGGCACCGAAACCGCGTCGGATGACGATGATCTTCCGCCGCCGGCCTACCAGCCAAGCGCAGCCGAAACCGGGCCGGTGCCCCAGCCGGTCGAAGCCGCAGCCGATCCGGTGCATTCACATGCGCCGGGCACCCCTTCGCCGCAGGCCATGCAGCGGTTGCAGGCCGCGGTCCAGAAAGTCCCGAGCGAGTCGCAGCGCCTGAACGCGCAGCGTCCGCAGGCGTCGGCACAACCGCCGCGCCCTGCGGCTGAGGAACGGCCGCGTTTCGGCTTCAACCGCCTGATCGATCGGATGACCGGACATGCCTCGGACACCCCCGCGCAACCTGTCCGTCAGCAGCCCGCATTGCGCCAGACTGACGCCACGGCACCTGCGCAAGACGCGGCCGACCCGGATCAGGAACGGATCGAGATACCGGCCTTCCTGCGGCGTCAGGCCAACTGATCGCGGTAACAAATTCTGAGGAAGGGTCGCCGGTTGGCGACCCTTTAATTTTTGTTTTCAGATATTTACATGCGGATCGGCAGGCTTTTGCCGATCGTTCGCAAAACTGTTTCATTCGGTTACAAAGAGTGAGTTGAGGTGCCTCCGGTGCTTCCTTAACTGAGTGGCAACACGGCCGTTTCGGGTCGGACACCGCTCACTGAGGTCCCATTTGCAACAGACGCTCAAATCTTCGGTCACGTTCAAAGGCGTGGGTTTGCATAGCGGCAAGCCCGCGACGATGGTTCTTAAGCCGGCTGCCGCCGGGCACGGTATTTGGTTCAAGCGGACCGATATCGAACTGGGCAATGCAATGATCCCGGCGATCTATGACGTTGTTGAGCGGACCCAGCTGTGCACGCGGTTGGTCAATGATGCGGGCGTCTCGGTGTCTACTGTCGAACATATCATGGCAGCCTTGGCCGGATGCGGCATCCACAATGCCCTGATCGAGATCGACGGCCCCGAAGTCCCGATCATGGATGGCTCGTCGATTGAAT
Source organism: Ruegeria sp. BHSC276 (assembly GCF_059612945.1). Classification (NCBI taxonomy): domain Bacteria; kingdom Pseudomonadati; phylum Pseudomonadota; class Alphaproteobacteria; order Rhodobacterales; family Roseobacteraceae; genus Ruegeria; species Ruegeria sp. BHSC276. Next base: position 135,078 of record NZ_JBXWRP010000001.1, on the reverse strand, counting down.
TCGTGCGCGGCATCATGTCCAAGGGTGTGCGCCGCCAGGCCAGCCCCGTTCTGGCTTACGAGGTGCTCAAGCCGGTCGTCGCCGAGCGCGAGGGCGCGCGGGCGTCGATCCGTCCGGCGGACGGCTTGATCATCGAGTTCCACATCGATTTCGAAGACGTGGCCATCGGACGGCAGACCAAGATTCTTGACATGCGCAACGGTGCCTTTGCCCGCGAACTGTCCGATTGTCGAACGTTCTGCCGCCGCTCTGATGTCGAAGCGATGCGCGAAAACGGTCTGGCTCTGGGTGGCACGTTGGACAACGCTGTCGTGGTGCAGGGCGACTCGGTTCTGACTCCGGGCGGCTTCCGCCGTGCGGACGAAGCCGTGCGTCACAAGATGCTGGATGCGCTGGGGGATCTGTATCTGGCCGGCGGCCCGATCTTCGGCCATTTCGTCGGCGAGAAATCCGGCCACGCGATGACCAACACCCTACTCCGCAAACTGTTCGAAACGCCCGGCGCGGTGCGCCCGGTTCTGTGCACGCCGGAACAGGCAATGCAATTGCCGGGGCAGGGTCTGGCCTTTGCGGAAATCCCGCAGGTGGCCTGATCTGTCCAGTCTTGGCGACAATTCCGTCGCGGGTCGTTTAAGGCGTTTTGCACCGGAATTTTATATGCTAGACCAAAGCCCAATCCGGGGTTACCCAAAGAGACAAGACGACTAGGATGGGCGGTATGGTTGGCTTCAAGGCGGCAGTCAGGCTTGCGGGCGTGATTCTTCTGGCGGCTACTTTGACGGCATGCGGCAATGCGGGCGGCTTGTTTGGAAACAAGGGGGCCGACCGGTCCCAAAACCTCGAAGGCTATACCCCCGAACAGATTTTCACCCGTGGCGAATTCGAGTTGTCGCAGAATAGGCCGGATGACGCCGCCTGGTACTTCTCGGAAGTGGAGCGCCTGTACCCCTATTCCGAATGGGCCAAGCGGTCGCTGATCATGCAGGCCTTTGCGTTCCATTCGGACAAGAATTATGAGGAAAGCCGCGCCGCCGCGCAGCGGTATATCGACTTCTACCCCACCGACGAGGACGCGGCCTATGCGCAATACCTTCTGGCGCTCAGCTATTATGATCAGATTGACGAGGTCGGCCGCGACCAGGGCCTGACCTTCCAGGCGCTACAGGCCCTGCGAACGGTGATCGAGGTCTATCCCGACAGCGAATATGCCACCTCGGCGGTGCTGAAGTTCGATCTGGCTTTCGACCATCTGGCGGGCAAGGAAATGGAGATCGGGCGCTATTATCTGCGTCAGGATCACTATACCGCCGCAATCAACCGCTTCCGAGTAGTGGTCGAGGATTTCCAGACCACCACCCACACCGCCGAGGCGCTGTACCGCCTTGTCGAGGCCTATCTGGCCCTGGGGCTGGTTGACGAGGCGCAGTCGGCTGGTGCGATCCTTGGCTACAACTACCAGTCGTCCGAATGGTATGATGCGGCTTACAAGCTGCTGACGTCGCGCGGGCTTGAACTCAAGAGCCGCGGCAACAACTGGCTCAGCCAGATCTACCGCCAGACGATCAAGGGCCAGTGGTTGTAATCGCCATGGTCACAGGCTTGGGACGCTGACGACCCGATGCTGCGCGCCCTTGATATCCGCGACATGCTGATCATCGACCGGCTGGAACTGAACTTTCAGCCGGGCCTGAACGCGCTGACCGGCGAGACGGGCGCCGGCAAGTCGATCCTGCTCGACTCTCTGGGCTTCGTGCTGGGCTGGCGCGGGCGGGCCGAACTTGTCCGGCAGGGGGCCGCGCAGGGCGAGGTCGTGGCCGAGTTCGAACTGCCTGAGGGCCATCCCGCCCATGCGATCCTGGCCGAGGCTGGTTTGCCCGGCGGGTCGGAACTGATCCTGCGCCGCGTCAATACTGCCGATGGGCGCAAGACCGCTTGGGTCAACGACCGCCGCTGCTCGGGCGAGGTGCTGCGCGCGCTGTCGGAAACCTTGGTCGAACTGCACGGCCAGCATGATGACCGCGGCCTGCTGAACCCGCGTGGTCATCGCGCTATGCTGGACGCCTATGCCGGGGCCGAGCCGCAATTGACAGCTGTGCGCGCCGCCTGGGCTGAGATGGCGCGCGCCCGCAAAGCCCTGGCCGAGACCGAGGCCGCCGTGGCCGCCGTGCGCAGCGAAGAGGAATTTCTGCGGCATTCCGTTGCCGAACTCGACAAGCTTGATCCGCAGCCGGGCGAGGACGCCGAACTCGACGCCCGCCGTCGGATGATGCAGGGGGCCGAGCGCATCCGCGACGACGTGGCCCGTGCCTTTGCCCTGCTGGGCGGTGACGGGGCCGAAGGGGCGATGGCGGATGCCGTGCGCTGGCTGGAAGGTGTCGCCGACCGGGCCGAGGGCCAATTGGACGAGCCGATCGCCGCCCTGGGGCGTGCCCTGATCGAATTGGGCGAGGCGCAGGATGGCGTAACCTCCTGCCTCGAGGCGCTGGATTTCAACCCTGTCGAGTTGGAGCAGACCGAGGAACGTCTGTTCGCCATCCGCGCGCTAGCCCGCAAACATGACGTGGCGCCAGATGACCTGAGCGGTTTCGCCGACACGCTACGCGCCCGTCTGGGCCAGCTTGAGGCCGGAGACGCCGACCTGGCCGACCGTCGCGCTGCGGTTCAGGCGGCGCAGGCAGCCTACGACGCGGCCGCCGAGGCACTCAGCGCTCTGCGGCGCGAGGCTGCCGGCCGGCTGGACGCGGCGGTAATGGCCGAGCTTGCGCCGCTCAAGATGGAGCGTGCGGTGTTCCAGACCCAGATCACACCCACCGAGCCCGGACCCGAGGGGCAGGACGCCGTGGCCTTTACCGTCGCCACCAACCCGGGCGCGCCGTCGGGTCCGCTCAACAAGATCGCCTCGGGTGGGGAGCTCAGCCGCTTTCTGCTGGCTCTCAAAGTGTGCCTGTCGGGCGACGACAGCGCCCGCACCATGATCTTTGACGAAATCGACCGCGGGGTGGGCGGCGCCACCGCGGACGCCGTGGGCCGCAGGCTTGCGGCGCTGGCGCAGGGCGGGCAGGTGCTGGTGGTAACCCATTCGCCGCAGGTTGCGGCTCGCGCGGCTCATCACTGGCGGGTTCAGAAACACGTGACAGACGGGCAGACCCTGTCCACTGTCCTACCGCTGTCCGAGCCGGACCGGATCGACGAGATTGCCCGCATGGTCTCGGGCGACACCATAACGCCCGAGGCCCGTGCCGCCGCCCGCGCGCTGCTGCAGGCCTGATGCCATCCTGTCGCAGTGTGCCGCGGGCTTCACCAGCTTGCGACTTTTCTCTGCGCAGTGCGTGCGTTACCAAGGGTCATCACCCAACCCCGCCGAGGGACAATGACCCAGTCTACCCGTTCCGTGCTGCACTACCAGCTCCAACAGGCCTTGGCCGCGCTCAAGGACGCCTGGCGGGTCATGCGCCGTCGTGGTCCCAGCCAGGTCCAGTTCTGGTTCATCGCGCTGGCCATCGGCATCGCCGCAGGGTTCATGGCGTTGGGGTTTCGCAAGGGCATCACCGCCTTGCAGGCCTATGTCTACCAGACCGAGGACATCCTGCGCCTGCACAGCCATGCCGAAGGGCTGCCATGGGTCGTGATCCTGGTCATTCCCATCGTGGGTGGACTGGTGGTGGGGGTAATCCTGCACCTGTTTACCGATGACGGCCGCGTGCGCTCGGTTGCCGACGTGATTGAAGGCGCCGCCGTCAACGATGGTCGGGTCGAAACCAAGGCCGGCATCGCCTCTTTCCTCGCCTCGCTGATCACGCTCAGCACTGGAGGTTCGACCGGACGGGAAGGGCCGGTGGTGCACATGGCCGGCGTGATCTCGACCTGGGTCAGCAACCGCATCCATGCCGACGGCATCACCGGGCGCGACCTGTTGGGCTGTGCCGTTGCTGCCGCCGTCTCGGCCAGTTTCAACGCCCCTATCGCCGGGGCGCTGTTCGCGCTCGAGGTGGTGTTGCGCCATTTTGCCGTCCATGCTTTTGCGCCGATCGTCATCGCCTCGGTGGCGGGCACGGTCATCAACCGGCTGGAATATGGCGACGTGACCGAATTCATTCTGGAAACGCCGGGATCGTTGCAATTCTACGTCGAGCTTCCGGCCTTCCTGATCCTCGGACTGGTTTGCGGGCTGGTGTCTGTGGTGCTGATGCGCGCGATCTTCTTTGCCGAGGATTTCGGCAACCACGTCCAGACGCGCCTGTCACTGCCGCGCTGGCTGCGCCCGGCGGTGTCCGGGGCGATGCTGGGGGTTATTGCCATCTGGTTCCCGCACATCATCGGCGTGGGCTACGAAACCACGATCCGCGCCCTGACCGGCGATCTGGTGCTGACCACCGCCATCCTGTTCGCGGTGGTGAAAACCGCCGCCGTCGCCATTACCATGGGCGGACGCATGGGGGGCGGTGTGTTCTCGCCCTCGCTGATGATCGGGGCGCTGACCGGTCTGGCCTTCGGGCTGATCGCGACCGGTCTGCTGCCGGACGTGTCCGGCACGCACACGCTCTATGCCTTCGCGGGCATGGGGGCGGTGGCGGCGGCGGTGCTGGGGGCGCCGATTTCGACCACGCTGATCGTGTTCGAGCTGACCGGAGATTGGCAGATCGGGCTGGCTGTGATGGTATCGGTTTCGATGTCCACCGCGCTGGCTTCGCGGCTTGTCGACAGGTCGTTCTTCCTGACCCAGTTGGAGCGCCGGGGCGTGCATCTGGCGGCCGGGCCGCAGGCCTATCTGCTGGCGATGCTGCGGGCCGGTTCGGTGATGCGCCCGCTGGGTGATCCGCGCTCGATCACCGAAAAACAGGCGCGGGAGCTGATGGATCAGGGGCTTTGCATTCCGGCCAGCGCCACGCTCGAGGCGGCGATGCCTTATTTCGGCCGTGACGAGATCGCCTGTCTACCGGTGGTGGTGCCCGAAGACGACGGATCCGAAACCCCGGTGGGAGCGCTTTATCATGTCGATGCACTCAAGGCGTACAACCGCGCGCTGGCCGCCACGGCAGCCGAGGAACATTCGTGACCCTGCGTGGGTGTCAGATTTGCTCGACCTTCACCGATTCGAGCCGGTAGAACGCGATGTAGTCCTTGATTTCGGACACGGCCGGGATCGGGTTCTCATAGCTCCAGGCCGCGTTTTCGGTGACCGAGGATTTGTTGACGATCGAAAAATGCGTGGCGTCGCCCTTGTGCGGGCAGTGGGTCACCTTGTCGGTCTTGTCCAGAAAGGCCATCGCGATGTCGTCGCGCGGGAAATAGATGACCGGCGGCAGATCGCCCTCCGACAGCTCCAGTGCGTTGGTGGTCTCGCCCAGAATGGCGCCGCCTGAACGGACGCACCATTTTCCGGGCGCCTTGCGGATCGTGATATCTGCGGTCATTTCTGCTCCTTCCCTCGTCGTCGCGGCCTTTGATCATTCCGGCCTGAAGTCTACCCGTCCATGTAACACTGTCATGTCACAACGGTGCGGTCGCGGCATCCAACCACAGTTGCGCGTCGGGCGACAGCCTTGGGCGGATCTTTTCCGCAACGTCCCGATGGTAGGCGTTCAGCCAGTCGCGTTCTGCTGCGGTCAGCATGTCGGACACGATCAGGCGCCGGTCGATCGGGACATAGGTCAACGTACGCCAGCACAGCATCGCCCGTTCGCCGTCACCGCCGGGCAGGGCGGGCGCTTCTTCCACGACCACCAGGTTTTCCAGCCGGATGCCAAACGCACCCTCGCGGTAATAGCCCGGTTCATTGGACAGGATCATGCCGGGCTGCAGCGGCACATGGCTGACGCGCGACAGGCGCTGCGGGCCTTCATGAACGCTGAGATAGGCACCGACACCGTGACCGACGCCGTGGTTGAAATCCTGACCCGCCTGCCACAACGGAGTACGCGCCACGCATTCGATGTCACGCCCGGCCAGCCCCACCGGCCAGCGCAGCATCGACATGGCGATCATTCCTTTCAGCACGCGGGTGAAACAGGCCTTCTCCTCTTCGCCGACGCTTCCGATAGCAATCGTGCGGGTGATGTCGGTGGTGCCGTCCAGATATTGCCCGCCGCTGTCCAGAACCAGCAGATGCCCGTCTTCAAGCCGGCTGTCGGTGTCCTCGGTCACCCGATAGTGCATGATGGCGCCATTCGGCCCGGTGCCCGCGATCGTGTCGAACGAGATGTCCTGCAGCGCGTTGTCGCGCCGCCGGTTTTCCTCGAGCTGGGTGACGACCTGGGTCTCGGTCACACTGCCCGGTGCCTGCTCATCCAGCCAGCACAGGGTCTCGATCACCGCCACCGCGTCGCGCAGATGCGCGGCGGCACTGCCCGCGATTTCAGCCGCGTTCTTGCACGCCTTGGGCAGGGCGCAAGGGTCGCCGCCATCCACGGCGCGCTCGGCCAGCACGTCGATCACGGCCTGAGGCACGGTGCCCATGTCCACCTGAACCGCGCCTTCCAACGCGCCGACGGCCTCCAGAAACGCTTCGGGCGGGTGCACCGACACCTGCGGCCCCAGATGTTGGTCCAGCCCGGTCAGCTTCTGCGCCGCCATGAACAGGTCCACCCGCCCATCGGCGTGCAGAATGGCAAACCCGTGCGCTACCGGATTGTAGGCGATGTCAGACCCGCGAATGTTCAGCAGCCACATGATCGAATCCGGCAAGGTGATCACGGCTGCGCTGCGCCCCGCGTCCGCCAGGCTTTTTGCCAGGCGCGTGATCTTGCTCTCGGCGCTTTCGCCCGCGAAGTCCAGCGGATGTGGCTTTGCCGGGTTCATCGGCGGCGCTGGCTGGTCCACCCAGATGCGGTCGACAAGGTTGTCACAGCGCACCAGCTCGATCCCGCTGCCGGCCAGCGCGGCTTGCGTGTCGTGGATCTGTCCCGCCGCGTGCAGCCACGGATCGAACCCCACCTTGCCGCCCTCGGGTAGGTGCCGTTTCAGCCAGTCGGCCAGAGATACTTCGGGCCAGGGCACCGGCGTGAACTCCTCGGCCACCTGCGCCTTGACCTGGGTACGGTAGCGGCCGTCGACGAACACCCCGGCAACGTCGCGTAATGTCACGCAGAACCCAGCTGTTCCAGTGAATCCGGTCAGCCAGGCCAGCCGCTCGTCATGAGGGGCCACATATTCGCCCTGATGCGCATCGGCGCGCGGCACAAGGAACCCGTCCAATCCTTCGCGCACCAACTCAGCTTGCAACGCCGCCAGTCGCGGTGGCCCCTGTTCCGGCCGCGCCGTCACTTCGAAGGATTGGAACATTTGCATCTCCCTCAATCCGAGGCGGGCCATGGCCCACCTCAGTTTGGTTTTTTCAAGAAGGGTCCCGCCCGGGGCAAGGCCTGGCTCAGCCGGCCTTCCGAATGCCCATCACGCGGGCCCGCGCGCGCGGATCGCTGTCGAACAGGGCGGCCAATTGCTCGGTCATCGCCCCGGCCAGCTGTTCCACATCGGTGATCGTCACCGCGCGGTCGTAATACCGGGTCACGTCATGGCCGATCCCGATGGCCAGCAATTCGACCATCTTGCGCTTTTCGACCATGGCGATCACGTCGCGCAGGTGTTTTTCCAGGTAATTCGCCGGATTTACGCTCAGCGTAGAATCATCCACCGGAGCCCCGTCCGAAATCACCATCAGGATCTTGCGCTGCTCGCGCCGGGCCAGCATCCGCCGATGTGCCCATTCCAGCGCCTCACCGTCGATGTTTTCCTTCAGCAGGCCTTCTTTCATCATCAAGCCCAGATTGGCCCGCGCCCGCCGCCAGGGCGCATCCGCCCCCTTGTAGACGATATGCCGCAGATCATTCAGGCGGCCGGGCTGCTGTGGGCGGCCATCGTTCAGCCACGCCTCGCGCGCCTGTCCGCCTTTCCAGGCCCGGGTGGTAAAGCCCAGAATCTCGACCTTCACGTTGCAGCGTTCCAGCGTGCGTGCCAGAACATCGGCACAGATCGCTGCGATGGAAATCGGGCGCCCGCGCATCGATCCCGAGTTGTCCAGCAGCAGCGTCACCACGGTGTCGCGGAATTCGGTGTCTTTCTCGACCTTGAAGCTCAGCGGTGTCGTCGGGTTCGCAACAACCCGCGCCAGCCGACCGGCATCCAAAATGCCTTCCTCGCGGTCGAACTCCCAACTGCGGTTCTGCTGCGCCTGCAGTCGGCGTTGCAGCTTGTTGGCCAACCGGCTGACGGCGCCCTTCAGCGGCTCCAGCTGCTGATCCAGATAGGCCCGTAGCCGCTCCAGCTCCGCGGGTTCGGCCAGCTCCTCGGCGGCGATCTCCTCGTCATGAGTGTTCAGATAGACCTTGTAGTCCGGGTCGGCCTCGGACGCCGGCGGAGGGGCGGGCGGCTCCAGCGGCGCTTCGCCCTCGGGCATCTCGGCCTCTTCGCCCATCTCGTCCTCGGCCATCTCATCCATCGAGACCTGCGCCTGCGACTGGTCTTGCTGCTCTTCCTGCGTCTGTTCAGGAGTGGCGTCGGCGTCCTGCTCGTCCTGTTCGTCCTGGCCGGTGCTGTCGGGGTCGGGCTGTTCCTCGGCCTCTTCCTCGGCCTGGTCCTCCTGATCCTCGTCCAGTGCGTCCGGGTCTTCGCCCAACTGATCGCCATAACCCAGATCGTCGATCACCTGGCGGGCGAATTTGGCAAAAGCGGTCTGGTCCGACAGAATTTCGTTCAGGTTCTCCAACGTGCCGCCGGCCTGTTCCTCGATAAACCCGCGCCACAGTTCCATGACATTCGCGGCCGCCGGCGGGAGATCGCGCCCCGTGGCCAGGTGCCGGATCAGATAGCCCGCGGCGACGGCCAGCGGAGCCTCGGACGGCTGCTTGCACTGGTCATAGCCCCGCCGCAGCGCCTCGTGGTTGATCTTGACGTCGATATTGCTGGCGGTGCCCGGCATGTCGCGGGCGCCCATGGCTTCGCATCGGGCAGTTTCCATCGCCTCGTACAGATCGCGGGCCATGTCGCCCGGCGGGGCGTAACGGGCATGGGTGGCCTCGTCATGGTACCGGCGCTGCAACGCCAGCGCATCCGCCGTGCCGCGCGCCAGCAAAACCTCCTCGCGCGTCATCCGGCGCGACACTTGAGGCAAGCGCATCGACTCGCCCGACAAACCCGACGGATCGACCGTGTAGCTGACCGACAGGTCCGGGTCGTCGGCCATCACCTTGGTGGCCTCGGCCAGGGCCTTCTTGAAGGGATCAGCGGGATTGTCGTTCTTCTGCACCATCTCTCTCAGCCCTCATTCAAGCGCCGCCCGACCGCGACGACCGGCCCCGCCTTCATCTGGCCCAAAATATCCCCGCCGGAGGCATTGCGCCCGGCACGGGCGCAAATCCAGCATTACCCCAAGCTGACGCTTGCGGCGCTTTCCGGCAGTTCCTCATCAAAACACCGCTGATAGAACTCGGCAACCGTCTCGCGCTCCAACTCGTCGCACTTGTTCAGGAACGACAGGCGGAAAGCATAGCCCACGTCGCGGAAGATCTCGGCATTCTGGGCCCAGTTGATCACGGTGCGCGGGCTCATGACTGTGGACAGATCGCCATTCATGAAAGCGGTCCGGGTCAGGTCGGCCACGGTGACCATCTGGCTGACGGTCTTGCGGCCCTTCTCGGTGTTGTAATGCGGCGCCTTGGACAGAACGATCATCACCTCGGCATCGTGACTTAGATAGTTCAGCGTCGCTACCAGCGACCATCGGTCCATCTGCGCCTGGTTGATCTGCTGCACGCCGTGATACAGGCCGGTGGTATCGCCCAAACCCACGGTGTTGGCGGTGGCGAACAGGCGGAAATAGGGGTTCGGTGTGATGATTTCGTTCTGGTCCAGCAAGGTCAGCTTGCCGTCATGCTCCAGAACCCGCTGGATCACGAACATCACGTCGGCGCGGCCGGCGTCGTATTCATCGAACACGATGGCCACCGGGTTGCGCAGCGCCCAGGGCAGGATGCCCTCGTGAAACTCGGTCACCTGTTTGCCGTCGCGCAGCTTGATCGCATCCTTTCCGATTAGGTCGATCCGGCTGATGTGGCTGTCCAGGTTGACGCGAACTGCAGGCCAGTTCAGACGCGCGGCGACCTGTTCGATATGGGTCGATTTGCCGGTCCCATGATAACCCTGGATCATTACCCGCCGGTTGTGCGAGAAACCGGCCAGAATGGCCAGCGTCGTCTCGGGGTCGAACTTGTAGGTCGGATCGATCGCCGGCACACGGTCGCTTTGCTCGGCAAAGCCCTTGACGACCATGTTCGTGTCAATGCCGAACACGTCCCGGACCGAGATCTCTTCGGTCGGTTTTGCGTTTATGTCGATTGATCCGTCAGCCATGCGCTTTGTCCTCATTCCTTGGCCCGTTCACCGGGGTCGAACCCGTGTGTGGTGCAATATATTGCGGGCAAGGGCAAGGGAAAGCCGAGTTTGCCGAAAGAGAACCGGGCGATTGCCTTCGGCGGCCTTCGCGGCTGCATCGCGAACCCGGAAATCTGCACCGTGCAGCGGCGGCGTGGCGCTATTTGTTGACTCGTCAAAAGGAATATCGTGCAGTATGTGCGTTTGTTAGCGAGGTTTCGCCGTGTCATTGGTCATTACTGGCCCGTCGGTCATTAATTTCCCGTCGGGAGCCGATACGTTTGCCGTCGATTACAATGCCTCACGATCTGTTTCCTGGAGCGTCACAGTGCTTGGTGACGGGCCATTGGATCCGTCCGATTATTCCGTTTCCATCGACGCCAACGGTTTGTTGACCATCGACTTGACACCGGGGGTCGACATTCCTCCGGGTACATCGCTGTCGCTTCGGATCGACGCGACCACCGGCCGCCCCGGAAACGGGAACAATGCAAGCCTTGGCGTGACCGTGAACCTCCCTGCTGGGGTCGTGCCCTGTTTCGTTGCCGGAACCCTGATCGAGACCGCGCACGGACCACGCCCAGTCGAAGATCTTGCCGTTGGCGATCTCGTGCGCACCTCACGTGGAGAATTGCTGCCGATCCTCTGGATCGGGCAACGAACATTGTCAGCAAACCAGCTGGAACTGAGCCCGAATTTCAGACCGATCTGCATAGGCAAGGACGCTTTGGGGCCTGGCCGGCCTTCGCGCGACCTCTACGTCTCACCGCAGCATCGCATCGTGCTCGAAGGGTGGATGGCCGAGCTTCTGTTCGGCGAAGCTCGGGTTTTTGCGGCGGCGGTCCATCTGGTCAACGATGGGACCATTCGCCGGACCCTGCCCAAATCGCCGGTCACCTATTACCACATCGCCTGTCCGCGCCACGCCGTTCTGATCTCGAACGGGTTGCCGACCGAAAGCCTTTATCCCGGCGATATGGTGCTTCAGGCGTTTGGGACAGGGGTGGCGGCCGAGCTGCTGGCCTTGTTCCCTGAACTGGCCCACCCAACCCCTACAGCCGCGTTGCGGACCCGGTTGCCCTGCCTCAAAAGGCGCGAAGCGTCGGTGGCGGGAAAAGCGCTGATCCAGTAGGTCGGCCAGACCTGTCCCGACAAAAAAACCAAAATTAATGCCAACGTGCGCGCTTCGCGGTATGCTTGCAGAGGTTTCAGTGCCGCCCGGACAACGAACGGCCGTGGAATCCACTTTGCTTGAACATTTGAATTAAGGGAGTGAGAACTTGAGAACCTTGAATTGGAAGCGGCGCTTTGCCGGCGCAGTTTTGGGGGTCAGTCTGGCGCTGCCGGCTGCGGCCCAGGACAAGCCTATGAATTTTCTCATTATCTGGGGCGATGACATCGGGTATTGGAATGTCAGCGCTTATAACCAAGGCATGATGGGCTATGAAACGCCCAACATCGACCGGATTGCAAACGAAGGCATGTTGTTCACCCATGCCTACGGGGAACAGTCCTGCACGGCAGGGCGGGCCAGCTTCGTGACCGGCCAGTCCGGTTTCCGGACCGGGCTTCTCAAGGTCGGGTTGCCGGGCGCCAAAGAGGGGATCAGCGAAAAGGACCCCACCATTGCCGAATACATGAAGTCCAAGGGCTACATGACGGGTCAATATGGCAAAAACCATCTGGGCGACCTGGATGAACACCTGCCCACCAACCACGGTTTCGATGAATTCTTCGGCAATCTCTACCACCTGAACGCGGAAGAAGAGCCCGAGAATGTCGATTATCCCAAGGATCCCGCCTTCCGCGAGCAATTCGGCCCACGCGGCGTCATCAAGTCCAGCGCCGACGGCAATATCGAGGATACCGGCCCGCTGACACGCAAGCGGATGGAAACCATCGACGAAGAGGTGACCGCCGGTGCGCTCGACTTCATCGACCGGGCGGTTGAACAGGATAAGCCGTTCTTTTTGTGGTACAATACGACGCGCATGCACATTTTCACGCACCTAAAAGAGGAAAGCCAGGGCGTGACCGGGCTGGGGGTCTACCCTGATGGCATGGTTGAGCATGACAAGATGGTCGGCCAGATGCTGGACAGGCTCGACGAGCTAGGCATCGCTGACAACACGGTGGTGATGTATTCCACCGACAACGGCGCCGAGGTCTTCAGCTGGCCCGATGGCGGTACCACTCCGTTCCGGGGTGAAAAGAACGACAACTGGGAAGGCGGCTATCGCGTTCCGCTGCTGTTGAAATGGCCGGGTGTGATCGAACCGGGGCGCAAGTCGAACCAGATCATCAGTCACCTGGACTGGTTCCCGACGTTCATGGCCGCGCTGGGGGATGCCGACATGAAAGAGGTCATGCTGACCGAAGCACCCTTTGGGGAAGGCAACGAGCCGGTGCACCTGGACGGCTACAACTTCCTGCCATACTTCAAAGGCGAGACCGAAGAAGGCCCGCGCAAGGAGTTTCTCTATTTTTCGGATGGCGGTGACCTAGTGAACCTGCGGTACGGGCCGTGGAAGGTCGTGTTCGCCGAACAGCGGGCACATGGTTTCGATGTTTGGCAGGAACCGCTGACCTTCCTGCGGTTGCCCAAGCTCATAAACCTGTATTCGGACCCGTTCGAACGGGCCGAGCACGAGTCCATCGGCTACTCGCAATGGCGGCTCGAGCGCGCCTTTGCTCTGGTGCCGGCTCAGGCTTTCGTGGCTCAGTTCCTCGAAACCTTCAAGGACTACCCGCCGCGTCAGGAACCTGCCAGCTTCTCGATCGATCAGGTTCTGCAGACGTTGCAAACCAATCAGGGCGGCTGACCCAATTTACAGAAAACATGAAGGGCGCCCAATCGGGCGCCCTTTTTACATTGAAAGGCTGAGGCTTTACTTGAAATTGCGGCTGTCCTTGATCTGGTCCCAGGCCCAGACCACTTCCTGCAATTGTTCTTCCTGACTGCGGTCGCCGCCGTTCATGTCGGGATGCAGAACCTTGATCAGCTTCTTGTAGGCCTTGCGCACTTCGGCTTTGGTCCAGTTGTCCTTGGCTTCGAGGATCTCGATCGCCCGGCGTTCGGTGGGCGGCAGGCGGCGGCCCGTGGCTTCGCGGCCCCGGTTCTTGGTGGCCTTCTCGCCCAGCACCTGATGCGGGTCCTCGATCCCAAGGCGGGCCCAGGCGCGCGCCTCAGGGTCGCCCATCGGTTTGGTCTCGCGCTCCCACACCTTGTCCTTGGACCGCTGCGCGTTCAGCTCGGCCTCGGTCGTGCCGTCGAAGAAATTCCACTTCTGGTTATACTCGCGCACATGCTGCTGGCAGAACCAGAAATAGTCATCCAGCACGTCGGGCGCCTTGGGCGCGCGGTATTTCCCCGGTTCGTTACAGCCTTCGTGATCGCAGACGCGGGTCGATGTTTCGGATGCGCCCGACATGCCCCGGCGGCCGCGCGGGTTTTTCTTCTTGGCACTGGACACCGAGATGTCGAAACCGAAGGGATCAGGTTTTACCATGTGCTCATCCTCACGAACGCGTCTTTTCGACTCGGAGGCAGCAGTTTAATCTAAGTGACCGAAAGTAGAAGAGGGGCGCGGCAAATTATTTGTCCACGAGCACGAAAATGACCATGACCGAGGAAATTCGCACCCGCCTGCAGGCGGCTTTCGACCCCTATGAGCTTGAGGTCGTGGACGACAGCGAAAGCCATCGTGGCCATGCCGGGTTTCGCGAAGGCGGCGAAAGCCATTTCAACGTCCGCATCCGCGCCGCGGCCTTTGCCGGTCAGTCCCGTGTGGCCCGCCATCGCGCCGTGCACAAAGCGCTGGGAGACGTCGTGCCGCGCATCCACGCGCTGGCGCTGGACATTGGCGACTGATTGCGCCACGGCCGGCGGAAGGCGATCAGAGCGCTGGCAAGCAACTGGCGCATGCCCGAAATCCGCGCATCCAGCCAGGCGGTGTGGCGGTAATGGTTCAGTTGCCCCGGGTATCTTTTTCGGCCTCGTCCGGCTTGGCCTCGGGGGTGTCTTTGTCCGGCTTCGACGTCAGCGGCGGGTCGTCATTATCCTGCGCGATCGGGGCCGGTGCGTCGGGGCCGGGAACCGGACGCGCCAAGGGAGTATCGTCCTGTTCGGGCGGGGTCAGAAAGGCCTCGGCTTCATCGGCCGGCACTTCGGTCTCGACAGCCCGCCGGAACACCAGAACATTGCGCCAGTTCGTGGTGCTGCCGGTCAGTCCCACCCGCTCTTCGCTGGGCAGCAGTTCGGCGCGCTGATATTCCCAACCCTCTGCGCCCATCTCGTTCAATAGCTGCTCGATGGTGACGGCAAACCGGCCCTCGGGCGTTTTGACCCCTTTGGCCTTGGTGCCTTTCTTGGGGGCCGGGACGACCTTGTATTCGTAACGCTGCATACACAACCTCAAAATTGTTGAAGGGGTTATAGCAGCGTGTTCCCCAAACGCCATAGCACCACTTGTATGACGACTGCACTATATAGGCAGATTTTTCCATTTGGGTACTCGGTAAAGGTGCATTGATTGACATACTCGCCTGACACGCGTCTACTAATTGACGTTGGGTTAATTAGTTTGGGGGGGTGTTATGGCTCGAGCGATTGCGTATCGCGGCGTTGATATACCGAACACATCTGTATGGTTTGGTTTTGTGCAGGTCGCAAACTCGGGGAGGATCGTTATTTCGGATGGGTTTCGGAAAACGATCTACGAAGGCAGTTTCAGGTATGATGCGGCAGGGCGCGTGTCCGGAATTATGAACAAGATCACCGAGTTTGCGGGTGGTCAGAAACTATACACTGTGACTGGAATTGGCGCGAGTGCCGCAGCGCTGTACAATGCAATCCAGATACAAGCGAACTTTCAAAAAGCGGCAGCAATTGTTCTTGCAAAAAGCGATAGCCTAACCGGTTCGTTGTTTGCTGATAGTATTAAGTCATTTGCAGGAAATGACATCGTCAACGCTAGGGATGGAGACGACACGGTGTGGGCCGGAAGTGGTAACGATGTCGTCCGAGGTGGACTAGGAAACGACACCGTTTTTGGCAACCAAGGCAATGACAGACTAATTGGTCAGGGTGGAGTGGACAAACTCGTCGGACAGTCCGGGAACGATGTCCTTTCCGGCGGCAGTGGCGACGACGTACTGATCGGTGGCGGCGGCAGCGACCGAGTTTATGGCGGTGCCGGCAACGACATTCTGAACGGCGGGAACGCCGCAGATATTTTGAGAGGCGGCGGCGACAATGATACTCTCATTGGTGGATCTGGTAACGACAACCTAGCTGGGGGTTCGGGAGACGACATCCTGCAGGGCGGCGCCGGTCGTGACATCCTTGCCGGAGGTGCCGGTGCGGATCAGTTCGTATTCAAAGCTGTTTCCGAGTCGCGTGTTGGAGGAACGAAACGGGACGTCGTTACAGATTTCGTTCAAGGGGAAGATGTTATTGATGTTTCCGCTATCGATGCAACGTCGCAACCTTTGGATCAGGCTTTTACGTTTATTGGAGAAGCCGCGTTCTCTGGCACTGAGGGTGAATTGCGTTTCGTCAAAAACACGACAAGCGGAATTACAGTCGTGAGCGCGGATATCGATGGGGATGGCTCTGCCGATTTCCAAGTTCAATTGACTGGTATCTTCGATCTGAACCAGACGGATTTTATTCTGTAGGGAAGTTTCCGCAGCCGCCAGCGTCATTCTTGTTGCAGCGAGAATCATAGATCGCCAACAATGACCGCCCTGACCGACGGTTTTCGTCGCCTATCAGCGCCGAAGGCGATGCCACGATCAAGAACCGTTCGGCAACGGGTAGCTTTCGTTCAATCGAGCCGGGCCCGTGTTTGCAAGACTGTTGACTACAAACCGGACAAACCCAGTTGCCCGGCCTGTACAAACCGAAAGCCCTTATTGGCCCAGCTTCTGCGCAACCAACTGGTTGACTGCCTTGGGGTTGGCCTTGCCGCCGGTGGCCTTCATCACCTGTCCGACGAACCAACCGGCCAGTTTCGGGTTCACCTTGGCCTTCTCGACCTGGGCGGGATTGGCCGCGATGATCTCGTCCAGCGCGGCCTCGATGGCACCGGTGTCGGTCACCTGCTTCATGCCGCGCTCTTCGACGATCTGCGCCGGGTCGCCGCCTTCTGTATAAACGATCTCGAACAGCTCCTTGGCGATCTTGCCCGAGATGGCGTCCGAGGCGATCAGGTCGATGATTCCACCCAGCTGTGCGGGCGAAACCGGCGAGTCGGTGATGTCGCGGTCGTCTTTCTTCAGGCGGCCAAACAGCTCGTTGATGACCCAGTTCGCGGCCAGCTTGCCGTTGCGGCCCTTGGCGACCTCTTCGAAGTACACCGCCGATTCAACCTCGGCGGTCAGCACTGATGCGTCATAGTCGGTCAGGCCGAAGTCGTTGATGAAGCGGGCCTTTTTCTCGTCCGGCAGCTCGGGCAGCTTAGCGGCGATGTCATCGACCCAGGTCTGCTCGATTTCCAGCGGCAGCAGGTCGGGATCGGGGAAGTAGCGATAGTCATGCGCCTCTTCCTTGGACCGCATCGAGCGCGTCTCGCCCTTGTCGGGATCATACAGGCGGGTTTCCTGCTCGACCTTGCCGCCGGCCTCGACGATGGCGATCTGGCGACGCGCCTCGACCTCGATGGCTTGCTGGATGAAGCGCATCGAGTTCATGTTCTTGATCTCGCAACGCGTGCCCAGGTACGAAAAGTCCTGCGTTTCCATGTATTTCTCATAGTCGCCGGGGCGGCAGATCGACACGTTCACGTCGGCCCGCAGGTTGCCGTTCTGCATGTTGCCGTCGCAGGTGCCCAGATAGCGCATGATCTGGCGCAGCTTCGCGATATAGGCGGCGGCCTCTTCCGGCCCGCGGATGTCGGGGCGGCTGACGATCTCCATCAGGCAGACGCCGGTTCGGTTGAGGTCGACGAAGGACATGTTCGGATCCATGTCGTGGATCGACTTGCCCGCGTCCTGCTCCATGTGGATACGCTCGATCCGCACCTTGCGCGCGGTGCCGTCGCCCATCTCTACCAGCACTTCGCCTTCGCCCACGATCGGGTGATACAGCTGGCTGATCTGGTAGCCCTGCGGCAGGTCGGGGTAGAAATAGTTCTTGCGGTCAAAGGCCGATTTCAGGTTGATCTGCGCCTTCAGGCCCAAGCCGGTGCGCACGGTCTGGGCCACGCAAAATTCGTTGATCACCGGCAGCATGCCCGGCATGGCCGCATCCACGAAGGACACGTTCGAGTTCGGCTCGGCCCCGAATTTGGTCGATGCCCCCGAGAACAGCTTGGCATTGGACGAGACCTGCGCGTGCACCTCCATCCCGATCACCAGTTCCCAGTCGTGCTTGGCACCGGCGATGGTCTTGGGTTTGGGCAGTTCATAGGTCAAGTCGAGCATGGCGCGCCTCATTTCCGCAGAAGTCTAGGCCTGCGTATTAGGCCCGGACCGTCCAAGGGGCAAGGGGCAAAGGCGCGGGGAGCGCGAATCTCAGGGGGTGTTCAACTGCAGGCCCGAGGGTGTGAAGGTCACGACAGTCCCGTCGCGCAGCTCGTCGCGGAACAGGTCGCTGATGGCGTGCAGGGCGGCGCGGTGTCCCCGCGCGGCGTACCGTTCGGGCGATTGCACTCGGACCGAGTTGTTGAACCCGTTCGCCGCGTGCGCCCAGATCAGCGGGTGCAACTCGGTCAGGTGGTCGCGGATCAACCATTGGGCGGCGTCGGCGATGCGGCTGCGCACCAGATCGGCCTGTTCGTTCAGACATTGGCCACTTTGCATGGTCAGGGCGCAATAGGACGCCAGCAGGTTGACCGTCTGCTGGTCGGGCCTGCGGGCGACGATGTCGGACAGGCCCTGCAGGAAATAGTCGGTGTCCAGGCGGGCACAGGCGATCTCGTCCATCGCGATGGCGTCGAACTGGACCCAGGCGTATCCGCCTGCGCCCCAGATTGATTGCGTGTTGGCTGCGGCGCGCAGGGCCCGCAACTCCAGTTCCTCGTAGCTGCCGAACCAGCGGGGCAGCAGATGGCAGCCCATCGCGCGCATGTGCCGGGGGTTGTACGGATCCAGCGCGATCAACCGTTCATACCGGTCCGCGACGCGTTGGGTGCCGGCCGGTTGCCCGCCCAGCAGGGCACAGTCGGCCGCAGCCATGATCGGGCTGTCGGCTGTTGCTGGCCGCCATCGCGACAGGATGGCACCGGCGCGATCGAAATGCGCCGCGCAGCGGGCCCGGTTCAACGGCGGAAGCGTCGAAACCTGTGCGGTTCCCCGCCAGGCCCATGCAAGGTCGATATGGGCCAGGGCGACGATCAGCGCGATGATCGGGTCGCCGGGGTGGTCCTGCATCACGCCTTCCAGTTCCGAAATTCCGGCCAGCACATCATACTCGGCAAATGCCTTGCCGTCGGATAACGCATGTTCAACCGCCAGAACCACATCCGAACGTGCGCCGAAGGCCAACAGGTCTGCCACGGGAGCCCCGTCGGGTGCCGTGGCGCGGGTTTGGTCGGCCGTTCGGATTTCGGCGGACAGCTCGGCCCAGCGATCTTGGCGGGCCAGATGGCGGCCCCGATCGATCCGATCCTGTCCGGTTGGCACGTCAGTCTGCGCGACGGGAATGTTCAGCCGGCCGACATGGTGTAGGCAGTCCGCAGCGGGATCGACCTGCGCGACGCGCTGATGCGGCGTAGATTGGAGAAATCCTTTGAGGGGCGCAAGCCCCGCCCTGAAAGACCGGAACATGAGGAACACTCGGACTATTTGAAACTCGTAAAAAACCAAGTCCCAGTCTGCTGGGGAATTGTGCAAAATTCAAGATGTCGGGCGCAGGTGCGCAAAAACGGCGATGGATCAGGTTCAATGGGCCTGGAAACAGCGGTATCGTTTCAGAAAACCGTGAAATGATGCCGGTCGACCCGGAAACCGGCCTGTTGCAGCGCCTGTTCCAGCTGTTTGTGCGGCGGAAGGGCCTCGTCCGGCAGGCGCAACCGCTTGCCGTTGGTCAGCACCATCGAAACGCGCACCGAAAAGTCCCAGCGTGTGTCGAAGCGGAAGAAGTCGATCTCGGTCAGGTCGATCTCGCCCTGCCGTGCGCCCGAATGCCAGCGCAGTTTTGCAGGCTCCAGGTTCAGCCCGGCATCGGTGTCGCGCAGCACGTCCCACAGCGCGGGCAGGGTGCCCAGCGATAGCAACCCAATCAGCCACCAAGCCGCGTCGAAAATCAGCACAAGTGCCAGCAGCCCCGCATAGACAGCGGCCAGAATGGCGATGCTGCGGGGCGACCGGTTGTGGCGGGTAAAGCGGAACCCAGAGCCTTCGGGCGTCGTCATGCCCCGAGGATGCGCGAGATCATCTCGGTCGTGTCGCGCGACAGGTTCGGGGTTTCGGCGATGCGGGTCAGGTGGGCGCGGATCAGGTCCTGACGGTCGGCGTCATAGCGTTTCCAGGTCTGGAAGGCGGTGCACATGCGCGCAGTGGTCTGCGGGTTGACCGGGTCCAGCCGGATCAGCCAGTCGGCCAGCAAGGCGTAGGACGCGCCGCTGGCATGGTGGAACCCGGCGTGGTTCATTGCCAGTCCACCCATCAGCGCACGGAACCGATTGGGGTTCTTCCAGTTGAAATCGGGATGCTCGGACAGGGCGCGGGCGATCCGCGGCGCATCGTCCGGTGCGGCCAGCGAGGCTTGAAGCCCGAACCATTTGTCCAGAACCAGCCGGTCGTGGTGCCACTGGTCGTAGAATGCCGCCAGTTCCGCCTGAC
Organism: Ruegeria sp. BHSC276; assembly: GCF_059612945.1. Classification (NCBI taxonomy): domain Bacteria; kingdom Pseudomonadati; phylum Pseudomonadota; class Alphaproteobacteria; order Rhodobacterales; family Roseobacteraceae; genus Ruegeria; species Ruegeria sp. BHSC276. The sequence goes on along the minus strand of NZ_JBXWRP010000001.1, from coordinate 114,927 downwards.
CTTTGCCGGCCCGCAGCAGGCAAGACAGGGCGCTGAGCTGCAGGGTCATGTTGTCGGCCTTGGCATAGACGTCGGCCGCCATGGCGCCGCCGTCCAGCCGGGTGGTCAGCGCCAGCGCGGCGCTGCCCAATGCGCGCTTTCCAGCCTGTTCGGCATCGGGCGAATAGGGGCCGTCCACCAGCGCCTCGGAGTGCAGGCGGGGCAACAGGTCCTGCATATGTTGGGCGGTGGCTTGTCGTAGGGTCTCGACCCCGCGCCAGATCGCCATCGGGTCGGGCGTTTTGCCCTGTTCGTGCAGCGCGGCGGCCAGTTCGGATTGGGTCGGCAGACCCAGCATCAGTGCACGATAGGCCGGGTCCAGATCGGCGTCGCGCAGAACGGCCAGCAAGCCATCCAGATATTCGGCATCGGGGGCCGCGTCCTGTGTGATCATGCGCAGCAAGGTGTCCTGCGCCAGCGTCCGTCCGGCCTCCCACCGGTTGAACGGATCGGTGTCATGGGCCAGCAAAAACGCGCGTTCGGCGTTGGGTCGGTCATGCTCCAGGATCACCGGCGCCGAGAACCCCCGCAGGATCGAGGCGACGGGCCGCGTGGCCAGCCCATCGAAGGTGAAGCTCTGGCGCACTTCGGTCAGTTCCAGCACCTCGGTGCCGCGCACCTCGTTGCCATTGGGACCCAGCAGGCCCACGGCCACGGGGATCACCTGCGGCAGCTTCTCGGGTTGGCCGGGCGTGGGTGGGGTGCTCTGGGACAGGGTCAGGGTATAGGTGCCGTCGGCCCAATCCTCCTCGACCTTCACCCGGGGCGTGTCGGACTGGCTGTACCACCGCTTGAAATGGGTCAGGTCGCGGCCGGTCGTGTCCTCGAACACTTTCAGCCAGTCCTCGATCGTACAGGCCTGCCCGTCGTGGCGTTCAAAATACAGGTCCAGCGCCTTGGAATAGGCCTCGTCCCCCACCAGCGTTTTCAGCATGCCGATCACCTCGGCACCTTTCTCATAGACGGTCGCGGTGTAGAAGTTGTTGATCTCCTGAAAGCTTTCGGGGCGCACGGGGTGCGATAGCGGCCCGTTGTCCTCGGGGAACTGGCGCGCGCGCAGGTCGATCACGTCATGGATGCGCTTGACCGGGGCCGAGCGCATGTCAGAGGTGAACTGCGCGTCGCGGAACACGGTCAGCCCCTCTTTCAGGCACAGCTGGAACCAGTCGCGGCAGGTGATGCGGTTGCCGGTCCAGTTGTGGAAATACTCATGCGCGATGATCGCCTCGATCCGTTCGAAATTGGCATCGGTCGAGGTTTCAGGGCTGGCCAGCACCGCAGACGAGTTGAAGATGTTCAGCCCCTTGTTCTCCATCGCGCCCATGTTGAAGTCATCCACGGCGACGATGTTGAACACGTCCAGATCGTATTCGCGGCCATAGACGTCCTCGTCCCATTTCATTGACCGCTTCAGCGCGTCCATGCCAAAGGCGCATTTGCCCTCATCCCCGGGGCGGACCCAGAGGTTCAGATCCACATGCCGGCCCGAATTGGTGGTGAAGCTGTCGGAATGGGCAACCAGGTCTCCGGCGACCAGAGCGAACAGATAGGCGGGCTTGGGCCAGGGGTCGGTCCATTCGGCCCAGCCTTCGCCCTTGCCCGTCGGGTTGCCGTTGGACAGCAGCACCGGCAGGTCACCGTTGATGCGAACGGTGAAGGTGGACATCACGTCGGGCCGGTCGGGGTAGAAGGTGATCTTGCGGAATCCCTCGGCCTCGCACTGGGTGCAATACATGCCGTTGGACATGTACAGCCCTTCGAGCGCGGTGTTGTTGCCGGGGTCGATCTCGACTTCAGCCTCCCAGACGAAGGGGGCATCGGGGACGCTTGCGGTCAAGCCCTTTTCGGTGACGTCGGGGGTGATCGGGGTGCCGTCGATGCTGGCGCGGATCAGCTTCAGCTCTTCACCGTGCAAAAAGAACGTGCGGTCGGTGGCTTGCGGGTTCGGGCGGAACGCGATGCGTGATGTCACGCGCGTTGCATTCGGCGCCAGATCGAAGATCAGGTGAACGCTGTCGACGATGTAACCGAACGGCGAGTAGTCCTTGAGGTAAATCGTTGTGGGGGCGGCGTCACGCATCGGGGGCCTCTGGTGTATGGATGTTGGGCGCGAAGTTAGGGGGATCATGAATTGGCTGCAAGGCGATCGAAGCCATGGGTGGCCCGGGGATGTCGATTTTTGGTAAAAAAATCTTACCAAAAATTGAACGCAGAAGTTGCCTATCGGAAACGCTCGGCTTATTTGGTGAACTAGACCAATGTTACGACAGGGCGGGAGATTCGATTCATGAGCGACAGACAAGACCGGCACGGGCTGAACGTAGACACGGTTCTGGCCGAATTCATTGAGCAGCAGGCGCTGCCGGGAACCGGGGTGGCCCCCGATGCGTTCTGGGCGGGCCTCGCGCGGATGGTGGCCGAGTTGGGGCCGCAGAACCGCGAATTGCTGGACAAGCGCGCCGAGATCCAAAGCCGGATCGACGCATGGCACCTGGCCCGCAAGGGGCAACCCATCGACATGGCCGAGTACCAAGCCTTTCTGCGCGAAATCGGCTATCTGCTGGATGAAGGCCCCGATTTCCAGATTGACACGGCGAATGTCGACCCCGAGATCGCCGCGACGCCCGGCCCGCAGCTGGTGGTGCCGATCACCAATGCGCGTTTTGCCCTGAACGCGGCCAACGCCCGCTGGGGCAGCCTGTATGATGCGCTCTATGGCACCGACGCGATGGGCGACCTGCCGCAAGGGGGCGGCTATGACGCGGCCCGCGGTGCGCGGGTCATCGCTTGGGCCAAGGCGTTTCTGGACGAGGCAGCACCGCTTGCCCAAGGCAGCTGGGCCGATGTATCCGGTCTGAAGGTCGAAGGCGGCGCATTGGTTCCGGCGCTGGCCGAGCCCGGGAAATTCGTGGGCTTCGGGGGTGCGGCCAAGGCCCCGGACTTCGTGCTGCTGAAGAACAACGGCCTGCACATCCAGATCATGATCGACCCGTCCAGCACCATTGGGGCCTCGGACCCGGCGGGCATTTCCGATGTGCGCCTGGAGTCGGCCCTGTCCACCATCATGGACTGCGAAGATTCGGTGGCTTGTGTCGATGCCGAGGACAAGGTCGTGGCCTATGGCAACTGGCTGGGCCTGATGAAAGGCGATCTGACCGAAGAGGTCACGAAGGGCGGCCGGACATTTACCCGCAAACTGTCCGAGGACATCGCCTTTACCCGGCCCGACGGATCGGCCGGTAGCCTGAAGGGCCGATCGCTGATGCTGGTGCGTAATGTGGGCCACCTGATGACCAACCCAGCCGTGCTGGACGCCGAGGGCAACGAGATCGGCGAGGGGCTAATGGACGCGCTGTGCACCACGCTGATCGCGATGCACGACCTGCAGCGTGATGGCGGCAACTCGGTCCACGGTTCGGTCTATGTGGTCAAGCCCAAGATGCACGGACCCGAAGAGGTGGCGTTCTCGGTCAAAATTTTCGACATGGTCGAGGACATTCTGGGCCTGCCGCGCAACACCGTGAAACTGGGCATCATGGATGAGGAACGCCGGACTTCGGTAAACCTCAAGGAGTGCATCCGCGCCGCGAAATCGCGGGTGGCCTTCATCAATACCGGATTCCTCGACCGGACGGGGGATGAAATCCATACCTCGATGGAGGCCGGGCCGATGCTGCCCAAGGGCGACATGAAGAATACGCCATGGATCCAGTCCTACGAGGATCGCAATGTCGATATCGGGCTGGCCTGCGGTCTGAAGGGGCGGGCGCAGATCGGCAAGGGCATGTGGGCCATGCCCGACCGGATGGGCGAGATGCTCGAGGCCAAGATCGGCCACCCCATGGCCGGTGCGACCTGCGCCTGGGTGCCGTCGCCCACCGCAGCGACCCTGCACGCGACTCATTACCACAGGGTGGACGTCTTGGCCCGTCAGGACGAGATCGCCGCCGGAGGCCCGCGCGGCACGCTGGACGATCTGCTGACCATCCCGCTGCTTGGCGGCCGCAACCTCAGCGACGACGAGATCACCCGCGAGATCGAGAACAACGCACAGGGCATTCTGGGCTATGTCGTGCGCTGGGTCGATCAGGGCGTCGGCTGCTCGAAGGTGCCCGATATCAACGACGTGGGTCTGATGGAGGATCGCGCCACCTGCCGGATCTCGAGCCAGGCGCTGGCCAACTGGCTGCATCACGATGTGATCAGCGCCGATCATGTGATGGCCGCGATGAAGAAGATGGCCGCAGTGGTTGACCGTCAGAACGCGGACGACCCGGCCTATCGGCCCATGGCACCGGGTTACGACGGCATCGCCTTCCAGGCCGCCTGCGACCTGGTGTTCAAGGGGCGGGTGCAGCCCTCGGGCTATACCGAGCCGGTCCTGCATGCGCGACGGCTGGAACTGAAGGCCCGTCAGAGCTAGAACCGGGGCAGACCACCGCAGACAGAGGACAAGATCATGTCGGTTTCACTCAGAAAGGCCCGCACCATCATTCGCAAAACCCTTGAGAAAGGGCGCGAGATGGACCTGAAACCCCTGTCGGTGGTGGTGCTGGACGCTGGCGGCCATGTTATCGCCTTCGAGCGCGAGGACGGCGCGGCCCCCGGCCGGTTCGCGATTGCCCATGGCAAGGCCTATGGATCGGTCATGCTGGGCATGGCAGGCACCGCCCAGATGCAGCGGGCCGAGGCGCAGGCCTATTTCATGGCCGCGGTGAATGGGGTCTATGGCGGTCAGGTCGTGCCGGTTCCGGGCGGCGTGCTGTTGCGCGACCGCAAGGGCGCGGTGATCGGGGCCGTCGGCGTCACCGGCGACACCTCGGACAACGACGTGGTTGCAGCCATGGCCGGGATCGATGCCGCTGGGCTGACCGGCGAGACCTGATCGGTTGGTGCTGCCGTCACGCACACGGCAGATCGTTCGGGAAATCCGTCCAGCGCTCTGCGGAAATCGGAAACGATATGTGCGCATCTGAACACGTCCTTGCGCCATGGTGCAGGGCGTGTTTTCTTGCACGTTACTGAAGGGGCGGATAATTTCCGACCAGTGCATGTAAAACAGCAAGGTAGCGGAATGTCCCGACCCGTCGTTGGCATCATCGGCAATTCTTATCTGATGAACGACCAGTATCCCACCCATGCCGGTGGAACGATGAATTCGGACGCGGTCGCGAATGTTTCGAACTGTCTGCCGCTGCTGATCCCGGCCGACCCGCGCTATGTCGACGTGGCCGAGCTGCTTGAGGTTTGCGACGGTTTCTTGCTGACCGGTGGACGCCCTAACGTTCACCCCGAGGAATACGGCGAGCCGGCAACTGACGCGCATGGTGAATTCGACCGGGCGCGTGATGCAATCACCCTGCCGCTGGTGCGGGCTTGCGTGGAACGCGGCCAGCCCTTTCTGGGCATCTGCCGAGGGTTCCAAGAGGTCAACGTGGCCATGGGCGGCACTTTGTACCCGGAAATCCGCGATCTGCCCGGCCGGATGAACCACCGCATGCCGCCCGATGGCACGCTGGAAGAGAAATTCGCCCTGCGCCATGTGGTCAAGCTGACGGAGGGCGGGGTTTTTCACCGACTGTTCGGCGCCAGTGAGGTGATGACCAATACGCTGCATGGGCAGGGCATCAAGACGGTGGGCAAGGGCGTGGTGATCGACGGCCACGCGCCGGATGGTACGCCCGAGGCGATCTATATCCAAGATGCGCCCGGGTTTACCCTGTCGGTGCAATGGCACCCGGAATGGGATGCCGCCAATGACCCGGTGTCGCGGCCCCTGTTTCAGGCCTTCGGCGACGCCGTTCGGGCCTGGGCGCGGGGAAACAAGGCTGCTTCCTATCAAATGACGGCGTGATTGCCTTCCGGGCTCGTGCTAGGCGACGGTTGTCCGCCAGCTGTTGTTATTTGGGCATGGTGTCAGGAGTATTTTGGTAAGCGACCCCATGGGCGTTGCGAATTCCTTGATGCAACAGCAGGCTGTTGCTGACGTCAGCCCTGTTTCGGCGCAGGCGGCGGTTTTGAGGGAATTTACCGATGTCAAACCTTGGACAATTTGCCTTCCCGGTAGGACGCTGGGTGGTGCCGATGTTCACGGCGGCAGTCTTTTCGTCGGAAGCATTTGCGCAACAATGCGGTTCTTTGGGCGATTTGATTTATATTGGTCGAACCCGGGACTTTGCCTTTTCGGTTTGGTTGTCTGCAACGGGGCAGGGAAATTTCCGACTGGAAGCCGCCCAAGGCAATTCGACGGTCGACACGTGGAGCAGTTCGCGGAAGGGTGTTCATCTTTCGCTTTCGCCCTTTGTCTCCAATGGTAGCGGTGGCGTTCACCGCCTTTTCAAGCAAGGTGGTGCGCCAAATGGCAATGACTGCCTGATTGATACGCAAAACCAGAAACGTGATTGGACCTTGCTGGGCGGGGGTGGGGGTAACGGTGGCGGCAACGGCGGCTCGGGCGGCGGCTTTGGCAGTGGCGGCAACGGCGGCTCGGGCGGCGGTTTTGGCGGTGGCGGCAACGGTGGCTCGGGCGGCGGTTTTGGCGGTGGCGGCAACGGCGGCTCCGGCGGCGGCTTTGGCGGAGGCGGCAATGGCGGCTCCGGCGGTGGTGGTGTCGCCACAACAGCGGTGCCGCGCACGAGCAGTGGCAATGGCCGACGTGACTACTACCCAAGGTCTGCATGCGTTCAGGAGGCGTCGGGTAAGCTGGACCCGGCGCTGTGCGACCCGGTCGTCGGTCCACCACTGACGCCGGGACGGGAATGGGCGCCGCCCACCCCCTGGAACGTGTGGTCTGATTTCACCTATACCGAAACCCAAGACACTCGGGGCTTTCGGGACACGGATATTTCAGACAGTTATTTCGCAGCGGGTATCGATCGGCTTGTTCGCGAGGACTTGGTACTTGGCTTCCAGGTCGAATACGAAAACACGAACACGCAAGGCTTCAGTGGTCAGCTTGCGAAGGATGTGAGTGGGGTGTCTGTGGGCCCCTATTTTTCATGGCGCGCCAGCGAAACCTGGGTTTTGACCGGCGTTGCAACATATGGCTGGTTTACAACGGACGTTTCAGTGTTGCAGCTGGATGGCAGCTTTGATCGTTCGCGTTGGCGGGCAAACCTCGAGGCGATCGGCCAGTATGAAGCTGGGGCTTTTGTTTTGCGCCCCTCCCTTGCCTTTGACTACTATGACTATGGCGCCGCGGAATTTGAACTGAGCGGTAGCTTGGCGGGAAGTCCCACGAACATCATGAGCGAAGTCGGCGGCGCGCGGTATGGTGCCCTGACACCCGAGTTGGAGATTAGTCGGCCCTTCGTGACCTCGAGATCCATCATGTCGCCTTACGTTTCAGTCAGCGCATCTTACTGGATAGACCGGGTAAATTTTGGTTTTGAAACGGCGGGGGCTGAATTAGACGATCTGACCTGGGCCACACGTCTAGGTGTGCGGGCGCAAGCCAGCGATGCCGTGTTTCTCGAAGCCTCGGTCGGATACCTGAGCCTGTTCGAGGCCGATCTCGATTCAACCGAAGCGTCCATCTATCTTTCTGTGAACTTTTAGCCCCTGTGCGGTCACGCTTGAAAAAGACCGGCTAGGGCGATCATGCCGGTCTTTTTCGTTTTATACCAGCAGGTTGAACTGTTTGTTGAGCGGCAGGGTTCGGGCGCGCTGGCCGGTCAGGTCAAACAGCGCGTTGCCCAGCGCCGGCATCGAGGGCGGCGTGCCGGGTTCGCCCGCTCCACCCATGAAGCGATTGGTTTCCAGAACCTGAACCTCGACCTGCGGCGCGGTGTGCATGCGCAGCGCGTCATAGTCGGGGAAGTTCATCTGCTCGACCTCGCCGTCGGCAAAGGTGATTTCGCCATAGCATGCCGCCGACAGGCCATACATCATGCCGCCGAACATCTGCGCCTTTACGTTATCCGGGTCCAGCGCCAGTCCCATGTCGCAGGCGATCCAGGCCTTGCTGATACGGATGGTGCCGTCTTCGTCCACCACCTCGATCACCTGCGCGACCGGGGTACCGAAGCTGTAGGTGAAGGCCACGCCGCGTCCCACGCCAACTGGGGTCTTGCCCGTCCAGCCGGACATGTTGCGCACCGCCTCGAGGCACCCGGCCGAGGGCGCGTGTTCGTCGCGCATCAGCTCCAGCCGGAACGCCAGCGGATCGCGTCCGGCGGCATGGGCCATCTCGTCGATGAAGGTCTCGTGGAAGAAGCCGTTGTGGCTGTTGCCGACCGAGCGCCAGAAGCCGACCGGGATCTTCAGATCGGCGATGTGGCCGCTCATGCGATAGTTGGGCACCGCGTAGGGCTGATTGAAGAACCCTTCGACCAGCACCTTGTCCGGGCCAGCGCCGGGCATTCCGGTATAGCGCTCGACGGCTTGCTGCGTGCAGGACTGCGCGGCGACCGCACCGTCGATGAGCACTGCCTTGCCATCCTGAACCGCGCCGCGCATCCGCGCCATCGCACCGGGGCGGTAGTAGTCGTGACGCATATCCTCTTCGCGACTCCAAGTCGTCTGGACCGGAGTGCCGGGCACCGCCATGGCAACCTTGGTTGCGATTTCGCCGAAATCCAACTCTCCGCGGCGACCGAACCCGCCACCCAGATAGGTGGTGTGGATTTGGACTGCTTCGGTATCCAGACCCGCGGTGTTGGCAACGCGGAACTGGATCAGCGTGGGGGCTTGGTTCCCGCACCACAGTTCCAAGGCGTCGCCGGTAAACAGCGCGGTGGCGTTCATCGGTTCCATCGTGGCGTGGGCCAGGTAGGGGACAGTGTATTCAGCTTCGATCACTGTTGCGCCTTCGGGAACGGTGCTGACATCGCCGTCATAGCGCATGGTCGAGTTGGGATCGGCGTCGAAGGCCTTGGCGATCTCGGTAAAGATGGCTTCGGTTTCAGGGGGATAGGGGGCCTCGCCCCAATCGACGTCAATGGCCTCGACCGCCTGGTTTGCCAGCCAGGTGTTGGTGGCAATCACCGCAACGCCATTGCCCAGATCGACGATCTTTTCGACGCCCGGCATTGCGCGGGCGGCGCTGTCGTCGAAGCCGTTCATGTGACCGCCCAGCCTGGGGTTCATCCGCACGCTGGCGAATTTCATGCCCGGAAGGCGCACGTCAACGCCGAACTGGGCCGTGCCGGTGGCCTTTTCCACCATGTCAAGACGCGGTTGCGTCCGGCCCAGATAGCGCCATTCAGACGGGTCGCGCAGGGGCGCCTCAATCGGATCCATCTGCGCCACGTCGGCAGCAAGTTCGGTATAGGCGATTTTTCTGCCATCAGGCGCGATGACGTGGCCCGAGGCGGTTTTCAACTGGTCGCGGTCAATGCCCAGCCGGTCGGCGGCCGCCTGTTTCAACGTTTCGCGGGCCGAGGCGCCGGCCGCGCGCATCCGCTCGAACCCGTCCTTCATCGAGGTCGATCCGCCGGTGACCTGCAGGCTGAGCGCCTTGCCGATCACGCCCAGGGCCTCTCCCAGGTTGTGCTGGAAGTTCGAGACGTCATAGCCCTTGTTGGGCAGGCTCTCGCCGATCAAGGCCGAGTTGTAATAGGCCGCCGCCGCAGGCCCGTGCAGAACGGTGACCTGATCCAGATCCACGTCCAGTTCTTCGGCGATCAGGGCGGCCCAGGTGGTTTTCACGCCCTGGCCCATCTCGGCGCGAGGCGCAAACAGGGTCACGCCGTTCTGATCGATCAGGATGAAGGGGTTCAGGGCCGCTTCGCCTTCGCCCGGTTTCAGCGGGTTTTTGGCAGGGCGATTGACGTAATAAACGCCGAAGGCCACGCCGCCGACGATGGCGGCAGACCCGATCAGGAAGGTTCGGCGCAGGATTTTTCCGATGCTGGCCATGGATCAGGCCTCCTTCAGCTTGGCGGCGGCGTCGTGGATCGCGGCGCGGATGCGGGGATAGGTGCCACAGCGGCACAGGTTGCCCTGCATCGCCTCGTCGATCTCGGCATCCGTGGGGGCGGGGTTTTCGGCCAGCAGCGCGGCGGCCTGCATGATCTGGCCCGACTGACAATAGCCGCATTGCGCGACCTGGTGGTCGACCCAGGCCTGCTGGATCGTGGCTAGGTTGTCGGGCGTTCCCAATCCTTCGATCGTGGTGACCTCGCCCCAGACATCCGAAAGGGCGACTTGGCACGAGCGGACGGCTTCGCCATCGATATGCACCGTGCAGGCTCCGCAGGCGGCCACCCCGCAGCCGAACTTGGTTCCGGTCAGGCCCACCTCATCGCGCAGCACCCACAACAGGGGCACGTCGTCTGGAAGATCGACCTGATGTGGCTTTCCGTTGATCGTCAGCGTGGTCGCCATGGCGCACCTCTTTTGGCTGTGGCTAGTTGGTGACATAGTTTATGAAAAATGTCAGTGCGTCAATTGACAATTTCGCGCGAAACTGTCAGAGGTCAATTCATGGCGGAAAAACTGGATGATACACGGGCAAAGGCGATCCTGACTTCGGCGTTTCAGGCCTTTTCCGCCTATGGGTTCCGCAAGACCTCGATGGATGACATAGCGCGTGGCGCGGGTATGTCCCGTCCGGCGGTCTATCTGCATTACAAGAACAAAGAGGCCATCGTTCGCAGCCTGACGCAGGCGCATTACGCCGAAAAGATCGCGGCGGTGACGCAGGCGCTGCAGGGCGATGGAGCGGTGTCCGACATTCTGGCGCGGGCGATTGACGCGCAGATCGCCGGGATGGCGGCCATACTGGCGTCGCCGCATGGGCTTGAAATGCTGGATACCAGCAAGTCCACCGCTGCCGACATCGTGGCCGAGGGTGAGGCGGCGCTGGCGGATCTCTACGCCGAATGGCTGAAGCGCGAACTGGCGGCGGGTCGAGTGCGACTGCCAGACGGTCCGGCCGAGACCGCGCGGACCATCACCGCCGCGCTGAAGGGGATCAAGATGACCGCCTCGAACGCCGAGGAGTTCGAGCAGCGCATCGCCCAGCTGACCGCGCTGATTGGCGCGGGGCTTGAGGTCAGGTAACCCGCTGCCGGATCTTGTATTCCGGTTTGTCCCACAAACGGTTTTGCATGATGTCCGCCAGGACCTCTACGGCGCGCGTCACGTCGCCTTCGTCGATATACAGCGGCGTGAAGCCGAACCGCATGATGTCGGGCGCGCGGAAATCCCCGATCACGCCGCGGGCGATCAGGGCCTGCACCGCCGCGTACCCGTCGGCAAAACGGAACGAGACCTGGCTGCCGCGCATTGCGGGGTCGCGCGGGCTGGCCAGTTCCAGATCGGGGCAGGTGGCCTCGACCTGCTGGATAAACTGTTCGGTCAGAGCGATGGACTTCGCGCGCACATCATCCATGTCGGCCATGTCCCAGATATCCATCGCGGCGGCCAGCGCGGTCATCTGGATCACCGGCGGCGTGCCGACGCGCATGCGCTCGATGCCTGCGCCGGGGCGATAGTCCAGGTCGAAGGCAAAGGGGGCCTCGTGTCCCAGCCAGCCTGACAGGGCCGGGCGCGCGGTGTCGGCCCATTTCGGCGCGACATAGATGAAGGCGGGGGCGCCCGGACCAGCGTTGAGGTATTTGTAGGTGCACCCCACCGCGAAATCGGCGTTGCACCCGGCCAAGTCCACCGGGATGGCCCCGGCAGAGTGGGCAAGATCCCACACCGTGATGACGCCGCGTGCATGGGCCAGCTCGGTCAGCGCCTTCATGTCATGCATGCGGCCGGTGCGATAGTCGACCTCGGTCAGCATCAGCACGGCGACTTCATCGGTAATGTGCTCGGCCACGGCCTGGGGGTCCACGACCCGCAGCTCGTACTCCTCGCCCAGCGAGCGCAGCAGCCCGTCAGCCATGTAGAGATCGGAGGGAAAGTTGCCATTGTCGGACAGGACCACCTTGCGCCCCGGGTTCAGCTCCAATGCCGAGGCAACCGCCTGATAGACCTTGATCGACAGCGTGTCGCCCACCACGACCGTGCCGGGCGCAGCGCCGATCAAGCGGCCGATCCGATCGCCCAGGTCGGTCGGCATACCCATCCATCCGGCCTTGTTCCACCCGGTGATCAGCATCTGGCCCCATTCCTCGGTCAGCATTTTCTGCACCTTTGCGGCCGCCGCCTTGGGCAGAGGGCCCAGCGAGTTGCCGTCCAGATACAGAACTCCTTCCGGCAGGTTGAACATGGCTTTGGTGGCGGCGAAATCGGTCATGCTGGATCCCTAGGGTTTTTCTTCTTCGATCCGGGGGTATCGGATCGACGCTGGACTGTCCATGATCGGGTGGTCAGGGGTCGATGGCCCGATTTCGGGTTGCGACACCTTGGGGTTTTGCCATCCTGTCCTGAAAACGGTAGGACGTAAGTCGGAAGCGACAATCTGCCCGTGATTGTCGCGACAACGAAGGGATGCGAATGCGCCGTATCGACTTACCGCCACTGTGGCTTGTGGGCTTTGCGGCACTGGCTTGGTTGCAGGGCCGCTATCTGTCGTTCGGCCTTTCGCTGGAAGGCTGGTTCACGGACCTGCTGAGCGGGCTGTTGATCGGTGCAGGCATCCTGCTGGCGGTTCTGGCAATCGTCGAATTCCGCCGCCACCGTACGACGGTCATTCCGCATGAAACACCCTCGGCGCTGGTGCAGTCGGGCATTTACAAGCGCAGCCGCAATCCGATCTATCTGGGCGATGTCCTGATCCTTGCCGGGTTGATCCTGCGCTTCGATGCCGTGTTGTCGATGGTGTTGGTTCCGGTCTTCGTCTGGGTGCTTGAACGGCGGTTCATCCTGCCCGAGGAAAACCGCCTTCGCCGCATCTTCCGTGCGGATTTCGCGCGCTACGAACGCAAAACCCGGCGCTGGATCTGAGATGCGCCGACCCGTGACACAACGTAATGAATGCTGCGCTTGCGAAATAATGTTGCGCGGGATACATGATTGCTTAACAGGAAATACCGATCAGCCGCTCGGACAGAGTGATAATTAGGGGGACATGCCGGTGAAAATAGGCACGCCAAAGGAAATACTAAAGGGCGAGAACCGGGTCGCGATGACTCCGGAGTCGGCCGTTCAGTTGCAGAAACTGGGCTATGACTGCGCGATCGAGAAAGGGGCCGGTGCGGCCGCCGGGTTCTCGGACGAGGCTTACGAGGCCGTCGGGGTCGAAATCGTCAAGACCGCCGCTTCTTTGTGGAAAACGGCCGACATCATCGCCAAGGTGCGCGTGCCCACCGAAACCGAACTCAAGCGTCTGACCAAGGGCAAGACGCTGATCTCGTTCTTCAACCCGGCCGGGAACGAAGAAGGGATGGAACTGGCCAAGGAAAAGGGCGCCAACGTCATCGCGATGGAGATGGTGCCCCGCATCAGCCGCGCGCAGAAGATGGATGCGCTGTCGTCGATGGCCAACATCGCCGGCTATCGCGCCGTGATCGAGGCGGGCAACAATTTCGGCCGGTTCTTCACCGGTCAGGTCACCGCCGCGGGCAAGGTGCCGCCGGCCAAGGTTCTGGTCGTGGGCGCCGGCGTGGCCGGTCTGGCCGCGATCGGCACGGCCGTCAGCCTGGGTGCTGTGGTCTATGCGTTCGACGTGCGCCCCGAAGTGGCCGAACAGGTCGAATCCATGGGCGCCGAGTTCGTCTATCTGGATTTCCAGGACGATCAGGACGGCGCGGAAACCGGCGGCTATGCCAAGCCTTCCAGCCCCGAGTTCCGCGAGGCGCAGCTGGCCAAGTTCCGCGAGATGGCGCCCGAAATGGACATCGTCATCACCACGGCGCTGATCCCCAACCGCGAGGCGCCCGAGCTGTGGACCGAGGACATGGTTCAGTCGATGAAACGCGGCTCGGTCATCGTGGACCTCGCGGCCGAAAAGGGCGGCAACTGCAAGCTGACCGTTCCGGACGAAAAGATCGTCACCGACAATGGCGTCACCATCATCGGCTATACCGACTTCCCCAGCCGCATGGCGACGCAGGCCTCGATGCTGTACGCCACCAACATCCGGCACATGATGACCGATCTGACGCCCAACAAGGACGGGCAGATCGTTCACGACATGGAAGACGACGTGATCCGCGGAGCGACCGTGACCCACGAAGGGCAGATCACTTTCCCGCCGCCACCGCCCAAGGTGCAGGCCATCGCGGCCAAACCCAAGGCCGAGGTCAAGGAACTGACGCCCGAAGAAAAGCGCGCGCAAGAGATCGCGGCCTTCAAGGCGCAGACGAAACAGCAGGTGACGCTGCTGGGCGTGGGCGGTGCGCTGATGCTGTTGGTGGGGCTGGTGGCTCCGGCCAGCTTCATGCAGCACTTCATCGTTTTCGTGTTGTCGGTCTTCGTAGGCTTCCAGGTAATCTGGAACGTCAGCCACAGCCTGCACACGCCGTTGATGGCGATCACCAACGCGATTTCCTCGATCATCATCGTGGGAGCGTTGATGCAGATCGGGTCGGGGTCTTTCCTCGTCATTCTGCTGGCGGCGCTGTCAATTTTCATGGCCGGGATCAACATCTTCGGCGGTTTCCTCGTAACCCGGCGCATGCTCGCCATGTTCCAGAAATCTTAAGGAGGCCGGGCACATGGAATTTGGCTTCACCACCGCCGCCTATGTCGTTGCGGCTGTTCTGTTCATCCTTTCGCTCGGCGGTCTGTCGAACCAGGAAAGCGCCAAACGCGCGGTCTGGTACGGCATCGTCGGCATGGCGCTGGCGGTGTTCGCCACGCTGGTCGGCCCCGGATCGGGCCTGTGGCCACTGTCGCTCCTGCTGATCATCGGCGGCGGCCTGATCGGTCAATACGTGGCGCAGCGCGTCCAGATGACCGAGATGCCGCAGCTTGTGGCCGCCATGCACTCGCTGGTGGGTCTGGCGGCCGTATTCGTCGGCTACAATGCCCATTTCGAGATCAAGAACGTCGCCGAAGTCTTTGCGATCGTTGACGCGGCCAAGGATGCCGACCTGTCGGATCTGGGGGCCTTCGCGAAACTGATCGCCAAGAAAACCCCGGCCGAGCTGGCCATTCTGCATGTCGAGCTGTTCCTGGGCATCTTCATCGGTGCGATCACCTTTACCGGTTCGGTCGTGGCCTATGGAAAGCTGGCCGGCAAGGTCACCTCGGCGGCAACCAAGCTGCCGGGCGGGCATGCGCTGAACGCGGCGGCGGCCGGCCTCTCGCTGATCTGTCTGATCTGGTACACCGCTTCGGGTGGCTTCTTCCCGCTGTTCCTGATGACGCTGGCGGCGCTGTTCATCGGTTATCACCTGATCATGGGCATCGGCGGTGCCGACATGCCGGTGGTAGTGTCGATGCTGAACAGCTATTCGGGCTGGGCTGCGGCGGCTATCGGTTTCTCGCTGGGGAACGACCTGCTGATCGTGGTCGGCGCGCTGGTTGGCTCGTCGGGTGCGATCCTGTCCTACATCATGTGCAAGGCGATGAACCGCCATTTTGTCAGCGTGATCCTGGGCGGCTTCGGCGGCCCGCAGGGCGAACAGATGGCCGTGGAAGGCGAACAGGTGGCCATCGACGCCGAAGGTGTCGCCGCAGCACTGAACGATGCCGACAGCATCATCATCGTGCCGGGGTATGGCATGGCCGTGGCACAGGCGCAGCAGTCGGTCAGTGAACTGGTGCGCAAGCTGCGCGCCAAAGGCAAGAACGTGCGCTTTGCCATCCACCCCGTTGCGGGCCGCCTGCCGGGCCACATGAACGTGCTGCTGGCCGAGGCCAAGGTACCCTATGACATCGTGCTGGAGATGGATGAGATCAACGATGATTTCCCGGACACGGACGCTGTCATTGTCATCGGCTCGAACGACATCGTGAACCCGGCCGCGCAGGAAGACCCGAACTCGCCCATCGCGGGGATGCCGGTGCTCGAAGTGTGGAAGGCCAAGCAGGTGATCGTCTCGAAACGCGGGCAGGGCACCGGGTATTCGGGTATCGAAAACCCGCTGTTCTACAAGGAAAACACCCGCATGTTCTATGGCGACGCCAAGCAGTCGCTGGACAAGCTGCTGCCAATGATCGACTGATCCGCGGCCCATATCCTTGGAAAAGGCGCCCCTCGCGGGCGCCTTTTTCCGTTTCAGGGTATGATGCCACAGCAACCCCCAACGGCACGAGGTGTTCCATGCAGAAGGTAAACGGCATTGGCGGCGTGTTCTTTCGCGCCCGCGATCCGAAGGCTCTGTCGCAATGGTACGAGGCCCATCTGGGCGTCAACCGCTATGACCCTGTCCCGTGGAAGCAGCACGAAGGCTACACCGTTTTTGCCCCTTTCTCGGAAGATACGGACTATTTCGGTGATGCGGCGCAACAATGGATGATCAATTTCCGCGTCGACGATCTGGCGGCCATGGTCGACCAACTGCGCGCGGCTGGAATCGCGGTGGAGACCCGAGACGAATGGAACAGCGAGATCGGAACATTCGCCCGCTTGAACGACCCCGAGGGCAATCCGATCGAGCTCTGGCAGCCAAATCAATGAGATAGCTGGCTTGTATACCGCGGTATCCATGTAAGTACATGAAATAAAAAGAGAATTGATGAAATCAGCCGGTGTCGTATAGTGCCCGGAATACAAGGAGCCGTTCATGACGCCAATCGAGGATCATCCGCTGCGCTATACGTTGGCCAATGAATTGCACGCGCGGCCGTTCCCCGTTGCGCAGGCCCCGTGCACGGTTGTCTTCCTTGCGATCAAAAAACCGGTCGCCGCGGTGGCGCGCGACCGAGCCGAAGATATGGCCCACCTGATCGACCTGTTGGACCGCCACGGGGCGCAGCATCCGCAACCCGATGCCACCCACTATGCCGGCCAGATCGGGCGACATTGGTTGAAGTGGGAACATCACACGGAATTCGTGACCTACACGGCCATCACTCAGAATGTCAGCGAGCGCGCCTTCAACCCCGCCGATTTCGAGGTATTCCCCCCCGACTGGCTGATGGCCAGTCCGGGGCAGCGTGTGACCTCGATCATGCTGCGGGTGGTGCCGCGCCCGGATGACGGGGCCACGCAAGCCGCGCTGGCGGACTGGTTCGAACCCGAAAGCTTGGCTGTGTCACAGGTGCTGGACGACTCGGCGATCTGCGCCAGCGATTTTCGCATCGACCCGGCGGGACACATGCGGTTTGCCCTGTTCGTGTCCGAGGGCACCGGGCGTAGGCGCACCGGCCGGATCATCCAACGCCTGTGCGAGATCGAGACCTACAAGGCGATGTCCATGTTGGGCTTTGCCCGGGTCAAGGCCCTGATGCCCCAGATCGGAGAGTTGGACCGGCAACTGACCCAGCTGATGGGCGAGATGACCAAGGACAAGACCCATCCTGACGATCTGTTGCCGCAATTGCTGGCCACGTCGACCGAGCTCGAGACGCTGTCGGCGCGTTCGGCTTTTCGCTTTGCCGCGACGGGGGCCTATGAGGCCATCGTGCACCAGAGAATCGAGGCGCTGCGCGAGGATCGCTTTCACGGGCGTCAGACATTCGCCGATTTCATGATGCGCCGCTATGACCCGGCCATGCGCACGGTAAAGGCGACCGAACGGCGACTGCAGGCGCTTTCGGACCGGGCCATTCGCGCCGGTGACCTGCTGCGAACGCGCGTCGATGTCGAGCGCAGCGCGCAGAACCAGGCTTTGTTGGAGAGCATGGACCGCCGGGCGGATCTGGCCCTGCGTCTGCAGCACACGGTCGAGGGTCTTTCAGTGGTGGCCATCAGCTATTATGCCGTGTCACTGGTCAGTTACCTGCTGTATCCGTTGACCAAGGCGGGGATCAGCAAAGGGATGTTGACCGCAGGCGTGACGCTGCCTGTTGTGGCGCTTGTCTGGTTGGCCGTGCGCCGCATCCGCCGCAAGCTGGAATAGGGCGGCTTGCCAACCCGCACGGCGCCTGTATTGCTGCAAGGCAGGCAATTCACAGGTGGGGCAGGGCAAATGACCGGATTGGTTTCAGCCTGGCGGGCCGTGGCCGCCATGTTCATCCTGAACGGCGCCCTGTTCGGCATCTGGGCCTCGCGCATTCCGGCCGTCCGTGACCGTTTGGGGCTGAGCCACGAAGAGCTGGGCTATGGCTTGCTGTTCATGGCGGCTGGGGCGGTGTGTTCCTTTCCAGTCACCGGACGCCTGACCGACAGGTTCGGAGCGGTGACAGTGACGCGGGTGATCGCGGTTTTGTACACAGCATCACTGATCCTTCTTGCGGCCGCCGACAGCTTCGCCATGCTGGCTGCGTTCCTGTTCATCTTCGGGGCCTTCCACGGCTCGATGGATGTGGGCATGAACGCCTGGGCCGCCGAGGTCGAGCAGGCCTACGCCAAACCGGTGATGTCCTCGTTCCACGCGATGTGGAGCCTCGGCGCCGGGTTGGGAGCGCTCAGCGGCTACGGCGCGGTTCAGCTGCAGCTTGACGTGTTGCCACATTTCTTGCTGGCCGGCGGGGCAACCGTGGCGCTGGCGCTTGCCCTGTCTTGGGTCCGATGGACGTCGCGGCGGGTGCAGTCCGACGGCAACGCCATCTTTGCCTTGCCCAGCGGAGTTCTGGTTCTGGTCGGGCTGACCGCGATGTGCGGCGCGTTGGGCGAGGGCGCGGTGGCCGATTGGAGCGCCATCTTTCTGCGGGATGTCACGGGTGTGGCTGAAAGCGTTGCGGCATTGGGCTATGCCGTCTTTTCGGTGTCCATGGTTGCAGCTCGGCTCCTGGGTGGGCTCGTGATAGCCCGGTTCGGCCCGGTGCCGGTGGCCCGGGTCAGCGGAGCCTGCGCGGCCTTGGGCGTGTTCCTGGTGGTATCGGCCGGGGGGGCGGTCGGGGCGCTGGCTGGATTCGCGATGATGGGCGTGGGCTATGCGGTGATCATGCCGCTGGCCTTCAGCCGAGCCGCGAACGACCCGCATGTCCCGCCGGGGCAGGCCATCGCCAGTGTCGCCACTTTGGGGTACGGAGGTCTTCTGATCGGTCCGCCGCTGATCGGGCTTCTGGCGGGGTTCGTGTCACTGCGGCTGGCCTTTGGCGTCCTGCTGCCGCTGGCAGTTGTGATCGTTGTGTTGGCCGGCGCGCTTAGGCGCGCCGACTGACTTTTGTTCAGCGTCCGCGGATCCGCGGATCGAGCGCATCGCGCAGGCCGTCGCCCAGATAGTTCACGCTGAGAACGGTCAGCGAGATCGCCAGGCCGGGCCAGAACACACGCTCGGGGTATTGCTGCAGATAATCAACACCATCGAACAGCAGCCGGCCCCAGGTGGGGAAATCAGGCGGGAAGCCCAGCCCCAGGAAGGACAGCGCGCTTTCGGTGATGATCGCCGTGGCGATGCCCAGCGTGGCCGACACCATGATCGGAGACAGTACGTTCGGCAGGATGTGCCGGGTGATGATTTGCGTGTTGCTGGTGCCGATCGAGCGGGCGGCCAGAACGAATTCGCGTTCCTTGATGGCCAGCACGTCGCCGCGCACGATCCGCGCCGTAGGCATCCACGAGGTGATGCCGATGGCGCAGACGATCAGGATGAAGATCCCACGCTCGAGCCCGAACGCAGCGGACAGAGGCTCGCGGAACAGCAACATCATCACCAGCAGCAGCGGCAGCAGCGGCAGGGCCAGGAACAGGTCGGTCAGGCGCATCAGCGGCCCGTCCAACCGTTTGAAGAACCCGGCGACCACGCCGATGAACGACCCAAGAAACAGCGCCAGCAGCATCGCGGTGATGCCGACCGAGACCGAGGTCTGCCCCCCCGACATCATCCGGGCCAAGATGTCCCGGCCCAGCTGATCGGTACCGAACGGATGGGCCCAGCTGGGCCCCTGGTTGCGGGCACGGATATCGATCTGGGTTGGGTCGATGGTCCACAGGAACGGGCCAAGATAGACGGCCGCGACGATAAAGATGAACAGCATCGCGCCGATCATGGCGCCCTTGTGGGTCTTGAACTGGTCCCACACATCGCGCCACTGGCTGCGGGGCGGGGCGGTGAATTCCTCGACCACGTCCGCGGCGGGCAGAGCGGTCGAAGCGGGCGCAAGCCCTTCGTCGGGGACAAAGCGATCCTTGTCAGTCATAGCGGATCCTCGGGTCCAGAATGCCATAGAGAACGTCGGCGATCAGGTTGAACAGGACGATCAGCACGGCAAAGATGAAGGTCAGGGTCTGCACCATCGGCAGGTCGTTGGCCTGGATGGCGCCGATCAGCAGCTGTCCGATGCCGTTCACCTTGAATACCTGCTCGGTAATGATGGCGCCGCCGAAGATCGACGGAATCCCCAGGGCGATCACGGTGACCACCGGGATCATCGAGTTGCGCAGGACATGCACCATGACGACGGTGTACTCGCTCAGGCCCTTGGCGCGGGCGGTACGGACGTAGTCCTGGTTCAAGTTGTCCAGCATCGAGGCGCGCATGAACCGGCTGAGCTGCGCGGTGATCTGCAGCGCCAGCACCATCACCGGCATGATCATCTGTTTCAGCTGAACGACGAAGCTGTCCCAGTCATTGACCACATGCGTCGTGTCATAGATCGACGGGAACCAGCCCAGCTGGACCGAAAAGATCACGATTACCAGCACCCCCGAGAAGAACGGCGGGACCGAGAAGCCGACCATCGACACGAAGGTGCCCATCTGGTCGAACCATGAATACTGGCGATAGGCCGAATAGATGCCGATGGGCAGCGCGATCAGGATGGCGACCACATAGGCGGTGCCGACAACCCACAGGGTCTGCGGGATGCGCTGAACGACGATGTCCATGACGGGCGAGCGGGTCTGCCACGAAATCACCCGCAGGTCACCTTCGGAAAAGGTAGTGCCAAAAATGTGATCGACCAGAACCTGCGGTTCAATCCAGAAGAACTGCACGATCCATTTCCAGAACCGGACATGCATCGGCTGGCCGAGGCCAAGCGCCTCGCGCATCTTCTCTTTGACTTCGGGCGGAACGGTCAGCGGAACCTGCGCCATCGGGTCGCCGGGGGCGAGTTCGAGCAGCAGGAAAATGACGAGACTGATGAACAACAGCGTCGGAACGGCCAGGATCAGTCGTCGAATGGTGAAGTTGAGCATTCAAAGGCGCCTTTGTGCATGCGTCTTTTCGTTGGGGTGTATGCAGGTAACCGCGCCCCGATAGACACCGGGGCGCGGCAGTGCAAGCCTGACGCTTAGGAACCGGTCTTGCGGTACCAGTCAGCGATGTTCCACAGCTCGCTGTCCCACACGTTCAGAACGACGCCACCCAGCGTGTTCGAATGTGCCGACAGGCGGCCACGGTGCACCAGCGGGATCATCGCGCCGCCCATTACGGCCATGTCGTTCAGCTTTTTCGCGATCTCGGCGCGGGCTTCCAGGCCGGCGGTCTGGGCCAGCTGGGCATGCAGCGCGTCATATTCCGGGTCGCACCAGCGCGAGATGTTCTCGCCCTGCCACTGAGTGTCCGGACGCGGAGCCTTGTCGCACAGCATGTTGCCCAGATACGACTGCGGATCTGTGCCGTTGAAGGTGTTGGCGTACATTTCAACGTCGGCATAGAACTTCTGGAACGTGTCGGGCGAGCCCGGATCACCACCGAAGAAGACCGAGGCGTTGATGTTGCGCAGTTCGGTTTCGATGCCGATCTGGCTCCACCATTCCTTGATCAGCGCCTGGAAGTCCTGACGGACGGCGTTGGTCGAGGTCTGGTATACAACTTTCAGCGGAACACCGTCTTTTTCGCGGATGCCGTCGCCGTTGGTATCGACGATCCCGGCATCATCCAGCAGCTTCTTCGCGCCTTCGATGTCCTGCATGTCGCAGGTCATGGTGGTCGAGTTGAACGCGGCCGGAGCCGGCACCCAGTTGCAGGTAACTTTGCCTGCCTGGCCATAACCGATCTCAACCAGCAGCGGACGATCGATTGCCAGAGACATGGCGTTGTACACTGCCGGGTCGGTCAGGAACGGGTGCGGGTGCTTGGCCGTCGAACGTTCGCCTTCCGGCAGTTCGGGGGACGGGTTGGTCTGGTTCAGCATGATGCGCTCGACCAGCGGGCCAAAGCCTGCCACCGGAGTGCCCTTGCCGCCTTCTTGCATTTGCGCGATCACTTCGGGCGCCAGCTGCAGGTTCCAGGCATAGTCGAACTCACCGGTTTCCATCACGGCGCGTCCGGCCGCGGTTGCATCGCCGCCGCCCTTGAACGTCACTGTCGCAAAGGCAGGCTTGTTCGGATCACGATAGTTGTCGTTGGCTTTGAAGGTGATCACGTCGTTCGGCTTGAACTCGGTGACGACAAACGGGCCGGTGCCGATCGGATTGAAGTTCTGTTCGGTGCATTCCGGCGCCTTGGCGCCCATGCAGTTTTCGAACTGGGCCTTCTGGATGATCGGGCTTTCCCCGCCAACGAACGGGCCATAGGGGAAGGGGGTCGGCTTGTCGAAGGTGACCTTGACGGTCAGATCGTCGAGCGCCTCGACGCTGGTGACGCCTTCGAACTTGGTCACCTGCGCACATCCGCCCTCCGGGTCCATGCAGTAGTCGGCGGTGAACTTGACGTCCGCCGCGGTGAAGGGCGAGCCGTCCGACCAGGTGATGCCGGGCGCGATCTTCCAGGTGATCGAGGTCAGATCCTCGCTGACACCGCCGTTTTCGACTGTGGGGATTTCGGCCGCCAGGTAGGGCACCATGTTGCCGTCCTGGTCATAGCGGGCCAGCGGTTCGATCACCAGCGAGGCCGCCTCGACATCCTTGGTGCCACCCGACAGGAACGGGTTCAGGATCGAGGGCGCCTGCCAATAGATGATGCTGACATTGCCGTCCGATCCGCGCTCGGCCATGGCCATCGGGGCCATCGCCGTGCTTGCAATCGCACCGAGCAAAAGGGCTTTGATTTTCATCATACACTCCATGTTGGACACATTCGTGTCTCGATTATTCCGCAAGGCCTGCGGACTTGGCGTTGCCGCGCGTGGGGCAAGCTGCTGTAACGAAAAGAAAAAAGGTTTCGCTTATTGCGGCCTGCACAGGTTTTCCGGCGCGGTTACGCGGGGTATCGAAACAGAGTTTTGGAAAATTGCAAGCCTTGCCGCAGCGAAATCGGGCAATGGGTTTGACTTTTCCCACTTCGCCGCCTTAGCGTTTGGCACTCAAATCGAACAAGCCCTCAAGGAGAGCGCGCGCGTGCTGGACCAGCCTATTGCCGATATCAGAAAACTTCGCGTCGAGTTTCAGACCAAGGATGGACCGGTCGTCGGGGTCGAGGATGTCTCGTTCGAGGTCCATCCGGGCGAAACCGTCTGCATCGTGGGCGAATCGGGGTCGGGCAAATCGGTGTCGTCGCTGTCGCTGATGCGGCTGGTGGAATTCGGCGGCGGCAAGATCGCGGGGGGCGAACTGCTGTTCGACCGACGCGACGGGCGCAAGCTGGATCTGGCCAAGTCCGATCAGGACCTGATGAAGCAGATTCGCGGCAACGAGATCGGGATGATCTTCCAGGAACCGATGACCGCTTTGAACCCGGTCTTCACCGTGGGCCGACAGCTGACCGAGGGCCTGCGGATCCACAAAAACATGTCCAAGGCACAGGCCGAGGCGCGCGCGCTGGAGCTACTCAAGCAGGTCCGCATCCCCGAGCCCGAGCGGCGCCTCAAACAGTACCCGCACGAATTGTCAGGCGGGATGCGACAGCGGGTGGTGATCGCCATGGCGATGGCCTGCGAGCCGCGCCTGCTGATCGCCGACGAGCCGACGACGGCACTGGACGTGACGATCCAGGCCGAGATCTTGGCCCTGATGGACCGGCTCAAGCGCGAAACCGGCACGGCGGTCATGTTCATCACCCATGACATGGCCGTGGTCGCCCAGATGGCCGACCGCGTCGTGGTCATGTATCGCGGCAACAAGGTCGAAGAGGGCACCGTCACCGAGATTTTCGAAAACCCCCGACACGACTACACCAAGGCCTTGCTGGCCGCGGTGCCCAAGCTGGGCGAGATGCGCGGCAAATCCGCGCCCGAACCGATGAAGCTGCTGGGAGTCGAGGGCCAGAACATCGCTCCGATTCCCGGAACCGAGGACGTGCTGCTGACGGTCCGCAACCTGACCACGCGCTTCCCCGTCAAGGGCGGGCTGCTGCGCCGCACGATCTCGAACGTGCACGCGGTCGAGGATGTATCGTTCACTCTGAATCGAGGTCAGACGCTGAGTCTGGTCGGTGAATCCGGCTGCGGAAAGTCCTCGGCGGGGCGGTCGATTCTGCGGTTGGTCGAGCCGCTGTCGGGCGAGGTGGACCTCGATGGCGTCGACATCATGAAACTGGACCAGAAGGGCCTGCGCAAGGCCCGACTGGACATGCAGATGATCTTTCAGGACCCGTTCGCCTCGTTGAACCCGCAGATGCAGCTGGTCGATCAGGTCGCCGAGCCGATGCGCAATTATGGCGTGGCCTCGGGGTCGGAATTGCAGGACCGTGTGGCGCAGCTGTTCGACAAGGTGCACCTGCCGCGCAGCTTCATGCGCCGGTACCCGCACGAGATGTCGGGCGGCCAGCGCCAGCGTATCGCCATCGCGCGCGCCCTTGCGCTGAACCCCAAGCTGATCATCGCCGACGAGGCCGTTTCTGCACTAGACGTATCGGTGCAGGCGCAGGTGCTGAACTTGATGATGGAACTGCAGTCCGAACTGGGGCTCAGCTATCTGTTCATCAGCCACGACATGGCCGTGGTTGAACGCGTCAGCCACCATGTCGGGGTGATGTATCTGGGCCGGATCGTCGAACTGGGCCCGCGGGCGCGGGTGTTCGAGAACCCTCAGCATCCCTATACCCAGGCGCTGATGAAGGCGGTGCCGATCGCGGACCCGAACCAGCGAAAATCGGAAAAAGACCTGAATTTCAAACCGATCCCGTCGCCCATTCATCCGATCGACTATCAGCCCGCGCCGTCTGAATACCGTGAGGTCGAGCCGGGGCATTTCATTCTGACCACCGACAGCGGGTATTGATCCCGATGGCGCGGCGCCTGACACCGCTCGAGATCATGACGCGGCTGATTGCGTTCCCGACGGTCAGCCGCGACAGCAACCTGCCTCTGATCGACTGGGTCGGGGACTATCTGGCAAGTCATGGCATCGAAGCCCACCGCTGGCCCGATCCCGACCAGCCGCACAAGGCGGCTCTGTTTGCCCATGTCGGGCCTTGGGACGAGGGTGCCGTCGTTCTGTCAGGTCATACCGACGTGGTGCCGGTGGACGGGCAGGCCTGGGACAGCGATCCCTTCACGGTCACCGAGCGCGAAGGCAAGTATTTCGGGCGCGGCACCTGCGACATGAAAGGGTTCGACGCGCTGGCGATCTGGGCATTGGTCGAGGCGCATCACGCGGGCGTGGCTCGCCCGCTGCAACTGGCGTTGAGCTTTGACGAAGAGGTCGGCTGTACCGGCGCTCCGCCGATGATCGCGGCGATGCAGAAGGTTCTACCCAAGGGCTCGGCGGTGATCGTGGGGGAACCGTCGATGATGCAGGCGGTGACCGGGCACAAAGGCAGCTATGGCTATGACACGCATGTGGTGGGCTACGAGGTCCACAGTTCGCGCCTGCACGAAGGGGTGAATGCCATCATGCAGGCGGCCCCCTTGATCGACTGGGCCAATCAGCAGAATGCAAAGAACATGGCTGCGCAACCCGGCGCGCTGGCGGCGGTGTTCGACCCACCTTGGACGACCTGCCATGTGGGCATGATCCGGGGTGGGACGGCGCATAACATCACGGCCAAGGATTGCTGGTTCATGATGGATTTCCGCGTGGTGCCCGGCGAAAGTGCCGCCGCATGGCGCGACGCCTATCTTGCGCAGGTGCGCGCGGTCGAGGCGCGGATGCAGCAGGTCCGCCCCGAGACGCGGATCGACGTGACGCCCAGCTTTGCTGTTCCCGCGCTGGTCCCCGAACCCGAGGGCGAGGCCGAGGCTCTGGTCCGCTCGCTGACCGGCGACAACGCGACCCATGTCGTCAGCTATGGCACCGAGGCGGGGCAGTTCCAGGAGGCCGGCTATTCGGCCGTGATCTGCGGGCCGGGCGACATCGCCCAGGCGCACAAGCCCGACGAATTCATAACCGTTGCCCAGTTCAATGCCGGGCACCAATTCATGCAGCGGTTGGTTCAGAAACTGGCCGCCTGATTTTTTTGTCCCAGCCCAAGGCTTTAGGCTTGGATGTTGGTAGTGGAGGAAACGTGCATGCCCGTCAGAAACCGTTTTGCCGAATTGCATCCCGAAATCACCGCGTGGCGGCGTGACATTCACCAGAACCCCGAGATCTTGTACGACACCCACCGCACCAGCGCGCTGGTTGCGGAAAAGCTGCAGGAATTCGGCTGCGACGAGGTGGTGACGGGGATTGGCCGCACCGGCGTGGTCGGCGTGATCAAAGGCAAGGTCGACACCAAGGGCCGGGTGATCGGCCTGCGGGCCGACATGGACGCGCTGCCCATGCAGGAGCAGACCGGGCTCGACTATGCCTCGCAAACACCGGGGGCTATGCATGCCTGCGGCCATGACGGACATACGGCAATGGTTCTAGGGGCCGCGAAATATCTGGCCGAGACGCGCAATTTTGACGGCACGGCGGTGGTGATCTTTCAACCGGCCGAAGAAGGCGGGAACGGCGCCGAAGCGATGTGTCGGGACGGGCTGATGGACCGTTTTGGCATCCAAGAGGTCTATGCCATGCACAACGTGCCGGGCCTGCCCACGGGGCAATTCGCCATCCGCTCGGGGCCGTTGCTGGCGGCGGCGGACGAGTTCGACATCCATCTGGAAGGGCGCGGCGGGCATGCGGCCAAGCCGCACGAAACGGTGGACACCACCGTCATGCTGTCGCACCTTGTGGTGGCGCTGCAGACCATCGTGGCGCGCAACGCCGATCCGACTCTGCAGGCGGTGCTGTCAGTCACCTCGGTCGAGACATCTTCGACCGCGTTCAACGTGATCCCGCAATCGGCGCGCGTGCGTGGCACGGTGCGTACCCATTCCAATGAGATGCGCGACCTGATCGAGCGCCGCCTGACCGAGGTGACGCAGAGCGTCGCGTCCGCGATGGGCGGAACTGCGCAGGTAACCTATACCCGTGGCGTGCCGGTGACGATCAACGCCGAAGTGCCCACACAGCACGCCGAGGCAGCAGCCATCGCCGTGGGCGGCAGCTGCCTCGAGGCACCGATGGTAATGGGCGGCGAGGATTTCTCGTTCATGTTGCAGGAACGGCCGGGTGCGTTCATAGTTCTGGGCAATGGTGACAGCGCCGGGCTGCATCACCCTGAATACGATTTCAATGACGAAATCATTCCGATTGGATGCTCATGGTTTGCCGAAATGGTCGAAAGCCGGATGCCGGCGGCCTGAGGCTTTGAAGGAGAGAGAAGACGAAAATGCCAGTCAAGAACCGATTTGCCGAATTGCAGGACGAAATCACCGCATGGCGACGAGATCTGCACGAAAACCCCGAAATCCTGTTCGAAACACACCGCACCAGCGCGGTGGTGGCGGAAAAGCTGAAGGAATTCGGCTGCGACGAAGTGGTCACGGGGATTGGCCGCACCGGGGTGGTCGGCGTGATCAAAGGCAAGGCCGACACCAAGGGCCGGGTGATCGGCCTGCGGGCCGACATGGACGCGCTGCCGATCCACGAGGCGACGGGCCTCGACTATGCTTCGAAAACACCGGGGGCAATGCATGCCTGCGGCCATGACGGACATACCGCCATGCTGCTCGGCGCGGCGAAATACCTGGCCGAGACCCGCAACTTCGATGGCACCGTGGTGGTGATCTTCCAGCCCGCCGAAGAGGGCGGAGGTGGCGGCCGCGAGATGTGCGAGGACGGCCTGATGGACCGCTGGAACATCCAGGAGGTTTACGGGATGCACAATTGGCCGGGCAAGCCGGTCGGCAGCTTTTCGATCCGGCCGGGGGCTTTCTTTGCGGCGACCGACCAGTTCGACATCACTTTCGAGGGGCGGGGCGGGCACGCAGCCAAGCCGCACGAGACGGTGGACACGACCGTAATGGCGGCGCAGGCCGTTCTGGCGTTGCAGACCATCGCGTCGCGCAATGCCGATCCGATCGATCAGGTCGTCGTCTCGGTCACCTCGTTTGAGACCTCGTCCAAGGCGTTCAACGTGATCCCGCAGAAGGTGCAGATCAAGGGCACCGTACGCACCATGAGCAGCGAAATGCGCGACCTGGCCGAAAAGCGGATCAAGGAAATCTGCGCGGGCGTCGCGGCCACGTTCGGCGGCACTGCCGACGTGACCTACATGCGCGGCTATCCCGTCATGGTGAACAGTGACGAACAGACCGATTTTGCGGCCCAAGTGGCCAAGTCGGTCTCGGGCGATTGCGAGGTCGCACCGTTGGTCATGGGCGGCGAGGATTTTGCCTACATGCTGGAAGAGCGCCCCGGAGCCTATATCCTGGTCGGCAATGGCGATACGGCGATGGTTCACCACCCGGAATACAATTTCAACGACGAGGCGATCCCTGCCGGGTGCAGTTGGTGGGCCGAGATCGTCGAACAGCGGATGCCCGCAGCCTGATTCCGTAGCGGGGGCGCAGGCCCCCGCTGCCGTTTGCGGTCAGGGGCCTGCGTCCTCCAGGCCCAGTTTGTCGCATAGCGTATCAACAACCGCATCCAGAGCCGATTTCTGGGTATTCACGCAGGACTGCGCCGCCGCTTGCGCTGCTGCCAGCGCCGATCTGTCCGACAGCCAAAGCGCGACTGCCCCGCTCAGGTCCGAGGCCGAGAACACTTCGACCGCGCCACCGCTGTCCACCAGCGGGGCAAATGTCTCGGCGAAATTGTAGTAACCCCGTCCGGTGATCACCGCGGCCCCGGCCTGTGCGGGTTCGAACGGGTTGTGGCCGCCAATCTCTTTCAGCGACCCGCCCAGAAAAACGATCGGGCACAATGCGTACCACGTTCCGGTTTCGCCCAGCGTATCGGCCACATAGACCTGTGTGTCGCGGGTGATCGGCTGCCCGGCGCTGCGCAGAGCATGGCTTTGACCCGCCGCATCAACAAGGGCGCAGACGTCGCCCCGCCGTTCAGGGTGACGGGGGATCAGCAGCAGCAGCAGGTCGGGCCAGCGGTTCAGCAATTCGGCATGGGCGGCCAGAACGGTCTCTTCCTCGCCTGCATGGGTCGAGCTGGCGATCCAGACCGGCCGCGCGCCGATCTGGGCGCGGATCTGCGTCAGCATGTCTTGATCCACCGGCAGCGGATCGGACATGGCCTTGAGGTTGGTTCCGGGTTGCACCCGATCGACGGGCGCCCCCATGGCGATCAGGTTTGCGGCCGTGCGGTCGTTTTGCGTCAGGAACAGGCGGAACTGGCTCAGGACATAGCGGGCGGTGTCGGGGCGCTTCTTCCACCCGGCCACCGATTTCTCGGACAGGCGTGCGTTCAGCAGGGCCAGGGGCGTCCCGCGCCGGGCGGTCTCGACGATCAGTCGTGGCCAGATCTCGCTTTCGACGAAGACGCCGGCATCGGGCCGCCAGTGATCCAGAAACCGCGCCACCGGGCCGGCGCTGTCCAGCGGGGGGTATTGGTGGCGGGTGCGCGGCGGCAGACGTTTTTCCACCAGCGAAGCCGAGGTCGGGGTGCCAGAGGTGATCAGGAACTGCGCATCCTCGATCCGTTCGCTCATGCGCTTGATCAGGCTCAGAACCGACAGGCTCTCACCCACGCTGGCCGCATGAAACCAGATCAGCCGACCGTCGGGGCGGGGCTGGCTCGCATGGCCCAGCCGCTCGCGCTGACGGATTTCAGAAACACCCGCCGACTGCAGCTTGGCGCGAACGGTGCGCCAGGCCAGCGGCATGGCGAGGGATGTCAGCGCGCAGTACACGTGGTACAACGCCGTGGGTCGCCCCGACAAGTCTGACATGTCAGCCGCCCGTGTGGCTCATGTGACGGCTCATCTGGCCATCGATCTTTTGGCGGGAATAGTCGAAATCATGGCCCTTGGGCTTGAGGGTGATCGCCGCCCGGATCGCCTGTTCCAACGGCTCTTCGCTGTCGGGGTGGTCGCGCAGGGGCGCGCGCAGGTCGGCCATGTCCTCTTGCCCCAGGCACATGTACAACTCGCCCGTACAGGTCAGGCGTACCCGGTTGCAGCTTTCGCAGAAATTATGGCTAAGCGGTGTGATGAAGCCGATCTTCTGCCCGGTTTCCTCCAACCGGACATAGCGCGCCGGGCCGCCCGTGCGCTCGGCCAGATCGGTAACAGTATAGTGGTTTTCGTACTCGGCCCGCACGTCTTTCAACGACCAGTATTGATCCAGCCGATCCTCGTTGCCGATGTCACCCATGGGCATGACCTCGATCCAAGTCAGGTCCATGTCGCGCTCGGCGCACCATCGTGTGATCTTGGGCAGTTCTTCCTCGTTGAACCCTTTCAGGGCCACCGCGTTGATCTTCACGCGCAACCCCGCCTTCTGCGCGGCATCGATTCCGCCCAAGACCTGTTTCAGCCGCCCCCAGCGGGTGATCTGGGCGAACTTGTCTTCGTCCAGCGTGTCGAGCGAGACATTCACCCGCCGCACCCCGGCGGCATACAGGTCGTCGGCGAACCGGGCCAATTGCGAACCATTGGTGGTCAGTGTCAGCTCTTTCAGCGCGCCGCTGTCCAGATGCCGGGTCATCGAGTTGAAGAAACTCATGATCCCACGGCGCACAAGCGGTTCGCCCCCGGTGATCCGCAGTTTTTCCACGCCCAGCCGGATGAAGGTCGAGCACATCCGGTCCAGTTCTTCCAGCGTCAGCAGCTCTTTCTTGGGCAGAAAGGTCATGTTTTCCGACATGCAATAGACACAGCGGAAATCGCAGCGGTCCGTGACGGAGACGCGGAGATAGGTGATTGCGCGGGCAAACGGATCGATCAGCGGAGCAGTCATGCTCAATAGGTAAAGCGGGTAATGCGATACGGCAAGTCGCAACTGCGCTCGAGGGGTGGAACACGGGCGCGGGCAGGGGTAGGTTGGTTGCATGCGATACCTGTTTATCCTCCTTCCTGCGTTTCTGACCGGCTGCGATGCGGTGCGGCAGACCTTGGACCGGTCGCCAGAAACGCCGACCGTTAAACCGGATGCGGTGGTCACGGAAACCGAGGTCGTCGCGGCACAGCCCGTTGCGGCGGCGCAACCCGGTTGGAGCGGTGCGAAACGCACGATCGCGGGGCTAGGCGATCCGAACAAACCGGGGCGCTGGCTGGAAACGCCATTGGTGCAGGCCGAGCGGAATGGCAGGGTCGTGGTGACGAAGACCGGGGCGCAGGCCTATGTGACGCTGGTTCCCGCGTCGGGCCCCGAGGGCGGCGGCGGGCGGCTCTCGCTCGAGGCGATGCGCGCTCTGCTGGTACCGTTTGACGAGCTGGTCGAGCTGGACGTCTATTCCGATTGACTTTTCAGGTACTTGCTGGCCTCTTTGCGGGCAAAGGGCTTCATCGCGTCACCGTGCGCGGCCAGAAAGGCCCGGGCCCGGTCGGGGTCATGTTTCGACAGGTCGCGCAGCCACCAGGCCACCGCCTTCTGGATGAACCAGTCGCGATCGGGGACATAGCCGGCGGCCCAACTCAGAATACGGTCGCGGCGCTGCATATCTTCGGGCTTGGGGTGGTTCTGCTTGGTCCAGGGCAGGGTGGCGACCAGTGCCGCGCGTCGGGTCCACATGTGATCCGAGTTGGTCCAGCTTTCGACCTGATCCAGCCGCGAAGGGTCAGCCCACAGGCGCTTTTGCATGGCCATGCTGGCATGATCGGCGACCGCCCAGGCGTCGAAATCGGGCAGCCAGATTTGCAGCAGGTCCCAAACCGCCTGATCGGGGCGGATGCGCGCCTGCGTCAGCAGCTTGGCGGCGGCCAGCCGCGCCTCGTGGATGTTGGTCTGCCACAGCTGATCGGCCAGCGCGACACGGGCGTCTACGTCCATCTGCTGCCGCCAGCTTTTGGTCAGATCATTCAGCACTGGGTTCGGTACCCCAAGATAGGGGCGATCGACCTTGTGATAGGCCGCCATCTGGGTGGCCCGGTCCGGGTCGGCATGCGCCTTGATCTGGTCCAGAGGGCTTTCCGGCATGACGGCTTACTCGACCGTGACGGATTTCGCCAGGTTACGCGGCTGGTCCACATCGGTGCCCTTGGCGACGGCCGTGTGATAGGCCAGCAGCTGCGCGGGCACCGAATACAGGATCGGCGCGACCGAGGCGTGGGCATGCGGCATACGGATCGTGCTCCAGACCCCGTCTTTGGCATCGGCGATCCCGTCGTCGTCCGAGACCAGAATGACCTTGCCCTTGCGCGCCATGACCTCTTGCATGTTCGACACGGTCTTGTCGAACACCGCATCGCGCGGGGCCATCACCACCACCGGCATGTGCTTGTCGATCAGGGCGATGGGGCCATGCTTCAGCTCGCCCGAGGCATAGCCTTCGGCGTGGATATAGCTGATTTCCTTGAGTTTCAGCGCGCCTTCGAGGGCCAGCGGGTACATCAGGCCGCGTCCCAGGAACAGAACGTCGCGCGCCTCGGACAGGCGCTGCGCGGATTTCCGGATCGCCTCCTCCTGGTCCAGCGCGGCGTTCAGCAGCGTCGGCAGGCCGCGCAGCGCGGCGGCGTGATCGGCCAGCGCATCGTCGTCCAGCGTGCCCCGGTCGGCCGCGGCCTTGAGCGCCAGCATCAGCAGAACGCTCAGCTGGCAGGTGAAGGCCTTGGTCGAGGCAACGCCAATCTCGACCCCGGCATGGATGGGCAGCGCCACGTCGCTTTCCCGCGCGATCGAGCTTTCGGGGACATTGACCACCGACACGATCTTGTCAGCCTTGCCCTCGCAATAGCGCAGCGCGGCCAGGGTGTCGGCGGTTTCGCCCGACTGGCTGACGAACAGCGCCAGCGTGCGGTCAGTGATTGGCGGTTCGCGATAGCGGAACTCGCTGGCGATATCGACCTCGACCGGCATCCGGGCCAGTTGCTCGAACCAGTATTTGGCGGTCAGGCAGGCATAGAAGGCCGTGCCGCAGGCCACCATGGTCAGGCGGTCCAGCTTGGAGAAATCAAGATCCGCATCCGGCAGAACCACCCGGTCGCTGCCGGTGGGCAGGTACGAGCGGATCGCCTCGGCCACCACCACCGGCTGTTCGGCGATTTCCTTGGCCATGAAATGCTTGTGTCCGCCCTTGTCGGTTCGGGTCTGATCCAGCTGGATCTTGCGGATCTCGCGATTTGCGATTTCGCCCGCCTCGTTGCGGATCTCGATCGAATTGCGGGTGACCACGGCGCGGTCGCCTTCCTCCAGATAGGTGATCCGGTCGGTCAGCGGCGCCAGCGCGATGGCGTCCGAGCCGACGAACATCTCGCCATCTCCGTGCCCGATGGCCAGCGGCGAGCCCTTGCGGGCGGCGACGATCAGGTCATCCTCGCCGTCGAACAGGAAGGCCAGCGCGAAGGCGCCTTGCAGCCGGTCGATGGTCTTGAAGGCGGCCTCCACCGGGCCCAGCCCCGATTTCATGTAGAATTCGGTCATCAACGCGACGGTTTCGGTGTCGGTCTCGGTCTGGAAATCGATTCCGTTCTCAGCCAGTTCGGCCCGCAGCTCGCGATAGTTTTCGACAATGCCGTTGTGGACCACGGCAACCGGTCCGGCCTGATGCGGGTGCGCGTTGCTGACCGAGGGTGCGCCATGGGTCGCCCACCGCGTGTGCCCGATGCCCGACTTACCAGGCAGGGGGTCATGCACCAGCAAGTCGCTGAGATTGACCAGCTTTCCCACCGCGCGCCGACGGCCCAGCTTGCCGCCGTTTACGGTTGCGATGCCAGCACTGTCATAGCCGCGGTATTCCAGCCGTTTCAGTGCTTCGACCAGAATGGGCGCCGCTTCGTGCTTGCCCAATACGCCAACAATTCCACACATTTACTCAGGCTCCCTTGTCCCGGCGTGCCTTTTTCACCTTCAGCATCTCGAACAGCTTGCGGGCATAGCCCGGCTTGTTTTCCTGTTTGGCGCGACCCACCGCCAGGGCGTCGGGTTCGATGTCGCGGGTCACGATGGTGCCGGTGGCCGTCATCGCGCCGCTGCCCACGGTGACCGGGGCCACCAGCATAGTGTTCGAACCGACAAAGACGTTCTCGCCGATCGTCGTGCGGTGCTTCATCACGCCGTCATAGTTGCAGGTGATGGTGCCCGCGCCGATATTCGTGCCCGCGCCCACCGACGCATCGCCGATATAGCTGAGGTGATTGACCTTTGCGCCCTCGGCAATCTCGGTATTCTTGATCTCGACGAAATTGCCGATACGCGTGTTCTCGGCCAGTTCCGCCCCAGGGCGCAACCGGGCATAGGGGCCGACTATGGCGCCGCGGCTGACATGGCAGCCTTCCAGGTGCGAAAACGCCCGGATCGTCGCGCCGCTTTCGACGGTGACACCGGGGCCGAAGACCACGTTTGGTTCGATCACCGTGTCGCGGCCGATCACCGTATCGGCGGCCAGATAGACCGTCTCGGGGGCCATCAGGGTGACGCCCAGATCCAGCAACTCGGCCCGGGCGCGGGCCTGGAACACGGCGTCGGCGGCGGCCAGATCAGCGCGCGAGTTCACGCCCAGCGTCTGCGCCTCGTCGCACGAAACGGCGGTGACCTTCAGGCCGCGGTCGCGCGCGATCTCGACCACGTCGGTCAGATAGTATTCGCCCGAGGCGTTGTCGTTTCCGACCGCGTCGATCAGGTCGAACAGGGTGCCCGCGTCACAGGCCAGAAGGCCTGAGTTGCAGAAGGTTATGGCGCGTTCTTCATCTAAAGCATCCTTGAACTCGACGATCCGCTCCAGGGCGTCGCCGTTCATCACCAAACGGCCGTACCGGGCCGGGTCGGCGGCCTCGAAGCCAAGGATCACCAGATCGTTGTCAGCCCGCGCGGCGATCATGCGCTCCAGCGTGTCGGGCTGCAGAAACGGGGTGTCACCGTACAGAACGACCACGTCGCCGATGAACCCGTCCAGCGCCTCGCGCGCTTGGGCGACGGCATGGGCGGTGCCCAACTGTTGGTCCTGCACGACGATGCGCGCGTCTTCATCCTCGGCCTGCGCGACCTTGGCCACCGCCTGCGAGCCGTGGCCGGTGACGATGACCGTGCGTTCGGGTGCCAGGACCGAACCGGCGCGCATGGCGTGCACCAGCATCGGAACCTGGGCGATCGGGTGCAAAACCTTTGGGATGTCCGAATTCATCCGGGTGCCTTTTCCGGCGGCAAGGATGACAAGGGCAGTGCTCATGAATGCGTTTTCTCTTTTGTTTTTTCGAGGTCCGTTTTATCCGCTGGGGGCAGGGGCGCAAGCCGTTCGGCCATCAAACAAGATTGCCGTTTGCAACACGACATGGCGGAAAACTGCCGAGCAAGGAGACAAAATGCGCACGGTCATCTTCGATCTGGACGGGACTTTGGCCGATACGTCGGGCGATCTGCTGGCGGCGGCGAACCATTGTTTCCGGCAGATGGGGCATGGTGATGTGCTGGTGCACGGGCAGGATGCTGCGGTGGCTTTGCGCGGCGGGCGGATGATGCTGACCCACGGGCTGAAACGCGTGGGCGCCTATAACGAAGAGACCGTGAACGCCTATTACCCGGTCCTGCTCGAGGCCTATGGACAGGCTATCGACACCCACACCACCTTCTATCCCGGCGCGCTGCAGGCGGTCGAAGCGCTGAAAGCCGCCGGATACGGTGTCGGCATCTGCACCAACAAGCCCGAGGCGCTGGCCGAGCTGCTGATGACGCGGCTGGGCGCGCGGGCGCTGTTCGGCTCGCTGGTGGGGGCGGATACGCTGCCGGTGCGCAAGCCCGACCCCGCCCCGCTGCGTGAAGCCGCGCGCCGGGCCGGGGGACATCCCGACCACTGCATCCTGGTGGGCGACTCGGATACCGACAGGAACACGGCCCGTGCCGCCGGGGTGCCGTCGATCCTTGTGACCTTCGGCCCGTCAGGCGATGACATGGCTGCGCTGCAGCCCGAGGCGCTGCTGCACCATTTCGACGATCTGCCCGCAATCGTCGCCGAGCTTGTGGGCGCGGCGGCCTGATCTCTTGACCCGCGCTGCGACTGGCCCCACAAACAACGCCATGACCGAGCGATTTTCTGGCAGTTTCACCCAGCAGGAGCCAATCCCCGACGCGGCGATCGAGGCGGCGCTGGCCGTTCTGCGCCACGGGCGGCTTCACCGCTACAACGTGGCCCCCGGAGAGGTGAGCGAAACCGCCCTTCTGGAACAGGAATTTGCCGTGCAGATGGGGGCGAAATACTGTCTGGCCGTGTCGTCGGGCGGCTATGCGCTGGCCACGGCCCTGCGTGCCGTGGGTGTCCAGCCGGGGGACGCGGTTCTGACCAACGCCTTCACGCTGGCCCCTGTGCCGGGGGCGATTGCTTCGGTCAATGCGCGCCCGGTTTTTGTGGGCGTGACCGAGGGGCTGACCATCGATCTGGACGATCTGGCGGCCAAGCTGGACCGCGCCAAGGTTTTGATGCTCAGCCACATGCGCGGGCATCTGTGTGACATGGACCGGTTGATGCAGATGTGCGACGCAGCCGGGGTGACGGTGATCGAGGATTGCGCCCACACGATGGGCGCCGCCTGGCGTGGGCAGTTGTCCGGCCGGCAGGGAGCGATCGGCTGCTATTCCTGCCAGACCTACAAACATGTGAACTCTGGCGAGGGTGGTCTGTTGATCGCCGATGACGAGATGCTGGCGGCCAAGGCCACGATGCTGTCGGGCTCGTACATGCTGTATGAACGCCACCTTGCGGCACCGGGCCCCGAGGTGTTCGAGCGGATCAAGTACACCACGCCAAACGTGTCGGGGCGGATGGACAATCTGCGCGCCGCGATCCTGCGCCCCCAGTTGCGCAATCTGGACCAGCAGGTACGGCGCTGGAACGAACGCTATGCCGAGATCGAGGCGGGCCTGCGCGGCACGCCCGGCCTGACCATCGTCGAGCGGCCTGCGGAGGAAAGATATGTAGGCTCGTCGATCCAGTTCCTTCTGCTGGATTGGGCGTCTGAGCAGATCGCCGAGGTTTTGAGGCGCTGCGCCGATCGCGGGGTCGAGCTGAAGTGGTTCGGTGGGGCCGAGCCAACCGGGTTCACTTCGCGCTATGACAGCTGGCGTTATGCCGAGTCGGAACGGATGCCCGAGACCGACCGAATTTTGCGCGGGATCATCGACATGCGCGTTCCGCTCACCTTCTCGCTGGACGATTGCCGCCTGATTGCCGGCATCATCCGCGCCGAGGTCGGCGCCGTTTTCCAGCAATAATTCAATCGAGTGCGCCATGCGGCGCACGCCCGAACCCTGCAAAAGCCGCCCGAGGGGCGGCTTTTTCATTTGGGTCACGCGATGATTGACCGCGAGGGGAAAGGTCTGTATCAGTTTATTGAACACCTGTTCATTAACGCGAGAGAGGAGAGCGCGGATGTTCACGGCGACAATGCAATTCGATCTGGGTGAAGATGTGAACGCGCTGCGCGAGATGGTGCACCGCTGGGCGCAGGAGCGGGTCAAGCCGATGGCGGCCGAGATCGACAAGACCAACGCCTTTCCCAACGAACTGTGGAAGGAAATGGGTGACTTGGGGCTGCTGGGCATCACCGTGCCCGAGGAATACGGCGGGGCGGGCATGTCTTACTTGGCCCATGTCGTGGCTGTCGAGGAGATCGCGCGGGCCTCGGCCTCGGTTTCGTTGTCCTACGGGGCGCATTCCAACCTGTGCGTCAACCAGATCAAGCTTAACGGCAACGAAGAGCAGAAGAAGAAATACCTGCCGCGCTTGGTTTCGGGCGACCATGTGGGCGCGCTGGCCATGTCCGAGGCCGGTGCCGGGTCGGACGTGGTCTCGATGAAGCTGCGCGCCGAAAAGCGCAATGACCATTACCGCCTGAACGGCAACAAATACTGGATCACAAACGGCCCGGATGCCGATACGCTGGTCGTCTATGCCAAGACCGACCCGGACGCCGGGTCCAAGGGCATCACGGCCTTCCTGATCGAGAAAGAGATGAAAGGGTTCTCGACCTCGCCCCATTTCGACAAGCTGGGGATGCGCGGGTCGAACACGGCCGAGCTGATCTTCGAAGATGTCGAAGTGCCCTTCGAGAACGTTTTGGGCGAAGAGGGCAAGGGCGTTGCCGTGCTGATGTCAGGCCTCGACTATGAACGGGTGGTTCTGGCCGGGATCGGTACCGGAATCATGGCAGCCTGTCTGGACGAGATCATGCCTTATATGGCCGAGCGCAAGCAGTTCGGCAAACCGATCGGAACCTTCCAGCTGATGCAGGGCAAGATCGCCGACATGTACACGGCGATGAACTCGGCGCGGGCCTATATCTACGAGGTGGCCAAGGCCTGTGATCGGGGCGACGTGACCCGGCAGGATGCGGCGGCGTGCTGCCTCTATGCGTCCGAGCAGGCGATGGTTCAGGCCCATCAGGCGGTGCAGGCGATGGGTGGGGCCGGATTCCTGTCGGATGCGGCGGTCAGCCGGATCTTCCGCGATGCCAAGCTGATGGAGATCGGCGCGGGCACCAGCGAGATCCGCCGGATGCTGATCGGCCGTGAGCTGATGAACGAGATGCTATGAAGAAAAACGCCTCGCCGACGAGGTCACGGCGAGGCGTATCCGATCGAAGGATCAGAAGCGATGGACGTAGGACACGCCAACCAGCCACGGATCGACCTCGGCCTTGCCGATGTTCGCGCCGTTCAGCGTGACGTCCGAGTCGATGTCGAACCAGCGGACGTTCAGGCGAACCGCGCCCTTGTCCGTGACCATGTAGTCCAGACCGGCTTGCAGCGACACGCCGAACGAGTCGTCGACCTTGAGATCGCCCAGCGGCGATTCCTCGTCGAAGAAGATGGTATAGTTCAGACCGGCACCGACATAGGGCTTCCAGGCACTGTTGGTCGGGAAGTGATAGTTCAGCGACAGGGTGGGCGGCAGGTGCTTGACGCTGCCGGCATCGACGCTTCCGCCCAGCGTGACGTCATGCTTGAACGGGGTTGCGGCCAGCAACTCGATGCCCAAGTTGTCGCGGATGAAATACTCGGCGGTGAAGATCGGGCGGGTGTCCGAGTCGATGTCGGTGCTAAATCCGGCCAGCGTACCGTTGTCGGATTTCGGGTCCAGATACCCGATGCCGATACCCAAGGTCCAGTCGCCCTCCGACTGGGCGAAGGCGGGGGCCGACAGGGCGGCGACGGCGGTGGAAAGCGCGAGGATGGCGAGTTTCTTGGTCATTTTCATGCCTTTGGGTTAGTTGACGCGCCCAGTGTTTCAGGTCGGTCGGGTCGGGACACTGATCTGAGTCAAAATCTGCCTTTTGTTTTGTTTGAGAAAATGCGTTCAAGGCATAAGAAAATAAGGGGTAAATCCATTGCATCCCACTAGGCGCATACCAGGTTTGCACCGGGGTGGGGGCTGGGTGATTCCGCCCGGGTTGAACATGGCGCGTCAGTGCCTCTCGCAGCCAGCCGAGCAGGTGGCTATCCTTGATCTATCTTCTGTGGTTACGACCGAGATCACCTATGGTGAACTTGAACAAATGACCGATCGGCTGGCGCGCGGGTTGCTCCGCAGAGTGCAACCCGGCGACCGGGTCGGCGTGCTGCTCAGTCAGTCACCGTGGTGCGCGGCCGCGCATCTGGCCATCTGGAAGATCGGGGCAATCTCGGTGCCGTTGTTCAAGCTGTTCAAGCGCGATGCCCTGGCCTCGCGCATCGGCGATGCGGGGGCCGGGTATGTGCTGACCGACGGCGAGGGCGCCGATATGTTGGGCGATCTGGCGCAGCCGCTGATCGTGTCAGAACTGGGGGCGGACGGGCCCGCCGTGGATTTTGCTGACACCGGTCCCGAGGACCCGGCGGTGCTGATCTATACATCGGGCACGACGGGCAAGCCCAAGGGGGCGCTGCATGGGCACCGAGTGCTGACTGGGCATCTGCCGGGCGTGTCCATCAGCCACAACCACCTGCGTGCTGGCGACTGCCTGTGGACACCGGCCGACTGGGCCTGGATCGGCGGGTTGTTCGACGTGCTGATGCCGGGGCTGGCGCTGGGCATTCCGGTCGTCGCTGCGCGGCTCGACAAGTTCACCCCCGAGGCCTGCGCGGAGGTGGTCAAGCGCGGCGGCGTGCGCAACGTGTTCTTTCCTCCCACGGCGCTGCGGATGCTCAAGGCTGCGGAAATAGCGATCCCCGGCCTGCGGTCCGTGGCCTCGGGTGGCGAGCCACTCGGCGCGGAAATGTTGGCGTGGGGGCAGCGGGCCTTTGGCCTGACGATCAACGAATTCTACGGCCAGACCGAATGCAATATGGTCGTCTCGTCCTGTGCCGAGGATTTCCCCGCGCGCCCGGGCTGTATCGGCAAGCCAGTGCCGGGCCACGAGGTCGCGGTGATCGACGCCGCAGGCAAGCCGACCGACGCCGAGGGTGATGTGGCCATCCGGCGTGGCTCGGCCTCGATGCTGCTGGAATACTGGAACAACCCGCAGGCCACGGCCGAGAAGTTTCGCGGCGATTGGCTGGTCACCGGTGACCGCGGCGTGTGGGAGGGCGACTATCTGCGCTTTGTCGGCCGCGAGGATGACGTGATCACCTCGGCGGGATACCGCATCGGCCCGGCCGAGATCGAGGATTGCCTGCTGACCCACCCGGCGGTGGCCACCGTGGGCGTGGTCGGCAAACCCGACCCGCTGCGGACCGAGATCGTGAAGGCCTATGTGGTGCTGAAACCGGGGTCTGAGGCCTCGGAACAAGAGCTACAGGATTGGGTCAAGGACCGTCTGGCACATTATTCCTACCCGCGAGAGGTGGCTTTTGTGCAAGACTTGCCTTTGACCGTGACGGGGAAAGTCATTCGCAAGGAATTGAAACGTCGCGCGTCCGAGGAGATGTGCCATGGCAGATAAATCCAGCGTCCGGACCGGAGTCGAGTTCAGCGCGACCGTCATCGCGGTTATTGGGGCCTTTTGGGCCGGAAAGACCTATTTCGAAACCTGGATGCGCGACACGATCGACAAGGCGGTCGAAGAAAAGGTTGCCGTCATCGAAAAACTGCAAGTGGCTGATCTGCTGATTTTTTACGGCTACCCGGACGAGGCCATATCGGAATTGCGCAAGATCGCCGGTCGGGTCGCCAGGCTGGATGCCGAAGATAAACGCAGGATCGCGTTTTATGACAACTATCTGGATGCGGTGGCCGACTCGGAGGGCACGCTGAAATACGAACCGGAAATCCGGATGCTGCACGACGTCTTCAGCAACGAGATGCAGACCGATGGCTGGCATGACGAGAAGCTGGCCTATGTCGCGATGTTCCTGCCTGAGGCGCAGGCGGATGACGGGTATTTCGGTCGTCAGGTCGTTGGGCGGCTCAAACTCGCGGTCAACCAATACGAGGCAGACGACGACTATGAGAGCCTTGGGAGCGCCTATCGCAACCTGTCGCTGGCCTATCTGTGCCGCGGAGAACAGGACAAGGCCGTCGAGGCGATGGAAATGGCGGCCGAGATGCAGCCGTTCGAATATTATTTCATGGTTCCGATGTGGGATCTTGAGGATTTCCTCGAAGAGCCGGAAATCAAGAAGCTGGACACCGTCTGCTCCAGCAACGTGTCGCAGGGCTATGCGCGCATCATGCAGAGCTTTGGCGTCAGCGAAAACCCCGTTCGCGAATTTCTGAGAGAGTATACCAGATGAAGCTGCGATCTTCCGCTTTGCCCTCGTCCGATGGCTTCAAGCAAAACCGTGCCGCGCACCTTGAGGCGTTGGCGCAGATCTCTGACGCCGCCGAGGCCGCGCGCATGGGCGGGGGCGAGAAATCGCGCGAACGCCATGTGTCGCGGGGCAAGATGCTGCCCCGGCGGCGGGTGGCGAACCTGCTGGATCCGGGGTCTCCGTTCCTGGAAATCGGCGCGACGGCGGCGCATGGCATGTATGACGGTGCGGCCCCTTGTGCCGGTGTCATTGCGGGCATCGGCCGGGTGCAGGGGCAAGAGGTCATGGTGGTCTGCAACGACGCCACCGTGAAGGGCGGCACCTATTATCCGATGACGGTCAAAAAGCACCTGCGCGCGCAGGAGATCGCCGAGGAAAACCATCTGCCCTGCATCTATCTGGTCGACAGCGGCGGCGCGAACCTGCCCAACCAGGATGAGGTCTTTCCCGACCGCGACCATTTCGGCCGCATCTTCTACAACCAGGCACGGATGAGCGCCAAGGGCATCCCGCAGATTGCTGTGGTGATGGGCTCGTGTACCGCGGGCGGCGCCTATGTGCCGGCCATGTCCGACGTCACGATCATCGTCAAGGAACAGGGCACGATCTTTCTGGCTGGCCCGCCGCTGGTCAAGGCGGCGACGGGCGAGGTCGTCAGCGCCGAGGACCTGGGCGGCGGCGACGTGCACACGCGCCTTTCGGGTGTGGCCGATTATCTGGCTGAGGATGATGCCCACGCGCTGGCTCTGGCCCGCCGGGCCGTTGGCTCGTTGAACCGGAACAAGCCGCAGACGGTGGATTGGGCCAGCCCCGAAGACCCGGCCTATGACCCCGAGGAAATCCTGGGCGTTGTCCCGGCCGATCTGCGCACGCCGTATGACATACGCGAGGTGATCGCGCGCTTGGTCGATGGCTCGCGTTTTGACGCGTTCAAGCCTCGGTTCGGCGAGACGCTGGTGACCGGCTTCGCCCATGTCAAAGGCTGCCCCGTCGGGATCATCGCCAACAACGGCGTGCTGTTTTCCGAGGCCGCGCAGAAAGGCGCGCATTTCGTGGAACTGTGCAGCCAGCGCAAGATCCCGCTGGTTTTCCTGCAAAACATCACCGGGTTCATGGTGGGCCGCAAGTACGAGAATGAAGGCATCGCGCGCCATGGCGCCAAGATGGTGACCGCCGTGGCCACCACAAGCGTGCCCAAGATCACCATGCTGGTGGGCGGCTCTTTCGGGGCCGGGAACTATGGCATGGCGGGGCGCGCCTATCAGCCCCGTTTCCTGTGGACGTGGCCGAATAGCCGTATCTCGGTCATGGGTGGCGAGCAGGCCGCCGGTGTTCTGGCAACGGTCAAACGCGACGGGATCGAACGGCAGGGCGGCACATGGTCGGCCGAGGAAGAGGCCGAATTCAAACGCCCGACGCTCGAGATGTTCGAAGAGCAGTCGCACCCGCTTTATGCCTCTGCCCGGTTGTGGGATGACGGCATTATTGACCCGCGCAAAAGTCGCGATGTACTGGCCCTGTCGCTGAGCGCCGCACTGAACGCACCCATAGAGGACACGCGCTTTGGCGTGTTCCGGATGTAGAAGGGGCGGTTCGATGCTGGAAAGCTTGAAAGAAAGATACCCTGGGGCCGAGACTTTTCAGTTCGGCGACAGCCGGGCATTGTGCGACAACTTGCTGGCTCTGGTCCGCTCGGGGCGCAAGACCGCGACATGTGGCGCATTGCGTAACTTTGCGGCGGGTGGCGAGGCAATGCCGCAGGTTGGCCGCCGCGACATCGCTTTGGACTGGGACGGACAGCCCGCGCTGGTCATCGAAACGGTCGATGTGACGGTCCGGCGCTATTGCGATGTGGACGAGGCGTTTGCCCTGGCCGAGGGCGAAAACGACAGCCTGAAAGGCTGGCGCGAGGATCATCGTAGATATTTCGAAAGAAACGGCGGCTTCGACCCAAAGATGGAGTTGGTCTGCGAACGGTTTCGCCTTGTGGAAGATCTGGCAGGGAAAGGGTAACGGCCATGTTTGACAAGATCCTGATCGCCAACCGGGGCGAGATTGCCTGCCGGGTCATCGAAACCGCGCACAAGATGGGCGTGGCCTGCGTCGCCGTGTATTCAGATGCGGACGCGGCCGCCAAGCATGTGCAGATGGCGGATGAGGCCGTGCATATCGGCGGAGCGGCTCCGGCCGACAGCTATCTGAAAGGCGACGTGATCATTCAGGCCGCGCTGGACACCGGCGCGCAGGCGATCCACCCAGGGTACGGGTTTCTGTCCGAGAACCCCGATTTCGTGGATGCAGTTCAGGCGGCGGGCCTGATCTTCATCGGCCCCTCGGCGGATGCAATCCGCAAAATGGGTCTGAAGGATGCCGCCAAGGCGTTGATGGAGCAGGCTGGCGTCCCGGTCGTGCCCGGCTATCACGGCGATAACCAGGACCCCGAGCATCTGGCCGGTGCGGCCGACACGATCGGCTATCCGGTTCTGATCAAGGCGGTGGCCGGCGGTGGTGGCAAGGGGATGCGGCTGGTCGAGAAACCCGCGGATTTCGCAGCCGCCCTGGACAGTGCCCGGGGCGAGGCCAAGACCGCCTTTGGCAATGATGCCGTTC
This sequence comes from Ruegeria sp. BHSC276, assembly GCF_059612945.1. Taxonomy (NCBI): domain Bacteria; kingdom Pseudomonadati; phylum Pseudomonadota; class Alphaproteobacteria; order Rhodobacterales; family Roseobacteraceae; genus Ruegeria; species Ruegeria sp. BHSC276. Next base: position 70,542 of record NZ_JBXWRP010000001.1, on the reverse strand, counting down.
TGGTCGAGAAATTCGTGGCCAAGCCCCGCCATATCGAGGTTCAGGTCTTTGGCGACGGCACCAATGCCGTGCATCTGTTCGAGCGTGACTGCTCGCTGCAGCGCCGCCACCAGAAGGTGATCGAGGAAGCACCGGCCCCCGGAATGACGCCCGAGATGCGCGAAGCGATGGGCCAGGCGGGCGTGCGCGCGGCCGAGGCCATCGGCTACAAGGGCGCAGGCACCGTGGAGTTCATCGTCGATGCCTCGGACGGTCTGCGCCCCGACCGCTTCTGGTTTATGGAGATGAACACCCGCCTGCAGGTCGAACACCCGGTGACCGAAGCCATAACCGGCATCGACCTGGTCGAATGGCAGTTGCGGGTTGCGGCGGGCGAAAGCCTCCCAAAACAGCAGAGCGAGTTGTCGATCAATGGCCATGCCTTCGAGGCCCGGTTATATGCAGAAGACGTACCCAAAGGGTTCCTGCCCGCGACGGGCACTCTGACCCATCTGGAGTTTCCGCGCGGCTGTCGCGCCGACAGCGGCGTGCGGGCGGGTGACACGATCAGCCCGTGGTATGACCCGATGATCGCCAAGGTGATCGTGCACGGCCCGACCCGCGCGGTGGCGCTGGGACAACTGCACCGGGCGCTGCGCCAAACGCAGGTGGCGGGAACCGTCACCAACCTGTCTTTCCTGGGCGCACTGACCCGGCACGCCGGGTTTGCGGCGGGGGATGTGGATACCGGGTTGATCGGCCGCGATCTGGACGATCTGGTGCGCGAACCCGCCGTCACCCCGGCAATGACCGTTGCGGCCGCGATGGCCGCGACCGGACTGGACAAGCCCGCCGAGGACACCGGGTTTACCCTCTGGGCCCCGCTGCACCGAGCGCTTCAGATGAAGCTCGACGGCGAGGTTCTGGAACTGGACGTCCAGGTCGCAGGGCCGGACCGACAGGACTGGCAGGTTAGCGGGACCAGCGTGATCGCCGAACGGGTCAACGGCCGCTGGGTCATCGACGGTCAGCCGATGCCTCCGGTTGCGATTACGGGCCACGATGTCACCGTGTTCGACGCCTATGGCGTGAGTTTCGAGGTGCTGGACCCGCTGGACCGCGACGTCAGCGCCGCCGGTGACACCAACGTGGTCGAGGCTCCGATGCCTGGGCTGGTCAAAGCGGTATTCGCAGCGCCGGGACAGGCGGTGAAGGAGGGCGACCGGCTGGCCATCCTCGAGGCGATGAAGATGGAGCATTCGCTGCTGGCCGCCCGCGACGGTGTCGTGGCCGAGGTTCTGGCCGAGGCCGGATCGCAGGTCGAGGCCGGCGCGGCGCTGGTCCGGCTGGAAGACGACTGAAACCCTGAACGCCCGCCCCAAACGAGGCGGGCCGGACTGAACAGGAGGGCACCGCGATGGCGGAACGTGTCGAGATTTTCGAAGTGGGGCCACGCGACGGGCTGCAGAACGAAAAGCGCGAAATCCCAGTTTCCGAGAAGATCGCGCTGGTCGACTGTCTCAGCCGGGCGGGGTTCAGCCGGATCGAGGTGGCCAGTTTCGTTTCGCCCAAATGGGTGCCGCAGATGGCCGGCAGCGCCGAGGTGCTGGCCGGGATCACCCGCGCCCCCGGCGTGCGCTATGCCGCGCTGACCCCGAACATGCGCGGCTATGAGGACGCGCTGGCTGCCGGGGCGGATGAAATCGCGGTGTTTGCCTCGGCATCCGATGGGTTTTCCAAGGCCAACATCAACGCAACCATCGCCGAATCCATCGAGCGGTTCGTCCCGATCCTCGAGGCGGCGCGCCATATCGACCTGCCGGTACGCGGCTATGTTTCCTGCGTGACCGACTGCCCCTATGACGGGCCGACGCCACCCGCCAAAGTGGCCGAGGTGGCCGACCTGCTGTTTTCGCACGGCTGTTACGAGATCTCGCTGGGCGACACGATCGGGCAGGGGACACCCGACAGCATCGCGCGGATGCTGCTGGCGGTGCGTGAATATGTGCCCGCGACCCGCTTGGCCGGGCATTTTCATGACACCAACGGGCGCGCGATCGACAATATCGACGCGTCTCTTGCGCTGGGCGTCCGGGTGTTCGACGCCGCCGTGGGCGGATTGGGTGGCTGCCCCTACGCACCGGGCGCGGCCGGGAATGTGGCCACCGAAGCCGTGGCCGCGCATCTGGAGCGGCTGGGCTATGACACCGGACTGGACGCCGCCGTGCTGAACGAAGCGGCGGAAATGGCCCGCGCAATGCGGGCGGGATAAGAGGCTGACATGTTTGAAACCATCTCGATCTCCACCGACCCGCGCGGGGTTGCCACGCTGACGCTGAACCGGCCGGAAAAACACAACGCGATGTCGGCGCAGATGATCGCCGAACTGACCCAGGCCGCCGCGCAACTGGGGAAAACCGACGACGTGCGTGTCGTAGTTCTGACCGGCGCGGGCAAGAGCTTCTGCGCCGGGGGTGACTTGGGCTGGATGCAGGCCCAAATGGCCGCCGATCCCGAGACCCGCTTTGTCGAGGCACGCAAGCTGGCCGAGATGCTGAACGCCCTGAACACCCTGCAAAAACCGTTGATCGGCGCGCTTCAGGGCAACGCCTTTGGCGGTGGCGTGGGCATGGCCGCGGTCTGTGACGTGGCCGTCGGCGTGGACAGTCTGAAGATGGGGCTGACCGAAACCCGGCTGGGGCTGATCCCGGCCACCATCGGCCCCTATGTCATCGCCCGCATGGGCGAGGCCCGCGCGCGGCGCGTGTTCATGTCGGCCCGTCTGTTCGACGCGGCCGAGGCGGTGGATCTTGGCCTGCTCGCGCGGGCCGTTCCGGCGGATGAGTTGGATGCCGCGATCGAAGCCGAAGTGCAGCCCTATCTGTCCTGTGCGCCGGGCGCCGTGGCCTCGGCCAAGGCGTTGGTTCGGGACCTCGGGCCGCGCATCGACGACGCGGTGATCGACCACACGATCCGGGCGCTGGTCGACCGATGGGAAACGGACGAGGCGCATGAGGGAATCAGCGCTTTCTTCGACAAGCGAAAACCTTCATGGAATAGTGAGGTTTGACCGTCCGCGACCATTTGAAGCCAAGGGCTTGCGCCTAGTGCAGCGCTGGGCGTTGGCAAGCCGAATATTCGGTGCCATGCGCGCTTGTGCTCGGTTGACCCTCTGACCCCGCGCGGATAGAGAATGTCCAGTCAACACGCCAATTGACGGCGCGTCTCGTTCGGGATGCGCAGGAAAGGAGCCACTCGTGGAAGAGCTGTTGCGGGAATATCTCCCGATCCTGGTGTTTCTGGCCGTCGCCGTGGGCCTTGGAATCGTCCTGATTCTGGCCGCCGTCGTTCTGGCAGTCCGCAATCCCGACCCCGAAAAGGTCAGCGCCTATGAATGCGGGTTCAACGCGTTCGACGATGCGCGGATGAAGTTCGATGTCCGATTCTATCTGGTTTCGATCCTGTTCATCATCTTCGACCTTGAGATTGCGTTCCTGTTTCCCTGGGCCGTGGGCTTCAAGGATATCAGCGATGTCGGCTTCTGGTCGATGATGGTGTTCCTGGGCGTTCTGACCATCGGCTTTGCCTATGAATGGAAGAAGGGGGCCTTGGAATGGGAGTGATGACGGGTGCAAACACCGCGGGCGTTGACAAGGAAGTCGCCACCCAGGCCCTGAACGCCGAGTTGCAGGACAAAGGGTTCCTGCTGACCTCGTCCGAGGACATCATCAACTGGGCGCGCACCGGCTCGCTGCACTGGATGACCTTCGGCCTGGCCTGCTGCGCGGTCGAGATGATGCACACCTCGATGCCGCGCTACGATGCCGAACGCTTCGGCATCGCGCCGCGTGCATCCCCGCGCCAGTCGGACGTGATGATCGTGGCAGGCACTCTGACCAACAAGATGGCGCCGGCTCTGCGCAAGGTCTATGATCAGATGCCCGAGCCGCGCTATGTCATCTCGATGGGATCCTGCGCCAATGGCGGCGGGTATTACCACTATTCCTATTCGGTGGTGCGCGGCTGCGACCGCATCGTTCCGGTGGACATCTACGTTCCCGGCTGCCCGCCGACCGCCGAGGCGCTGCTGTATGGTCTGTTGCAGTTGCAACGCAAGATCCGCCGCACCGGCACCATCGTGCGCTGAGGAGGAACCCTGATGAGCGAAGCACTCAAGGAACTTGGCGCACTGATCGAAATCAAGCGGCCCGACTGCGTCCTGTCATGGGACGTCAGCTTTGGTGAGTTGAGCGTCGATGTGGCCCCGTCGAACCTGATCGAATTCGTCGAGTATCTGAAGTCTGACCAGAACTGCAAATTCTCGACCCTCGTCGACATCACCGCCGTGGACTATCCCGAGCGGGCCAAGCGGTTCGACGTCGTCTATCACTTCCTCTCGATGTATCAGAACCATCGCATCCGGCTGCGGGTCTCGGTCCGCGAGGACGAGATGGTGCCCTCGATCGTCGATGTGCACCCGTCCGCCAACTGGTTCGAGCGCGAAGTGTTCGACATGTTCGGCATCCTGTTCTCGGGCCATCCGGACCTGCGGCGCATCCTGACCGACTACGGGTTCCGGGGATACCCACTGCGCAAGGATTTCCCGACCACCGGTTACACCGAGGTTCGCTATGACGAGGCGCAGAAGCGCGTGGTCTATGAGCCAGTCTCGCTGGTTCAGGAATACCGCCAGTTCGACTTCATGAGCCCGTGGGAGGGTGCGAATTACATTCTGCCGGGGGACGAAAAGCAGGAGACCAAGTAAATGGGCGGCATCTGGTGGCTGATCCTTTCGGCGCTGACCATCATCCCGATGGTCAAGCTTCTGCCGTTTTTCGGGATCAACAAATACTGGGCGCTGGCCTGTCTGGTTCCCTTCGGCACGATCGCCCTTTTGTGGTGGATGGGTCTGAAGCTGCAGGAACTGGAGCGCCGCTGAGATGCTGACGATGCTTGGAGAACTGGTTGTGATTGGGGCTCTGGGCGCGTTGTTGGCCGGGGCGGCGGTGAAAGCGGCAGACGCCGAAAGGGTCCGGGTTCGGGCCGAGGCAAAAAAGAAAAACCGGGGGCGGCGCTGAGGCCCTCGCTTGCCGGACCGGTCCGGCACGAACGGAACAGCCGGGGTTGATCCCCGGACAGGAGAGACACGATGATGGATGGCGGCAAGGGCTTCGAAGACGCTCTGACGGGCGAGCAGAAGATCCGCAACTTCAACATCAACTTCGGCCCGCAGCACCCTGCGGCCCACGGCGTGCTGCGTCTGGTGCTGGAACTGGATGGCGAGATCGTCGAACGCTGCGACCCGCATATCGGCCTGCTGCACCGTGGCACCGAAAAGCTGATGGAAAGCCGGACCTATCTGCAGAACCTGCCGTATTTTGACCGTCTGGATTACGTGGCGCCGATGAACCAGGAACACGCCTGGTGCTTGGCCATCGAAAAGCTGACCGGGGTCGAAGTGCCGCGCCGCGCCTCGCTGATCCGGGTTCTGTATTCCGAGATCGGGCGCATCCTGAACCACCTGCTGAACGTGACGACCCAGGCGATGGACGTTGGCGCGCTGACCCCGCCGCTATGGGGCTTTGAAGAGCGGGAAAAGCTGATGGTCTTCTATGAGCGCGCCTGCGGTGCGCGCCTGCACGCCGCCTATTTCCGTCCCGGTGGCGTTCACCAGGACCTGCCGCCCGAACTGCTTGACGATATCGAGGCCTGGAGCCATGCTTTCCCCGCTGTTCTGGATGATATCGACGGCCTGCTGACCGAGAACCGCATCTTCAAGCAGCGCAACTGCGATATCGGCGTGGTGACCGAGGACGACATCCAGAAATACGGATTCTCGGGCGTGATGGTGCGCGGATCGGGCCTGGCCTGGGACCTGCGACGCGCGCAACCCTATGAATGCTACGACGAATTCGAGTTCCAGATTCCCGTCGGCAAGAATGGCGACTGCTATGACCGCTATCTCGTCCGCATGGAGGAGATGCGCCAGTCGGTGTCGATCATTCGTCAGGCCATCTCCAAGCTGCGCGACTGCCCCGGAGACGTTCTGGCGCGCGGCAAGATCACCCCGCCGAAACGTTCGGACATGAAGACCTCGATGGAAAGCCTGATCCATCACTTCAAGCTGTACACCGAAGGCTTCCACGTTCCGGCGGGCGAAGTCTATGCCGCCGTCGAAGCGCCCAAGGGCGAGTTCGGCGTCTATCTGGTCGCCGACGGCACCAACAAGCCGTACCGCGCCAAGCTGCGCGCGCCGGGCTATCTGCACCTGCAAGCCATGGACCACGTCGCCAAGGGCCACCAGCTGGCCGACGTCGCCGCCATCATCGGCACAATGGATGTCGTATTTGGAGAGATTGACCGCTAATGCTCCGCCGCCTGCACCCCGAACAACCCGAAAGCTTTGCCTTCACGCCCGCCAATCTGGACTGGGCCAAGGCTCAGATTACCAAGTACCCCGAGGGCCGTCAGGCCAGCGCGGTCATCCCGCTGCTGTGGCGCGCGCAAGAGCAGGAGGGCTGGCTCAGCCGCCCGGCCATCGAATATGTGGCCGAGATGCTGGACATGTCCTACATCCGGGTGCTTGAAGTTGCATCCTTCTACTTCATGTTTCAACTGCAACCGGTTGGTTCCGTTGCGCATATTCAGGTTTGCGGCACCACGTCCTGCATGATCTGCGGGGCCGAGGATCTGATCGCGGTCTGCCGCGAAAAGATCGCGCCCAAGCCTCATCAGCTGTCGGCGGACGGCAAGCTGAGCTGGGAAGAGGTCGAATGCCTGGGGTCGTGCTCGAACGCGCCGATGGCGCAGATCGGCAAGGACTATTACGAGGATCTGACCGCCGAGAGCTTTGCCCGCATCATCGATGATCTGGCTGCCGGCAAGGCGCCGGTTCCGGGTCCGCAGAACGGGCGCTATGCCGCCGAGCCCAAGGGCGGCTTGACCAGCCTGAAACAGTACGAGGCCGGCAAGTCCAAGTACAATGCCAGCGTTCAACTGGCCGCCGATCTGGGCGATACGGTCAAGCGCATCGATGGGACCGAGGTTCCGATCCTGACGCCATGGCTGGGCAAGGACGGCAAGGCCGCCGGCGCGAAAGCCGCGCCCAAGCCGCCCAAGGCGGCGGACCCGGGCAAGCCCGCGGCCCGTCAGGCCGCGCCCAAGAAATCCGCCAAGGCCGAGCCATCTTCGCCCGAGGGCGCCGCAGCTAGGCCCGCAACCGCCGAGACTCAGCCCGAAACGCTGACTGGTCCTCGTGGCGGCAAACCCGACGATCTGAAGCTGCTGAAGGGCGTAGGCCCGAAGCTCGAGCAGACGCTGAACGAACTGGGCTTTTACCACTATGACCAGATCGCGGCCTGGACGCCCGAACAGGTGGCCTGGGTAGATGCACGGTTGAAATTCAAGGGCCGGATCGAACGCGACGGCTGGATCGAACAGGCGGCCAAGTTGGCGGCCGGCGAGGAAACCGAATTTGCCAAACGTGCCAAGAAAGAAGGCACTTACGAAGACTGAGAGACGGTGCCCGATACGGGCATCGGAGTGTGATGGACAAGGACAAGGAACAGGCCATCGCCCGCAAGGGCCGACATATCGGCGTGGTCATCGCAGTGACCATGCTGATGTGGCTTGCCGTGACCCTGTTCATCGGCCCGGCGCTGGAACTGCCGGGACGCTATGCGCTGCTGTTTGATTTCGCCGCGATCGCGGCCTTCATCTATGCAGGCGTCAACATTTTTCAACTCTGGCGCATGCGTCAGGACAGCCAAAGGTAACACGCGATGCTGAAGGATCAGGACCGGATCTTTACCAACATCTACGGGATGCACGAGCGCACGCTGAAGGGCGCCCAGGCCCGCGGGCATTGGGACGGCACCGCTGACCTGATCGCTAAAGGGCGCGACTGGATCATCCAGACGATGAAGGATTCGGGATTGCGCGGGCGTGGCGGCGCGGGCTTTCCGACCGGTCTGAAATGGTCGTTCATGCCAAAAGAAAGCGATGGCCGTCCGTCTTACCTTGTTGTGAACGCTGACGAATCCGAACCGGGCACCTGCAAGGACCGCGAGATCATGCGCCACGATCCGCACACGCTGATCGAAGGCTGCCTGATCGCGTCGTTCGCGATGAACGCGCATACCTGCTACATCTACATCCGGGGCGAGTACATCCGCGAGCGCGAGGCGCTGCAGGCCGCCATCGACGAGGCCTATGATGCCGGCCTGCTGGGCAAGAACGCCGCCGGCTCGGGCTGGGATTTCGACCTGTTCCTGCACCACGGCGCCGGCGCCTATATCTGCGGCGAGGAAACCGCGCTGCTGGAAAGTCTCGAAGGCAAGAAGGGCATGCCGCGCATGAAGCCGCCGTTCCCGGCGGGGGCGGGTCTGTATGGCTGCCCGACCACGGTGAACAACGTGGAATCTATTGCCGTCGTGCCCACGATTCTGCGCCGCGGTGCCGACTGGTTCGCCGGTTTCGGCCGCCAGAACAACGCGGGCACCAAGCTTTTTGCGATCTCGGGTCACGTCAACAACCCCTGCGTGGTCGAAGAGGCGATGTCGATCAGCTTCGAAGAACTGATCGAGACCCATTGCGGCGGCATCCGCGGTGGGTGGGACAACCTGTTGGCCGTGATCCCCGGTGGCTCGTCCGTGCCTTGCGTGCGCGGCGAGAACATGCGCGATGCGATCATGGATTTCGACTATCTGCGCAACGATCTGGGCTCGGGGCTGGGAACGGCGGCTGTGATCGTGATGGACAAGTCCACCGACATCATCAAGGCGATCTGGCGCCTATCGAAATTCTACAAGCACGAAAGCTGCGGCCAGTGCACGCCCTGCCGCGAAGGCACGGGCTGGATGATGCGCGTGATGGATCGCCTTGTCCGCGGCGAGGCCGAGCTGGAAGAGATCGACATGCTGTTCGAGGTGACCAAGCAGGTCGAAGGCCACACGATCTGTGCACTGGGGGACGCGGCCGCATGGCCGATCCAGGGCCTGATCCGCAACTTCCGCGAAGAAATCGAAGACCGCATCAAGGCCCGCAAATCGGGCCGTATGGGTGCGATGGCGGCGGAGTAGATCCGATGGAAGTATATTCCGAATACTCGCACGCGATTGCCGCGCTGGTGATCTTTACGCTGGTGGTCCTGCTGCTGGCGCCGTTCTCGGCGCTGGCCAAGCAGGGCAAGGGCCTGGCGCCAGGGGCGACGCCGGAACAGAACTATGCCGACAGTGCCTATCGTCTGAACCGCGCCTATCTTAACGGAACCGAAACTCTGCCCGCGTTCCTGACCGTGACTCTGGCGGCCATGCTGCTGGGGGTCAGCCCGGTCTGGGTGAACTGGCTGGCCTCGATCGCCTTGGTGGCGCGTCTGGTGATGCTGGTGGTTCATATCCGCGGCATTGGCAAACCGCACAGCGGCCTGCGAAGCGTTCTGTACGTTGTGGCCTGGGCATGCATGGCTGTGCTGGGCGTCATGGCTTTGGTGGCGGCGATCTGATGGCAAGGCTGATCCCTATTGTTGCCCGTGGTAGGGCCATTGCTCCGTTGACCGGTGTTTTGGCGGTTCTTGCGGTGCTGTCGGCCTGCGGTGGCAAGGCCGAGGATCGCGTGCTGTTCGATGGGCAGGCATTTCGCGCCAAGGCGAAGGCGGTCGACAAGAAAAGGTCGCCGGCCGATTTCACCGTGACGGTCAAGGGCGTGTCGGCTTCGTTGGACGGCGCGCGCGAAGCGGGGCGCTATGAGGCCACGCGGTTCTGTGTGCAGAATTTCGGGTCTTCCCGCATCGCCTGGAAAATCGGACCGGATGCCGAGCCGCAGACTCTGCGGATCGACAATGACAGCCTGACTTTTGCCGGGAAGTGTCAGCGGCCATGACCCATGCCATGTCATATCAGGTTCCGGCAGGCCGCGCGTTATTGCATAGCGGTCGAGGGAAGTGTCGTCTTGGGGAACCCAAGACGAAAGGATATGTCATGAAAGCTGCGAAACTTTCCGCCGTTGCCTGCGTCGTCGCGCTGCCTGCCGTGGCCGGAGCCAAACCGCCCTTGCGCGAAGTTAAGGAGATCGACGACTCGCTCTACTACATCGCCATCGCCAACGAGATTTCGGAAATCTGCCCGACAATCAGCGGGCGTCGTCTGAAGGCGATAGGCGTGATGTGGGGGCTGCGATCCAAAGCGAACCAGCTGGGATATTCGGATGCCGAGATCCGGGCCTATGTGGAATCGGATGCCGAAAAGGCGCGGATGCGCGCCAAGGGCGAGGCATACCTGGCTCAGAACGGCGTAAGCTATGCCGACACCGAAACTTTCTGTGCGCTGGGGCGCAGGGAAATCGAAAGAAACAGCGCCATTGGCGTGTATTTGAGGGCGAACTAGACCATGTCTGACCTCCGCAAGATCGTGATCGACGACAAGGAAATCGAAGTCGATGGTGCAATGACCCTGATCCAGGCCTGTGAACAGGCCGGGATCGAAGTTCCGCGTTTCTGCTATCACGAGCGCCTGTCGATCGCAGGCAACTGCCGCATGTGCCTTGTCGAGGTCGTGGGCGGCCCGCCCAAGCCCGCCGCCTCGTGCGCCATGCAGGTGCGCGATCTGCGCCCGGGGCCGGAAGGCCAGCCGCCGGTGGTCAAGACCAACTCGCCCATGGTCAAGAAGGCCCGCGAAGGCGTGATGGAGTTTCTGCTGATCAACCACCCGCTGGATTGCCCGATCTGCGACCAGGGCGGTGAATGCGATCTGCAGGATCAGGCGATGGCCTATGGCATCTCGGCCAGCCGGTTCCGCGAGGCCAAGCGCGCGGTGGACGATCTGGATCTTGGGCCGCTGGTGGGCACCGCCATGACCCGCTGCATCAGCTGCACCCGTTGCGTCCGCTTCACCACCGAGGTGGCGGGGGTCGACCAGATGGGGCAGACCGGTCGGGGCGAAGACGCCGAGATTACCACCTATCTGAACCAGACGTTGGACTCGAACCTTCAGGGCAACATCATCGACCTGTGCCCGGTGGGCGCGCTTACTTCAAAGCCTTATGCGTTCACCGCCCGCCCATGGGAGCTGACCAAGACCGAATCCATCGACGTGATGGATGCTCTGGGCTCGAACATCCGGGTTGACACCAAGGGCCGCGTCGTGATGCGCATTCTGCCACGCAACCATGACGGCGTGAACGAAGAGTGGATTTCCGATAAGACACGCTTTGTCTGGGACGGGCTGCGCCGCCAGCGGCTGGACACGCCCTATATCCGCGAGAACGGCCTTTTGCGTCCGGCCAGCTGGACCGAGGCGCTTGCGGCCGCGGCGGACGCGATGAAGGGCAAGACCGTGGCCGGCCTGGTCGGCGACCTGGTTCCGGTCGAGGCCGCCTTTGCCCTGAAGCAGATGATCGAAGGGCTGGGTGGCAAGGTCGAGTGCCGAACCGACAATGCCCGCCTGCCCATCGGCAACCGCTCGGGCTATGTCGGCAACGTGGCGATTGAAGAGATCGATACCGCGAAAGAGATCATCCTGATCGGCACCAACCCGCGCGACGAAGCCCCGGTGCTGAACGCGCGCATCCGCAAGGCGTGGCTGGCCGGGGCTACGGTCAAGGTGATCGGTCCGGCGGTGGATCTGACCTATGATTATGACCATTTGGGTGAGGACCGCGCGGCTCTGGCCAAGGCAAAGGCAGGCAAGGATGCCATCGTGATCGTCGGGCAGGGCGCCGTGACCGAGGCCGACGGCCTGGCCGTTCTGGCTGCGGCCCAGGCCTTGTCGGGCCGCCTGTTCGTGCTGCACACGGCTGCGGCGCGGGTTGGTGCGATGGATGTTGGCGCCGTCACCGAAGGAGGAATCGAGGCAGCGATCGATGGGGCCGAGGTGATCTACAACCTCGGGGCCGACGAAATCGAGATCGAGGACGGCCCCTTCGTGATCTATCAGGGCAGCCACGGTGACCGCGGTGCCCACCGCGCCGACATCATCCTGCCCGGAGCCGCCTATACTGAGGAAAACGGGCTGTTCGTGAACACCGAAGGTCGCCCGCAATTGGCGATGCGCGCCGGGTTCGCCCCGGGCGAGGCCAAGGAGAACTGGGCGATCCTGCGGGCGCTTTCGGCCGAGCTGGGGCAGGCGCTGCCCTACGACTCGCTGGCGCAGCTGCGCACGGCGGTGGTCGAGGCGGTGCCGCATCTGGCGCAGATCGACCAAGTGCCCGAGAACGAAATGCAGCCGCTCGAGGCCGGGCCGTTGGGGCAGGCGACCTTCCGAACTGTGATCAAGGATTTCTATCTGACCAACCCGATCGCGCGGGCGTCGCAGCTGATGGCAGAGCTTTCGGCGCTGGCCAAGGCGCGCGGCAACCAGAAGATCGCGGCGGAATGAGTCTGGCGGCGTTCATACGGCAGAACAACGGCGCGCCGTTGCCCGCCGGCTCGTATGACGGGGCGGCGGCCGCGTCGTGTGCGCGACCGTTGAAAAGGAAGAAAAAAGGTGGCGTACGGGCGGCGGATGCTGTTTACACCGACACGCCAAACCAACCGCTTGCGGTGCGAGTCTCTGGCCGTCGGGCTGGGCTTGGCGGCCACGGCGGCAAACGGAATACCCACGGTGTGAGGACCAATGGCTGAATTCTTTGACACCCCGGGCGGAATAGCCCTGATCATACTGGCACAGGTGCTGGCCGTCGTCGCCTTCGTGATGATCTCGCTGTTGTTCCTGGTCTATGGCGACCGCAAGATCTGGGCGGCGGTCCAGATGCGTCGCGGCCCCAACGTCGTGGGCGCGTATGGTCTGCTGCAATCGGTGGCGGATGCGCTGAAATACGTGGTGAAAGAGGTGGTAATCCCCGCCGGGGCTGACCGGACGGTGTTTATCCTGGCGCCTCTGACATCCTTCGTGCTGGCCATGATCGCTTGGGCGGTCATTCCGTTCAACGATGGCTGGGTGCTGTCGGATATCAACGTGGCCATCTTGTACGTGTTCGCCGTATCCTCGCTCGAGGTTTACGGCGTGATCATGGGGGGCTGGGCGTCGAACTCGAAATACCCGTTCCTCGGAAGCCTGCGCTCGGCCGCGCAGATGATTTCCTACGAGGTTTCGATCGGCCTGATCATCATCGGGGTGATCATCTCGACCGGCTCGATGAATTTTGGCGACATCGTGCGGGCGCAGGACGGCGCGTTCGGGTTCTTCAGCTGGTACTGGCTGCCGCATTTCCCGATGGTGTTCCTGTTCTTCATCTCGGCGCTGGCCGAAACCAACCGCCCGCCGTTTGACCTGCCCGAGGCGGAATCGGAACTGGTTGCCGGCTACCAAGTGGAATATTCGGCCACGCCCTTCCTGCTGTTCATGGCGGGCGAATACATCGCCATCTTCCTGATGTGCGCGCTGACTTCGCTGCTGTTCTTCGGCGGCTGGCTGTCGCCTATCCCTGGCCTGCCGGATGGCGTGCTGTGGATGGTCGCCAAGATGGCGTTCTTCTTCTTCCTGTTCGCGATGGTCAAGGCGATCACGCCGCGCTACCGCTATGACCAGCTGATGCGGCTGGGCTGGAAAGTTTTCTTGCCGTTCAGTTTGGTGTGGGTGGTCTTCGTGGCTTTTGCTGCAAAATTCGATTGGTTCTGGGGCGCGTTTGCCCGCTGGAGCGTAGGAGGCTGACAATGACCCAGATCGACTATACCCGTGCGGCCAAGTATTTCCTGCTGCAGGACTTCTGGCAGGGTTTCAAGCTGGGGATGAAGTATTTCTTCGCCCCCAAGGCCACGGTGAACTATCCGCATGAAAAGGGCCCGCTGTCGCCCCGGTTCCGGGGCGAACATGCTCTGCGTCGTTATCCGAACGGCGAGGAACGCTGTATCGCCTGCAAGCTGTGTGAGGCGATCTGCCCGGCCCAAGCCATCACCATCGACGCCGAACCGCGCGAAGACGGCAGCCGCCGCACCACGCGTTATGACATCGATATGACCAAGTGCATCTATTGCGGCTTCTGCCAGGAGGCCTGCCCGGTCGATGCGATCGTCGAAGGGCCGAATTTCGAATTCGCCACCGAGACCCGCGAAGAGCTGTTCTATGACAAGCAGAAACTGCTAGAGAACGGCGACCGCTGGGAAGCCGAGATCGCCCGCAACCTAGAACTGGACGCGCCGTACAGATGAGTGATCCGGTCAAGAACCCATTCGAGCAGATGCTGAAACAGGCACATGACATGGCTAAGGCGTTCAACCCGGCGCTGGAGAGCTATTCGCCCGTCGACGCGATGCGCGGCTTCGAGGCGCTGTGGCCGACCATGCCCAAAGAGGTCATGGAGATGATGTTCGGCAACACCGTCAATCCGGGCGGATTGGATGCCAAGACCCGCCTGTTGCTGACGCTGGCGGGGCTGACCTGTCAGGGCGCGCAGGCCGATACGGCCGTGCGCCAAACGGTGCGCCATGCCATCGAGGCAGGGGCCAAGAAACAAGAGATCGTGGAAACGATCGGTCAAATGTCGGTCTTTGCCGGCATCCCGGCCATGACCCGGGCGCTGGAACTGGCGCAGGAGGCCATGGGCGAAAACGAGGATGATGACCAATGAGCGTATTTGCCTTTTACCTCTTTGCCATCAGCGCCATCACCGGCGGGCTGTTCACCGTGATCAGCCGGCAGCCGGTGCATTCGGTGCTGTGGCTGATTTTGGCCTTCCTGTCGTCTGCGGGGCTGTTCGTGCTGCTGGGGGCGGAATTCGTCGCCATGCTGCTGATCATCGTCTATGTCGGCGCGGTGGCGGTGCTGTTCCTGTTCGTGGTGATGATGCTGGACGTGGATTTTGCCGAGCTCAAGGCCGAGATGGCGCGCTACATGCCTTTGGCCCTGCTGATCGGTCTGGTCATCCTGATGCAGTTCGTCATGGCCTTTGGCGCCTGGGACAGCGCACAGGGCGCGGCGGCCAACCTGGCCCAGCCGATCCCGGCCGATCGCCACAACACCGAAGCGCTGGGTGTCATCCTTTACGATCAATACTTCCTTCTGTTCCAACTGGCGGGCCTGATCCTGTTGGTGGCCATGATCGGTGCCATTGTACTGACGCTGCGCCACCGCCAGGACATCAAGCGGCAGGACATCATCGCCCAGATGATGCGCGACCCGGCCAAGGCGCTGGAGTTGAAGGACGTGAAACCGGGGCAGGGACTTTGAGACCATGATCGGACTTGAGCACTATCTTACCGTCGCGACGACGCTGTTCGTCATCGGCATCTTCGGTCTCTTTCTGAACCGCAAGAACGTCATCATCCTGCTTATGAGCATCGAATTGATGCTGCTGGCGGTAAATATCAACCTCGTGGCGTTTTCCAGCTTTCTCGGCGATCTGGTCGGGCAGGTGTTCACGCTGTTTGTGTTGACCGTGGCCGCGGCCGAGGCGGCGATCGGGCTGGCTATTCTGGTCTGCTTCTTCCGCAACCGCGGCACTATTGCGGTTGAAGACGTCAACATGATGAAGGGGTAAGGGATCATGGAAACCACAATCCTCTTTGCCCCGCTCGTGGGCGCGCTGATCTGCGGCTTTGGCTGGAAATTCATCGGCGAAAAGGCCGCGCTGTGGACGGCCACGGGCCTGCTGTTCCTGGCCTGTCTGCTGTCGTGGATCGTCTTCTTCAGCTTTGATGGACAGACCCAGCAGATCGAGATCATGCGCTGGATCGAAAGCGGCTCGCTGTCGACCTCGTGGGCCATTCGTCTGGACCGGCTGACCGCCATTATGCTGATCGTGGTCACTACGGTGTCGGCGCTCGTGCACCTTTATTCGTTCGGCTACATGGATCACGACCCGCAGTGGCGCGAAGGCGAAAGCTACAAGCCGCGCTTCTTTGCCTATCTGTCCTTCTTCACCTTCGCCATGCTGATGCTGGTAACGGCGGACAACCTGGTGCAGATGTTCTTTGGCTGGGAAGGCGTGGGCGTCGCATCCTACCTGCTGATCGGTTTCTACTACCGCAAACCTTCGGCCAATGCGGCGGCGATGAAAGCGTTCATCGTCAACCGTGTGGGCGACTTCGGCTTTGCGCTGGGGATTTTTGCGCTGTTCTTCCTGACCGACAGCATCAACTTCTCGGATATCTTTGCTGCCGCACCCCAGCTGGCGGAAACGCAGCTGACTTTCCTGTGGGGCGAATGGTCTGCGGTCGAGGTCGTCTGCGTGCTGCTGTTCATCGGTGCGATGGGCAAATCTGCGCAGTTGATCCTGCACACCTGGTTGCCGGACGCGATGGAGGGCCCGACGCCCGTGTCGGCGCTGATCCACGCCGCCACCATGGTGACGGCCGGTGTGTTCCTGGTTTGCCGTATGTCGCCGCTGATGGAGTTCGCGCCGGGTGCGACCGGGTTCGTCACCGTGCTGGGGGCCTCGACCGCGTTCTTTGCCGCGACCGTGGGTCTGGTGCAGACCGACATCAAGCGCGTGATCGCCTATTCGACCTGTTCGCAGCTGGGCTACATGTTCGTGGCCGCGGGCGTGGGCATGTATTCGGCGGCGATGTTCCACCTGTTCACGCATGCCTTCTTCAAGGCGCTCTTGTTCCTTGGTGCGGGCTCGGTGATCCACGCCATGCATCACGAACAGGACATGATGAACTATGGCAACCTGCGCAAGAAAATCCCCTATACCTTCTGGGCGATGATGATCGGCACGCTGGCCATCACAGGCGTCGGCATCCCGCTGACCACGATCGGCTTTGCCGGCTTCCTGTCCAAGGACGCCATCATCGAAAGCGCCTATGCCGGCGGGTCGGCCTTTGGCTTCTGGGCGCTGGTGATCGCCGCCGCGATGACCTCGTTCTATAGCTGGCGCCTGATCTTCCTGACCTTCTATGGCGAGGAGCGGGGCGACAAGCACACGCATGAGCACGCGCATGAAAGCCCGATGGTCATGCTGGTGCCGCTGGGTGTTCTGTCGCTGGGCGCCGTGTTCGCGGGCATGATCTGGTACAACAACTTCTTCGGTCACGCCGATCAGGTGGGCAAGTTCTATGGCATTCCGGTTGCCGAGGCGCATGCCGAGGCCGGTGACCATTCCAAGGCCGATGATCATGGCGACGACACGCATGCCACAGAATCTCATGACGACGAAGCTGCGCACGGTGACAAGGCCAAGGGCGGCGACCACCACTATGCTTTTGTTGGCAAACCGGGCGAGGGCGCGCTGTACATCGCGCCGGACAACCATGTTTTGGACGACGCGCATGCTGCGCCGAAATGGGTCAAGATCTCGCCATTCATCGCAATGGTTCTGGGCTTTGGACTGGCCTACCTGTTCTACATCGTGAACCCGGCGCTGCCGAGCCGCCTGGCCGAGAACCAGCGTCCGCTGTACCTGTTCCTCAAGAACAAGTGGTACTTTGACGAAATTTACGACGCGATCCTTGTCAAACCGACCGTGGCCCTGGGCCGGTTCCTGTGGAAGGGCGGTGACGGCAAGGTGATCGACGGTTTCCTGAACGGAGTAGCAATGGGCGTCGTTCCCTTCTTCACCCGCCTCGCAGGCAAGGCACAGACGGGCTACATCTTCACTTACGCCTTCTGGATGGTTCTGGGCATCGCAGCCCTGGTCACCTGGATGTCGATCGGCGGAGGCGCACACTGATGGACAATATCCTATCCATTGTCACATTCATTCCGGCCATTTCCGCCGGTCTGATGGCGCTGTTCCTGCACGGGAAGGATGCGGCAGCTCAAAGCAATGCCAAGTGGATCGCGCTGGTAGCAACCACGGTCACCTTTCTGGTCTCGATCGGTATCTATACCGAGTTCGACCCCTCGAACACCGGCTTTCAAATGGTGGAAGAGGGCGAATGGCTGATGGGCCTGAAATACAAGATGGGCGTGGATGGCATCAGCGTTCTGTTCGTGCTGCTGACCACCTTCATCATGCCGCTGACCATCCTGGCCAGCTGGAACGTGACCGACCGGGTCAAGGAATACATGATTGCCTTCCTGCTGCTGGAAACGCTGATGCTGGGCGTATTCATGGCTCTGGACCTGGTGCTGTTCTACCTGTTCTTTGAGGCCGGGCTGATCCCGATGTTCCTGATCATCGGGATCTGGGGCGGCAAGGACCGGATCTATGCCAGCTTCAAGTTCTTCCTCTATACCTTCCTCGGCTCGGTTCTGATGCTGGTGGCGATGGTGGCGATGTATGCCGACGCTGGCACCACCGACATTGCCGCGCTGATGACGCACCAGTTCTCGTCCGAGAGCTTCAGCGTGCTGGGCGTCCACATCGTCGGCGGCATGCAGACCTTGCTGTTCCTCGCGTTCTTCGCGTCCTTCGCGGTGAAGATGCCGATGTGGCCCGTGCACACCTGGCTGCCTGACGCCCACGTTCAGGCGCCGACGGCGGGCTCGGTCGTGCTGGCGGCGATCCTGCTGAAGATGGGTGGCTATGGCTTCCTGCGCTTCAGCTTGCCTATGTTCCCCGTCGGCTCGGCAGTGATGACCGATCTGGTCCTGTGGCTGTCGGCCATCGCCGTGGTCTACACCTCGTTGGTGGCGCTGGTGCAGGAGGACATGAAAAAGCTGATCGCCTATTCCTCGGTCGCGCATATGGGTTTTGTGACCATGGGCATCTTCGCCGCCAACCAGCAGGGCATCGACGGGGCGATCTTCCAGATGCTCAGCCACGGTTTCATCTCGGCCGCGCTGTTCCTTTGCGTTGGCGTGATCTATGACCGGATGCACACCCGCGACATCGAGGCCTATGGCGGCCTGGTGATCCGCATGCCGGCCTATGCGCTGGTGTTCATGCTGTTCACCATGGCAAATGTGGGCCTGCCGGGCACCAGTGGGTTCATCGGCGAATTCCTGACGCTGATGGGCACTTTCCAGGTCAACACCTGGGTGACAGCAGTGGCGGCCAGCGGTGTGATCTTCTCGGCAGCTTATGCGCTGTGGCTGTATCGCCGCGTGGTCTTTGGCGACCTGATCAAGGAAAGCCTCAAGTCGATCACCGACATGAGCACACGCGAACGCCTGATCTTTGCGCCGCTGATCGTCATGACCATTCTGCTGGGGGTCTACCCGTCGCTGGTTACGGACGTGATCGGCAATTCGACCGCCGCGCTGATTTCGAACTATGACACGGCTCTGGCCGCGGCCGAGGCCGCGACCCAGGTCGCCTCGCACTAAGGGAGCTTTGGAGACATGATCCAGGCTGATCTGATTGTAATCCTGCCGGAAATCATTCTGGCGATCTATGCGATGGTGGCGCTGATCGGGGCGGTCTACACCTCGAAAGACGCGCTGGCCCCCGTGCTGATCTGGGGCACGGCGGGACTGATGGCCGTGTTGGCCTTCTGGATCGCGGCAAACGGTGAGGGCACGAACGTAGCCTTCAACGGAATGTTCGTCGATGACGGGTTCTCGCGCTTTGCCAAGGTTGCCATCCTGTTGTCGGCGGCCGCGGTTCTGGTCATGAGCCAGGACTATATGGCGCGCCGCAATATGCTGCGGTTCGAATATCCCCTGCTGGTGGCGCTGGCAGCGGTCGGCATGATGATGATGGTCAGCGCGGGCGATCTGATGTCGCTATACATGGGGCTCGAGCTGCAGTCTCTCTCGCTGTATGTCGTGGCCGCGCTGCGCCGCGACAGCGCCAAATCGACCGAGGCGGGCCTGAAATATTTCGTGCTGGGCGCGCTCAGCTCGGGCCTGCTGCTGTTCGGGGCGTCGCTGGTCTATGGCTTCTCCGGGACCACGCTGTTTTCGGGGATCGTGTCTACGGTGCATCATGGCGAGGTCTCGGTCGGCCTGCTGATCGGGCTGGTTCTGCTGATCTCGGGGCTGGCGTTCAAGGTGTCGGCCGTGCCGTTCCATATGTGGACGCCGGATGTCTACGAAGGCTCGCCCACGCCGGTCACGGCGTTTTTCGCCACTGCGCCCAAGGTTGCGGCCATGGGGCTGTTCGCGCGGGTGCTGCATGACGCCTTTGGCGGCGCGGTCGCCGACTGGCAGCAGGTGATCGTCCTGCTGTCGGTCCTGTCGATGCTGTTGGGCGCCATCGCGGCCATCGGTCAGCGCGACATCAAGCGGCTGATGGCCTATTCGTCGATTGCACATATGGGCTATGCGCTGATCGGTCTGGCGGCGGGCACGGCGCTGGGGATCAAGGCGATGCTGATGTATCTGGCGATCTACGTGACCATGAACATCGGCACCTTCGCCTTCATCCTGATGATGGAGCGCGACGGCAAGCCCGTGACCGACATCGACGCTCTGCGCCAGTTTTCTAAGCGTGACCCGGGCAAGGCGCTCGCCGTTCTGATCCTGATGTTCAGCCTGGCGGGTGTGCCGCCGATGCTGGGTTTCTTTGCCAAGCTGGGCGTCTGGCAGGCCGGTGTCGATGCCGACCTGATCGGGTTGGTCATCGTTTCGGCCATCTCGTCGGTCATCGGTGCGTTCTATTATCTACGGATCGTGTTCTACATGTATTTCGGGGACGAGAACGAAGACCCGATCGACACTCGGTCGTCGCCCGTTCTATGGGCGGCGCTGATGGGGTCGGCGGCGCTGATGTTAATCGGCGTATTCTATCAGTTCGGGATCGAGGGCGCGGCCACCGCCGCCGCGGCAACGCTTGTCAACTGATCTGCTGTCCGTACGAAACAGAGGGGCTCGGTCGCAGGACCGGGCCTTTTTGCGATGAGTGACTGGCCCACGGGATACGGCCTGCACGTCGTGCAGGAGGTGGACAGCACTTTGAACGAGGCCGCCCGTATCGCGCCCACCGCAACCGGGCCGGTCTGGATCATGGCGCATCACCAGACGGCCGCGCGCGGACGCCGGGGCCGGGTCTGGGCCAATCCCAAGGGGAATTTGGCCGCAACCTTGCTGATGCGCCCCGAAGGCAACCCGGAACAGGCGGCGCTGCGCAGCTTTGTTGCGGCGCTTGCGCTGTTCGATGCCGTGGTCTCGGTGACCGGGCGGGCGGCGGGGATGTCGCTGAAATGGCCCAATGACGTGCTGCTGAACGGCGGCAAACTGGCGGGCATTCTGCTGGAAAGCACGGGGCAGGGGCGCGGCGTGTCGCATCTGGCGATCGGCATCGGGTTAAACCTGGCTGACGCGCCCGCGCCCGATACCGTCGAGCCCGGAGCGCTGCGACCGGTCTCGCTGCTGTCGGAAACCGGCGCTCAGGTCCTGCCCGAGGATTTCCTGACGGAACTGGCCGCCGCCTATGCCCGATACGAGGCGCAGTTCACGACCTATGGATTCGAGCCCATCCGCACGGCCTGGCTGTCTCGTGCCGCAAAGCTGGGCGAGGTCATCACGGCCCGTACCGCCACGTCCGAGACCGTCGGAACCTTTGAAACGGTGGACGCGGGCGGCAACCTTGTCCTAAACACCGCCAAGGGCCGGGTCAGCATTCCGGCGGCAGACGTCTATTTCTGAAAGGGGCGCAGATGCTTCTGGCCATTGATTGCGGCAATACCAACACCGTGTTCTCGATCTGGGATGGCGAGAAATTCCTGTGCACCTTGCGCACCTCGACCCACCATGCGCGCACGGCCGATGCCTATTTCACCTGGTACTCGACTCTGGTGAAACATTATGGGATCGAGGCCGACATTACCGATGTCATCATCGCCTCGACCGTGCCGCGGGTGGTGTTCAACCTGCGCGTCTTTGCCGACCGGTTCTTTGGATGCCGGCCGTTGGTCGTGGGCAAGCCCGATTGCCTGCTGCCGGTTCCGCCGCGGATTGATGAAGGCACGATTCCCGGCCCGGACCGGCTGGCCAATGCCGCGGGTGCCTTCGACCGTCATGGCGGCAACGTCGTGGTGGTGGATTTTGGCACCGCCACCAATTTTGACGTGGTCGCGGCTGATGGCGCCTATGTCGGCGGCGTGATCGCGCCGGGGGTGAACCTCAGCCTCGAGGCGCTGCACCAAGGCGCTGCCGCGCTGCCGCATATCGATGTGTCGCGGCCCGACAAGGTGATCGGTACGAATACGGTTGGCTGTATCCAGTCGGGCGTGTATTGGGGATATTCCGGCCTGATCGAAGGCCTGATCGCCCGCATCAAGGCCGAATACGGCATGCCGATGAAGGTTGTCGGAACCGGCGGCCTTGCCCCGCTGTTCGATCAGGCCGATGTGGGCTTTGACGCAATTGAAGATGATCTGACGATGCACGGTCTAACCGTGATCCATCGCTACAACAAGGAAAATGGCTCGGCATGAGCAGTGAACGACTGATCTATTTGCCGCTGGGCGGCGCGGGTGAAATCGGCATGAACGCCTATGTCTACGGATATGGCGCGCCCGGCGAGGAACGGTTGATCCTGGTCGATCTGGGCGTGACATTCCCCGACATGGACACCACGCCGGGCGTCGACCTGATCTATGCCGACATCTCGTGGCTGAAAGAACGCGCCGACCGGCTCGAGGCGATTTTCATCACCCACGCACACGAAGACCATGTCGGCGCCGTGGCGCTGTGCCATGAAATGCTGGGTGCGCCGATCCATGCGCGGGCGTTCACCGCCAACATCGCCCGCAAGAAGATGGAAGAGGCCGGCCACCCCGAGGATGCGGTGCGCACCGTCTCGGCCTGGCCCGAGCAGGTCAAAGCCGGGCCTTTCACCGTGGGGTTCCTGCCGGTGTCGCACTCGATCCCCGAAAGCGCCGCGCTGGTGATCGACACGCCCGCCGGGCGCATCGTGCATTCGGGTGACTTCAAACTGGACACGACCCCCGTGGTCGGCGAGCCCTTTGACGAGGCCCTGTGGGCCGAGGTGGCAAAACCCGGCGTCAAGGCGCTGGTCTGCGACAGCACGAACGTGTTCTCGACCCATCCCGGCCGGTCGGAATCCGAGGTCGGGCCCGCCATCACTCAATTGGTCGAGCAGGCCAGCGGGATGGTCGTGGCAACAACCTTCGCCTCGAACGTGGCGCGGGTGAAAACTCTCGCCGAGGCCGGCCACCGGGCCGGGCGGTCGGTCGTGCTGCTGGGTCGGGCCATGCGGCGGATGATCGAAGCGGCCACCGAAACCGGGATTCTGACCGATTTCCCGCGCGTGGTCAGCGCCGAAGAGGCGTTGGACCTGCCGCGCCAGAACCTGATGCTGATCGTCACCGGCAGCCAGGGGGAACGCCGTGCGGCCAGCGCACAGCTGGCGCGTGGCAAATACCGGGGGATCGAGCTGAAAGAGGGCGACCTGTTTCTGTTTTCATCCAAGACCATTCCGGGTAACGAACGCGGCGTGATCCGCATCATGAACCAACTGAGCGAGAAAGGCGTGGACGTCGTCGATGACAGCAATGGGCTGTATCATGTATCCGGCCACGCCAACCGCCCGGATCTGGAACGGGTGCATGCGCTGATCGACCCGCAGGTGGTCATCCCGATGCATGGCGAACACCGGCACCTGCGCGAACATGCCAAGCTGGCCGAGGCCGGTGGACGGGCCGGTGTGCTGGCCGTCAACGGCACCATGCTGGACCTGTCGGGGAACGCGCCGCAGGTGGTCGACTATGTCGAAACCGGGCGCACATATCTGGACGGATCGGTCAAGATCGGGGCACTGGACGGTGTGGTGCGCGACCGCATCCGCTTGGCGCTGAACGGGCATGTGATCGTGACCGTCATCCTGGACGAAGACGACGAGCCCCTGGGCGAGCCCTGGTGCGATACGATGGGCCTGCCTGAAACCGGCGCGTCGCGTGCCGGGCTGGTCGAGGTGCTGGAAGAGGACCTGAATCAGTTCCTGATGCGGGCCGACGTCAAGACGCTGCGCGACGACGACAAGCTGGAAGAGGCCATGCGCCGCATCGTGCGCCAAAGCGCCCAGATCGAGATCGGCAAGAAGCCCGAAGTGACTGTGGTGATCAGCCGGATGAAGTGATCTGGCCTCAGCCCGTTTCGGGCATCGGGCGGCCTTTGAGACGCTGGAACAGGCTGGCTTCCTCGTTGTTGAGGAAGAAGGGCACCGAAGCTGGCGGGGCCGGGTCGGTGACCCGTGCTTCGACCTCGGCCAGCACCACCTCGGTGATGAAGGGCAGGTCGAAATCGCGGGCCTGATCCAGCGGGATCCACTGCAGGTGCGACAGCTCGTCAGAGGCTTGGCTGAAGTCGTCCGGATCGTTGGCGATGGCGTCAGCATCCACCAGAAAGAACCGCGCGTCGAACCGGCGCGGCCGGCCCGGTGGCGTGACTGCCCGGAACACGAACTGCAAGGGCTGCGCCGAAGGCAGGAACCCGCGCTCAGCGAAGCTGATCCAGTCCTGCGGGGCAGGTCCGGGCCATTGCCCGGGAACCCCCAGGATCAGGCCGGTTTCTTCCCACAACTCGCGGATCGCGGCTGCCGCCAATGCTGTCTGCAGGCCGTTGGGGGCCTGATCGGCCAGGCGTTGGTGGCAGATATTAGGCAGGGGCGCGGCCAGCGGCACACGGGCATCCTCGGGGTCGACCGCGCCGCCGGGAAACACGAACTTGTTCGGCATGAAGGCCGCGGCTGCGCCGCGCTGGCCCATCAGGATCGCCGGCTTTTCATGGCGATCGCGCAGCACGATCACGGTTGCTGCGTCGCGAATGGCAGATTTGTCTACGGTCATGTTCGGATCAAGCCCGCGGCCAAATCATTTCGAGTCGCCGAACCCGTGCATTCGCCGAGCCCATTGAAACCCGACGACTGCTCCCTTGAGTCGCGGCAGCAGATACAAGGACAACGCCACACAGCCCACCGAGAACATCAGCGCCATGGTCAGCGGGTCCGGCCGGAAGTGGACATAGGACACGTGCAACGCCGGGGCCAGCAGGTGGCCGACGATCAGGATCGTCAGATAGGCCGGGCCGTCATCCGCCCGGTGGTGGAACAGGTCCTGACCGCACTCGTTGCAGGTGTCATTCACCTTCAGATAGCTGTGCAACAGCTGCCCTTTGCCGCAATTTGGACATTTGCAACGGAACCCCTTTACCAAGGCCGGCCAAGTTGGCCGATCGTCATGGGCCATGATTTCCACAGTTTGGTCTGTCATCTTGATACTCGCGCTCGGATTTGGATGAATATTGCGCTTGTTTGGGCCGCCCGGAAAGGGGGGTGCGTCGCTTTGCGCGTGCCGTTTCCGAATATATGACCCCGCAATCCGAATTTTTCGACAAAAAATTTTCGTCAGCGCGACGGAAACCCCACGGCGCGGCGTTTGAACAGATGTAAGCAGCGGCACAGGGCCGCGGCAACATAAGGGAACCGAGCAATGAAAAGCGCAAAATTCATCTCTGCCATCGTTCTGTCTGCGGCTGCGATCACCGGGACATCGGCTCTGGCGAAAGGTCCGCGGGATCATGCCCCCATCAGTTTCCAGGACCTGGACGCGAACGGTGACGGCCAGGTGACCAAGGCCGAGATGGAAGAACATCGCACGCAAAAGTTCACCACGATGGATGCAGATGGGGATGGCAAGCTGAGCGTCGAGGAAATGCAGGCCGCGGCACAGGCCAAAGCCAACGCGCGCGTGACGGACATGTTCGCGCGTCATGATGCCGACAAGGACGGCTTTTTGACCGAGGATGAGTTGCCCAAGCCGCGCCGGGCTGACAAGATGTTCGACCGGATTGACGCGGACGGGAACGGCTCGCTGTCCGAAGAGGAGTTCGCGGATGCGCAGCACCGTATGGGACGACCACACAGGAAAGGTGGTCGCCCGGGCGCAGACAACAAGTGATGTGGGATGGAGGATCTGACCTCCTTAGCGCAAAAGTTCCGCGGCGACCGGGTCGCCGCGGAAGACCTGAGCGACGAGCGGTTGCTGAGGTTGTTCGCCGATGGCGACGCGGCGGCGGCGCGGGTGCTTACCGATCGGCTGGGGCCGCGCTGTTTCTCGGTGGCCTTGCGCATGTTGAACAACCGCGCCGAGGCCGAAGACGTGACCCAAGAGGCGATGATGCGCCTTTGGAAGGTCGCGCCGGATTGGGTGCCGGGGCAGGCAAGGGTTTCAACCTGGCTGTACCGGGTGACCCTGAACCTGTGCATCGACCGGCGTCGCAGAAAGTCGGCGGACGCGCTCGACGGTACCCCTGAACCCCAGGATGACAGCGCGGGCGCTGTCGAACGGATGCAGCAGAAGGCCCGGTTGGACGCCCTGAACGGGGCCTTGGCGCAATTGCCGGAACGCCAGCGTCAGGCAGTGATTCTGAGGCATATCGAAGAATTGTCGAACCCCGAGATTGCCCAGATCATGCGAATCTCGGTCGAAGCGGTGGAAAGCCTGGTGGCGCGGGGAAAACGGACGCTGACAGCAATCCTGTCGGGTCGACGAGAGGAGTTGGGATATGACGACTTCAGATAATGACACGGATCTGGACCTGCTGTTCGCCGAGGCGCGGCGGAGCAGCCCTGAATTGCCGGACGATCTGGCCGTTCGCATCCTGACCGATGCCGAGGCGGTACGTCTTGAACGGTCGCGACCGGCCGTGCCCGCAGACCGTGGTCTGATCCGCAGCCTGTACGACGGGCTGGGCGGGTGGCAGGGTCTGGGCGGGCTGATGGCTGCAAGCGTCGCAGGGGTCTGGGTGGGGTTTGCCGCGCCCTCGTACCTGCCTGATCCGGCAAGCTACTTCGTATCGCAGGACACATCCTACTTGGTGGCGAATATGGGGTTGGAACCCACCTTTCTGGAGGAATTGGAATGACCGAAACCGTCAAGCAACCGCGCCGCTGGATGACCATTCTTCTGGTGGCCTCGTTGGGTCTGAACCTGTTGGTTGCCGGTGTGTTGCTGGGCGCCGTCCTGCGGTTCCGTGGCGATCATGTCGATGTCCCCCCAGGGTTCGGGCCGGCTCTGTTCCGGGCTCTTCCCGAAACTGACCGAAAAGCCTTGCGAGATGAATTGTTCGATGAGCACAGGCGCGGGTCCAGGCAACGCGCCCAGGATTTTGCCGAGCTGGGCGAAGCCCTGCGCGCAGTTCCTTTCGATCCGGTCTTGGTCGAGAACGTTCTGAAAGAGCAGGCGGCCACAACTGCCCTGATCCAGTCGAACTTACAGAAAAAATGGCTGTCGCGTGTGACGAAAATGACCGACGCCGAGCGGAAGGCCTATGCCGATCGTCTCGAACAGGTGGTCAAGGATCGACGCTCGCGCAAGCCCGGTCGCGAACACTAGCCCCGTCAGGCGGCGCTCAGGCTCACTTGGTTGCGACCAGACCGTTTGGCGGCGTAGAGGGCTTGATCGGCGCACTTGATCAGACTGAGCGCTGCGCCGGGACCCTCAGCAATCGGATTGGTGTGTGGGTCGCACAGTTTCAGGCCGACGCTGACTGTAACGGTCAGCCGCATGGGCACATCAGGCAGGACAAAAGGCGTGGCAGAAATGCGGGTGCAGATCTCGTCCGCTTTTCTTTTGGCCTCGGCCTCGGTGGTGTCGGGCATCCCGATCAGAAACTCTTCGCCGCCGATCCGGGCCAAAAAGGCGCTCGCGCCCAGGCTGCGCTTCATACGCTTCGCGGCCTCGATCAAAATCTGATCGCCGGCAGCATGGCCGAACCGATCATTGATCGATTTGAAATGATCCAGGTCGGCAAGCATGATCGCATAGCTCCGGCCGGTTTCCCTGGATCGCGCCATGATCCGGGCCAGAGCAGACAGTGCGAACCGGCGGTTGTTCAGCCCGGTCAGAGGGTCGATCAGAGAGTCTTCCAACCCGCGCCGAAGCGCCGCCCGCATGTGATCGTCCTGCGCTTTTCGCGAGATCAGCGCGCCGATCCGCAGCGAAACCTCGTGCGCGCAGAACCCGCCCATGCAGATCGCGTCGGCGCCCCGGTCCAGCGCGTCGGCGGCAAGAGCCGCGTTGTCATCCGCGATGACGCCGATCACCGCGGTCTTGCGGGTACCGTTGCGTGACTTGAGGTCGGTCAGAAGGTTCAAGCCCTGAGCGTCGCGATCCAGGTCCACGACGATGACGTCCGGGATCGAACCCGACAGCAAGCCGCGCAGGTTGGGAATGGTGTGGGCCGAGATCGTCTGACCGGATAGCTCAGCCAGCGCGCGGCGCCATATCGCACCCCGTGAAGCCGAGCGAGCCAGAACGGCGATCCGGTCGGTGCGGGTACGCGCGACAAACGGGTCGGGCGCCTCGGAAAAGCCGATGGATTGCACGTCATTCCTGCCGCGCAGGTCCTGCGTTTCGGCGCGTGCACGCAGCAGGCTGCGGACCCGCGCCAATAGGTATGTGTCCTTGAAGGGATACGGCAGAACGTCGTCGAGCCCGTCCGAAAGGGCGCGCAACCGGGCGGTCTTATCATTGTGCTGCGCGATCGCGACGACGGGAACATCACGAAGCTGTGGATCGCACTGGACCAGTTTCTTCACCTCCGATGCGGTGCCGTCCGCCAATGTCATCGCCGTCAGAACCAGATCGGGCTGTACACGCCGCACCAAGGCGGGCAGGCCAGCCAGCTTGTTGCCCTGCGCCACCTGATACCAGGCAGCCGTCAGCTGCACCTTTAGCATGATGCGATTGGTCGAGACCCCATCAAGAACCAGGATAGTTCCCTGCACGGACATGGCTTTCACCGTTGGTTGAATGTGTTGCCAAAGTGTTTATGACTCTGGTTAACAAACCCTTTCCAACTGCCGCCGTTCGAGAGATTTATGACGATATCCTTCGAAAATGCCGAGACGCTGGCGTTGAATGCGCTGGGTTGGCTTGCCGGCAATGACGATTTGCTGCCAGTTTTTCTGGGTTCGACGGGGGCGTCGATCACAGATCTTCGTGACCGCGCTGCAGAGCCTGAATTCCTGATGTCTGTGCTCGAGTTTCTGATGCTTGACGATTCGTGGGTCATGGCGTTCTGTGACGACAATTCCGTGCCCTATGACAGTCCGGCGCAGGCCCGGACGGCCCTGGCGGGAGGGGCCGATATTCACTGGACGTGACCGGGCCTGAATCTGGAGAAAACGACATGCAGATCGAAGCCCTGGTGTTCGACAAAGACGGAACTCTGTTCGACTTTGCGGCCACTTGGGGTGCGTTCGGCGCGGCTGTTCTGCGGCGGCTGGGCGGCGGCGACGACGCGCGCGCCGCGCGGTTGGGCGAGGCGATCGGATTTGATCCGGTGCGCGGTACCTACGCGTCCGACAGCATCGTGGTCGCGGGTACGATCGACGAGATCGTGGATGTACTGGCCCCGCAACTGCCCGAATGGTCGCGGGCCGGTCTGATCGAGATGCTCAATGCCGAATCCGCAGGCGCGACGCAGGTCGAAGCGGTTGCCCTGGCCCCGTTTCTGCGCGGTCTGAAACAGGCCGGCAAAAGGCTGGGCGTTGCCACGAATGACGGCGAGATGCCTGCACGGGAACACTTGGCTTCGGTCGGGGTCAGTCATCTGTTCGATTTCGTTGCGGGTTATGACAGCGGCCACGGCTTCAAGCCCGCTCCGGGCCAGTTGCTGGCCTTTGCCGAACATATCGGCGTTGCGCCGTCGCAGACCGCCATGGTTGGTGACAGCCTGCACGACATGCAGGCCGGTCGGGCAGCCGGCATGACGACGATCGGTGTGCTGACGGGCATGGCCTCGGCGCAGGACCTGGCGCCTCTGGCCGATGTGGTTCTGCCGGATATTGGGCATATTCCGGCCTGGCTGGGGATTTGACCGGAACGGGCGCCAAAAAATCGGCGTTTCATGATTTGAAACCGACCATCTCTGTCGCAGACAGAGCGGCTCAACGGCCGACTTCGGGGCTTGCTTGAGAAAAGCCATCGCCGGAGGACCACATGGCCGACACCAGGACTCAGAGGCGCCGCAGCGGCGGGCGCGCAGGTGCCGCCGCCCGCAGGGGCGCCGCCGTCATCGACCAGATGCCGTGGAACCCGCCGATCAATATAGACCACCCTACTGAACCGCTGCCGCCCGAGGGAGTCGAAGCCATCCATGACGGCGCGATGCGCATTCTCGAGGAAATCGGGATCCAGTTTCTGAACGAAGAGGCCATCGCGATCTTTCGTCAGGCCGGTTGCGCGGTCGATGGCGATATCGTGCGGATGGGCCGCGACTTTGTGATGGAGATGGTCGGCAAGGCGCCGCCCACCTTCACCATCACGCCACGCAACCCGGACCACACGATCGAGATCGGCGGCAAACGGCTGCTCTTCGGAAACGTCTCCTCGCCGCCCAACTACTGGGACATGGAAATCGGCAAGAAGGTGCCCGGCAATCGCGAGATGTGCCGGAACCTGTTGAAGCTGACGCAGTATTTCAACTGCATCCACTTCGCAGGCGGCTATCCGGTCGAGCCAGTGGACATCCACGCCAGTGTGCGACACCTGGACGTGCTGTACGACAAGCTGACGCTGACCGACAAGGCCATGCACGCCTATTCTCTGGGCAAGGAGCGGGTCGAGGACGTGATGGAGATGGTCCGTATCGCCGGCGGCCTCAGCCACGAGGCGTTCGAGGCGACGCCCCGGATGTACACCAATATCAACTCGACCTCGCCCCTGAAACATGACCACCCGATGATCGACGGCTGCCTGCGGCTGGCGCGACGGGGGCAGGCGATCGTGGTGACGCCGTTCACGCTGGCCGGGGCAATGGCGCCGGTCACGCTGGCCGGTGCGGTGGCGCAGTCGGTGGCCGAGGCACTCAGCGCGATCGCCCTGTTCCAGTATGTTCGCCCCGGCATTCCTTGCGTGATCGGCACCTTCACGTCGAATGTCGACATGAAGTCCGGGGCACCGGCCTTTGGAACGCCGGAATACATGCGCGCGACACAGATGACCGGCCAGATGGCGCGGTTCTATGGGCTGCCTCTGCGGTCTTCGGGGGTATGCGCCGCCAACGTACCGGACGGGCAGGCGATCTGGGAGACCTCCAATTCTCTTTGGGCAGCGGTTCAGTCGGGGACCAACATGGTCTATCACGCCGCCGGCTGGCTGGAGGGCGGACTGATCGCCAGCCCCGAAAAGTTCATCATGGATTGCGAGATCCTGCAGCAGATCCAGCGCTACATGCAGCCCGAACTGTGCGCCACGGGCCCGGATGAAATCGCACTGGATGCGATCCGGTCGGTCGGCAACGATGGTCACTTCTTTGGCATCCAGCACACGCAGGACCGCTATACCACGGCCTTCTATCAGCCGTTCCTGAGTGACTGGAAGAACTATGAAGGCTGGGAGGCCGCCGGCGGCATCTGGACCGCCGAGCGCGCGCACCTGCTGTTCAAGGAGATCATCGGCAGTTTCGAAGCGCCCCCCATGGATGCGGCCATCCGCGAGGAACTGGCCGATTTCGTGGCCCGACGCAAAGCCGAGGGCGGGGCGCCGACGGATTTCTGAACACTCTGCATTCGTATCAGGTTAAGATTATTCTGCATTTGCAGAAACTTGGCCGCGCGGATTCGACCTTTGTTAAGATTTCTGGGCTGTGATCGGACTCATACCAAGTCTGAGGCTGTTCATGCACGGATTGATAAACAAGGCCATTCAGTCGTTTGTCTGTGCGACCTACGGGCGCGAGTGCTGGCTGCGTGCCACCGCGGTGGCCGAGCTTGGCTTCGTCGAGTTCGAGGCCATGCTGGTCTATGACCGCGACAAGTCCTATCGCCTGCTCGATGCGCTGTGCGCCGAATTGAAGCGTGCGCGCGACGAATTTCTCGAGGATCTGGGCACCTATCTCGTGTCTCACCCCAACATGGAGGGGTTGCGGCGTCTGTTGCGGTTTGGCGGCGTCACCTATGTGGAATTCCTGCACTCGCTGGACGATCTGTCGGATCGGGTGCGCCTGGCGGTGGCCGATCTGACGCTGCCCGCTCTGGAATTGATCGAGTGTTCGCCCAACGAGTTCGAACTGCACTGTCAGCCCGGGCTGGACGGCTATTCCTGCGTCCTGACCGGCCTTTTAAGGGCGATGGCCGATGACTACGGCGCGCTGGTGTTTCTGACGCGCACTGGCACGAATGAAAAGGGAATCGACATCATTTCCATGACCCTTGTCGAAAGCGCATTCGCCGAGGGCCGAAATTTCGATCTGGGGGCACCAAGCTGATGTTGGATCACGATCAACTGGGGGTGTTGTTGGGAACCCTGTGCCCCATGTTCGTCCTGCTGGGTGGCGACGGAACCATCCGCCAGGCTGGGCCGACCCTGCAAAAGCTGCGTTCTGACCGGCCGATGCCGGGGCGCGCTTTCCTTGACGTTTTCGATCTGGTTCGCCCCCGGTCCATTACGTCGTTCCGCGACCTGATGGCAAGCGAAGGTGTGAAACTTTCGGTGAAATTTCGCGACGAGCCGCGAACGGCGCTCAAGGGCCTTGTCTCGCCGTTGCCGACAGGCGGGGCGGTCATCAACCTGTCATTCGGAATCTCGATCCTGGACGCGGTCCGCGACTATGCGCTGACAAGTTCGGACTTTTCGGGCACCGATCTGGCGATCGAACTGCTCTACCTGGTCGAGGCAAAATCGGCCGCTATGGAGGCGTCACGGTCTCTGAACCTGCGGTTGCAAGGCGCAATGCTGGCGGCGGAGGAGCAGGCCTATACCGACACCTTGACCGGTCTCAAAAACCGACGGGCAATGGACCACATTCTTGAACATCTCGTGTCCAGCAAGGCGACTTTTGCGCTGATGCACCTGGACCTCGATTTCTTCAAGGCCGTGAATGACGAACTGGGGCATGCGGCCGGCGACTACGTACTGAGCGAAGCCGCGCGGATCATGTTGGAAGAAACCCGCAACGACGATACGGTGGCCCGCATCGGCGGGGACGAGTTCGTACTGATCTTCCGTGGTCTGTCTGACCGAGACGTCCTGCAGCGCATCGCGGAACGGCTTATTTCACGGCTTCAACAGCCGATGGACTATCAGGGCCAGACCTGCGCTATTTCCGCAAGTATCGGCACCGCGCTCAGCGCGCAGATCCCGTCGGTGATGCCGGCCAACATTCTCAACGCAGCGGATATGGCCCTGTACGAGGCCAAGCGCAGCGGCCGAGGCTGTCACCGCTTCTATTGCGAGCAGGAAAAGGCCGGGCACTGAGCGCGGCCGGTTTCACCGCGTGACCTCGGCCTCCAAGACCTTGGCAATGCGGTGTTTGACGGCA
The DNA here is from genome assembly GCF_059612945.1 of Ruegeria sp. BHSC276. NCBI lineage: Bacteria > Pseudomonadati > Pseudomonadota > Alphaproteobacteria > Rhodobacterales > Roseobacteraceae > Ruegeria > Ruegeria sp. BHSC276. The sequence continues at coordinate 37,513 of NZ_JBXWRP010000001.1, read as the reverse complement.
CCCAGTTCACCGACGACTGGCAGTTGCAGCCCGCGGAAACCCGCGCGAGCCAGCTCGGTCGGCACATCGTCCAGAACATGTCCGCCCGTACAGGCAAAGAACGGTAGGCACAGCGCGGTTTCGCGGGTGCCGCGGGCGGCCTCGGATATCGACGGCGCCTCTTCCACAAAACCCGTTCGAACCGACTGGAAAGATATCAAACCGGCCAGTTTGTCTGCAAAGCTGTTGGCAACAACCGACGGGTTGCGGCTGCGGCCTGACCCGTGTGCGGCGATCACCAGGTCCGTCTCGGCCGCTCGCCAGCCGCGCTGGTCCAACTGCTCGGACAGGGCCGTGGCCACGATCCGGGGCAAGTCCGGGTCGGTTCCCAGCGGGTCGAGTATTCGCACATCGCGGCCGTCCACACGTTTGGGCAGGGCGCTGGTCACGAACCAGCCTTTCGCCATGAACAGCGGATAGATCGCCACTGCGTCGGTCAGGCCGTCCAGAACCTGCTCCAGCGCCCCCGGCGCGGCCAGCGTGGCCGAGGTTACATGGACCTGATCCGTCAACTGGTCGATTTCGTCGGCGAGCCGCGCCAAAGCCGCCTCGGCCGGAGCCGGATCCGAGGGTTGCCCGTGGGCGACGATGACGGCGTTCAGCATTGCGGTCTCCTGTCTTGCTCGGGGTTATGTGCGGCGCGCGACGTCGAAGTCAATCCGGCCTCAGCCCAAAACCACCAGCCACATCCAGACCGTCAGGATCGACGCCGCGGTTCCTATCAGCACGGACGAGGCGGCGACGCGTTTTGCGCGCCCATAGATGTTGGCAAAAATATAGGCGTTGAACCCCGGCGCCATCGCCGCGTTCAGAACGCCCGAGCGGAACAGGTCCTGCGGCAGGGCGGTCGCAGTTCCGAACAGCCAGACGAGGCTGGGATGCAGGATCAGCGACACGCAGCAGACATAGCCGATGGTCCGCAGATCGCCCTCGGGGCGATACATGACCAGCACGCCGCCCAGCGCGAACAGCGCGCCGGGCAGGGCAGCGCGGGTGATCAACCCCAGAGCCTCGTCCACGACCGCCGGGATGGCCAGACCCGTCAGGTTCACAATGAACCCAAGCGTGATGCCCAGGATGAGGGCGTTCTTGAACATCGCCGACAGGACGGACCGGACCATACGCAGGCCGCCTTGGCCGCGATTGCGGATGAACTCCATGACCGAGATGCCGACGCAGTAGCAGAACGGCGAATGGAAGGCGATGATGGCATAGTTACCGGTCAGGTTGTTCGCGCCATAGGCGCGCTCGGTGATCGGCAGGCCCAGCAGGACCGAGTTCGAGAACAGGCAGCAGAAGCCGATCGCCACGCAGTCTTCCCATTCTCGCCCGAAGATGAACCGGGCGCCCAGCATGCCCGCGACAAAGCACAGACCCGCGGCCGAATAGAAGCTGCCCAGCAATCGTGGGTCGAAGCTGGCGCTCAGGTCCAGATGGGCGATGGCCAGAAACAGCAGGCACGGGATTGCAAAGCCTTGGGTGAATTTCATCAACCCGTCGACATGGTTTTCCTTGAAATAGCCCAGGCGGGTCGCAGCATATCCGGCGCCGATGACTAGGAAGACTGGTAAAATGACGTCGATCAGGCTTTGCAGCATCTCACGGTTCGCCTCGGTTCGTTCTGCGTCGTGCCTGTCGCGACGAGGGTGGTCATGCGCCCGGCAACGGCTGTTCGATCACCAATCCGTCATGGGCGGGGGTTACATGGTCGGGGGTTTCCCTGTCGACCGTGGCATAGTCCAGATCGATGTGCATGTTGGTCAGGATCGCCCGCTTGGGCTGCAACTGTTCGATCCAGCCCAGGGTCTTGTCCAGATGGGCATGGGTCGGATGCGGGCTGCGGCGCAGAGCGTCGATCACCAGGCAGTCCAGGCCTTCCAACTCGGGCCAGGCGTCGTCATAGATCTCGGCCACGTCCGGCAGATAGGCCAGATCACCGATCCTGAACCCCAGCGCGTCGATCGAGCCATGGTTGACCTTGAAGGGCCGGAACGGGATCGGCCCGCCGGGTCCGTCAACCGCAAAAGGGCCATCGATGGTCTTGAGGTCGAGGATCGGCGGGTACGGCGACCCCTCGGGCTGGATGAAGGCATAGCCGAACCGCCCCAGCAGCGCGTTTTGCGTGTCGCCGTCGGCCCAGACCCGGACTCGGCTGCGCATGTTGAACACGATCATGCGCAGATCGTCGATGCCATGCACATGGTCGGCGTGCGAGTGGGTATAGACCACACCGTCCAGCCGCCCGGTGCCGGTATCCAGCAGTTGGCTGCGCATGTCGGGCGAGGTATCGATCAACACCGAGGTCGTGCCGTCCGGCCCGTCGCGCTCGACCAGCATCGAGCAACGGCGGCGGCGGTTGCGCGGGTTTTCGGGATCGCATTCGCCCCAGTGTCCGCCCAGGCGCGGCACCCCGCCGGACGAGCCGCAACCAAGGATCGTGCAGCGCAGCGTGGTCATGCGGCGGCCTCGTGGGCGGCGGCCTTGGTGAACAGGCGGTCGAAATTGGCCTGGGTGCGGGCCGCGAATTCGGCATAGTCCAGCCCGAACAGTTCGGCGCCGACGCGGGCGGTGTGGGCGGTGAAAGCCGGTTCGTTGCGTTTGCCGCGATGCGGCGGCGGGGCAAGATAGGGGGCGTCGGTTTCTACCAGAATTCGATCAATGGGCGCGGCGGCGAAGACTTCGCGCAGTTCGTGGCTTTTGGGAAAGGCCGCGATGCCCGACATCGACAGGTAGAACCCCAGATCCAGCGCCGCCTGGGCCAGTTCGGCCGAGGAGGAAAAGCAATGCATCACACAGGAATAGGGCGCGTTGCGAAACTCGGCGCCCAGAATGTCGGCCATGTCGGAATCGGCTGCGCGGGCGTGGATGATCAGCGGCAGCCCGGTGCGCTGGGCGGCCTCGATATGGATGCGCAGCGACTTTTTCTGAACCTCGGCGCTGTCCGCGGTATAGTGATAGTCCAGCCCGGTTTCGCCGATGCCCACGAATTTCGGGTGCGCGGCCAGTGCGACCAGCTCGTCGACAGTGGCCATCGGCTCTTCGGCGGCACTCATGGGGTGGGTGCCGGCGGCATAGAACACCGGGGCATGCGCCTCGGCGATGGCGCGTACGGCCGGTTCGTTGCGTAGGCGGGTGCAGATCGTGACCATGCGGGTCACGCCGGCCTGTCGCGCGCGCGTGATTATCTCGTCCAACTGGCCCTCGAAGTCGGGAAAGTCCAGGTGGCAGTGACTGTCGGTGATCGAGGGTGGGGGGCTGGTGTCGTTCATCTGCTCGGGCCGGCGGAGTCCTGTATCTTGAACACCGTATCTAGGACCAGAGCGGCAGGGTCAAGGTTCACCGCCTGACCGTGACGGGCCCTTGCGGATACGGCCGCGGCAACCTCGGCCCACCGGCGGGCCGTCTGCGGCGAATTCGACAGCCGCCGGAGCGTTTCCGACTCGTTCGGGGCGGCCTCGGGGCTGGGGGGTGCGCCGGTTGCGCCGGTCAGGGCCAGGCGCGACAGCGCGATGTCGATCAGGTTCAGCAGCAGGTCGAACCGGTCCGCCGCTCCGCGCTGCGCGGCAGCCTCGGCCAAGGCCAGAGCGCGTTGCCGGTCCAGCCGGGGGAGGCTGCCCAGAATGCCGATCAGTTCGGCATAGATGTCAAGCCCGCCCAGGTTCAGTAGTCGGACTGCCTCGCCGACCGAGCCCGCCCCGAGGGCGGCCAGATGGTCGGGGTTGGGCGGCAGGTCGGCACCGGCCTGAGCCAGCGCCGCCTGCATGTCCGACGGCGACAGCGACGACAGGCGCAGGGTCCGGCAACGCGACCGGATCGTCGGCAGCAGCCGCGAGGGCTGGTGCGAGACCAGTAGCAGCGTGGTGCGGGCCGGCGGCTCTTCGAGCATCTTCAGCAGGGCGTTCGCCGCACTGGCGTTCATGTCGTCGGCCGTATCCACGATCACGACACGGCGCCCGCCATCGGCGGCGGACAGCCCGAAAAAACGGCCGAGCTTTCGGATATCCTCGACCACGATTTCGTTGCGCATCTTGTCCTTTTCGTTCACCGAGCGGGTCACGACCGCAAGCCCGGGTTCAGCCCCGGCCAGCATGCGATGGGCCACCGGATGATCGGGCGCGATGTCCAAAGATGTGGGAGCCGGAGGGGCTTCGAACAGCCCGTCCTCCTGCGGGGCCGGGGTCGCCAGAAGGAAGCGGGCGATGCGCCAGGCCAGCGTCGCTTTGCCCACGCCACGCGGCCCGGTCAGAAGCCAGCCGTGATGCAGCCGCCCGGAGGCGAAGGCCGACAGGAAGTCGCTTTCGGCCGCGTCCTGACCGAACAGTTGTTGCGTCTGACGCGGGTGCGGCGCGCCGGGCACCTGATCCGGGGGAAGAATGTCGTCGGTCATGTCTGTTGCAGGGGGCGCAAGGTCTGATGCACGATGTCCGCCACGTCGCGGGCCACGCTGCCGACGTCGCGGTTGCCGTCGATGACGCGGAACCGGTTCGGAAACTCTTTGGCAAGATCCAGAAAGCCCCGGCGTATCCGGCGTTGCAGGTCGGGACCGAAATCCTCGAACCGTTCTTCGGCGCCCTGCCGGCCCTTGGCCCGGGCCAGGCCGGTGTCTGGGTCCATGTCGATCAGCAGGGTTAGATCGGGTTCGCGCCGGATCATCAAGGCGTGCAACTTGTCCACCAGCGCGCGCAGATCGCCGCGCGACAGGCCCTGATACATCCGGGTGCTGTCCGCGAACCGATCGCAGATCACAATCTTGCCTGCCGCCAGGGCCGGCTCGATGGTACGCTCCAGATGGTCGCGGCGTGCGGCGGTGAACAGCAGGATCTCGGTTTCCGCCGACCAGCGGTCGGGGTCGCCCTCAAGCACCAGCCGACGGATCTCCTCGGCGCCGGGTGAGCCGCCGGGTTCGCGGGTCAGCACCACGTCATGGCCTGCGGCGCGCAGGGCTTCCGCCAGCAGACGTGCCTGGGTGGATTTGCCCGATCCGTCGATCCCTTCGAAGGTCAGGAAAAGCCCGCGCCCGCTCACATCGACTCCAGCGGGGAATTGATAACATCCTTCAGCACGATGCCGCCAACTGCCATCAGACGCACCACGAATCCGCCCAGCGGTACGTCCTGGGACGCATAAAGAGGGCGACGGATCTCGGGCAGGCCTTCGGGCTTGACCACCAGTTCGGCCAGTTGCTGGCCTTTCCGGATCGGGGCGTTTACCGGCCCCTGATAGACCACTTCTGCCGGAACGTTCTGGTCGCCCAGCACCGGGAACAGCAGGGTCAGGTCGTCCTCTGGCACCAGGCCAACGGTCTTCTGGGCGCCCATCCAGACCTTGGCCTGGGCTATCGGCGTTTCGGCGGTGGCAACTTTCCTCTCGACAAAATTTCGAAACGACCAGTTAACCACGGCCTCGGCCTCCTCTGCGCGGCGGGCGGTGCTTTCCAGCCCGGACAGAACGAAGATCACTCGCCGGTCGCCCTGCTGGGCCGATCCGACAAGGCCATAGCCGGCCTCTTGCGTGTGGCCGGTCTTCAGCCCGTCAGCGCCGATGTCGAGCTTGAGAAGCGGGTTGCGGTTATTGACGTTCGACGGTGCGCGCCCGTCGAATTCAAAGGTTTCCTCTGCGAACAGCGGGTAATATTCCGGGAAATCGGTGATCAGGCGGTCCGCCAGGATGGCCAGATCCTTGACCGACATCATTTGACCGGCCGCGGGCCAGCCGTTGGAGTTGGCGAAGGTCGAGTTGGTCATGCCAAGTTGCTTGGCGCGCTGGGTCATGTAGCGGGCAAAGCCCGCCTCTGTTCCGTCCGGGCTGAGCGCTTCGGCAATGACGACGCAGGCATCGTTGCCCGACAGCACGATGATGCCCCGCAGCAGGTCCTCGACCCGGACGCGGTCCTGCGTGTTCAGGAACATGGTCGACCCGCCATAGCTCATGGCGTGTTCCGACACCGGCAGCTTTTCATCCAGCGTCAGGCGGCCGTCGCGCAGCGCCTCGAACGCCACATAGAGCGTCATCAGCTTGGACATCGACGCGGGCGGCAGCGGCTCGTCGGCATTCTTGGCCAGCAGGACCGTCCCAGTCGTCTGGTCCATCACATAGGCCGCCCGCGCCGAGGTGTCGAAGGCCAGAGCGGGCAGCGCCGCCAGCATCAGGCCGATGGCAAGAAGGAGGGTTCGAATCAAAGTCGGCATCTTGGGCCTCCCTGTCTATTTCGCGGCGATGAAGGCGTCGGAGAACCCGAGATCCTTCATGTCGCCGAGGATTGCGCGGCGTTCCGCCCTTGTGGCAGCCGGACCCACGAGAACCCGCCAGACCTGTTTGTCGCCCGAAGTTACTTGTTGAACCTGTGCCGACAGGCCGTTCTTGCTGACCTTGTCAGCGGCGGCTTTGGCATTTGCCTCTTCGCTGAACGTCCCGATCTGCACAAAGGGTTTTGTCAGGTTTGAACTGGCCGATTCCGAGCCGGTGCTGGCTGGTGTGGCTTCGGAGGCCTCGATCGCGGCAGCTGCGCCGGCAATCGGGTCCAGCGGGGTCTCCGTGATTTCATCCTTGGGCTTTTTCTGCCACCATTTTCGCTTGGCCGGTTTCTCGGCCGGCGGGGTCACGACGGGGTCGGCTAGGGTGGCGGTCGCGTCAGAGGCGGGGGGCGCCTGCTGGGGCGCCGTCGCGGCAACGGCCGCAGCGCCCGCCGCCACTTCGGCTGCCGCACCGGTCGCGGCGGTTTCGTCGGGTTTCTTCTTTTGCCACCATTTCCGCTTTGCGGGTTTTTCTTCCGGCGCAGTAGTCGCCTCCGAGTCGGTCTTGTCGGGCGTCTCGTCCTTGGTTGCGCTGTCTGCGGCGTCCGCGGCGACATCTTCAGCCGGTTCCGCTTCGGGTGCCGGGGGTTCGACCACCTCGCGGCGCAGAGCCACCACGGTCAGGCGCGCCGGCGCGCCAGCCAGCAACCCGAGTTTCTCGGCTGCCGCCGAGGACACCTGCAGCGCCGGACCGGGCAGATTCCGTTCGCGCCGGAACAACGCGCCCGTAACCGACTTGTCATTGGCCGTATTTGTGATTTTGACCCGTTCGGGTTGGACTACGTTGGGGTGGGCCACCCAGACGCCACCCAGTGACGGGCGTCCGTCCCACAGGCCGGCCTCGGTCACCTGAAAAACGTCCGGTGCTTCGACGTCGCGTTGCGAGGGGCCTGCTATGTCCGGAAGAAGCTCGGTTGCTCCGCCGTTGGGCTGTCCATCGGGCTTCGGCTTGCTTGCCTGGCCGCCAGCCAGCAGCGCCTCATCACAACCGCTCAACGCCACCAAAGCCATTATCGCAACAGCCGCCGTCCACCGGCCAACGCGTGTCTGTGTCGCAGTTTCCATGTTTTGCGTTCCCTTGCCTGTATGGCCGGGTCGGACCCCGTCCTAGCTGCCGCCCTCTGGTTCTGTTGCCAGTATGCCGCAACCATATCGCGCGGATCATAGCCCGCGTGTATCGGCAAGAAAAGACAGAGGAACCGGGCTCGGCAAGAAATCCCTCTTTTTGCTTGCCACGGCCGGGTCTTGGCCTTAGACCGCTGCCTGCGCCGGGGAGGTGGCAGAGTGGTCGAATGCGGCGGTCTTGAAAACCGTTGGGCGTGAGAGCGTCCCCAGGGTTCGAATCCCTGTCTCCCCGCCACCCATTCCCGTCTCACTCTATTGATACTTTCTGCCCCGGATTTCTGCCGCGACATCAGCGGTTTACCATACCCGTTTTCTATCAGAGACGATCTAGCAAGCACAACTAGGCCACGGTTCTAACGCCAGTCTCAGTTCCGTATTTTCGCGGGGTCGCTTTGGGCGGATTTTCCCTGATAACAGGGAGTTTACAGCGAATTTCGGCATTTTTGGCGGAATTTCCTGATTTTGTCTTTGTGATAATGGCGTGATATCAATGATTTACGCCCCAAATTCCCTAAACTGTGGAACAGGGAAATTTTTTCACGGTAACAGGGAAGTTCTGCGCCGGAACAGGGACGTCACACCGGGTATCAGGGAAGCCGGAATTTTGGAGAGTTTCAGAAGCCGAAGATGCGCTCCTGCTCCACCCAATCCAGCGGGTGGGTGACGCTGACCAGGCGCTTGAGGGTAAGCTCCGGCGGCTGGCTGCCGTCGAGAATCGCGGCCTGGATCTTCGGCGACAGGAAGGCGAGTTGGGCGCGGGTGCGGATGAAGGAGGCGGGCACCTGTTCCTCGCGCGCAATGTTGACCAGCTGGACGCCACTTTTCAGATTGCGGACCCAGCCATGGGCGCGGACCAGCATGGAGCGGAGATGCGGATCCGGGTGAGGCTGCACATCGCCGGCGATGATCTTGGCTTCGACGCCGCGGCGTCGCAGGTCGAAAGGCGCTTCGATTCTGAGCAGGTCCGGGTTCAGATCGTCTGGCGAATGGCCAAGCGCGCTTGCCAGGGCCTTGCCGTCCAGGTCGAGGCAGATCCGCCCGCGCTTGAGCGTGCCAGAGGCAAGCAGGCCGGCGCAAATCGTTCCGCCGGTGTCGCGGAGCCGGGTGGCCAGTTCTGCGACCGCGGACTTGATTACAGATGCGGACCCGGCCTCGGGCCGCGCGAGGATCCGGTGCGATGCGGATGCCTCCTGCAGATGTGTGATCACGATGTTGCTAACCGCCGTCTCCAATGCTGGTCCTGACAATCGCCAACCGGTGGGATCCGTGCCCCCGGAGATCAGCCTGTTGGAGACGTAGTAGCGTAGCCGTCGGCCCTTGCGGGTGGTGTGGGTCGGGGTGAGCCAATCGCCGGTGTCATCTCGCAGCTTGCCGGTCAGCCAGGCGCCGGGGGCCGTCCCTCTGGATGGAGTATCGGGTGAGGGTTGCGCGCGGGACCGTTGTGAGGCTTGCCGCATCCTCTCCTGCACCCGTTCCCACAGGTCCTCGTCGACGATCGCCGGGTGCTGGCCGGGCCAGAGCTTGTCCTTGTGGCGGATCTGGCCGCGATAGACCGGGTTGCGCAGCAGGTAGTAGATCTGGCCGCGCGACAGCAGGCGATTGCCCCTAACGGTGCCATCAGCTCGGACAACCCGTTTCGAGCGCAATCCCTCGGCAGCGGCCCGCTCCGCCACCCGGCGCAGGCAGCGCAGTTCCGCGTAGAGATCAAAGAGGCGCCGGACGGTGCTGGCCTCTTCCTGGTTCACCACCAGCGTGCGGGCTTTGGGATCAGGGTGGCGGTCGTAGCCCAGGGGCAGGTTGCCGCCCATCCAGAGGCCTTTCTTCTTGGAGGCGGCGATCTTGTCGCGGATGCGCTCGGCCGTCACCTCGCGTTCGAACTGAGCAAAGGACAGCAGCACGTTCAGGGTCAGTCGACCCATGGATGACGAGGTGTTGAAGGACTGCGTCACCGAGACGAAGGAGCAGTTGGCCTGTTCGAGCCGCTCGACGAGCTTGGCGAAGTCGGTGAGTGAGCGGGTCAACCGGTCGATCTTGTAGACCACCACCATGTCGATGCGCCCGGCATCGATCTCTTCCAGAAGCCGCTGCAGGGCAGGGCGTTCGAGCGTGCCGCCGGAGAGGCCGCCGTCGTCGTATCGCTGTGGCAGCAGTGACCAGCCCTCGTGACGCTGGCTAGCGACATAGGCGGCGCAGGCCTCGTGTTGCGCATCCAGCGAGTTGAAGTCCTGGTCCAGCCCGTCCTCGGAGGACTTGCGGGTGTAGATGGCGCAGCGGACTTTGCGACGCGGGCTCATCTGGCGCCCTTTCCAGTGAGACCGAAGAAACGGGGGCCGGACCAGTGCGCCCCGGTGATCTCGCGGGCGATGGCCGAGAGCGAGCGGTAGGACCGCCCGTTCCAGGCAAAGCCGTCCTCGGTGACATCGACCACATGGGTCACCCCGTTCCATTCGCGCAGCAGGCGTCCCCCGGGTTTGAGGGCCGGGGGCGTCGGCCGTGGCTTTTGGTCCGCCCCCTTGTCCAGCGCGGCCGTTACCTTCCGGGAGAGCCCGCCATGACGGCGGGCCTGCAGTTCGAAGGCGAGGAAGCGGCGTAGGAAGGGCTGGCTCAGCATTGCCGGGGCAGGGCGGTCGAACAGCTGCTGCCAGAGCAACAGCAAGCCCTTCCGATCCATCGCTTCCAGCTCGGCGATTTCCGCTGGGAAGGTCATGCCTGCGCCTCCGCCTCGGCAACGAGGTGGTAGGTGGCCGGCGCGCCCGGTTTGTCCGATGCGCGGCGTTCGATCGTTGCGCCTTTCTTGCGCAACATGCTGAGGGCGGCCCGGGCCGAGTGTTGCTGCCAGCCGGTGGCCTTGCAGATGTCCGCGAGGCTGGCACCTGCGGGGCGGCGAAGCAGGGCTTGCACCCTATCGGTCTTGGTGTGTTTGGTTTTGGGCATGTCTGGTCTCCTCGTGTTCAGGGGGGCGGGATGCCGTGCCCCGGTACCGAGGTGAGCCCGAACATGTCGGGCGTGGGACCAGTGATGCGTGGTTCGCGCCGGTAGTCCAGCCTGAATCCGCTGGCGCCAACGAAGAATCTTAGGTGTCGTAACGCACTGGAAAAAAACAAAAACTTGCTTCCTTCTGGTTGGGTGATTATATTCGGTGTGCCTCACGCAGGACCTTCAAATCCTGCCAGAAGCACTCACCGGGCCCGAGCGCCTAAAGGGAGCATCGAAAGAGGCAATGAACCGGATCGCTGGATCCGGGGAGTTGCTGTTCATGCTCTCTCCGAATTCCCCGAAGCGGTCCATTCGATCCCCGGCTGTTGCGACAGCCCAGATGAATGGAGGCGCGCATGCGTACCCAATCCCAACCCCGCGATGCCGCAGCATCGACCGCCCCTGTCTGGATGGCCGAAAAGGTCGTGCAGGCGCCGATTGCAAACCTCAAGCCTTACGCCAAGAACAATCGCGTTCACACGGTAAAGAGCATCGACAAGCTGAAAGCCTCGGTACGACAGTTCGGCTTCGTCACCCCGATCCTGGTCGACGGCGACGGCGTGATCATTGCCGGTCATGGCCGGTTCGAGGCAGCGAACGCGCTTGGCCTCACCACGGTGCCGACCGTGGTAGCCGGTCACCTGAGCCCGGCCGAGGTGCGCGCCCTGCGCATTGCCGACAATAGGCTCGCGGAACTGTCCGACTGGAACCAGGCGGCGCTGCAGATCGAGTTTGCCGAGCTGATGGACCTGAGCCTGGATGGCGAGCTGGAGTTCGGTCTCGACATCACCGGGTTCGAGGTGGCGGAGATCGACATCCTCATCGGCGGTGCCGGTGACACGGATGCGCGTCAGCCGGAAATCGTTGAAGAGCCGAACCCGGCACAAGCCGCCATCACCCGGCCCGGCGACATCTGGCTGCTCGGGGATCACCGCATCCTCTGCGGCAATGCATTGGAAGCGGACAGCTATGCCTCTGTGCTGGATGGTGATGTACCGCGCATGGTCTTCACCGACCCGCCCTACAATGTGCCGGTGCAGGGGCATGTGCGCTTGGGCAAGGATGGCAGCCACCGCGAGTTCGCCATGGCCTCGGGCGAGATGACTGACACCGAGTTCCGAGGCTTTCTCCAGACGTTCCTGACCCATGTCGTGGCCAATCTGCCTGCGGGCGGCATCGCCATGGTCTGCATGGACTGGCGCCACATCGAGGACCTGATCGCAATGGGTAAGGCCGGCGGTCTCGACCTCATCAATCTCTGCGTCTGGAACAAGACCAATGGCGGCATGGGCAGCCTCTACCGCTCCAAGCACGAGATGGTCTGCATCTTCAAGGAGCCGGGTGCGCGGCACATCAACAACGTGGAGCTGGGCAAGCATGGCCGCAACCGCACCAATGTCTGGGACTATGCCGGGGTCAACAGCTTCGGCAAGGGGCGCGAGGCCGATTTGGCCGATCACCCCACGGTTAAGCCGACGGCGCTGGTGGCGGACGCGATCATGGATGTGAGCCATCGTGGCGACGTGGTGCTCGATGCGTTCGGCGGCTCCGGCGCCACGCTGCTGGCGGCCGAGAAGACCGGGCGCCGGGCGCGGCTGATCGAGTTGGACCCGGCTTACGTCGATGTCGCCATCCGTCGCTGGCAGGAGATGACGGGTGAACAGGTCGTGCACGCGGTCACCGGCGAGACCTTTGACGGCCGGGCTGCTCAGGCAAATGCCGTCGTGGAAAAGGAGGTCCGCCATGTCTGATGACGAAAAGGACTACCAGGTAGGATATGGCAAGCCGCCGAAACACACGCGGTTCAAGAAAGGCCAGTCGGGCAATCCGAAAGGGCGGCCGAAAGGTGCCAGGGGGTTGGGTGCCAGCCTCAAGCGTGAGCTTGAATCCAAAATCACGGTCCGCGAGGGCAACCGCGAGGTCCGGATCACCAAGGCGGAAGCCATGGCCAAGCGGCTGGCGGCCAGTGCCTTGAAGGGAGATTCGAAGGCGCTGTTGGCCCTTCTGAAACTTGATGCGGACCTGTTTGGCGACAGCGAGGCTCGCGATACTGAGGCTGGTCTCTCGGGCAGGCCCGAGCCGGTAGACTATGACATCCTCCGGGATTTCTTCTCCTCCCCGCAGGCGGGGCAAGAGGATGTCGAGGACCAGGAGGATGATTATGACGGTACCTGAACCGCGCATGGTTCGGCAGGCCGCCATCAATCTCTGCCGGGACAACTTCTTCCTGTTCGTGTGGAGGGTGTTCGACACCCTCCATCACGGGTCCAATGGTACGTTTGAGCCGGCTTGGCATGTGCGCGCGATGTGCCATGCGCTGGACGAAGTGCGCAGTGGCGAGAACAAGCGGCTGGTGATCAACATTCCGCCCCGCTGCCTGAAATCCGTGACCGTGGCGGTGTCTTACGTAGCCTTCCTGCTGGGGCATCACCCCGGGGCAAAGATCATCGTGGCCAGCTATGGCCTTGATCTCGCCCGCAAGCATTCCGAGGATTGCCGGCGGGTCATGTCGTCGCGCTGGTACCGCGAGATGTTCCCCGGGACTCGGCTGGCGAAGAAGGGCAATACCGTGGAAGAAATCCGCACCACCGCGGGCGGCAGTCGCAAGGCGGTGTCCATCGGCAGTTCGGTGACCGGCCATGGCGCCGACTACATCATCATCGATGATCTCCTGAAGGCCGGCGACGCCAATTCCGAGGCAGAATTGATCCGGGCGCAGGAGTTCATCGAAGGCACGTTGCTGTCGCGCTTCGACAACCCGGCGGAGGGCAGGGTGGTGATGATCGCCCAGCGGCTGCACGAGATGGACCCGCCGGGATACCTCCTCGACAAGGGTACATACTGGCACCTGAACCTGCCGGCCATCGCGGAAGAAATCGAGGTTATTCCGATCGGGCGCGGGCAAGTGCATTGGCGCAGGCCGGGGGACCTGCTGTTCCCGGAAAGGCTAGACCGGGAGACACTCGATCGCATGCGCCGTGAAATGGGCACGGCGATCTTCAACTGCCAATACCAGCAGAACCCGATCGCGCCGGACGGATCTCCGCTGCGCTGGGAGTGGTTTGGCACCTTTGACGCGGTCCTGCCTCGGAACCACTATCACCTGGTCGTCCAGAGTTAGGATACCGGCTCCTCGTCAGATCCGCGGTCGGACTATTCCGTCTGCACGACCTGGGGGTTCCTGCCGCCGCACTGGCATCTGCTCGATCTCTGGCGCGGGCAACTGGACTACCCCGAACTGAAATCGAAGGTGCTGGCCCTGGTTGGGCAATGGGATCCCGAGAAGGTTCTGATCGAGGATGCCGCGACCGGTCGGCCGTTGTTCCAGGAGTTGTTCCAGGACGACAAGCGCTTCAAACGGGTGACCCCCGACAAGGACAAGGAGATCCGCTTCAACGCGGCCTGTTCCCCGGTGGAGGAGGGCAAGGTGTGTCTGCCGGCCGACTCCCCTTGGCTGGCAACCTTCAAGCGCGAGCTGCAGTCCTTCCCACGCGGACGGAACGATGACCAGGTCGACAGCTTCAGCCAGTTCCTGAACTGGTCAAAGGGCAACGGCTTCTATCGCGCCCTCGGTCGGGAACACCCGATCAACGTCGCGCGGCGTGAACAGAACCAAACGTGCGTGAGGCGGCGGTAACGCCGCCGTCTCGACAATTCGAATCCCTTCCGTTCCGCCACTTACACATTGCGAACCCAAGATGAGGTCCCTTGCGGGGCCTTTTTCTTTTTGGTTCAAAGGGGTTTAGCGTAGCCATCCGACTTTCGGAGACTGGTCGTTGACCCGGAATCGGTCTCCGAACGCCCCGCGTCTCTTTCCACCCGCCCTTCACCCAAATCGAGACGGATTCAAAAATGCGCCTTATTTTAGGTGCTTACCAAAATGCTTTGCTCCGCAGTTGAAGCAGGCTCGACTACAATCAATGCGAACAGAGACACCCGGAGGCGGCGTAGTTGTGCACGACGGCGCGAAAGTCAGAGTTGCTAGTGGCTCTTCTAGTTAACTAGGTAAGGGAACTATGTAACCGTTTAAGGGAACGCTCCAAAGCACAGTTACTCAGTCAGCGTCTCGCGGAACTTTTTGAACGCAGCCACTATCTTGTCCGCATCATTCGTCGACTTGCGTATGTCATCAGGAATTTTGCCAGCGAGGACGAATAGGTAACCCCCATCCACATTAAGGACGGTAGCGAATTCACGGATGAGGTGATCAGAAGTTGGGCTTCGTCGATCGTGCTCGATATCGTTGAGGTCCTGAGGTGATATCGAAGCACCAGACTCTTCTTTCATCACTCGCTCCGCGAGCTTTTTCTGATTGTGAACCGGCATGCAAAATTGACCCCTGTATTGGGGTAATCGGCGTCCAAAATTGACCCCCCTGATATTTGGTTTCGTTAGCTTCCTCGCAGATTTGAGGGAGCGATTTGGGGATGTTGGTTGTGGAGACGATTGCGAAGATCAGGCGGGCGTATTTTACCCAGGGAAAGTCGATCAAGCAGATCTGCCGTGAGCTTCGGGTTTCACGGAACACAGTTCGCAAGGTAGTGCGCTCCGGTGCGACGGAGTTCAGCTATGACCAGTCCACGCAGCCTCGGCCCAAGATTGATCCCTGGCGGGCGGATCTGTATGAGATGCGGGCCGAAAATGCCCGACAGCCCAAACGTCAACGGCTGACCCTTGTCCGGATTTACGAAGAGTTGCGCAACCGAGGCTATGATGGCAGCTATGACGCAGTGCGGCGTTATGCGTCCAGATGGTCACAAGCGACACGGGAAGCGTCCGCAGCGGCTTATGTGCCACTGAGCTTTGATCCGGGTGAGGCCTACCAATTCGACTGGAGCCATGAGCTCGTGATCCTCGATGGTGCCGCTGTCACGGTGAAGGTCGCGCATGTTCGCCTTTGTCGCAGCCGGATGCCATTTGTTCGGGCCTATCCGCGTGAAACGCAGGAGATGGTGTTCGACGCCCATGACAAGGCGTTCGCTTTCTTCGGTGGAGCGTGTGCTCGGGGCATCTATGACAACATGAAGACCGCGGTGGACGCGATCTTTGTCGGCAAAGACCGCGCCTACAATCGCCGGTTCCAGCAGATGTGCGGCCATTACCTGGTCGCGCCCGTCGCTTGCACCCCGGCATCCGGGTGGGAGAAGGGTCAGGTCGAGAACCAGGTGGGCGTGATCCGTCGGCGCTTCTTCGTGCCGCGTCCCAAGTTCAAATCCTATGCCGACCTGAATGCGTGGCTGGAAGATCGGTGCTTGGCCTATGCGAGGGCCAACAAGCACCCTGAGATGCGCGACAAGACCATCTGGGAGGTGTTCAAAGAGGAGCGTCCCAGCCTCGTTCCTTATGTCGGCCCGTTCGATGGATTCCACGCGGTTCCGGCCTCCGTCTCCAAGACCTGCCTCGTGCGGTTCGACAAGAACGGATACTCGGTCGATGCGCGAGCGGTCGGCCGACCTGTCGAGATCCGCGCCTATGCCGACCGGCTGGAATGCTGGCAGGATGGACGGATTGTCGGCCAACACGAGCGTACCTTCGGGCGCGACCACACAGTCTACGATCCCTTGCATTACATACCAGTTCTCGCCCGCAAGCCGGGGGCATTGCGCAATGGTGCACTGTTCAAGGAGTGGGACCTGCCGATTGCGATCCGCCGCGTGCGGCGCAAGCTCGAACGCCAGCCTGGCGGGGATCGGCAGATGGTCGATATCCTGAGTGCTGTGCTGACAGATGGGATCGAAGCGGTAGAGGCGGCCTGCGCCGAGGCGTTGTCGCACAACGTTCATTCCGCCGGTGTTGTTCTGAACATCCTGGCTCGACACCGCGAACCGCCACCGCCCCTGACAATTGCGACGCCAGATGCGTTGAAGCTGGCCAGCGAGCCAATTGCCGACTGCAACCGATATGACAGCTTGAGGAGACAGACAAATGGAACGATCAGACGTGATCGACGCGATAGGAAAGCTAAAGCTCTACGGAATGAGAGCCGCCTATGACGAGGTTCTGACCACCGCCGTCAAACGGCAGCACGAACCGCAGCAGATCATCGGTGACCTGCTGACCGCCGAGATCCGGGATAAGCAGGCGCGGTCTGTCAAATACCAGATGACTATCGCCAAACTGCCCCTGGCAAAGGAACTGGAAGAGTTCGACTTCGAGACCGCCGAGGCGAACGAAACCCTGGTCCGCGACCTGGCCACCGGAGACTTCCTGGATCACCAGCGTAACCTCGTGTTGATCGGCGGCACCGGAACTGGCAAAACCCATCTCGCCGTCAGCATCGCCAGGGCGTGCATCCGGGCCGGGCGCCGGGGCCGGTTCTTCAACGTGGTCGATCTGGTGAACAAATTGGACGCTGAGGCCCGCGCAGAACGCCAGGGCCGAACCGCCGATCTGATCTCCCGGCTCGACTTCCTGATCTTGGATGAACTGGGCTATCTCCCCTTCGCCCAGACCGGTGGTCAGCTCCTGTTCCACCTCATCAGCAAGCTCAACGAACGCACCTCGATCATTGTCACAACAAACCTGGCATTCGGCGAATGGCCCAGTGTCTTCGGTGATGCCAAGATGACCACCGCGCTCCTCGACAGGCTCACACACTACTGCGAGATCGTCGAAACCGGAAACGAAAGCTGGCGCTTCAAAAACCGGGCATAACGCCAATCCCAAAACCCGCAGGCCCGTCGCAGCTGCGTTAAATGGAGACTACGCAGCGCCGGGCCTGCTCATCACAAAAGGGGTCAAAATTGGATGCCGATAGGGGGCTAAGGTTCAATGCCGATTGACAATTAAGGGACAGCCATTCTGTCCATGTGGAGACTGGTTTGCATTTGTCTGGCAGCACCGAGGGGGCAACTTCCAATCTGGTTAGACTGTTGTCTGATGCGCGAATGAGGTCAGTTAAAGTAGATGGCTAGCGCGATGAGCCCAACGCAATTGGCAAGTCCCCAAAGTAGCATCTGGAAGTGAGTATTTTGGCCTCCTTCATGCCCGAACCAATAGCAAAAGTAGTTCCCCGCGATTAGGAAACCGGCCCATGTGGCGCAGAACATCATTGCGCCAATCAAGCCCAGCGACAGTCCTGTCGAAATAACGACAAGGTCCGAGGCTGCGCCGGCCAATGCTCCTACACCAAGCCAAAGTCCCGCGACGGCCAGCATTTCCCAGCCGACGATGAACGAGAACAATCGGCGTCGGATCTTACGGTTGGTGACTCGCCGGTAAGCAACATGCTCGTAGGCTTCCGGATATTCCTCACGCATCCTCTCCATATCCATGACCTGTGCGGTATAGGTTTCATTCAAGAACGGGTGAAACAGGTTCTCGAGCACTCCTATCGTCAGCCAAGCCGCCATGAATGCCAGGTTGACGCACCCGGCAACAAGTAAAACAGTATCCAGCATCTTTTATCCGTGATTCTTGCCTGCCCGGGACCGGCCCGGACATGCAGCAAGGTTTAGGATTCCCAATACATGTATTGTGGGTAAAGCTCGTTCGAAATATGCACCGCGGCCCCTTTAAGGTTGCTTTTGCAGTGGTTGTGAAGCGCCCGCCAGTAGGGCTGGATGATCACGCCTTCATCAATCATGATCTGCTCTAGCCTAGTCATGATCTTGCGCCGGGAATCCGGGTCCGGTGTTGCCAGGGCCTGATCAACCAGGGTGTCGAACTCGGCATTGGCGAAACCGGTCTCGCTCCAGCTTGCGCCGCTTTTGTAGGCAAGCGCGAAGGTTTGGATACCAAGCGGACGGTGGTTCCAGTTAGTGACTGAGAAGGGATATTTCGACCAATCGTTCCAGAAGGTGGAAGACGGGTAAACCGTGCGTTTCACCTTAATGCCCGCGTCGCGCAGCTGACCGGCAATTGCATCTCCCGTGGCCTTCCAGAATGCGCTGTCGAGCGTAATGAGGTCGAATTCGAAGTTGCTCATCCCTGCCTCTTCCAACAGGGCCATCGCTGCTTCGGCATCGCGCTTTGGGGCGCCGATATCGGCATATTCCGGATGCTTGGGCGACACGTGATGGTTTTCGGCGACGCTGCCCAGATTGTTGTAGGCCAGTTCCAGAACCGTGGCGTTGTCGACCGCAAGCGCCATCGCGCGGCGCACGCGAGCGTCGGCATAGATTTTCTTGCCATCGACTTCGACCTGCTGATTGCACCGGGCCAGCACCGTGGCGGCCGTTTCCACCTCATTCTTGGTCCAGCCATCCAGGCTATCGAATGCGATGATGTAGTCGCCCTCGGTGTCGTAAGTGACGTCATATTCATCGGCTGCGGCCCCGGCGAAATAGGCGCTTGGGTCCGCGCCGAAGTCAATGAATTCGACCCGATCCATATAGGCGCCATTGCCGGCATTCCACCATTCATGCCCTTCATTGCGCACCAATGCGGCACTGTCCCCGACACTGTAGCTTTCAGGCAGATAAGCGCCCGTGCCGATCGCGTTGTCGAGCATGCTGGCTTCGTCGAAACTTGGGTGAACGATGGCTGCGGGATAGTCCGCCAGACCAGCGATCAGCGAAATATCCGATCGCGGCAGGGTCAGGCGAACGGTATGGCTGTCCGCAACCTCCAGAACGCCCTCCATCATTTTGCCGCTGTCCGGATCAACGATCACTGCGAACTTGTTCGCCATGGCATTGCCTTCAACCGTGCTGTCGCAGAAACGTTCGATGTTGAAGGCAACGTCATCAGCGGTGAAATTATCGCCATTGTTCCACTTCACACCCTTGCGGACGTTCAGAAGATACTCGGTGGCATCGTCGTTGATTTCCCAACTCTCCAGCAGGACCGGTGTGAACGTACCGTCCGAGTTGTACTGGACCAGATATTCCAGCCAGCCGCGTGTGAAGGTCGCCAGCGAGTTGAAATCGAATTTGCGCGGATCGCGCATTGTAACGAGTTGCTGTTGGATGCGCACGGTGCCGCCCATTTGCGCATCGGTGGCCGCGCGGGTCGGGGCGGCCAATCCCATCATCGCATAGGCCGTTGCTGCGCTCGCGCCGAAGCTGCAGGCGGTTGCCAAAAACTCGCGCCGTGTTACCGGATCGGCATCGGAATTCGGCGCCGATTTTGGCAGGAATTCCGGCAGTGGGCTGCCGCTGTGTGTTTTAAACGTCATTTACGTTTCCTGTCTGCTGGGTCGTGAGGTGGACCGCCCGCATGGCGGGGTTTAGTTGTTCCGGTTCAACCCGCAACGCGGATCAGATCGATACCGTCTGCTTCGGTGGCCGTGCTGCAGATGCTCGACAGTGTGCGAGGCTGTTCATAGGGCCAGGGTGTACCGCGATGCATGACGGCGCGCTGATCCCAAATCAGAACATCGCCGACTTTCCACTGATGGGAATAGACGAATTCTGGCTGTGTACAGAATGCAATCAACTCGTCCAGAAGCGCCTGGCTTTCGGCCTCGTCGTAGCCGTCGACCTTGAAGGCATGGCTTGCTATATACAGTGCTTCGTGTCCGTTTACGGGGTTCTGCCATACGGCCTTCCAGTGCTGGTCGGGCCACTTATTGAACATTGGCAGCCTTGCCAGTTCCGGAGAAATCTTGCACCGTGAATGGCTGTAGCGGTGCCAGATGCCGCGGTTGCGAACGCGTTCCTTCAACTCTTCAGGCATCGCTGTCCAAGCAGCCCGGGTGCTGGCAAGCTCAGTTGCGCCGCCTTCGGTGGTGACGACACGACCGATCAGGATATTGGTTAGCGCCGGGTTGGGCAGAAACGTGCTGTCAGAATGCCACAAGAAGTTCGATTTCAGGTTCAGCGTCTTGAGGTCCATTTCGCCACTGGTCGTGCCGTCTTCCTGTACGTTCGACACCTTGGGAACCTCGAACTTCTCGCCGGGCTTGCGTTCATCCGCCTGCCGGTCCTCGATCGGGCCGAACAGTTTCGCGAGCGCCATGTGCTGTTCGTCGCTCACGTCCTGCCCGCGAAACAGCAGGGCGGAATGTTCTTCGAACAGCGCACGCAACTCAGGAAACAGGTTGTCCGCCCGCACGTCGGCCAGATCAATGCCGGAAACCTCGACTCCGAACTGTTGTGTCAGCGGTTTTGTCTGAATGGTCGTCATGTTCTTAACCCTTTGCCTTTGCTTCGATTTCCTCAGCGGAGAGGTGCTTGAACTCTTCCCAGGCCCGTGACTTGCCGGGGTTCAGCAGTCCCTTGGGGTCCATCCTTTTTTTCCACGCCAGATGGCGATAATCGGCGTTCTTCAGCCCGCCGCCTTCGACGTGATAGGTATGCGCATCTGCAACACTGTGGTCGTGCTGCCTATAGATGCTGTCGATCTCGCGCAGCCGTGCCTCGTCCTTGAACCAGATGATCGGCAGATCAAACGCCACTATCTTGCCGTCCAGCAGGGCGAATTCGTGGTGCTGCCAGACGTCGTCGCCAAGAGCGGCACCCACGGCGACAACCGCATCGGCGTCCGCAGGATCGGGTACGCCGATCTGCTGATAGGTGGCCGAGCGGTCGGCCTTCAGCACCTGCAATGTCGTGTGGTTATACGCAAACTCGAAAACATGCGGTATTTTTACCACCTGACGTTCTGCATCCGTCATCGCAAGGTCCAGATGGCCGCCCTGATCCGAGATCAGCTTTCGGAACGCCTCCATATCCTCGGCCGGAACCAGCGCGACCAGCAGATGCTTGCCTTCCCGAATGTGTCCTTTGAGGCGCGGGAAATATTCGACGATCCGCGCTTCGACCGTACTGGCCAGTTTTCGGCCGATATCTGACGCAGAAGCCAGGGCGTAACCTGCGGCATAGCAATCCCGGTAAGTATCAAAAGTCGCCATGCAGCCGACCCAGTCGCGGTGCGGCACGGTGCGCAGGGTGACTTCGGTGATGACTCCGTTCAACCCCCAAGCATGGTGAATCTGTAGCGCCTCTTCGGCGTCGAATTTATGCTCCTGCGGGTGTGCCTCCATCGACAGCGCCTTGAGCTGGATGATGTTGCCCTTTTCGCGTAAAGCCCCGTTAGCAATCGAGCCGATACCGGCGGACCCACCGGCGACAAAGCCGCCAATGGTGGCGATATCCTGCGTCGACGGGAACATGGTCATTTCCCAGCCCTGCGCCATCAACGCCGCGTTCACATCCGCCATCAGCGCACCAGCCTCGGCGCGCACATATCCTTCACCTATCTCAAGGATCTTGTTCATCGCCGTGGATTCGATGATCAACCCGCCCTTCAGGGGTACCGCCTGTCCATAATTCCCGGTCCCTCCGCCGCGCAGGGTAACGGGCAGGTCTTCCTCATAGGCGCGTTGCAGGCAGTGACGCATCTCGGACGTGGTCTTTGGGACCGCGACCAGATCGCCAAAGCACTTTCTGAGCTGCGCGTTCAGCAGCGGGCTGTACCAGAAGAAATCCCGCGAGCGTTTCTTGACCAGCACAGGTTCCGAGATCACCTCGACCGGGGCCAGGCTGGCGGCAAAGGCGTCCCAGTCGGTTTCGGTGCGGTCCATGGTTTTCGCTACCATTTTTGTTCTCCTTGCAAGGCCACGGCCAACGGGCGCGGCGAGCTGCCGTTGCCCAGAATGGCCGTGACCGAGGGGGCGTCGAACAGTTGCAGATCCCCGATTGCGGCCCCATCGACGGTTACGGGGGCAAGGCCAAGCGCGCGGCGCGCGCTGGTGGTGATCATTGGAAGATGGCTGCCAAACGGCGGGTCCAGATGCGCCGCCAGAGCGGCCAGCGAAAGGGTTGCCAGCGGGTTATGGCTGCCCAGCGGGCAGAAGGCGTCGCGGACATTGTCGGCACCCAGTACGACGTTGACGCCCGCATCCTGCAATTCGCGAATACGGGTGATGCCACGACGATCCGGTGTTCCGTCGCTGCGGCCCTGAAGATAGAGGTTTGTCGCGGGCAAAGCAGCGACGGAAATTTCGGCCCGTGCCAGTTTGTCAGCGATGCGCTGAACGTCAGGGTCTTCAAAGTTCATCAGGCTACAGGCATGACCGCACAGCACAGGGCCCTGAAACCCGGTTTCCAGCGCGGCATCCGCGATCATCTCCAGCCCGCCCAGGCCGGATTCCAGCCCCTCATCGACGTGAAAATCAAGCGCGGCATCAATCTTTTCCGCGAAGCGGAATGTGCTGAGGATACCCTCACGCCGGTTGGGCTGGTCCAGAACAAACGCGCCCAGGACCGCATTTGCCTGCGACACCTGACGGGCACAAAGCGCGGCGTAATCATCCTCGGTCATTCGGGCCACATCGGTCAGCGCCGCGCGTTGCGTGACAATACCGTCAGGCAGGTCTTCGGCCAATTCCCCTATGATGCCCCACGCCAAGGGAGTGGCCGCCGGATCGGTGGGTGTGCCCCAATCCACATGCGTGCGAATGGCGGCACAGCCCGCATTCAGTAATTCCTGCAACCCGCGCCACGCACGCGCGCGGATATCAGCTTCGGTCCAGTTCTCGCGGTCCAGCGACTGGGCCTCAATGGCCTCGGCCAGCCCGCCGCCAACGCCATCCATCCGGTCGATGGTGTGGCATTTGTCAAGATGTACATGCGGTTCAGAAAACTTGGGCAGGACAAGGCAGGTCGGAGATGCGCTGGCAGGTTCCAGCCCTACCACACGGCCATCGCGGATTATCAGATCGCCCACCAGGCAATCGCTTTGGCACTGCCCACCGAACTTCTTGTCCGCCAGCAGCGAGATGGGGACCAGAACACCGGGCAACCGTGCGATGGAAGGAACTGCATCTCTCATGAGTTGCTCCTGTGGTCGAACCGGGCAAACTCGGCGAGAAACAGCGCGAAATTGCGCCCGGCGGAGGCCAGCATCGCCTCGCCTTTTTCCACAGTGGCGGAAGAGGCATCGCCACAGACACCATCGGGGTTAAGATCACCTGCAATCCACCCGGGGGCGGCTGGCTGGCCGGTCAGGCCGATGAACTTGAACTCTTGCTGCCAATCTTCCATCGCTGTGCGAAAATTCTTCGCCTTGCCCATGTCCACCAGACCGGGCCGGGTCGCTAACATGGCTGAGGTTTCGCTGTCGCCGGCATGCAGGTCCACGGCATAGGAGGTCGGATCGAACAGCCCTTCGGTTTCGGCGAAACCGGACCACGAACACACCGCCACAATCAAATTGTGGTCGATCCGCAACTCACGCGCAGCGACCTGCAACAACGCGGTATTGCCGCCGTGCCCGTTGAACAGGACCAGACGCTCAACCCCGGCCTGCGCCACCGAAGCGCCGATATCTCGCAGAACGGCCAAAAGCGTTTCAGGAGAAAGGCTCAGAGTGCCGGGGAAATGGTTGTGTTCGCTGCTTTTGGTGATTGTCAGCGCGGGTAGCACCAGTACCGATTGCTCCGCGCTGAGGTTAGTCAGCATTCGCGCGACCGCATCTTGTGTCAGGTCAGTATCGACCGAAAGCGGAAGGTGCGGACCATGCTGTTCGGTCGCGCCCAGTGGCAGCACCGCTACCGTGTCAGATGGCAATGCCCCGAAATCAGGTGCCTTCAGATCGGCCCAATGACCTTGAACACTCATGCCGCCCGCCCCAGGAAACTGTCAAGAAACCCGTTGAACCAACGCCCCTGCGCCGCATCGTGCGCATCCATCAACCGGTTCTGCGTCTGCTCATCCTGCACACCTGGCCTTCCGTACACATGTTTCTTGCTATCCTGCCAGCGGCGGAACCCAGTTGGCGTGACTTCAGCATGGAATTGAAAGCCGTAGACGTTATCGCCATAACGAAAGGCCTGGTTCGGGTATTGGGCATTGCCGGCAAGCCGCACCGCCCCTTCGGGCAGATCAAAGGTGTGATAATGCGCCTGGGTGACGACCAGCGGCTTCGCAAGAAAGCTTCCCGCCTCTTCCGTGGGCTCAAGCGGGTAGTATCCGAACTCGAAGCACTCTTCTTCCGGTGCCCCGGCCCAGGCGCCGAGGTGATAGGCAATTTGCTGACATCCCTGACAGATGCCCAGAAGTGGAATTCCCTGTTTCAGGCATTGGCTGATCCAGCGGTCTTCCTCAAGCAGGAAGGGGTGTTTTGATGTTTCAAAAACATCAAAAAGACCGCCATAGATCACTGAGGCGGCAACCTCGCCGACATCATCCAGACGGTCCCCGGAAAAGGGTTTGCGTGTGACGGCCTCATAACCGTTTGCAGCCAGCCAGGTGACCACACGATCATCTTCAGGCTCATCGCCATGGCGCACCAATAGGACACGCGATGCCATATTCTCCCTCCTTCAGAGAATTGGTTTGCGTGGCCCTGATATTGATCTGTGCCAGAGAGTTTCTTAAGGCTTGCAAACTCATAGCTATCTTGCAAGCCTTTTGTGTGATCGAAAATTGAGCAACAAAATGAGAACCTTAACACCAACCTCTATTCGACCGCCATTTGGCAATTACGTCCATGGCACCGAGATACCGGCTGGCAAACGATTGGTTGTCACCTCTGGTCAGCTCGGCATACGGGCCGATGATTCGATCCCCGAAAGTTGCTATGAACAGGCCGTGATTTGTTTCGAAAGCATCCGCGAAATTCTGCGCGATGGAAAGATGGAGCCCTCCGACGTCGCCCATATTTCAGCTTACGTAACCAGCCGCGAACATATGGCTGATTACATGCGTGCACGGGACGAATTTCTGGCCGGAACCGGGCGGGTTCCAAGCTCAACCTTGGTGATCGTTTCAGGGTTCACGCGCGAAGAGTTCAAAGTCGAAGTGGAGGTCATGGCCGCAAAGTAATACTTGCTTGCGGACTTGCCCTGCCAGACGCAAAGCAACGTCAGTCTGAAGATACTGTCTTGGCGACTTCAGACGCCTTTCTTCAGGCAGGCTTCCGCTTGGCTGCTTACACGTAATCAAGTTGGCATCGCCTTATGTGGCTGTCCTCGTTCCGTGCATATTCCACGGGGTCTCGCCCGGGACTGTCGCTTGTTCGCCGCGTGGTTCTTACGTTTCTGACCATTCCGGTGGAGGAGGGTTATTCAATCACTTGTGTTGGTATCAAGTTTAGCGTGAGTTGCGTGCGATCGTCATCGAACGTGAACGGTGCTTTAGTTCTGCCGCATCGCCAGACGGCAGCGTCGCTGTCTGCAAACGCTGCAGAATCTCATCCGGTATCGGTGCCGCATGAGGGCTTGGCTTTTGCCGGACGTGAAGCTCTATGAATTCAACGACCGCCGCGAGATCACCGTCTCTGAGCATTTCCATATGCAAGTGAAAGCGCTTTTCATCACAATTCAAAACTCGCGTTTCAATGCGAAGATGGTCGGCTTCCTTCACTTCCTTCAGATAATATTTGTGGTCTTCAAGCAGGTAAATCGTGCACCCGGTGCGCGCGCGATACTCTGCATCGAATCCGACCTCATCCTGCATCGCATCGACGGCGTGGCTGAATACCAACCCGTAACAGGCGTCTTACATATGGCCGTTGTAGTCGATCCATTCAGGATTCACTGTGGTTTCAAACGTGAACATCAATCTTGTGGCACCTCAAGATCATAGAAACGTGCTGCGGTCTGACGGAACACTGCCGAATGCGCCTCAGTTGGCACCAGATCAAGGTAAGCCTGCATCAGAGAGGCGTAATCGCCGTAGAGCTTGTCGACCGGGAAGTTTGAGCCAAACATGACCCTCTTGGGTCCGAATTGTTCAAGACAGACTTCGATGATCGGGCGAATACTGTCTGGCGTCCATTTGTGATCGAACATGCCTAGACCGGAGAGCTTGCACGAGACATGCGGTAGATTGGACATCGCGCACAGTCTCTGAGCCCAGTCGTTCAGGCCCGCCGGGCTGCGGTCATGCGGTGAGCCTGCGTGACACAGGGCAATTTTTGTATCCGGAGCCTGCGCCAATACCCCTGCCGTTTTCTCCAACAACTCAGGAATGAGCTGCAGATCAAATCTGAGACCGCGCCGTCCGGCCTCCTGCAGTCCGACCAGAAATCGCGGATCGTCCAGCAAAAGATTGGTACCTGTCTGCACGTCCTCTCCGGGTGCCCGGCCAACGATCTGGCGCACGCCACGCACAGTTGGAAGGTCCTGAAACGTGTCAAGCTGATTGGGCAGGTCGGTCGAGGTCAGGTCGCAGAACACAACCTGCGCCATCGGCCAGTCTGGATTGGCATCGGCAACGCTTTGGACCCACCGGGCTTCGTCCAGACCACTTTCGGCCCCCACCTGGATATGGACCGAAGCAACGACGCCGCAGGGTGCGGATTCGGATCGGAACTCGCTCAGCATATAGTCTCGCTGAATCTGCGTCGGGTCGCCAAAGAACCTTTCCACCCCACGGGCCATCAGCCAAGGGTAGTGTACCGTTGTAAGGTCCCAAAGGTGGTGATGCGCGTCGATCCAGCCGGTCATGTCCGTGGTACTTTCGCCATGCGTCCCAGAATATCGACGCCTTGTTGCTTCCAGAAATGCAGCAGGTCGATGAAGATCCAGTTTTCGGCCAGCTTGTCGCCCTCGCGTCGATAGATGTCGATCACCCGGAATTCACCGGCCTTGTCGGTGGCCGGCATGCCCATAAATCCACCCGTCGGGCGGGCGGTGAAATTCGGCCAGCCGAAAAAGCCGCCATAATGACCCTCAGCCATGCGGCAAATGTGTTTGGTCTTTGAACGGTCCGTGAAGGATGCGCGGAATGGGCCAGAATGCTGTTTAGCGTAGCGTTCGATCGTGTAGGTTGCACCGATCCCTGCGGGGCCCCACCAGATCATGTCGTCATGCCAGGTTTGTGTGAGTTCATCTTCGATCGAAAGACCCGACTGCCAGGTACCCAAATCGCCGATCATGGCATTTATGGCGGCAAGCGTGGCCTGACCCTCAGCCTCAGGTGCATCATCGTATAGCAATCCGTTGTGGGTCAGCGGGCCGGGCTGTACCAGATGCGCCGCTGTTTGCGGCGGGAAGGGGTTGAGCCCTGCCTGCATCATCAGGTGCGGAATGTCGAAATACATCGCGGTTTCCACGATGCGGCCATTTTCGACCTTGTTGAACTCGCAATACCGCAGAAAAGTCATCTTTCCGGTAGGCGCGATGCCCAGCCAGGGCCGATCAAAGAGGCCCATTAAGTGACCCATCGATACTACCCAGGTGCCTGTGAACCCGTCCAACTCGTTGCGCCCTGCAAAGAAGACGTCCTGCCGCCGTTGCATCCGTGTCAGTGACAGGCGCAGCGGCGTCCAGAATTTTTCAGCCAGTGCGTCCGGTCCGGTCAATTCGCCAAACGGATGGAACCCGCGCCACAGCGCATCGGGTGTCATTACTTCGGAAAGTATCGATCTGATTCGATCCGGAGAAGTACCGTCCAGTATAGTATAAAGGTCTCGAACGACTTGTTTTTCTTCCTGAAAGCTCACAGCTGTTTCCCGAGTTTTTCGCCTGTTTGCAGCATGTGTACTGGTCGATCCAAACCTTTCATGTCCAGTACATTCGCAGACGAAGGCCACGCACTTGTGAATTCAGGTACAGTCGAACCACGCATGTTCAGGCGGTAGGATAGGGCTGTTCTGGTCGCAGTCCCGAACACCTAAAGGGACGCAACCCGGCGCAAGTTTTCGAGCAGCCAAAAGTGGAGCGGACTGTTGGCATTGCGTGCGTGTCGAACAGCTTGCAGTTGAAAACCGCCGACCTCAATCGGCAATGGTCTGTGGACGATATCGAAACGTTGTCCATTGGTTTGGGCGACATGCTCGGGCAGCGTTACGACAAGATCCGATCTTTCGATGATCGAGAGCGCCGAAAAAAGCGAGGGAACGACCGTGCGAATATTTCTTTTGTAGCCTCGAATTCGCAACGCTTCGTCCACCCTGTTTCTGATCAGACCGTGGGGCGACACAAGCAGGTGGTCCACTTGCGCCATGTCATCGAGTGTCGGGTTTGCAGTCAACAGAGGGTGGTCGCGGCGACCAGCCAGAACGTAGTGCTCTGTATAGAGGTCCTCGACAACAAAAGACGCCTCGCTTTTTTGTGGAATATCAAAGTATCCAATGGCGAGGTCGATCTGTCCATGCACAAGAGCGTCGAGCGCCTCGCTATAGACGAATGGATAGGCCTGTACATCAATGTTTGGGCTGAGGTTGCGCATTTCGGCAACAAGTTTTGGTATCACACTCGTCAGTTCGTAATCGAACGCGCCGATCCTAAGGTCGGTCGCAGTGGAAAGTGGGTCGAATTTTTCCGGGTCTTCGAGCGTTTCTGAAAGCAGCCGTACAATCCTGCGAATTTTGGGTTCCAATTCATGCGCCAGCGATGTCGGTTCGAGCCCGTGCGCGCGGCGCAGAAAAAGCGGATCCTCATAGAGCATGCGAAGTCGTTTCAAGGCATGGCTGACAGCCGGTTGGGTCAATCCCATCTCGCGTGCAACCTCTGTTGCTTTGCGATGCCGCATAAGGCTGAGGAAGATCAACAGCACCGTTGTATCGATCAATCTTAAATTAATTTTGTTTATATCTACCATAGAACGATTTCATTATACTGAATATCGGCCTTCGTCTAGTCTCTTTGCATACGTATGCACGGCGACCCATCAGGGAGGGACTCAATGGCCGAGATTCAACTTCGCAACGTTGGAAAGCGTTGGGGTTCGTTTGTTGGGGTCGACAATTTCGACCTGACGATTTCCGACAAAGAGTTTCTGGTTCTACTTGGTCCATCAGGCTGCGGCAAAACCACGACGATGCGTATGATCGCGGGTCTGGAAGATGCCAGTGAGGGTGACATCCTGATCGACGGCGCCCGTGTCAACGACATGGAGCCCAAGGATCGTGACGTCGCGATGGTATTCCAATCTTACGCTCTGTATCCGAACATGAACGTTTACGAGAACATCCGGTTCCCGTTGAAGGTTCGCGGCATCGACCCCGCCACGCATGACGAAAAAGTGCGACGCGCATCGGCTATGGTCGAACTGGACGACTTCCTGCACCGCAAGCCCGCAGAATTGTCGGGCGGTCAGCGCCAACGTGTTGCGTTGGCCCGTGCCATCGTGCGGGAACCGAATGTATTCCTAATGGATGAGCCGCTGTCGAACCTCGACGCAAAGCTGCGCTTGTCGACCCGTGCGCAGATCAAGAACCTCAGCCATGAACTGGCGGTGACCACGATCTACGTGACGCACGACCAGATTGAGGCGATGACGCTGGCCGACCGTGTGGTGGTAATGAAGAGTGGTGTTGTGCAGCAGGTTGGCAGCCCGACCGAGATTTACGACACCCCGGCTAACACCTTTGTGGCCAGCTTTATCGGCAACCCGGCCATGAACCTGATGGAAGGTGAGGTTCGGAACGGTGTTTTCACGGCTAAGAACGTCGAAATCTCTGGTCTGAGCGCACCGGATGGTGCGATGACATTGGGTTTCCGTGCCGAAGATGCCGATCTTGCCGTGGAAGGGCAGGGGCAGATCAACGCTCCTATCTACACGCAGGAATTGCTGGGCGACGCCACAATGATTTCGGTTCGCGTCGGTGGTGCCCTGGTATCGGTGAAAGCGGACAAGAATTTCCGAGCAGAGATCGACGACATGGTTTCAATCTCGGTTCCAGCTGAAATCTGCCATCTGTTTGACGGCAAGACCGGTGCCCGGATCTGAACACAGCCCCGCTTTATGATCGGGGACAAACCCCGGCGTTAGAAACTCATGCGTGAACGGGCCACGCACTCAAAAAACTCAGAAAAACAGGGAGACAGAAATGTTCCTTAGAAAAATCGCTACAGCAACCGCCCTTGTGGGCCTGATGGGTTCGGCAGCCTACGCCGCCGACTGCGGGCCGGAAGGTCAATCCATTCGAATTCTCGCCAGCGACTTCCCGGCAATCCACGCAGTTGCGGGAGCCGCCGAAGCCAATTGCGGTGGGGCTGCAGCTGAATTCAACACCAACCACACCACCGAAGCGCGCTCAATCATGAACGCCGCTCTGACACCGAACCCGTCGGAATATACATCGGTGATCCTAGCCAACTCGACGCTGACCCAGCTGATGAACGACGGTCTGGTGCGCCCGCTGAACGATCTGGTTGAGAAATACAAGGACAGCATCCCGCCGAACCTGCTGATCACCATTGATGGCAACGTTATGGCCGTGGCCTTCATGGCCAACTCGCAGCACCTGTTCTCGCGCAAGGATATCCTGGAACAGGCCGGTGTAGACGGCATTCCGGCGACTTATGAAGAAGTTATCGAAGCCGCCGAGAAAATCCGCGCCGCCGGTATCATGGAGCATCCGATCGCGATGAACCTCCAGACCGGTTGGAACGTGGGAGAAGTATTCAACATGATCTATCTGGGTCATGGCGGTGAGTTCTTTGAGCCTGGTTCTGCTGAACCTTCGATCAATAACGAAAAGGGTGTGGCCGCGCTGGAAACTATGAAGGCCCTGGTGGAATACGCCCACCCTGACCACTTGACCCACGCGTCGAACGAAACGCAGGGCCTGTGGGAATCCGGCCAGGCGGCTCTGGCTGTCATGTGGGGTTCGCGTGGTGCACCGATTCTGGATGACGAAGGGTCTACCGAAGAAGTGACCTCGAACACGGTTCTGTCTGCTGCGCCAACAGTAGGTGGCGGATCGATCCCTGCAGCCACGCTGTGGTGGGACGGTATCACCATCGCATCCAACGTGTCGGACGAAGAAGCCGAAGCAACCTTTGCTGCGCTGATCAGTGCCCTGAACCCGGAAATGGTGGCTGCGAACAACGATGATGCAGTCTGGCTGCTTGAAGGGTTCAAGCCCGGACCGGCGGCGGCGGGTGTTGCGGCAACCGTACAGGGAGGTGCCAAGCCCTACCCGATGATTCCGCAAATGGGTCTGCTGCATGCGGCGCTCGGCTCGGAACTGACGGATTTCCTGAAGGGTGACGAGAGCGCTGAACAGGCGCTGGCGGATGTCGAATCCGCCTACCGGACCTCGGCCAAAGAAGCCGGCTTCCTCGAATAACACTCCCCGACTGGAGGGGGCTTACTTGGCCCCCTCATCTTTTTCCGGACTTTAGACTGGGACGCACGCTATGAAGCACCGCACCTTTTTCTGGTTCATTCTGCCGACGCTTTCCGCAATGATCTTATTCATTGCGCTGCCGATCGTCTCTGTCTTTGTTCAATCGCTTTTCGTCGAACACGAGCAGGTTCTGGTGGTTTCCGAAAGCTGTGGTCCATTTGGATGCACGCCAACCACGTCGGTCGATACCGAGGCCACTGCCAAGCTGCAGGAAGAACAACCGCTAGGCCGGTTCAATGGTCTGGGCACATACACCAACCGTTCGCACCTGGCATTTGCAGAGATCGGAGAAGCGTGGGCGAATTCTGACAGTTTCGGTGATTTCTGGGCTAAGGTGTACAACCTGCCATTCTACAGCGCCCTGACATTTACATTGGCGTACACCTTTATTGTCACGCCGCTGGTTTTGGCCCTTGGGTTGGCAATTGCTGTAGGTGTCAACAACCTGCCGCGTGCGCTCAAAGGAGTTGCGATTTTCATTTCGCTTCTGCCGTTTCTCGTTACGCCGCTGGTTGGCTCGTTGATCCTGTTCTGGATGGTCGATGGCGACGGTGTTATCGGCGCCACCATTCAGCGCATATTCAATGACCCGTCTCTGAGCCTGAAGGCGTCGACGGCGTTGACATGGACAATGCTGATGGTCTACGGCGTGTGGCATACCCTGCCGTTCAGTTTCATCACCTTCTACGCAGGTCTGCAAACCGTCCCAGATGATACGATGGAAGCGGCACAGATCGATGGCGCGACGAAGTGGCAGCGCTTGATCCACGTGATCGTTCCACACCTGATGCCGCTGGTTTCGTTTGTGACGCTCATGCTGATCATGGACAACTTCCGGGTTTTTGAGCCGATCGTCAGCTTCAAGGCCGAAGCCCATGCACAGTCGCTAAGCTGGATCATCTTCAACGACCTGCGCGAAAGTGGCAATCCGCTCTATGCGTCAGCAGGTGCAACCTCGCTGATTACCATCATCCTTGCGTTGATCCTGATGTCACCGGTGCTTGTTCGCACCTGGCGCGACTTCACCCGTAAATCTCACTGAGGACACGACATGGCGACCAAAGCACAATCCCGCATGACCCCGCTAAAGCTGTTCTCTTACGGCTTCGTGGCCCTCTGGCTGATAATTGCCGCCTTCCCGTTCTTCTGGACCTTCTGGGGCAGCTTCAAGGTACAGGCCGACTTCTTGTCCAAGGCCGACTGGATGAACGCCCTGACCGGTGCCAACACGATTGAGCAAACCGGCAGTGCCTTTACCGGTGCCGGCTATCACGGGGCATGGGTTCTGGAAGATTTCTGGTTCAACTTCAAGAACACCGGCATCGTGGTTTTCTTCACTGTGCTCATCTCGCTGACCTTCGGAACGCTCGGGGGGTATGCCTTGGCGCGGTCCGGTTTCCGCTATGCCTTCTGGATCCTGATGGCCGCACTTGTGTTCCGCGCTATGCCGCATATGACACTGGTCTCGGGCTATTTGCTGTGGTTCTTTGAATGGAATGTTTGGGGCATCCTGCCGACAACCATCATCGTGCTTGTGGCTATCAATCAACCCTTTACCCTGTGGATGCTTCACTCGTTCTTCAAGAACATCCCCAAGGACATGGACGAAAGTGCCATGGTCGATGGCTGCACCCGGTTCCAGGCCTTCCGGCATGTAATCGTCCCGGTCATGTGGCCCGGCGTGATTACCACCGGTCTGTTCAGTTTCCTGCTGGCCTACAACGACTTTACCGTGGCCGTGATGCTTCTGAGTGAAGAGAACGAGACCATCATTCCCGCCATCAACAGCTTTATGGGCACCACCCAGGTTGAAGGCAAGGTCATGTACGCGGTCGCGGCCGTGGTTTCGGCCACCGCACCACTGTTTGTCCTGATCCTGTTCTTCCAGCGCCAGATCGTCAGCGGTCTGACGGCAGGGGCGGTCAAGGGCTGATGAGTGCATCTGCAAGACATAACGCAGTTGGGCGCCACCCGGCGCTCAACCGGATGCCAAGGGATTTTCTGACGGCCGATTAACCCTCCCCGTCCACACAGAAAAACTCTTGGCAACCGGAAAAGGAATAGAGACATGAAGGGTTCCCGCCCCGAACAGGCCGCGCTAACACGCGACACGGACATGAGCAAAACCGACCAGACCCGCGCGGTGATCGAAGGGATGGTCGATGGGCTGAACGACCACCGCATTGACGACATTGGCAGGTTCTTCGCGGCAGGGTTCCGTTGGATGGGCAACCAGGGCTGCGGCACCAAGACCGGGCTCAAAGAATTTCAGGAAAACTGGCAGCGCCCATTCCAGGCTGCGTTTTCCGACAAGACCTGCATCGACGAGGCCCGGCTTTACATGAGCGAATGGGCTGCGGCCTTTGGCCGGCAAGAGGCAACCCATTCCGGTGAATTCCTGGGCATCGCGCCCACCGGCAAGCGGGTCGAGATCCGCTATATGGATTTCTGGAAAGTCGTCGACGGCAAGATTGTCGACAACTGGGTGAATGTCGATTTCGCCCATGTCGCCGCTCAACTGGGCGTGGACCTATTTAACGGCGAAGGCTGGGAAACATTCGACCGGGGAGAAAAGACTCCGCCCCGGCCCGACAACTGAGGATTAGGACAATGGCTATCGAATATCTGAAACGCGGCAAACCCGAGGCCGACCGGGCCGAGGACGATGCCAAAACCCGCGCCGTCGTTGAAGCGACGCTGAAAGACATCGAAACCCGTGGCGACACGGCAGTGCGCGAACTGTCGGAGAAGTTCGACAATTACTCGCCGGAAAGCTTCCGCCTGAGCCAGGAACAGATCGACGAGCTGATCGCTTCGCTGTCCGAGCGCGAACTGGCCGACATCAAGTTTGCTCAGAAGCAGGTGATGAACTTTGCGCAGGCGCAGCGCGACTCGATGCTGGATATCGAGGTCGAAACGATGCCCGGCGTGATCCTGGGTCACAAGAACATTCCGGTGCAGTCGGTTGGCTGCTATGTGCCCGGTGGCAAGTTCCCGATGGTGGCCTCGGCGCATATGTCCGTGGCGACCGCCAAGGTGGCCGGTGTGCCGCGCATCATCGCCTGCACCCCACCGTTTCAGGGCAAACCGAACGCGGCCGTGATCGCGGCGATGCATCTGGGCGGCGCGCATGAGATCTATGTCATGGGCGGCATTCAGGCCATCGGCGCCATGGCGATCGGGACCGAGACCATCGATCCGGTTCACATGCTGGTCGGCCCCGGCAACGCCTTTGTGGCCGAAGCCAAGCGCCAACTGTTCGGCCGCGTCGGCATCGACCTGTTCGCCGGCCCGACCGAGACCATGGTGATCGCCGATGAAACCGCAGCCGATGCCGAGCTTTGCGCCACCGACCTGCTGGGTCAGGCCGAGCATGGCTATAACAGCCCCTGCGTTCTGGTCACCAACTCGCGCAAGCTGGCCGAAGACACGCTGAGCGAGATCGACCGTATCCTGGGCATCCTGCCCACCGCGGGCACCGCCAAGGTCAGCTGGGATGAATACGGCGAGATCATCGTCTGCGACACCTATGACGAGATGTTGCAGGTTGCGGATGACATCGCCTCCGAGCACGTTCAGGTCATGACCGACCGCGACGACTGGTTCCTGGACAACATGACCTGCTACGGGGCGCTGTTCCTGGGTCCGCGCACCAACGTGGCCAACGGCGACAAAGTGATCGGTACTAACCACACGCTGCCGACCAAAAAGGCCGGGCGCTATACCGGCGGGCTCTGGGTCGGCAAGTTCATGAAAACGCACAGCTACCAGAAAGTCGTCACCGACGAGGCGACGACGCTGATCGGCGAATACGGCTCGCGCCTGTGCATGCTGGAAGGCTTTGTCGGCCATGCCGAGCAATGCAACATCCGCGTCCGGCGCTTTGGCGGCATCAACGTGCCCTACGGCGAAGGCGCGCCTTATCGCGAGGCTGCGGACGCGTCCTCGTAGACGCAGGGCAGACCGTCACGAAAATTGCGCCCGGGTTCGCCCGGGCGTCACGGATTTTGAATGAGAAGCAGATAACACAATGCGAGATTTCGCAATGGACACACATTCTACCCATAAGGCCCTGATCGCACCCTTGCGCGAGGCCATGTACAACTTTGACGAGGCCGGCGTCCGCGCCGCGCTGCAGGCGGTGATTGCGACTGACGCCGTCATCCACATGCCGCATCCGTTCGGCGACCTGACCGGGCCGCAGGAACTCTACGACACCTGTTATGCGCCGCTGCTGACATCCATGCCGGATCTGGAACGCCGCGACTGGATCGTCATGGGCGGGCCGACCGAGCATGGCAACGACTGGGTCGGCTGCGGCGGCCACTACGTTGGTACCTTCGTCGCCCCCTGGCTGGACATCCCGCCGACTGGGCATCTGACCCATATGCGGTTCCACGAGTTTTACCGCTTCGAAAATGGCAAGGTTGTCGAGATCCAGACGCTTTGGGACATCCCCGAAGTGATGATGCAGGCTAAGGCCTGGCCGATGGCCCCGTCGCTGGGGCTGGAATTCTGCATTCCCGGCCCGGCGACTCTGGACGGCATCGTGCCCGGACCGTGGGATGAGGCGAAATCTCAGGCCTCGTGCAATCATATCGTCGAGATGCTGAACCACCTGAAGAAACACCCCAGCCAGGGTGGGCCTGAAGTGATGGAGATGGAGCGGTTCTGGCATCCGCGCATGAACTGGTACGGCCCCGCCGGGATCGGCACCGGGCGTGGGATCGCAGGGTTCCGCAACTGGCACCAGATACCTTTCCTGAACGGCATGCCTGACCGCGGTAAATACATCGAAGATATCACCTACCATTTCTTTGGCGACGGCGACTATGCCGCCGTCACCGGGTGGCCGAACATGATCCAGACCGTCACCCATGACGGCTGGATGGGCATTGCGCCGTCGGGCAAGAAGATCACCATGAGATCGCTGGATTTCTGGCGGCTGGAAAATGGTCTGATCCGCGAGAACTGGGTCATGGTCGACCTGCTGGATGCCTACCGCCAACTGGGCGTAGATGTCTTTGCCCGCCTGCGCGAGTTCAACAAGGTTCGCGTTCAGGGCACGATTCCGTTCCCGGTTGGCGAGGTCTGATATGCCCCAATTCCCCAGCACCCCCAGTTTCGACCTGAGCGGCAAGCGCGCACTGGTCGCCGGAGCCTCGTCGGGCATCGGCATGGCCTGTGCCGTGGCGCTGGCGGAACACGGTGCTGAGGTCACTTTGGCGGCGCGCCGTACTGGCGCACTGCAGGATATTGCGCAGGATATGTCGGCGCAGGGGTGGTCTGCCGAGATTCTGGAACTGGATGTTTCGGACGTGGCGGCAACTGCTGAGGCCGTGGCGCAGAACGGGCCGTTCGATATTCTGCTGAACTCGGCCGGGCTTGCCCGTCACGGCAAGGCCGTGGACACACAGCCCGATGATTTCGATGCAGTCATGGGGGTAAATGTCAAAGGCGCCTATTTCCTGACCCAAGCCGTTGCAAAAGGCTTGCTGGAAGCCGGTCGCCCCGGCTCGCTGATCAACATATCCAGCCAGATGGGCCACGTTGGCGGACGAGAACGCGCCGTTTATTGCGCGTCGAAATTCGCGGTCGAAGGGTTCACCAAGGCGATGGCGCTGGAGTTCGGATCGGCTAAGATCCGCATCAACACCATCTGCCCCACCTTCATTCTGACCGAGCTGACCAGATCCACCTTCGACGACCCGGACAAACGCGCCTGGATTCTGGACAAGATCAAGCTGGGCCGTCCTGGAGAGATTGAGGACATCATGGGGGCAGTGGTCTATCTGGCTTCGGATGCATCAAATCTGGTGACTGGCACGGCCCTGATGGTCGATGGAGGTTGGACGGCAGATTGATGGTTGCGCAGAAAGTCACATCGGCAGAAGTTGCCCGCCTTGCTGGTGTAAGCCAGTCGGCGGTCAGCCGGGTGTTCACGCCCGGTGCCTCGGCCTCTGCCAAGACCATCGAAAAAGTGCGCAAAGCCGCGAAAGGGCACTGTCAAAGCAAACTGCCTTGAGGCGGGAAGGGCGGTTTTGTAGCGTCGCACCATGACCCAACGATCGCCGTTTCGCTATTTCAAAACCAGTCCAGAAATCATCCCT